>CANRNJ010000004.1 GCA_947631955.1 uncultured Lachnospiraceae bacterium
TTCTCTGGAAGCTGGTTCTGCAGGAGCGGAGGTCCGGAGAGATTTGTTTCATTCCTCGATAGCTCAATGGTAGAGCACGCGGCTGTTAACCGCGGGGTTGTAGGTTCGAGCCCTACTCGGGGAGTTAAGGCGGGAAAGAGCAGCCGGGAAGAAGACAAGACAAGGCTCCATGGTCAAGCGGTTAAGACATCGCCCTTTCACGGCGGTAACACGGGTTCGATTCCCGTTGGAGTCATTTGCTTTTAAAAAGCAAATTTTTTTATATATAAATAATTGTGGTGACTTAGCCAAGTGGTAAGGCCCCGGTCTGCAACACCGTCATCGCCGGTTCAAATCCGGCAGTCACCTTATAATCAATTAAAAAATATCTTGTCGTTGATCGACAGGATATTTTTTTTATGAAAGTAACGGAAACCGGATAACGATATCGGATGACGATGGCTATAAAGAGAAACGCATGTTTAGAGCGCCGCATATAAGAAGATCACGGATTTTTCCTAATAGAAAAACAGAGAGCAGCCGCCTTTGGAGTGGTTGCCCTCTGCTTTTAAACTTGTTTATGCCTGATTATATTGTTGGTAATGAGTTATTGATAGTTTTACAGTTTTACTGCCAGTAATCTTGTGGCGAACCCTTTTGCTGCATTGATATCTGATGTCGATCAAGCAGCCATTAATTGCCGGATCCAATCTTCTGGCCGTCAACCAAGAAGGAATCGCCGTCTTCCACGATACATACCATCGTCTTACCGGTATTTAACTGGATTTCATTGCCGTCATCGTCGTAATATCTTGTCGCACCGTAGTCGGATTTCTTTTCCCAGTTTACATGAATACCTCTGCCGTTGGTGAAGAACCATCCATCTCTTGTGGTGTCATGACACTGAAAAGCAAGATAACCCTTTTGGTCACGGACCTCAAAATATGTGTTCTGGATCAGGATGTTCTTAAATGCAAGCTGTTTTCCGTTTGCCTGATCGATATGCGGACCATCGGAGTCACCGGACAAGTGCTGATATCTGTCGTACAGCCCGGTTTCTTTGTTATAAACAAAGTAGCAGTTTGTCACCGGATAAGTAGGGGACATGTCCACTTTTTCGGCCGTAATAGAGTCGCTGTACTGTTCCAAAGTATTGGGCTCGCCTGACGGTGCGAACTTATAATGCTGTTCGTCAGCATAGCCGTCACGGTACGCCAGATCGTATCCCAGTTTGTTGATATCGGCTTTGATGCCGTCTGTGTCAACATAAGCGTTATCGGTCGAGTTACGCGCATCTTTGGCGCGCCAGAAATTGCTGCTGGACATTCCGTCAATATCCTGCGTATCAGGACGATTGATTACTTCATCTATGTAAAACGGACCGCCGTAATGGATATAAAAAGCATCCCATTCAAAGGACCAATATACATAATAATCACGGCAGCTTCTTACATTTCCGAGTCTGTCAAAACCGCTCCAATCCTGAAACAGCGCCATCAGTCTGGTAATGCTTCCTTCTACATTACACTCATACAGCACGTCCGCTCTGGAAATGCCATACTGAGAGGCGGTTTTGGTATTGGGGATCATAACGGTGATCGGTCTTGTATTGTTTACTTCTTCACTGACCCATTCGTTGGTGATACGGCTGCGAACCATACCTTCTTCCGGTGGAGTATCGTCATCCGTTTCTTGTTCTGTATCGTTCTGTTCTTCCATATTAGTCTGGTCTGGTTCGACTATGTCATCAATCACCTGTTCCACAACAGGTTCTACAACCTCCTGACGTGGTTCTTCCTTGCCGCAGCCAAATAACAGAAGAGTAGAAGATAAGGCTGCAAGAAAGAGCACTTGTAATCTTTTCATTTCTAATCCTCGCTTTCCCTATTCAGTGCTACTAAAACTATACCGAAATTCATTATAACATAAGCAAATAGGAGAGTCACTAGAAAAAAATTGAAAAAGTCCACAAAATGTTAGGAAAATACCTTGAAAAGTTTGGGAATATGACAGTCACCCGGACGGCGGAGTATGTAAACGGGCGGCATTTTTTGAATATATGGACGGCATGCTTTTCATGTATATGGACTGCATATTTTCTTCATATATGTGCAGTATATTTTTTCAGCGGTTGCATGATAATTGCGTTGATGATATGATTAAAAAAGTATGACCGCCATGTTTATCAAGTATGCGGTGCAGGACAAATGTTGTGAAACGGAGATAGTGTGAAAAATAAGCTCGATAGCTTATTTTTCACACGGAATTTGTGCCGGAGCGTCACAAATTCCCCTGATGGCAGACGCGAATTTGAGATTCGCGTCGCCCCGTCGCGTAAAACGCTCCGGAATGGAGATTAAAATGAAAATGAAAAAAGTGATAGTTACTGGCTCCAACGGACAATTGGGACGCGCGATCGAGCAACAGTATGCGGGGAGCACCGAATATGAATTGATCAATACCGATGTGGACGAATTGGATATTACAAACATCGATAAGGTCATGGAATTTGCCCGCAGCATACAGCCTTATGCGATCATCAACTGTGCGGCATATACGGCGGTGGAAGCGTGTGAAACGCAGGAAGATCTGGCCTTCAGGATCAATGCAATCGGTCCAAGGAACCTGAGCATTGCTGCTGCAGAAACCGGGGCGAAGCTGATGCATGTTTCTACGGATTATGTTTTTGGCGGCAACGGAAACAGGCCGTACAGGGAAACGGATCCCGTGGACCCTCAGGGAGCGTATGGAAGAACGAAACTGGCGGGCGAAAATTTTGTCAGAGAATTCAGCGAGAGGCACTATATTGTCCGCACGGCGTGGCTGTATGGGGACGGTAAAAATTTTGTAAAGACTATGCTCCGTCTGGCTCAGACAAACGACAAAGTCCGGGTAGTGAACGATCAGATAGGCTCGCCGACTAGCGCCGTGCAGCTTGCCGGAGCGATTGCGTATCTGCTCGCCACGGAAAATTATGGGCTGTTCCACGGCACCTGTGAGGGGGATTGCAGCTGGGCGCAGTTTGCAGAAGAGATCTTCCGGCTAGCGGGTAAAAAAACGGTTGTTGAGGGGATTACATCGGAGGAGTATGGAGCCGCCGTCAAGCGTCCTGCCTACTCGGTTTTGGAAAATTATATGTTAAAAATGACGACGGATTTCATGTTCGCTGATTGGCACGACGCTATTGCAGAGTATTTGAAAAATGAGCAGGTTTGAGTATATTTGAGCGGGTTTGAGCGGGTTTGAGCGGGTTTGGGCATATTTGGCTTTACATTTGCGCTCTTTTATGAGAAAATAAAACGGCAGGTTTTAATAAACGGAATAGGCATGTATGGGTCAGACGCGGCAGAGCGGAGAGCGCATACTTTTGGGAAAGGAAATCATAATTTATGCAAAAGGTAGCTTTGATTACGGGTATTACGGGTCAGGACGGTTCTTATCTGGCTGAATTTTTATTGGAAAAGGGATATGAGGTGCATGGACTTATCCGCAGGCACAGTATTTCCAATACGGCGAGGATAGACCACTTGATCCATTCCGATTACAATAGGGTTAAGTTCTTTCTGCATTTTGCGGATATGACAGATTCCAGTAATCTGATGCGTCTGATCGCGGAGATCCGTCCATCGGAGGTATATAATCTCGCGGCACAGTCCCATGTGGGGGTTTCTTTTGAGGTGCCGGAATATACTGCGGAGGCCACCGGGGTAAGCACTTTGAAACTGCTTGAAGCGATCCGGGTAAACGGCGGCACATGCAGATTTTATCAGGCATCTACATCCGAACTTTTCGGCGGGATTCCGGAAACGGCGCCGCAGAGTGAAAAGACGCCGTTTTATCCGAAGAGTCCTTACGGCGCAGCTAAATTATACTCTTACTGGATCACTGTGAACTACAGGGAGTCGTATAATATGTATGCGTGCAACGGGATTTTGTTTAATCATGAATCACCAAGGCGCGGCGAAAATTTTGTCACAAGAAAGATCACTCTGGCGATAGCCAATATAATAGCCGGCAAACAGGACAAGCTTTCTCTTGGCAATATGAATGCCAAAAGAGATTGGGGATTTGCGGGAGATTATGTCAAAGGCATGTGGCTGATGCTTCAGCAGAGCGCCCCTGATGATTATGTGCTTGCGACCAACGAAACGCACACGGTCCGGGAGTTTGTGGAAGCGGCTTTTGCAGAACTTGGCGTGCAGATCCGCTGGGAAGGGGCCGGCGTTGAGGAAAAAGGTTACGATGCGGCAACGGGAAGATTGTTGGTGGATGTCAATCCGGAATTCTACCGTCCGGCGGAAGTGGAGTTTCTCTGGGGAAATTGCGCGAAGGCCGAGCAGAAACTGGGATGGAAGCGCAATGTGGACTTCCAAGGCCTTGTGTCCATGATGATGGACAGCGATCTGAGGGCGATTGCCGGTATGAGCTGTGAGGATTATAAAAAGAGCAGGGCATAAACGGCTATGGTGTCAGTAACAGCGGTATGGATCTATATTTTCTTTACGACTTTTACGATCGGATACGGGATCTTAAGCGGAACAAAAAAGCGGATCCCGTATTCGATCAGATATAAGGATTCCTATTTGGTATGCGGGCTCGTGGCCGTTACGGTATATGCCCAGTTTTTTAGTTTGTTCGGGCGCGTGGGTTTGGCAGCCAATGTGATCATGTCCGCGGCGGCGTTGGCTATAGCGTGGCGCAGCCGACGGGAATTCAAAAGCATGTTCGCGGATATGCGGAACAAGATACGGGATAAGCGGATGGGAGGAAGTGCGAAGGCGTTTGGCGTGCTGTTCCTCTTTTTGTTGTTTTCGTACGGCGCTTCAAGGGGTATGATCCACTACGATACCGGTCTGTACCATGCGCAGAGCATCAGATGGATCGAAGAGTACGGTGTGGTCAGGGGACTGGGCAACCTGCACTGTAGACTGGCATATAACAGTTCGTCATTCGCGTTGTCGGCACTGTACAGCATGTCCTTTTTGGGAGGACAGTCGTATCACTGTGCAGCCGGATGGCTGGCCTTTCTGCTGGCGGTGGTCTGTGCTGAGATCGTGCCTTCTCTGCAGCGTGGCAGAATACGCACTTCTGATTTTGCAAGGCTTATGTGCGTGTACTATCTGGTCAATATCTTTGACGAGATGGTTTCGCCGGCCTCGGATTATTTTATGGTGTTGATCGCTTTTTATATCGTGATCCGCTGGCTGGACCTGTTGGAGGAAGAGATTGAGGAGATCTACCCTTATGCAATGCTCTGCGTGCTTTGCGTTTTTTTGATAACAGTCAAGCTTTCCGCGGCGCTGATCCTGATTCTGGCGGTCCCTCCGGCCGTTTGCCTGATAAAAGAAAAGAGAGTCCGTGAGATCCTGCGGTACCTTTTTCTCGGAATTGTGACATTGCTGCCATATTTGATCCGGAATGTGATGATATCCGGTTGGCTGGTCTATCCGTTTACCCGGATCGATCTGTTTGACGTGCCGTGGAAGATACCGAAAGGACTGGCGGATTATGACGCCAAGGAGATCCAAGTATACGGAAGAGGATATTCCGATGTATCGCTTTTTGATATGCCGGTTAAGCAATGGATGCCGGATTGGTTTCGGTCGCTCAGCAGAATAGATCAGTGCATGACGGCGGCAGCGGCGGTGTCGGTAGTTCTGTTGGCGGTCTGTGGAATCGGGACTGCATGCGGATGTTGGAAAAGGCGCAGAAGATTTCTGCCGGTACAGGCGGCGGTGGCATGTTCTTTTCTTTTCTGGCTGTGCACATCCCCGCTGATGCGTTACGGCTGCGTATATGTGTATCTGACCCCGGCGGTGGTGTTGGGAAATCTGTATGTGCTCTATGCCGCTGGCGGAGAAAAAGACGGAAAGCCGTCGGAAGACAGGTCTTCACCGGGAGATACGCCCGGACGGAAAGCGGTCAGAAGATGCGCGGTTTTTGGCTCGGTCATGCTGCTTCTTTACAAGGCCGCGGCTCTTGGCGGGCAGATCTGCTCGTCTTTTGAAAATGATTATTGGCTTACGCAGAAAGATTATGATAATTATGAAACGGCCGCCTATGAGATAAACGGAGTGACGTTCTATTATCCGAAAGAAGGGGACCGGGTGGGATATGAGAGTTTCCCGTCGGCGCCCGTGAAGGCCGACATCCTTTTTATGGGGTCTTCCGTGGAAGACGGCTTTATGGCTGCCGACCTGTAAATTACAGATATGATGCGGCTCCTTACAGTGAATAAATAATAATAAACATACATAGAAGCGGCGCGCCCGCAGGATCAGTGAAGGCTGGAAGCGGCGCAGAAACTTCGGAAATGGAGAAAAAATGAACACAACGCTCACAAAAAAAGACAAGATTTATGTTGCAGGACACAGAGGTTTGGTCGGAAGCGCCATCGTGAGGAATCTGGAGGCGAAGGGCTACACGAATATCATTGGCCGGACGCATAAAGAACTGGATCTCACGGATCAGCAGGCAGTCAGAAATTTCTTTGAAACGCAAAAACCCGACGTGGTGATCCTTGCCGCGGCCAAAGTGGGCGGCATCAATGCCAACAATACGGCTCCTGCGGAATTTGCCTATGAAAATATGCAGATACAGTGCAACGTGATCAAATGCAGCCATGATCATCATGTAAAAAAACTGCTGTTTTTGGGAAGCACCTGTATCTATCCGAGGATGGCGCCTCAGCCGATACCGGAAGACGCGCTTCTTACCGGACCGCTTGAAGAAACGAATGAGGCCTATGCGATCGCGAAGATTTCAGGGCTTGAGATGTGTAAGTTTTATAAACGGCAGTATGGAGATGATTTTATCAGCTGCATGCCCACCAATCTTTATGGACCTCATGATAATTATGATCTTCAGGGATCGCATGTTATGCCGGCGATGATCCGCAAATTTCATGAAGCAAAAGTAAACGGCAGTCCCACAGTAGAATTATGGGGCACCGGTTCTCCTTTAAGAGAGTTTCTGTATGTGGACGATATGGCGGACGCCTGCGTATTTCTGTTGGAAAATTACAGTGGGGAGCAGCATGTCAATATCGGTACGGGCAAAGAAGTCACAATAAAGCAGCTTGCCGAAACGGTTCAGAAAGTCGTGGGTTATCAGGGTGAGATCGTATGGAACAAAGAGATGCCGGACGGTACGCCGCGCAAACTGACGGACGTGACAAAGCTGCACGGACTGGGGTGGCAGCATAAGGTCGATCTGGAAGAGGGAATACGGTTGGCGTATGATTGGTTCAGAGAGAATGTGGATTCTGCAAGAATGTAGGCGATAACTTACAATTTACAGAACGGGTGATGTCTGCTATTATTTAAGTATGCAATATAACTACATAAATAGGTTGATGCGCAAAAGGAGTAAAAGGGAATGTTACAAGCAAATATGGTGTCCGAGCAAGAACTGGAACAGGCGATTTCCGGTTTCATGTTAGAGTTGGGCATACCTGCGCATTTACGAGGTTATCAGTACCTGAGAAGTGCGGTAGGAATGTGCACGAAGGACATGGAATTGGTAGGCAGCGTCACGAAGCTTTTGTATCCGGATCTGGCGAAGATGTACAAGACAACAGATCAGAAGATCGAGAGAGCAATCAGAAATGCTATTGAAGTATCGTGGGAAAGGGGAAACAGTGTGCTGTTTGAAGAACTATTCGGTTACAGCAACTCAAGTGAATACGTAAGACCTACAAATAGCGAGTATATTGCAACGGTAGCCGACTACATACGACTAAAGTACAGGCTGGTATAAAATACGCGTCGGGCGGCCGGAAAAGGAAGAGATACGTCTCTTCCTTTTTTTCTTTAGGTATGATAAAATATTTGATATTGATAAAGGAAAGGCATGGTAGTCTGCATGAAACTTCTGAGCGTGATAGTTCCCTGCTATAATGAGGAAGAAAACGTCAGCGATTTTTATGATGAATTATTTAAGAATACCTCCTTTTTTCAGGAAAAGGAATTGGAGGTAGAATTGATCTATGTAGATGATGGGTCCTGTGACAATACCGTGCTTGAAGTGAAAAAGCTGCGGGAGCGGGACAAGCGTGTGCGTCTGCTGTCATTTTCCAGAAATTTTGGAAAAGAAGCCGCCATTTACGCGGGATTTCAAAAATCCAAAGGAGATTACATCGTGCTCATGGATGCGGATCTCCAGGATCCACCATCGCTCCTCCCGGAGATGTACGGATATATAGAACAGGGTTACGATTCGGTGGCTACCAGACGGGTGACGAGAAAGGGTGAACCGCCGATCCGGTCTTTTTTTGCAAGAATCTTCTATCGGCTCATGAACAGAATCTCCAAGACGGAGATCGTGGACGGGGCAAGAGATTATCGTCTTATGACAAGGCGTGTGGTGGATGCGATTCTGGCCATGTCGGAATACAATCGTTTTACGAAGGGCATCTTCGGGTGGGTAGGCTATGAAACGAAGTGGCTGGAGTATGAGAATATAGAGCGCAGAAAAGGAGAAACGAAGTTTTCCTTCTGGAAATTGTTTGCCTATTCGATCGAAGGGATCACCGCATTTTCCACAGTGCCGCTTACCATAGCGGCCGTGATGGGGGCGGCGTTTTGTCTTGTCGCGTTTGTGCTGATCGTTGTCACCGTTGTGAGAACGCTGATCTTCGGCGATCCGACTTCGGGGTGGCCTTCTCTGGTGTGCATCATCCTGTTGGTGAGCGGTGTGCAGCTTTTCTGCCTTGGAATAGTGGGGCAGTATTTGTCCAAGACTTATATGGAAGTAAAGAAACGGCCTATTTATCTCATAAAAGAGGAGCTGTAAATGAGCGGGTTGGTCAGTGTCATCGTGCCGGTGTACCGCGCACAAGACTATATTGCCGAAACGATCGCAATGGTGCAGAAACAGACTTATGCCCGGTGGGAACTGATCCTGATCGACGACTGTTCGCCGGATGGAAGCGCGGGGATCATTCGAGATACGCTGCGTCAAAACGGATACCGGAAGCGTCTGCCTTTTGCAGGAACGGATCCGGGGTATCCGGAAGGGCAGAAGGATCCGGAATATCCAAAAGGGCAGGGAGATCTGGAATACCCGGAAGGACAAGCCGGTCCGGGAACGGCCGCAGATAAGAATATCGACTGCATAGAAGACTATGCAGACGATTCGGGACGCCGTATCGTCTATGTGCGCAAGCTGTGTAACGAAGGCGCCGCGGCGGCGCGCAATACCGGAATCGATATGGCGGAGGGAAGATATATCGCCTTTCTGGACGCGGATGATATCTGGTTTCCCGAAAAGCTTGAAAAAGAACTTTCTTTTATGGCGGACAGACAGGCGGGGTTTGTTTTTTCCGCTTACGAATTCGGTGATGAGCAGGCAAGGCCCACGGGAAAGATCGTGCATGTCCCGGAAACGCTTGTCTATGAGCAGGCTTTGTCGCGGACCGTTATCTTTACGACTACCGTGCTGCTTGACAGAAAGATCATTCCTGTGGATCTGATGCGGATGCCCAAAGTGGAGAGCGAGGATACGGCGACTTGGTGGCAGATCCTAAGGGCGGGGCATACGGCATACGGACTGGACGAGGTGCTTGCCGTCTACCGCAGGCCGGCCGATTCCCTGTCGTCCAATAAACTGGCGGCGGTCAGACGCATCTGGAATCTTTATCGCAGACAGGAGAAGCTGCCTGTGGCTGTCAGCGCGCGCTGCTTTGTCCTGTGGGCTTACAGGGCGACCGTCAGACGATTATAGCGGTAAATTTTCTTTCATGAGGTACCAATATGAAACGGATGGATTCTCTAAAAAGATTTGTCATATTACAGTTATCTTTTATCGGACTGCTCTTTCATACGGCCGTCTACGCCTTTTTTTGGTTCCATGAATATTATCCGTACCTGCGGTTCCACGGCAAAGCCAATTTCTTTTTCAAAGGACATATTCTTATCATTTTGATCTATTTTGTGCTGCTCTTTTTCTTTGCAAGCACTTACGGCGCATTGAAAATAGGCTATCTGAAGCCCACGGATGTGTTCCTCTCGGAATTCTTTTCCCTGTTGTTCGCCAATGTGATCTCCTATTTTCAGATCTCGCTGATGGCGAACTGGATCGTGAGCGTTAAACCGATCGCGATGGCGACGCTCATACAGACGATTGCTTCAGCCGTGTGGATATTTGTGTGCAACACCTGCTATTATAAGGCGTTTCCGCCGCGGGAGATCCTGATCATCCATGGCGAGAGATCGATCAATGATATTGTGACGAAATTTGAGTCGCGCAGGGAAAAATATAAGATCCGTAAGAGCATGAATATTTCTGAGGGCGTTGAAGCGGTCAAAAAGGAGATCGCAAACGGATACGGGGCAGTCGTGCTGTGGGATATTCCGGTGGCAGACAGGAATTATCTGCTGAAATACTGCTACAGCCGCGCTGTCCGCGTGTATATGATGCCGAAGATATCGGATGTCATTATCAAAGGAGCGGATCAGCTGCATCTGTTCGATACGCCGATCTATCTGACCAGAGAATATGCCTTGAAAATAGAGCAGCGGATCGTTAAAAGACTGATCGATCTGGTGTGCTCCATTCTCCTGCTGATCGCCGCGTCACCCTTTATGCTGGTCACGGCGGCCGCAATCAGGCTGTATGACGGAGGACCGGTATTCTACAAACAGATCCGGTGTACGATAGGGTGTAAAGAGTTTTCCATATTGAAATTCAGGAGTATGAGAGTGGATGCGGAGAAAGACGGAGTGGCAAGGCTTGCTTCCAAGAACGACTCCCGCATTACGCCGGTGGGAAGATTTATCCGCGCCACGAGGATCGATGAACTGCCGCAGCTGTTCAATATTTTGAAAGGCGATATGTCCTTTATCGGTCCGCGGCCGGAGCGCCCGGAGATCATCGACCAGTATCTGGAGGAAATGCCGGAATTTGCTTTCCGCATGAAAGTCAAGGCCGGTCTTGCCGGTTACGCTCAAGTATACGGCAAGTATAACACGACGCCTTATGATAAGCTGAAACTGGATCTGACATATATCGAGCAATATTCGGTATGGCTGGACCTGAAACTGATGCTTCTGACGTTGAAGATCTTGGTCAAGCCGGAGAGCACGGAGGGAGTAGACAGCACGCAGACGACCGCAATGCGTAAATAGCGGCGAACCATAGAAAAAAGAAAGGTTTGGAAAATGCGGGATATCAAGTACGCCGATTCGGGCATGGATCTAAAAAAACTGGCATTATGTTTTATCAGAAAAATATGGCTTGTGCTGCTCGCGGCTGCCGTCGGCGCCGTGATCGGCGGTATTTTGTATGAAGCGGCGCATATCGTGCCGGAATCGGAGCGGGAATACAGGGCGGTCTCCAAGATCTATCTTGATTTCGCGCCGGATGAAACGGGGGAAGTTTATCAGGCATATAACGGGTATACATGGAACGATCTGATCGCAACGGATCCGATCCTCGACGTAACCATGGGATTCCTGCCGGAGGGGTATACGAAAGAGGAAGTCACGGCCGCCACCAAGGCGGAGATCCTGTCGGATCTAAGGCTTTTGACTATCACTGTCACTACGCATGACCGGGAGCGCTGCGACGCGATCCTGAGCGCTGTGGGGAAGTCCCTGACCCAGAGGGGCAGTACGGCCAAGGAGTTTGATAAGATCGAAGTGATACAGACTACGGAAAGCAGATTGGTGACGGCGGATTCCAGAACCGTTCAGGCGGTACTGGCGGGACTCGTCATTGCCGCTGCGCTTATGTTACTGGGGATGGGCTTTTATTATATATTGGACGACCGGATCATGGTCGCCAGTGATATAAAGCAGACGGCGGACGTGCCGTTTATCGGATATGCGGGTTCGGACGGCGGATTTCATGCCGCATACGAAGATGATCTGGAATTTCTGCGGGAGAAGACGGGAGAGATCGCCGTATTGAACGTCGTACAGGGTGAGATGATAACGCAGGAGCGCTGGAGCGCCCTGTGCGCTTCGGACGGAGTGGTGGTAATGGTGGAATACGGAAAAGTACATGCCGCCTTTCTGGGGTTTGTCTTAGAGCAGCTTAAGGTCCGGGGATGCCGTCTGGCGGGCGTGGCGGTCAGCGGCGCCGACGACAGGTTTCTGCGCAGATATTACGGAAAAGCTATCGGAAAGCAGATAAAAGGGACAGTATGAAAATTCAGTTGCTGGTATCGGCCGTAGAAAAAGATGCGGCCGAGCTGATCAGACAAATGCATATTCGGACTGACGCGGTGATAGTGGATCAGTGCGATCGGTACGGCTATGAGGAGATGGAAGACCGGGGACACAGGATACAGGTCTTTACCATGCCGGAGCGAGGAGTAGGCTTAAGCCGCAATACCGCACTTCTTCATGCCAACGCCGATGTCTGTGTGTTCATGGATGAAGACGTCGTCTTAAGCGAAGACTATGAAGCGCAGATCAGGAAAGCCTATGAACAGCTTCCGGATGCCGATATGATCCTTGTCAATGTAAAGGTGGCTCCTTCCAGACGGACTTATTGGAACGAGGATATCCACCGTGTGGGCCGCCGCAATTACGGCCGGTATCCGGGATACAGCATCACGGCCAGAAGAGAGGCTCTGCTGCGGGCGAACGTACACTATTCGCTTCTTTTCGGCGGAGGAGCCAGATACAGCAACGGGGAGGACAGCCTTTTCCTCCGGGATTGTCTGAAAGCCGGACTTAAGATCTATTCCCATACGGTCTGCATCGGGGAGGAAACGGAGAGAGAATCCACATGGTTCAGCGGATACCATGAGAAATTTTTCCGGGACAGAGGGGTCCTGTACCATTATTTGTATGGCAGACTGGCGCTTTTCTTGGCATTGCGTTTTCTGTGGGTGCACAGAAAGACGATGTGCAGGGATGTTCCGATCAAGCAGGCTTATCGCTGGATGAAGGACGGAGTGCGTGAAGGGAAAGGCACAGCGGTTGGAAAGGATAACATCAGGATATGATTCTGTATATCACGGTGGCGGCGGCCACGGTTCTGGCCGCATGTATGGTAAATAATCGACCGGTCATGCAGCCGTATAGGATAACCAGACAGCAGATGTGCAACCGTATCTGTATGCTGACGATCTTTTTGATCTTGTTCGCGTTATCGGCATGCAGGCTGAATGTGGGGAATGACTATGCCAAATATGTGGAGTTCATGCACCTGATCAACTATGATTCCTATGTTCCCACGGAGATTGGGTTTAACCTTTTGGTCAAACTGATCTACGGGCTTTCCGGTTTTGAAAATTACCTTCTGGTATTTGCGGTATATGCGTTTGTTACGATCCTGTTCTTCCTGTCGGCGATGTATGAACAGAGCGATGATTTTGCACTGACGTTTTTTTTGTTCATGGCGCTAGGATATTATTTTCAGACATTCAGCACGGTCCGCTATTATCTGGCGCTGGCGGTGGCGCTGTATTCCATGAAATTTGTGCTGCGCGGACAGTGGGGCAGATTCCTGATCCTGATTGCCGCGGGTTCGCTGTTCCATAAATCGATTTTGGTCGTTATTCCGCTTTATTTTCTGGCGTCTTTATCGTGGAAAAAATGGCAGTTGTGTGCGGGCGCGCTTTTCTGCACAACGTTTCTCTTTTTCCAGGACTATTACCTGAAACTGGTCGTTTTTCTGTATCCTACTTACGAGGAAACGGAATATCTGGAAGGCGGGACCAGCTATGTCAATATTCTGCGGTGTTCTGCCGTGCTGCTGTTTGCGGGAATAGTCTGTTGGATGCGGCGTAAGGAAGGCGGTCCGGATAAGGGATGCGGGGGAATCATGGATGATGCGGAAGACGGGAAGCGGTTTCGGTTTTATTTTTATCTGAATCTGGGAGCGCTGGCGCTGTATGTATTCTGCTCGTTCCTGCCGATCATATCGCGCATCGGTTACTACCTGACGATCAGTCATATACTGTTTCTTCCGATGCTGCTGAAAAAGATGGAAAACGGACGGGAAAAGAAGATCTTCCGTCTGGGGATCATTTTGGCGGCGATCCTGTATTTTGCGGTGTATATGAGCAGGGCGGGGGATGACGGCACCCTGATCCTGCCCTATAAAACGTTCTTTTTTAACGACATGGTCAATATCCTGTCGGATATGAGCTGACAGCGGCGGAGTCCGCCGTAGTGCAGACGGTGCGCACGGCAGGTCATGCGCCGCCGCGGACGGCCGCTGGAGCCCTATTCTGTGAAACGGGAGAATACGCAATGACATTCAGTATCATCGTAGTGTGTCTGAACGCGGGAGAAAAACTGCATGAAACGGTCGAAAGCATCCTGAATCAGACGGAACAGGATTATGAGGTCATTATCAAAGACGGTGGTTCCGGCGACGACGCCACAAGAGCGTGCTTAGAGAGATACGGATGGCAGCCGGACAAAGAGCGCGGACTGCGCAGCGAAGGTGAGGCCGCCCTGCGGGAAGGACCGGTCGATCGACGCATCCGGGTGTATTGCGGGAAGGATAACGGAATCTATGACGGCATGAATCAGGCGCTGCGGTTTGTCCGTGGGGAATATGTTTTTTTCCTGAACTGCGGGGACAGATTTTATGACGGAGAAGTGCTCGCGCGGGTCAAAGAGCGGATCCGGGAAACGGCCGGTACCGGGGCTTCGCCGGAGGAACGGATATCTGCGGACCGGCAGATGCCATATATCTTCTATGGGAATGTCTACGAGGGCAGGACCGGCACTTTGATACCCTCCAATCCGGTAATAGATGATTTCGCCTGTTACCGCAACCTGCCCTGCCATCAGGCATGTTTTTATTCCGCGGCGCTTATGCGGGACCGCGGTTTTGACACGGACTATATCGTACGCGCCGACTACGAGCATTTTCTGTGGTGTTATTATGAGGCGCACGCGCGGACCATATATATGCCGCTTACCATAGCGGTGTATGAAGGCGGCGGTTTCTCCGAAACGAGAGAGAATGAAAAACGTTCCAAAGCAGAACATCGGGTGGTGGTAAGCCGCTATATGCCGGCGGGCAGAGTGTTCAGATACCGGATGTTCATGCTGTTGACGCTGGCGCCTTTGAGGGCATGGATCGCCAAAAATCCGGTGACAGCAAAGGTCTATCAAAGCGTCAAGAAGAGATTGTACAAAACCTGACGGAGCGGAAACAAGATCCGTGCGGGTCCATGACCGGATGAAGATTCGGTGTTACATCGGAGGTAAAAGGTATGAAGGTACTATGGGTATGTAATATTATGCTTCCTGCGATAGCCAAACAGCTTGGGGTGGATTACAGTAACCGGGAAGGCTGGCTGAGCGGTCTGTTGGACCGGGTCGTTCAGGAACAGGGGAGGAACCGTATCGAACTGGCGATCGCTTTTCCGGCGGGAGAGGATATGGGGGACCTTCGAACGACCCTGCGTCTGGGAGAAAATATACCGTGCAGCTGTTACGGTTTTTTGGAGAATCTGGACACTCCGGAGATCTATGATCCGGAACTGGAGAAACGGTTTCAGGAGATCCTGACGGACTGTATGCCGGATATCGTGCATGTGTTCGGGACGGAATATCCTCATACGCTTGCATGCGTCAAGGCATATGGGCGGCCGGAGAGGACTTTGATCGGTATACAGGGAATATGCAGCGTTATCGCGGACAAATATATGGCGGATATTCCCATGAAAGTACAGAGGCAGGCGACGCTGCGCGACCGCATCAAAAAGGACAGTATCAGGCAGCAGCAGAGAAAATTTAAGATGCGCGGTGAGAATGAGACCGCGGCGCTTCTTTTGACCGGCCATGTGGCAGGCAGAACGGATTTTGACCGTGAGTATACGGCCAAGGTCAATCCGTCGGCCAAGTATCATTTTCTGAATGAAACGCTGCGCGGAATCTTTTATCATGACAGGTGGAAGAGGACCGCGTGTGAACCGCACACGATCTTTCTGAGTCAGGGGGATTATCCAATCAAAGGGTTCCACTATCTGCTAAAAGCTCTTCCGAAAGTGTTGGAACAGTTCCCCGATACGCATGTCTATGTGGCCGGCAGCAATATCATAGAAGACGAAACATTGAAAGACAGACTTAAGATCTCCGCTTACGGCAGATACATCCGGAAACTGATCCGGGAGAACCGGCTGGACAGCCATATAACGATGCTTGGAAGATTGACGGCGGAGGCCATGAAGGAGCAATATCTTAACTGCCATCTCTATGTGCTCCCTTCCGCGATAGAGAATTCGCCTAATTCGCTTGGAGAAGCCATGATGCTTGGCGTGCCGTGCGTGGCCGCCGATGTGGGCGGCGTGCACAATATGCTGACGGACGGAGGAGATGGGATGCTGTATCCGGCAGGCAGCACGGAGGCGCTTGCCGACAGGATCATTGAGATCTTTACCAAGGAAGCTATTGTGGAGCGGTTCTCGGATAACGCCAGAAAGCATGCGCGCGTGAACCATGATGCGGACCAGAACTATTATCGGCTGATACACATTTATCGGGAGATATTGTCATGACTTTTACGTTTGTGTCCAATTACATCAATCATCACCAGATCCCGCTTTGCAACTCGCTCTATAAGAAACTGGGAGCGGATTTTACGTTTATCCAGACCATGCCTATGGAGGAGGAACGGATCGCCATGGGTTGGGGGCTGGACGTCAGGGAGCTTCCGTATGTCCTGTGCCTGTATGAAGAGGAGCGGGAGTGCATAAAAAAGATAGAGGAAAGCGATGTGGTGATGTTCGGCTGGGCGCAGAGGGAAGATCTGGCGGCGGCACGGCTTGATTCCGGCAGACCGACGCTGCGCGTGAGCGAGAGATTGTACCGGGAAGGACAGTGGAAAATGATCTCGCCGCGGGGATTGGCGGCGAAATACAGAGAGCATATCAAATACCGCAGAAAAAATGTCTGTATGCTGTGTGCGGGAGCCTATGCGGCATCGGATTTCCATCTGATCGGCGCCTATCCCGGCAAAATGTTCCGGTGGGGCTATTTTACCGCGCTCCGCGTTTACAGCGACGAGCAGTTCCGCGATATGAAGCCGTCGGACGGCAGGCTCCACATCGTGTGGGCGGGAAGGTTCATTCCGCTGAAACATCCTGAATATGCGGTGCGTCTTGCAAAGACCCTTCACGACAGGGGACACCGTTTTGTCATGCATATGCTGGGCGACGGGGAAATGGCTCCTGCGGTCAGGCGCAGCGTGGAAGAACTCGGCCTGACAGAGTTCTTTCGGTTTTATGGATATACGGAACCGGACAAAGTCCGCGATGTAATGGAAAAGTGCCATATCCACCTGTTTACGAGCAGCCGTCTGGAAGGATGGGGCGCCGTGGTCAATGAGGGGATGAACAGCGGCTGCGTGGAAGTGGTAAGCGCGGAAGTGGGCGCTGCCCCCTATCTGATCCGGCATGGAGAAAACGGGTTGGTCTATCCGGACGGCAGTTATGAGAAAATGGAAGAAACGGTACTGGATCTGTTTCATAACTGGGATGCGCGTAAGCATATGGGAAGAGCCGCTTATGAAACGATCCGGGATATGTGGAATTCGGATCATGCCGCAGGTGAACTGCTGCGTTTCACAAGAGGATTGGTGGACGGAAAGATCCTTCCGGCCAAAGAAGGTCCGCTGAGCCCCGCGCCGGTCATACGTCCGCGGAAAATGTACCGGGCGATGATGGATGGAGCGTTATAGTGTGAAAAATCACACTGATGTGCTGATTTTTCACACGGGAATTTGTGTCGGAACGTCACAAATTCCCCTGATGGCAGACGCGAATTTGAGATTCGCGTCGCCCCGTCGCGAAAACGCTCCGGAATGGAGATTAGTACGATTTTGGCAGGAGAGGAATCATGGATGAGAAGATCAGCGTGATAGTGCCGGTATACAATTCCATAGACTGTCTGGAAAAATGTGTGACTTCGATCTGCGCGCAGACCTACACGAATCTGGAGATCCTTCTGATAGACGACGGATCTACGGACGGCACCGACAGGCTGTGCGAACGGCTTGCCGCAGAGGACGATCGTATTCATACTTATCACAAAGCAAACGGCGGCGCATCTTCGGCGCGCAATTGCGGTATCCGGATGGCAGGCGGCAGGTATCTTGGATTCGTGGACAGCGACGATTACATTGAGCCGGATATGTATGAGCGGATGGCCGGGGCCATGCAGAAAGGTCCTGCCCCGATCGTACAGATCTCTCGTGACGAGGTGGATGAAAAAGGGAAAAGACTGCCGGATGTGTGTGTGCCGCCGGATCATGAACGTTTCTGCGGTTCGGAAGAATTTCTGAAAGAACTGCTGCTGCACAGGGGCGACTGTTCTTTTTGTACGAAACTGGTGAAAAAGGAACTGTTTGAGCGGCATTGTTTTCCAGAGGGCGTGCTGAATGAGGATTTCCGTCTTCTGGTGGAAATGCTTCAGGAAATAGAGGGCATCACGATCCTTCCGAAACAGTGTTATCATGTCGTGTGCCGTGCGGAGAGCACCACGCGCAGAAGGACGCAGGATAGTTTTTCAAGAGTGTTCATGGACATCGTGGACAATGCGGACAGGGTGCAGATACTGGTGGACAGGGATCATCCCGGCCTGCATGACTGCGCGGTGCGGTTCAATCTGTATCAGAGGCTGGATTATCTGCTGCATGTTCCCATTGCCCAGATGACGGCCGATAATGAATTCTATAAAAAGGTTGTCAGATATTTGAGAAAGCATGTGGGGGCCACGGTGTCAAATCCGTATCTGACGGGAAAAAATAAGATCTATCTGCTTCTTTTGACAATGGCGCCCAGAAAAGTCCGGGTAATCCATGCACATCGCATGGCGCGCAGAAACAGGGAGAAGACGGCGTAATGGAACCAAGGCGGGAAGATGGCACAAAGAGATATCGAATCGTTTTTATCCTGATCTGGGCGGTCCAGATGGCAGCCGCTTTCTATTTCTGTACGCAGAAACAGGGCTTTCATGAAGACGAATATTATACATACTATTCCACGGCGCGCACAAACGGTTTTTATTTGAATGACGGTGAATGGATGGACCGGGACGTTTATCGAAATGAGTTTGTAGTGCTGCCGAAGGAACGATTCCGTTACGGCTTGGTACGGCTGGTACAGTCATGGGATGTGCATCCGCCGGTATACTATTGGGTGTTCCACACCGTGGAGTCGCTGACTCCCAACGTGTTTTCCAAGTGGACGGGGCTTGCCATTAATCTGGTCCTGCATGGCGTCAATATCGTACTCGTGGCGCTGCTGTCATACAGGCTTGCCGGACGGAACAGGGGGACCGCTCTCTTTACGGTGCTGTTCTGGGGATTCGGTACGGCGGTCATGAGCGGCGTGGTATTTATCAGGATGTACGAACTGCTTACGACGTTTGTGCTGGCATGTGCCATACTGCATGTGCAAGCCCTTGAAAGGAAGGAAGCGGAACTTCCGGTGTTCCGGTGTCTGCTCCCGATGGCGGCGCTGACTTATCTTGGCTTTCTGACCCATTATTATTATTTTATCTTTTTATTCTATCTTGGGGCGGCGTTCTGTGTCTGTCTGCTGATACGGGACAGGCATATAAGAAACGGTATCCGGTACGGCGCGGCTCAGGGAGCGGCGTTTGTGCTTGCATGGCTTACTTATCCGGCGTGTCTGGGTCAGATGTTCCGCGGACAGAGGGGCGCGCAGGCTTCGGCCAATTTCTTTGATCTGTCCAACACGGTTGAACGGATCCGTTTTTTCTATGATCTGATGAACCGGTATGCGTTCGGACATCTGTTCCCGGCAGTCCTCTTCGCGGCGGCCGCGCTTGCAGCCGTGATCTTTTGGCGTGACCGCCGGTTCGTGAAGCTGCCGATGCAGTACTGGATGCTTCTGTCTGCCGCTGTGGGGTATTTTCTGACGGTATCCAAAACGGCTCTTCTTCTCGGCGATACGTCCAATCGTTATCAGCTGCCCATATATGGGATCGCAGCCGCGCTGGCGTCTGCGGCTGTCGGAACGCTGTGGAGGGCGTTTGCGGGCGGCCGCGCGGATCTGGAGCGATACGGGAAGTACGCTGCCGCCGCGGTCCTGGCGGTATGCCTTGCGGCCGTACTGACGGGGTATAGCCGGGACGGCATGATCTTTCTGTATCCGGAGGACAAAGAGCAGACGGACTATGCGGTGCGCCGGGCCAAAGAGGATACGCCGTCCGTATATTTATATCAGCCGGGTGAAGAATGGTGCATATGGGACGTGGCGAACGAGCTGTTTGCGTATCCGGAGATCTATTTTGCCTCTGCGGGAGGCAGCGGCGCGGTAGACGACGGACGGATACGGGACGCCGGGTCTTTGGTGGCGTACATTGCCAAAGGCGCGGACCGGCAGGAACAGATCGGCCGGCTGCTTGACAGTGCGCCGAAACTGACGGATTACCGATTGGTTTTTGAGGAAAAATACTGCGATGTCTATTACTTTGACTGATGATCACATGGCAGTATGCATTGATGATTAATGCGGGTACACATTGCAATCAAATTGGCCCTATGCTATACTAATTAGCGTATATCACAGGCGTGGAATGGGAAAAGGAGGAAGACGCATGTTGGATGATAAAACGATCTTGGTTACCGGGGGCACGGGTTCTTTCGGCAAATGTTTTACCAGATATCTGCTGACACATTACCGCCCGAAGAAGATCATTATATATTCGCGGGATGAATTTAAACAGTGGCTTATGGCGGACGAGTTTAAAGAATACGGAGATATCCTTCGGTTCTTTATCGGCGACGTGCGGGATCTGGAACGTCTTAGGAGAGCGTGTCAGGGCGTGGATTACATCGTACATGCGGCGGCGTTAAAACAGGTTCCCGCATGCGAGTATAATCCGAACGAGGCGATCAAGACCAATATCCATGGTGCTATGAACGTGATCGAGGCGGCCTTGGATAAAGACGTGCACAGAGTAGTGGCTCTTTCCACCGATAAGGCGGTCAATCCGGTCAATCTGTACGGAGGCACCAAGCTGGTATCGGACAAATTGTTTGTGGCGGCAAATGCCTACGCGGGTTCCAAGGACATCAATTTCTCCATTGTGCGGTACGGTAACGTTGCGGGGAGCCGGGGATCGGTCGTTCCTGTTTTTCATAAATTGATCAAAGAGGGCAAGACGGAACTGCCGGTTACGGACGTCAGAATGACGCGTTTCTGGATCAGCCTGACGCAGGGCGTGGAACTGGTGATCAAGGCGCTGTCGGAGGCCAACGGCGGAGAAACGTTTATCAGCAAGATACCGTCTTTTAAAGTTACCGATCTGGCGGAGGCGATGCTGCCGGGATGTTCCATTCGCGAAACGGGCATCCGGCCGGGCGAAAAGCTTCATGAGATCATGGTGACTAAAGAAGATTCCTATACGACTTACGAGTACGATAAGCATTTTATCGTGTATCCGCAGATGGTGTGGAATGACAGGCAGAAACCGGATCTGAGCGGACAGAAAGTCCAAGAAGGATTTTCGTACAGTTCCGATTCCAACACGGAATGGCTCTCGGTGGAGGATATCAGGGAACTGCTGAAAGGGCTGAATCTGGAAGAATAAAAAAGAGCATTGAAAAGACCACAGCAGCGGGGGCATGTATCGATACATGTCCCTGATCGATCATAACGCATAAACGGATATGCAGACGGAGGAGATCATGGAGCGGCAGCTTGATAAACCGGCGATAGAGGGCGGCGTCCCGGCAAGGGACACAAAAATATATTACGGGCATCAGTACATCGATGAAGCGGATGTGGAAGCGGTGGTAGACGTGCTGCGCCACCACGATCTTACATGCGGCCCAAAGATCAAAGAACTCGAAGACAAACTGTGCGCGGTGACGGGAGCCAAATATGCGGTGGCCTGCAGCAGCGGGACCGCCGCGCTTCATATAGCCTGTCTTGCCGCGGGCGTGGGAGAAGGAGATGAAGTGATCACGACGCCGATCACTTTTGCGGCATCCGCCAACTGTGCTCTGTACTGCGGCGCGCGGCCCGTCTTTGCGGATATTGATCCGGAAACTTACAATATCGATCCCAGGCGGGTAAAAGAGGCGGTCACGGAAAAGACCAAAGCGGTGGTCGCAGTAGATTATACCGGGCAGTCTGCGGCGTTGGATCCGCTGCTGGAGATCTGTAAGGAGCACGGATTGATCCTGATCGAAGACGGAGCGCATGTTATCGGGACTAAATATAAAGGAAGGGCTAACGGATCCGTGTCCGATATGACCACGTTCAGTTTTCATCCGGTCAAGACGGTCACCGGCGGAGAAGGCGGCGCCGTGCTCACGAACGATGTGACATTGTACCGCAGACTGCTTCTCTACCGCGCCCACGGGATCACGAGGGATGAAAGCCTGATGGAGCATGAACCGGACGGACCATGGTATTATGAACAAGTCGCGCTGGGATACAATTATCGTATCACGGATATTCAGGCGGCGCTGATCATCAGCCAGCTTGACAAGCTGCCTATGTTCCGCGAGAGAAGAAAGGCGATCACCGCAAGATATAACGAAGCGTTCGGAAAGATCCCGTCGCTTTATGTGCAGAAGGAGATCCCGGAGTCGGACACCACGAGGCATCTTTATATCCTGCGCATCATCCCGGAGAAACTGACGATCGACAGAAAGCGGTTCTTTGAGGCGTTGGCGGCGGAAAACGTATGCTGCAACGTGCATTATATACCGACTTATTATTTTCCGTATTATGAGAAACTCGGCTATCGAAGAGGGATATGTCCCAATGCGGAAAAACTGTATGAGGAGATCATCTCCCTGCCGATCTACTATGCCATGAGCGACGAAGATGTGGAGAGCGTTATTGAAGCTGTGACGAAGATCGCAGTTTATTATGCGAGGAAATGATGTATGCGGGCAGGAGAGATATCGATAAAAACAAAGATGATCTATGCCGCAGCGGTATGTCTTATTCTGGTGTTTCTCTGGCTGGGCAATGAAGGGAGCAGTCCGCTGATCTATCTGGGGTCCGAGCTGCAGCATTCCGTGGGCTTGATCGATTCCCAGTACAGCCTTGTGATACAGGAGAGCGTTGCCATGAACGGTATTGTGGCCAATACGCCGAAGTACGTTCTGAACCGCGGAAGTTATACGGTATGGCTGAACTATACCGCGCAGGAGGCGGACTCTGTTCTGGAACTGTGGGAACAGGGAAGAAAGCTGGCGGCATGGACGATCGATCCGTCAAAAACGCACATCACGGCGGATTTCACGCTGACAAGCGACGCGCAGCAGCTTCAGTTTCAGATCAATTACAGCGGAAAAGGCCCGTTGACGATCAAAGAATTGAGTTTTCAGCCGCAGACCATGTTCTACACGGATACGCTGTTTATGATGGCGGTGTTCCTGATCGGAAGTGTGGCGGTGTGGCTTTCCTATTCCGGAAAGATTCCCCGGCCGACGCAGGAACAGATCGTGGATTACAGCATCATTTTGGGTGTGGCGCTGCTTGCCTCGACGCCGATGATGCAGACCTATCTCTATAACGGGGACGATCTGTGTTATCATCTGGCGCGTTTAGAGGGGCTCAAAGACGGTATTTTAGACGGGCAGATCCCGGTCAATATACTGCCTGAAGGACTTCAGGGAAACGGTTATCTCAACGCGATGTACCCATATCTTTTCCTGTACATCGGCGCATTCCTGCGTATCCTCAGGGTATCGCTTGGGCTGTCTTATAAAGTTTTGATCTTTCTTGCAAACCTAGGGTCGGCAGTATGTGCATATGCGGCGATGCGCTCCATGTGCAGGTCCAGACGGAGCGTTATACTGGCGGTGGTACTGTATACGCTTATGCCGTACCGCTTTACCAATATCTTCTCCAGAGGGGATCTGGGGGAAACTTTCGCGCTGGTCTTCTGGCCGCTTGTCATTGCAGGGCTCTATCATATCGTTATCGGGGATCAAAAACGCTGGTATTATCTGACGATCGGTCTTGGCGGTATTTTGCAGAGTCATATTCTGAGTGCGGCTTTTGCTTCGGTCTTCTGTGTGATCACCGCGCTCATATACTGTGTGCGGATCGTGCGCGAAAAACGGTATTTCGGGATCGGCAAGGCGGCGGGGCTCTTTTTCCTGTTGAATATGTGGTATCTGGTGCCGTTTTTCTATTATTATTTCGGCGGCGATCTGAGTACGGAGGTGCTTCGGTGGAGCGGCTATTTTGAACAGTCCATCAATCCTTCCAATTTTACACAGAGTATCAGTCTGTACAACAAACAATATTTTTCGCTCGGTCTTGCTCTTTTGGGCTGCGTCGGCATCGCCGTTATCTGGCTGCTGTGCGAAAGAAGCAGCACGAAGACGGCGAAGGACGGATATCTGCTGTATCTGTTGGTGTTTGGCTGTATCCTCACTTATATGACGACGGGGTACTTCCCCAACAGGGCGCTGCTTGTCAATGAAACATACAGGGATATCGTTACGATGATCCAGTTCCCATGGCGGTTCCTTGGTCCCGCATGTACATGTTTCTTGTTTGCGGGGGCTGTCAGCCTTGGCCGATCCGATATTTTAAAACCGTACCGCAACATCATATTCGCCCTGTTAGTGGGTCTGAATCTTTTTGTGATCGTTTCGGTGCCGACGGATAACAATCATATGCCTTACGACAATGCGGCTGCGGCTGCGTCGAAAGGGCATGAGAGCAAGCTGGCGGCCAATATCGGATTGTTCTATCCGTACGAGTGGCGTCTGGACGGGGCCGACGATGCGAAACTGACAAGCAGCGTCGTCACATCCGATGTGAACGATATGACGATACGTGATTTTCAGAGAAAAGGGACGAAGAGTGAAGTGACTTATGCCGCCCGGAAAGAAGGCTGTTTCCTTGAACTGCCGATACAGAACTATCGGGGATACCGCGCTTATGACGAGAATGGCGACGCGGTGCAGATCCTGAAGGGCGAGGCCGGCAGAATGAGGTTTGCCGTGGCCGGAGATGGCGCGGAGCATAAGATCTATGTCAGATACGGCCCCAATCCGTTGTTTCTGGCGGCGGATCTTATTTCCGGACTGACGATAGGGGGTGCGGCAATCTGTCTGTGGAGGAAACGGAAACGCAGATGCGAAGCGTAGCGTGGAAGAGGGCGGCATTACAGGATGCAGCCGGGAAACGAGAAGGAGGGATTATGGTATGAAACCGGATATCAGATGGCTGGATGATCCGCAGACCTTTCGGGTGGGTCAGCTGCCGGCGCACAGCGATCATAAGATCTATGCATGTACGGAGGAAATGGAGAAGGAGAACAGTTCGCTTGTTCAATCTCTGAACGGGCGGTGGCAGTTTATCTATTCCGTAAATCCCGCGGACCGGCCGGTGGATTTCTATCGGGAAGACTATCGGACGGATCATATGGAGGAAATACAGGTCCCCTGTCATATTGAGATGGCGGGCTATGATCAGATACACTATATCAATACCATGTATCCGTGGGAAGGCAGGGCATATCGGCGCCCGGCCTATGCGCTGGGCGATAATCGCACGGAGGAAGGGACGTTCAGCAGAGCGGAATATAATCCGGTAGGCTCCTACCGCAGGACGTTTGATCTGGATCAGGGGCTGACAGGGAAGAGAGTCTGTATCCGGTTTGAAGGCGTGGAGCAGGCTATGTATGTCTGGCTCAACGGACAGTTCATCGGATATGCGGAGGACAGTTTTACACCGTCGGAGTTTGACCTGACGCCTTATATCAGGGAGAAGGGCAATATTCTGGCCGTTGAGGTATACAAGAACAGTACGGCTGCCTATCTGGAAGATCAGGATTTCTTCCGATTCTTCGGGATCTTCCGGAACGTTGTTCTATATGCCAAGCCGCGGCTGCATGTGGAGGATCTGTGGGTAAAGACCTGCCTGTCGCAGGACATGGCGCAGGGCAGTCTGGATATACGGATGCGCATATCCCGCGCGCAGTCGGAAAAGGAGCCGGAAGAGAAAAACGGACGTGTGGAGATCGAGCTGATCGATCCGGAGGGGCGGACGGCGGCATGTGCCGCCAAAGAAGCAGCGCTGGCGGTCAATACCGCCATGCCGATAGACGGAAAGATCGCCTTATGGGACAATCAGAATCCTCATCTGTACCGGTTGATCGTTACATTGAAGGACAGTCAGGATAAAGTCTTAGAAGCAGCGTCCTGTGCGGTCGGATTCCGCCGTATCGAGATCCGCGGCAAGGTGATCCTTTTAAACGGGAAAAGGCTGATCATCAACGGTGTCAACAGGCATGAGTGGAGTGCGGACGGCGGACGGTGCATCACCCTGAAAGAGATGGAATTTGATATAGAATGTTTTAAGCGCAGCAATATCAATGCGGTCCGCACCTGTCATTATCCCGATCAGCCGGTATGGTATGATCTTTGCGACGCAAACGGGATCTATGTGATGTCGGAAACGAACCTTGAAAGCCATGGTTCATGGCAGAAAGTTGGTATTGAACCGTCGTGGAACGTACCGGGAAGCGTGCCGCAATGGAAGGAAGCGGTGATCGACCGGGCGAGAAGCAATTTTGAAACTTTTAAAAACCACCCTTCCGTTCTGTTCTGGTCGTTGGGAAATGAATCCTATGCGGGGGACAACATCGCAGCCATGCATGAATTTTTCAAGGAAAAGGACGACGGCAGGCTTGTGCATTATGAAGGGGTGGTCAATAACCGCGTTTATGAAGACCGGATCTCGGATGTGGAGAGCCGTATGTATGCGACTCCCGGCGCGATCGCAGAGTATCTGGAGAACGATCCCAAGAAGCCTTTTATCTTATGCGAGTATATGCATGACATGGGAAATTCCCTCGGCGGTATGAAGTCTTATATCGATCTCTTGGATCGTTTTGAAATGTATCAGGGCGGTTTCATATGGGATTATATCGATCAGGCTGTCTGGGTGAAGGACGAGGTGACCGGTGAGAGAGTCCTGCGCTATGGCGGCGACTTTGACGACAGACCGAGTGACTATGAATTTTCAGGCGACGGGATCCTGTTCGCGGATCGGACAGAGAAACCGGCTGTTCAGGAGGTGAGATATTATTATGGATTACACCGATAAGCTGAAAGTGGTCGTCGGCGATATGACGATCGGGATGCATGGCAGGGATTTTTCCTACATCTTTTCCGGGGCGAAGGCGGGTATGGAATCGCTTGTCCGCGACGGAAAAGAATGGCTTTACAGACCGCCGATGCCTGCTTTTTGGAGGGCGCTTACGGACAATGACAGAGGCAGCCGTTTCGCCTTAAAGAGCGGCATGTGGATGAGCGCCGACTGTTATATACAGTGCGTCGGCATCATGGCCGCCATAGATGGAAGAGCCGTTGAGATCCCGCTGGCACCGGCCAACAACGACTATATGGGAGAAGTGGAAGCCGAGCAGGCGTCGGTCACTTTCGTATACCAGACCATTACGGTCCCTTCCACTCAGGCCGTTGTGTCCTATGAGGTCCATGCGGGCGGCGACATTCATGTCCGGGTGCATTATTCCGGCCAAAAAGGATTGCCGGAACTGCCGGTATTCGGCGTTCGGTTTATTATGCCCACCTGCGCTGACAAATACCGCTATGAAGGGCTGTCGGGCGAAACCTATCCGGACAGGATGGCCGGGGGCGTTCCCGGTATATATGAGATCCAGGGACTGCCGGTCACGCCTTATCTGGTGCCTCAGGACTGTAATATGCATATGCAGACGAAATGGGTGGAAGTATACCGGACCAGAGTCCTTGACAATACCAACAGGGAAAAGCGGCAGACCGGTATCCGTTTCCGCGCGGAAGACGGGGAGAACATTGCATTTTCCTGTATTCCGTATACGGCACTGGAACTGGAGAACGCGACGCATCAGGAAGAACTTCCGCCTGCCAGAAGGACGGTGCTGACTGTTTTGGGCGCAGTACGCGGCGTAGGCGGCATCGACAGCTGGGGAGCCGACGTGGAGGATGCATATCACATCAGCGCCGAACAGGATATCGATTATGGTTTCTGGATCGAAGCGGTCAAGGCGCAGGCGAGCCGCTGTGCCCCCTGACCGTCCACAAGATTTCGTTCTTTTTGGGAGAACTCCTGCCGCAGCTTTCGGTCGGCAGCGAGTTCTTTCAATCCTGCCAGCAGATCGTCAAATATGGCGGCCCCGTCTTTGACATAGTCGCCGCCGTAGGCCGAGATCTTTTTTTCACGGAAACATTCCACGATCCTTCTCTGATTCTCTACAAAGGAAAAACTTAAGATCGGGACACCGACCGCGCACAGTTCATACATGGTAGAGCCGCCCGCCGTTACGGCTATGTCGCAGCTTTGCATCAGCGAAGCCATGTCCGTTACGTTCCGATGGATGTGCACGTTGTCTTTTTGCGCTGCGGTTTCACAGAGGGATGCGATATGAGGATGAAAAGCTCCGCTCACAACATGGTATTGCAGGCGGCAGGCGTCCGGGTCCGACAGCGCACGTTGAAGGAACTGTCCCGACAGATCGTACGGATCGCTTCCACCGGCGGTCACGAGGACCTGACGGGCCTCTTCCCTGACATTGTATGCGGTATGCGCAAATTCCGGTCTTAAAGGCGCGTAAGAAGGTCCGAGGAGCAGCTGCGTGCCGGAGGCGCCTGCCGCCATAGGGCCATAATCTATCTGACTGCCGTAAATGTTGTAGTTGATCAGGATGTCAACGGGAGCTGGTATCTGTCCGCAGTCGTCGATACAGGCCGTCCGGACGACGCTGTGCAGCTGCTCCAGATAGGGTCCGGTCACAGAATAGCTGTCCACGAGAAAAAGATCGGGTTTTTCGTTTGAGATCATAGGCAGCAGCGTTGGAAGTTCCGCTTCCAATGAACGATAGTGGGAATGGAGCACCCGATAGGACTGGCCGCGCGCGGATAAGAGTTCTGCGGCCTCGTCGTCCGCCATAAGAAACAGCACGTCCACGCCGCGGGCCTTCAGGGCCTTTGCGACGGAAAGACAGCGCATGAGATGCCCCATACCGATTTCTTTATTTGCATCTGCCCTTATCCAGATCATGCCGCACTCCTTTTTTCGTATCCTATCTGCTCCGAAGCCTTTTGAAATCCGCGATCACGGTATCCCAGTCAAAGGGAGTTTCCCGCCGGATCTCGTCCAGTTCTTTCATGCGGTGCACGCTTCCCTGACCGGTCTGACGGACCGGCGTGATGCTGCCTGCTTTTATGGCGGGCCAGTTGTCTTTGAACAGCGTTTTGATCTCCTCAAGCAGCCGCGCATAGGTGGAAGCGAAGGTTTCTTTCTCCTCGTCGAAAAACAGCTCCTTTTGTATGAGGATGTTCCCGGTATCCAGATTTTCGTCCACCAGATGAATGGTAACGCCCTTGGGAGTATTCTCCAGAAAACTGAAAAAATTAGGGGAGGATCCTCTGTTGTAAGGAAGCAGGGATGTGTGCAGGTTAATGACGCGGTCCCCCATGTAGTCCAGCACATCTTTTGGAATCCGGTGCCGGTAATTGAAACTGACGATCAGGGAGGGCATAAGACCTTTTACCATCTCCAGAGTTATTTTATTCCGGATCCTGAAAACACGCTCGCCCTGCGCGCGCAGCCATTCAAACAGATCCAGAGTGTTTTCATTGTTGGTCAAAAAAAGAACGGAGCCTTTTTCCAGTGCGTCAAAAGACAGCGGAATACCGCGTTCCAGTGCATGTGCGGTCTTCATTCCCAGTATATCCGCCAGATATTTGGGCTTCAAACCATATCCGGGACGGATGATGCGGACGTTTTCTTCGGTCAGCGTTTCGCCCGCGGCAATGTCTTTTACCGCAAAAACAGAGCGGCGGAATACCATGCTAGGCTGTTCCTGACCGGTGGTCCCGTAGGATACCGCCCCCAGCGCTTTTTCCACGTTCCGCACTTCCTGAACCATGGCTTTAAACTCTTCCGGCGTCATGGAAAAAGAGGAGTCCGGATTTTCGATTTCCCTGCCGAGGCAGAAGTGCTTTTCGATCACGGAAGCGCCCAAGGCTGCAGCGGCTGCGGCGCTCAGAGAGCCCATGGAATGATCCGAGAGTCCGACGGGCACATCAAAGCGCTCTTTCATGTCGCTTAAGGTCCTTAAGTGCATATCCGCAGGATCCGCGGGATATGCGCTGGAGCATTTCAACAGGACAAGCTGCCGGTTGCCTGTCTGATAAATCGTTTCAACGGCTTCTTTGATCTCTTCCAGAGAGGCCATCCCGGTGGAGAGGATGATGGGTTTCCCCTTGGAGGCCGTATAGGAGAGAAGAGGAAGATCGACGATCTCAAAGGATCCGATCTTGTAAGAATCTACGCCGAGATCTTCCAGAAAATCCACAGCGGTCTTGTCAAACGGCGTGGAGAGAAAATCGATGCCCACGCGGTCGGCTTCCTCTTTGATCTCCGGCTGCCATTCCCAAGGAGTATACGCCCTGCCGTACAGACTGTACAGGTTTTCCCCTTCCCATGTGCCGTTTCTGACTTCAAAATAGGAGTTGTGGCAGTCTATGGTCAGCGTGTCGGGAGTATAGGTCTGAATCTTGATGCAGTCCGCGCCGCACTCTTTGGCTTTTCGCACGATCTCTTTGGCGCGGTCCAGACTGCCGGCATGATTTGCAGACATCTCCGCGATGATATAGACGGGATGCCCGTCGCCGATCTTTCGGTTTTTCAGTGTGATTTCCGCCATGGTCTATTCCTTTCTGCCTGTTTTGGCTTCCTGCTGCATAACCTGATATTTGACTTCGGCGATCTTCCAGTCCGCTTCCGTATCGATATCCTGCACTTCCAATTCGGAAAGTTCCATGGGAATCGTGCGGTCCATTACAAGACGTTTCTGTCTGCGGAAGCTGTCCGTGCGCAGACAGTAGAACTGTCCCGCGTCATGGTAAAAAGGCTCCAGATCTTGGGAACGCGTAAACATGTGCTCAGGCCAGCGGAAGGAAAGGAGTCCGTCCCGTATCACGACGCCTCTCTGCGGCGGAAAACTGAACCGCACGACAGGCAGCAGACTGTCCGCTCCCGAATCGTCCAGCATACGCATTGCTCTGGCCAGTTTTTCGGCCGAAACAAAAGGGGCGGTAGGATACAGGCAGCATGCATAGTCGAAATCTTTTCCGATCTTTTGGTAGTTGTCCAATACCTCCAGCATGACATCGGTGGTCGTGGCATAATCGTTGGCCGTATCCGGACTGCGGAGAAATGGGACGGCGGCTCCGGCGTCTTCAGCGAGCGAGGCAATGGTTTCATCGTCCGTCGAAACCATCACTTCATCAAAGATCCCGGCTTCCAGCGCCGCCTGAAGGGAATACAAAAGAATGGGTCTCCCTAAAAAAGGCTTGATATTTTTTCCCGGAATACGCTTGCTGCCGCCTCTGGCAGTAATGACAGCGATCGAAGTCTTCTTATTCTTTTCCATAGTTTTTACGTCCTTCTGCTTTTCTGCGAAGCTGCCGGTAAGTCCGCAGCGCATAATAATATGCAAAAAACAAAAACTGCGATTTGGACAGCAGCCTGATGAATTTTTGATTCTCTTCGTGGATTCGTGTCCGGTAGTAAACATTCTTGTCGAAATCGGGGAAATATTCCTTCAGCCCGCGCCAAAGTTCTCTGACAAAGCGATATTTTCCCTTGATTCTGCCGACCATGCAGGTAAACAGCGTGTTGACAAAATACAGTTCGGTGAACTTAAATTCCAACTCCGGAAGGTACTGTTCGTAAAATCCAAACGTTTTACTGTGTTGTATGAGAAGTTCCATGGTGGCCATTCTGTCCCGGCAGCGCTCCAAAGATATGGAGTGAACCGTGGAAGAATCATGCTGATAATAATAGTAAAGCGGCTCGTCCACGCGCTCAAAACGGGTGCAGAAATACAACCAAAGGGGAGCCATGCAGTTGTCTTCGTAAAAAACGTCTTCCGGGAACCACAGATCGTTATCGACAATGATGCTCCGCCGATAGATCTTAACGACCATGCTTCCCGGCTGCAGGAAGATCAGGCGTTTCTTTTCGGCTGTCAGGATGCCGGTCTGCTCAGGCGTGTTGACATGGGTGACCGGGCCGATCTCCATTGTGTGGCGGTGCACCAGACTGTAATCGCAGCCCACCGCATCCGCTCCGGTTTCCTCAGCTTTTCTGACAAGCTTCTCGTACATGTCAGGGGCGGCCCAGTCGTCGCTGTCCATCAGACCGATATAGTATCCCTGCGCCGCCCGTATCCCTAGATTTCTGGCTCCGCCTTGATGGCGGTTGCGCGGGGATGCGATCACACGCACCCGGCCGGGATAGTTTTTTTCATATTCCCTGAGAAGATCGAGTGAGTTGTCGGTGGAAGCATCATCCACCGCAATGATCTCATAATCCGTCATAGTCTGTGACAGCAGGGAATCCATGCAGTAGCGCAGTTTGTTATCCGACGCCATATTGTAAACGGGAACCACGATGCTAAGCTTCATAATACCGTCCTCTTTTTTTCAGGAACCTTCTATCTGTTCGTTCTGCCGGTGGATCTTGGCGTCTTCATACTGATCCATAAAATCCGGACCCAAACGCACCGCCTCATCGGCGAACCGGATCGCCTTGATTTCCGTCAGGACCGATACGGCTTTCTTGAAGTGGAGATCCGGGATAAAATTCAACAGTTCCATAGGAAGCGCCGCATCAAACTGGGGATATTGCGGAAACAGTCTGCGGTAGTCCAGAACATCTCTGGGGTGCGGTTTTATAAAAACACATCCTTCCTGTTCGTAGCGCTCCGTCAGGTCGCGGAAGATGCGCTCCCGGACATCCAGAGTGCACAGAGGCTCCGTCAGGATCAGTATTTTGTCGTGGGATCGTCCGCTTTCCGCTATCTGCCGGTCCAGTTTTTCCTTATCCCGGATAAAAGCCCGGAGGATCAGTTCCTTGTCCGCATCCGTTAAGCGGTCCGCCAGTTCCTGACGGGGCTGTTCGATATAGTAGGGGCAGGGATATTGGATCGCTTTGATGTCGTTGACTTCCATGTCCAGACAATACCTGCCGTAGCCGTTTTGGATAAAGATCCAATTCAGCCGTTTGGAAAAAAATACTTTCAGCTTAAAGTGTCCGCGGTTGTCATACCGCGCCGTATCAAAATGGACCAGTGCGTTTAAACCGTCTTCCAAGGCATGATAGGGAATCCGTTTCCAATTCAGATAGTAACCGATCGGATCGCTGTCACAGAATACATAGATGTCCTTGTATTCTGTGAAATCTACCGGCACATAGGGCGCGTTCAGTCTGGCCAGACGTTTGGTGTATTGTATGCGGGACAGCATGTTTTGCACGATATTTCCTTTGTCCCGGCGATATGCTGCCAGTTCCGGGAAAAAATCTTCGCGCTTTTCGTCGTACTCAAGGACCTGCTCGAAAAGTCCGGTGGCCGCCGCCCTGTCTTTCAGATTTTCAAAATCGATGGACATTTTGCTTAACAAAAGCGTGGCCTGTCCTCTTTTGGAGAACGGCAGATTCAGTTCTTTGAGAAACGCCACATATACATGGTAGTAGGTGTGGCATACATAAATTCTTTCTTTCATGCGGCATCGGCCCTTCCCGGTCGGCGGGATCCGTCATGTCCAGCCAGCCCGTTGTTGGTTTTCATTATATTATCGATCCATGTAAAATGCAATTCCCAGATAGTCACGGCCGGAAGATCGGACAGGTCAGAAACGCAAAAGGTCCTGCACATGATAGTACAATCCCGGATTGCATATCTGCAGATTCGTTCCGGTGTCCCCGGTTCCGAACAATATGCCGAAACCGTACACCGCCTGAAGCAGACATACGACTGCCAGTGACACGGATATCATCCGGAGCCGTCCGCTGTCCGAGGCTTTTTCTATCCATACGAGCGCCAGCAGGATGGCGGCGAACCAGAATCCCCAGATCATATCGTCCATATACCGCTGCAGGATCCCCGCATAGGTGACGTCCACTACAACAAGGATCACCGAAACGGCGGCGGATATGCCTGTCAGGGCGCAGAGATTTTTCTCGCGCAGAGTCTTTTTGGCTTGGCGTGCGGAAAAAAGGATCCATAGAAAAACGTTGCCTGCGAGGAACCCGCCGTATGTATATTCGGAATTCAGCCTGCCCATATAAGAGGCGGATCGGATCTGGACGCCCTGAAGGAACGGAAAATCCGAGGTCAGCACAGGCGGCCGGAAGATATAATGCCACAGCCCCAGAAGAGCCTGTTCCAGATGAAAACTCCGTTTGGTCATATCGTTGCTGGTAAGGCTGTAGGATGCTCCGAAGTCAAAAGGAGATCCGAATCTCGCCGCATTATAGTACATGATCAAAGCGGCCGTGAACACATAAGGCAGACAGATGCTCAGCACATCGCCCGGCTTCTTGCGGTATTCCTTCCAAAGCAGAGGGAACGCCAGAAAGGAAAACAATAACATCTGCGGGCGGCATCCGGCGACCAGAGCCATGCACAGGGATCCCAGAGCAAACAGGAACTTCCTGCGGGCCGCCGGTTCCGTGCGGGTCCCTTTTATCCAGAGCGCAAGGCCCCAGACGGTAAACATATTTGCAGCCATGATCGGTGTGTCGTATAGGTCGGGCCGCGCGATGATAAACAGATAGTTGCCGCAGCAGACGGTCAGAACGCAGAGCGCCAGATACAGAAAATACGGCGTGCGGGGGAACCATTTTTTGATGACCTCACCGCACAGGACAAAAACGGCTGCAATAAAACCGCTGTAGAACAAGAACACCGCCATATAGTTGGCCATATGCTGTCCGGTCAGCAGGTAGGCGGGCAGATACAGCAGCAGTTCCGGAACGATGCCGAAATACACATAATATTTTCCCTCATAGTAAACATAGTCCGCCAGATAATCGATCTGATTGGCCTGAAGATAGATCGTATCATAAGGATTCTCCACCTGCATAAGTTCTTCGGAAGGCTGCGCGTCCAGATAAAACTGTCCTTTCGCCAAGGATTGGGCCAGTTCCTGATACTGCCTGTGGTGGGGCCATGGGGAATCGACGCAGCGGGGATTGATGCGCGAAAGACAGAAGGCTGCCCCGATAAGAAGGACGACGGCGGCAGCCGTCATGATCCTCTGCCGGAGCGTTCCGGCGCACGGATACTGCTGCCACAGCGCCGGGCGGGCAGCGAAAGCGAACAGGCACAGGGTCCCCAGAATCACAAGGAACCTGCCGAGGCTGAACGAAAAGGGGATCCGTGCATTGACGCCGATCCCGTGCACCGTGACGGTGCTTCCTGCGGGGACCGTAAATTCCACCGTAACGGAATCCACCTGTCCGGCAGGATACAGCTCGGTGTAATAACTTTTGGGGACCGTCGGCATCAGGACCTGTTCCGGCAGCGGGTAAGGGTAATAATTTCCGCCGTCTGTGAGAGATACGGTATAAGATACGGGGGCCCCGCTCTCCGAAAAATCGCATGCGAAAAAGAGGTCGTGCACGTTCATATGCATGTCCTCGATCCGCAGGGTGAGGACGCCGTCCGGCACCAGATAACGGTCTTCGGTCCTCTCCCCTCCGGTGATCTCCATGTTGTCATAAAAGCGCCTGTCCCGATAAAACAGGCTCTTCCAAGCCGAAAAATTGCAGATGATCGATTCGACCGCAAATGCGATGACGAGCAGCCGGATCATTAGGAGCCGGGTTGTCTTGTTCATGTTTCCTCCGTTACAAAAGGCTTGATCGTACAGTTGCAAAAAATGACTCAATCATACAGATTATACAAAAATAATGGGGATTATGCTATAATATTTTTGTTTTTGATCGGTCAAAACCGATGTTTGACTGCGTAAGCGGATATAAATTAATATAAATTATAAATTTAGAAGCAATTTTTTTTTAAAATATGTTATTATAAATATAGTTTAATTGATCCGCACAGTGTTTATGGCAAATGATACGCGGCAAAGATCCGGCTCTCATGCCGTACCGTGGAAAAGTCAGAAGAAAGGGCGCAGTACAATGAATAATCGCACGTTTGAAAATGAAGCTTTGAAAACACTCACCCTGCATACGGAGCTGTTTCCGCAGGCGAACCGCTGCATTGCATCGCAGCCTTTGGTGCGGGATATGCCGGGACAGGCAGAGAATGTGCAGGATGTTTCCTTGGAAGTGATCTGGGCAGGTCCGCACGATGCGAAAAGCAACTGTGTGATCTGCCAGCTGACTTCAAAGGACAGCAGTATCCTGAACTCTTATTACGCGAAGGTAACAGACAAAACGGGTAAAATCGTGGTACAGGACCGCTTTGTAGGTTTCAGCCGGAATATCGTCTTTGCCGACATGATCGTCCCCAAGGAGATTTTTGATCAATGTAGTGTACAGATGGACATGGCGATGATCGGTAAAAGCGTTAAAACGGCATCAAAGACCGTCCCGCTGGACCGCTTTAACGTGCAGGACATCAATGCACAGTTTACAGTATACGCGCCTAAGGTAAACAGGGCGGGAAGCTGTGATGAGATCCGGATCAGCTATTACCCGTATTCGTCTGCCCGTGATTATGATTATGTTTATCCGGGAAGAATTACCGATCAGATGTACTTCCCGTCGGCAGGCAAGATCGTTCTGGAGGGAATCGAACTAAAGGGGGCATCAGGGAGATTGACGATCTCGGACGGCAAAAGAGCGGTGACGTGTTTTACGTCGGCTGATATGCAGACTAGCGACAGTAATATCATTTATTCATTCAAAGAACTGTGGGAGGACACAAAACTTACGGATTGTTTTGACCTGCAGAACGTGTATGCAAAGGCGGATTATTTATTGACAATTGTCGCTGAGGATATTGACGGATATGGCATTCCCCTGATGATTACGAATATCACGTCATTGATTGAGAAGAGCAGTCCGGGAACCACCAAGGGCATTCAGGAGATCGACGTCTATCTGGACTGTTTTGCGATAGGGACCAGAATCCGTATGGCTGATGGCAGTCAGAAGGCTGTTGAAAATATCCGTAAAGGCGATCTGGTAAAGACTCCTGACGGCGGACAGGCCGCCGTCAGGGAAGTGCGGGTCCAGGAAGATTGTCAGGTGATCGGCATAAAACTTGCAGATGGCAGGGTGTTATCCGTGACGGACGGACATGCCGTCGCGGCGGCGGATGGGATCTTTCCGGCTTTTCGCTTGAAAGAAGGGCAGGAAGTGCTGACCGAAGAGGGGACAGACAGGATCCTGCAGGTCATTCCTCATTGTGAAAGGGTGTACACGGTGTATGCGCTGTTTTTGGAAGGAGAAGAGAAGTGGCTGTATGCGGACGGAATGAAGGCGCACAGTTCCGACGGCGGGGACATGTTTGAGGGCAGGGACTGGATCCGTGAAGACCTTCCGGATGAATGGAAGGCAGATTATGACAATGCTTTAAAGGCGGGGATGCTCTACGGCAGGCAGCAGCCGGAAAGAAGCACGCAAGGGCGGTGAAAGGAGGAAAGGGTGAGTCTAAAAAGCGTTACGATCGAAGAGGAAAAGGGAAAATATGCGTTTACTGTTTTTCCTATGCTCCAAAAAGACGATGAACTCATTCTCAGCAAAGACTTCTTTGGGGAGAGCGTCATCGCATCTGTGGGCGCGGATCAGGAATTGACAGTGGACAAGGATATCTTGGAAAAATTGTCCTATGCTTATGTGCTTGTCAAAAACAAAGAAAAATATGATACGCCTGTCCGCATTTTAACAAGACCGCCCAAGGTGCAGAAGATCCTGCTTCAGTCCGGAGGACAGGTCAAGATCGTGCAGCAGGAACTGAACCAATATACAAGGGCTGCCGGGCTCTGGCTTAAGTTCATACAGGGGCAGGAGGAAAGAAGCACAGTCAGTTTAGAGAGCGGTGTGTCTGCATTTGATCTGGCACAGGCCGGGATCTTTTTTGAGGAAAAGATCACAGTGGAAGTGCAGATGCGCTTCCGTCTGACAGACGAGAACCAGACTGTGGTCTTTGGGCCTGCGATCTCCATAGAAATGGTAATCAATCCTCCGGCGGTAGAACAGATCGTCAGAGAAGAAAAAGGAATAGAGTTGAAATTGGAAGAGGAGCCGAAACTGCCGTTATACGCAAAAATCTATCGGGATGGGCAGGAGATCTGCGGGGTTTTACAGTGCGTCAGGGAAGACGGCGCAGAAATAAAATACATGGTTTTTACAGATACGCTGAATCTGAAGGGTGGCCGTTATGCGCTGTCCGCTGCCTGTATGAATGAGAGGACGTCTTCCTATTGGTCGGCGCCGCTTCCGGTTCTTACCGAGTATCCTGTTATCAGGAGCGCCCGTCCTGAAGCGCAGGGATGGAAGATCCAAATGCAGGAGAAAGGATATTACTGCTGGCAGGGGCAGTACGGATGGACAGACCAGATACATACGACCGACAAAACGAAACCCGAAATACGTTATGCAGACCGGTGCGGCAGCATAGTCAGCCTTGGACCGGCTGCTGAGATCACGGAATCCGCGCGGGATCATTTTGCAGCAAGAGATGGATTTTACTGCCGGGAAGGACAAAGCGGAAATCGAACCATGGCGCAGCGGTATGAGGAATATGATAACGCGTCGTTTTGGATGGCGGAGAAAAACGGGATCTGGAGTCTTGGGATCAAGGAGGGATGCCATGAAACTGTGGCGCAGGATTTCAAGGAACTGCTCATAAAGGAATGTACGTCTTATGCCCAGCTTGAAGAATTGTCGGAGAGTTTCGGGGATATAGCCCTGCGGCCGAAGGATATGCTGGCCGTCCGGTATGGGTACAGACCGGATCAGGGGGCATGTGATGTTCGGGCGGGCATGAGCCTGTGTTTTGACTATGAGCAGTACCAGAATATTCCGGAGGAAGACAGGCAGACAGCTTCCGAGGAGGAGTCGGAGGCGGTTTCCGACCGTAATCTGAGCGGATTTACGGGCAGCGGGAGCAGTATGTTTTCCGGCATCTTAAGAAACGGCGCAGTCACGTTTGAGCCTTTTGCGCAGGAGATGGCACAGTGCGGCAGATTGACAGTGGAACCGCCTCAGATTGAACAGAATGGGCGGGCCGCAATGGGGGCAGGCATATGGGACACGCTTTTTGCGCAGTTTCGCGCACCCTTTGTGAAATTATTGTATCCGGCGCAATGGAAACAGAGCCGTCACCTAAACCACGGAAGTATGTATTATTATGACAATGTCTGTCTGGCGGCGGCGGACAGTTATGACAAGCTGGAAGAGGCGGTAAGACGGTTCCGGGATCAGTCGGCGCCATACGAGGAAGCGGCTTATGTATGTTTCCGGGGAAGGACGTCAGTGAAGCTGATGATCCATATTTTTGTGGAGGGGCATCCGCAGATGTGCGCACTGGGGACTACCGCAGGTGATATCATGACCGCTTATGGACTGGGCAGGGACGTCCTTCTGGAACGTCTGTATGATGGGCGGTATATTCCCTTCATGGATGCCGATAAAGAACTGCCTCTCTATATAGGAGACCGCATATGCAGCAGATAGGAACGTTTGTCCGGATATCGCCGTCTTTATACCGGTTGGGCCGGGAGGCCGTCTATGCCTGTCTGCCGGAAGAAGGATGCCCGGCGCAGGAGATGGATGCTTTGGAGATCTACAGGCGGGGCGGAACATTTCTTTATCTGCGCTGTCCGATCGAATCCCATCAGAAAAGCTTGGTTCCACTGGCGGAGAGCTTTATGAAAAGACCGGCGTTCCTCTTTGTGAACAACGAGGGGGACCTCGCCAGACATTGGAAAATGCAGGGCTGGTACATAAGCGGCGATAGGATGGCGCAGGCAGGTATCGTGCCGGTATATGGTTTTCGGATATTCGTTCCCTGCGGCTGCGGGGTAAAAGCGGAGGCGGAGGGAATTTCTTTCGAGCGGCTGCGCTTTGGGAAAAAGGAGTTGGAAGAATGTGAAGAAGGCTTTTTCTCGTGGGACGGAGAATTTCGATTCCTTATCCGCGCAGGGGAACCTTTCCGGCAGGAGGCACAGATCAGGTACGAATCGGACGGGTACGATCCTTTTACGAAAAGGCGGCTGGCTGTTCTGTGCAGGACAAAAGAACCGCACTGGGGAACGGAAAAAGATGATAAAGAAAATATAATGTCTGACACCCCGGTCAAGGCGGAAGTATGTTGGAATATCCGGAAAGAAACGCGGTTTGCTGTTCCGCATGGTATGGATATCGGCATTACCGGTTTTCCGCCTGTCAGAATGGAAACATTGTTTTTCCGGTTTGCCAAAGGAACGGAAGAATATTTTCTCGCGCCTTTCGGGGAAGGGATATTTCTGGCGGATGGCGATGCGCCTGTGGGAGATAAAGGTTTTTTCAAGATCCGCCGGGGTGACAGGATAGAAATGAGGATCGAGGCGGAAGGATATCTGGGCCGGCGTCTGCTGTGCGCGGAAGCGACCATGTTGAAGATCCATGCGCCCCTTTACGCAGCGGGGACAGAACTGGAGGTCTGTACTTCTCTGCCGGCCGCTGCGCCCAAGGAGGACAGGGCAGGAGGGGAAGTGGAACGGTTTCGGCGCAGGAAAATGCAGGAGGGATGCCGGCTGGCATATCACCGGGATGTGGGTTTTAACACGGAAGGATTTGAAATGTGCGTCTGCGGGCGGGATATCCTTTGGTTTAATCTGTACGGAACCGAACGGAAGATTCCGGGCATTGCTCTGTGCAGGACCGGCACGGCGCTTTCCCAAGCCATCGTATCGGACGAATTTTTTGTCGTACTCGACCATCGCGACAGCGGATCGTTTACCATCCCATACACGATCGATGAAGCAGGTCTGGCCAGGGCGGAACAGATGGGATATCCCACGGAAGAATGTGGCAGGCTGGCCCGCTTTTATCCGAAAGGACAGATCTTCTTAAGCGAACATTCTTTTCGGCAGGGCATAGACAAGGCGGCCTGCAGTTATCAGGCGCAGCTTCCGGATGCGTGCCACCATTTCCGTATCGATCTATCGGGCAGGGATTTTACTTTTGCGCCAAGGACATGGGAGGAGCAGGAGATCTTTCTGGTGGTGAAGAAAGGAAAAAACTTTTCCGTTACAGAATTGGCCCAAGATTCAAAGCGGTGGAATTTGTGGAGCAAAGAAAAAGAGAGCATACAGCAGATTTTGATCCAAGTCTGTGAGGAAGCGCAGGGATCCCCATGGGAACCGGTGTTTGCAGGAAGGGAATGGGAAGGCAGTATTGTCATATACGGCAGAGCACAATCAGGTGAACGGAGAAAGTTTCTTGTTTTGCAGGATAAAATACGGTGTCTATAGAAATATGAGAGAAAGGCCGTATTATTATAAAAAAATATCAATCAAGGAGGTAAAAAAATGGGTGTGAATGTTCAGGCGTCAGTGGAAGTGCAGGTGTTGGGAGCGAATCTGACAGGGATGGTATCAAAAACGACGGAAGGAGAGCAGACGACTACGGAATTTTTAATTATGCCGTCCGCGATAAACGAAAATAAACCGTTTACGGTTAAGAGCGTGGTGAAAGAAATCAACAATATGATCAATATGATAGAGAATAACACAAGTGAGCCGAAGGACGGGAACAGTTCTGCAGCTGTAAATGAGGACAGCATAAGAGCTGCAATGAAGGTCGTGGGGATTGAAGATGCGTCACTGACATTCATGCAGACATTCATCCACTATAAGAAAGTGGTAGAGAAGGCCGGGCAAGCAGATCCTGAGGAAGAAATCAGCAAGCTTACAGAATATGCCATCGGTATCCATATCAAAGGAGAGCAGGCTGAACCCCAAGAGTTCAAATTTCTGGACATCAAGGAGGTCTATATCAATGTGTGGAATACCTCCAATCAGAAAATATTGGAACGTATGAAAATCTGGACACCAAAGCAGTTAGAGTAGAAATAAAAGTTAATGGAAAATGCTGGGACAGCAAAGAAAAGTCCGTGCGCAGAAGAAAAGGGATAACGTATGGATGCACAGATATTGTTAGTTTTCCGGGTGGGGGCCCATGGACAGGGACGTCTGGCAGCAGATATCCTGGAAGGTAAACCTGACCGGTTCATGGGAGAATTATGTTTTGAACAGACGATAGATTTTGAACAAGCCGCCAAATTATTCGGCGGCGAGTTTAAATATCCGGAAGATTTAGGCAGGCATGGGTTCCGGACAGACCAGAACGTAGAGGGCCGGGCCGAAGTATGGTATCGGCTCTCAGACGGTTCCTTTGGCATGGCCGTCTGCTTTACAGAAGACTGGCGTGGAAGATATGGAGCCGGAAACTTCGGAGTGGAAAGCATCACGGGCCGTGTTGAATATCTGGGAAAAGAGAACGGAACATACCTTTTTGGACTGAATGGAAAATTTATATTGGGAAAATACAAGGCGGAGATGGCGCTTGCGTTATCTTCGGGCAATGCCGGTTTCCCCGCGGTGCTTTCGCTGAAGGCGGCAAGGACCGAAGAAGACATATCTCTTCCGGAATTTATTGATTCCATATCCGGAACGGACAGTTATGAAACCATTCCTGTTCCGGACGACTATATAAAGCCGGAGAAAGCATTTGGGCTGAATGGGACCCTGAATCTGACGGAACGGACATTTTTGCTGACAGGAAGTTACCGGATGAAACCGGAAACGGAAGCCTCTATAGCGATCGGATTCTGCACACAGGTTTCTGATCCGTCCGATACAGACGGACAGGCGGCAGATCGTATGTCAGGCGGTCCGGCGCGGGAGTATGCGGGGCAGGATCCGAAATACATATGGTGGATCGGCGCACAGCTGAAGAACTTTACATTGTCGGACATCTCTTCGGCGCTGGAAGGTGTGGATCGTTTTCTGGCGCTGGATAATGTGTCGGCGGCGGTGGTGCTTGCCAATGCGGAACAGGAAATCCCGCTGTCGGAAAAAGAAGGTTTTTTCCTTGCTGAGATCGGCACAGTGCATGCGGGATTAACTTTCCAGATCGAAGTGCGGTTTTGCAGCGGTTATCTAAAAGAAGTGCTGGAGATCAAAGAAGATTTCAGGATATCCGGCTGTATTCCTAAGGACAAAGAGCAGGCGGTCGTCCTGTCAGGTCATGTGAAAGAACTTGTCTTTTTAAAATTCTTAATCCTGACAGAGATTGACATCGCGTTACAAAAAAATGCAAAGCAGCAGTTTTTTATGTTCTCAGGCGCCGGGAATCTGAAACTGGATTTTCCGGATCTGCCGCTGCCGTGTATCCATGCAAAACTCTCTTTTGAGGAAAATCAGGCAGGCAGCAGGGTGACGCTTTCCGGCCAAGTCGGTGAAGCTGTGGAGAATCCTCTGGGGATCCCCCATACGAGGCTGGAACAGGTGGTGTTTACTGCCGTTTCGGAATCTTTGAAGCAGGAAAACGCCGTGGAGAAAAGGGAGTGGATATATTTTCAGGGAAAGGCAGCGGTTGGGGAGATCGAAGCTGCGGCAGTCGTTTATTTTGTCAAGGAAACTCCGGCCGTTGTGGAATTGATGATTGGAGAAGGACAGCGGCTTTCCATCAGCGGGCTGGTCAGACAGTATTGTGATTTCAAATGGCCGGAGCTTCTGGATATCCAACTGTATAACGGACGGTTGTGGTACTGCAGTAAGGATGCCGTGATCGGACAGACGGAATATCAGAAAGGTTTCCACGCGCAGCTGGACACAAAGATTTTTTTTCTGCCGGAGTTTACCTTGTCGGTGGATATTGGACAAGGGAAAGAACTTAAGGCCCAAGCAAGGCTGAAAGAGGCAGCCAGACTTGCCTTTCTTAAGCTTTATACCAAACAGGAAGGAAGAGAATACGGCCCGCAGGTCACGATATGGACAGCAAAAGACAAGAAATGCTTTACCGCAGCAGCTTGTGTCACAATTTTTTCCATAGAAATGGGAGAAGTGCAGATTGCCGTCAACAGGGACAGGATGGAAGGGGTATTTTGTTTTCCTGACGATCTTCCGATTACGGGACAGGTCCGTTTTTACATAGATGAAAATGGGCTTTCTTTGGGAAAATGCGGGATCGGTAAACTGCCCAAAATGGATTTTGATCTGCCGGAGATGGAATTCGGAAACGGGAAGTGTAAGGTGAGAGCGCTTGACGGCATCAGCTTTAAAACGGTTCCGGAAGTAAAGTCCAAGAAATTTGAAATGAATGAGTCCGGACTGGCCGCGGCCTTTGATTTGACGGTCCGCATCAAGACGGAGTCCGCTTTTTCCGGAGAGGGCGGAGATGATTTTGTGGCACTGTCTTTCAAAGATCTGAAATTGAGCGCCGACAAAGAAACTTTTCATGAATTTACCTTTGATACTTTTCTGAAACTTCTTGAAAAAAATATAGCGGATCTGGTTCTGCAGACGGCGGAGCAGATCATTACCGGGCAGATTTTTGATGATGTCCTGACGGAAGAGGGGATGAAGAATATTGTAAAATTTCTGTCCATCGCGGGCCTTACATGGGTGATCAATGAAGTGGCAGACTATCTGATCTGCGAAGGCCTGCAGACAGTTCTGGCGGAAACATTTGTTGCAGCCCTTACAGGCGTTCAGGAGTCGGTGTGGAGCGGGCTGGGATATACACTCATACTGGGCGGGGTTTTAGGAGTGCAGGGTGCGGCCGGAACCTATACCGTAGAAAGAAAAGCGCCAAAGGAAAATACGGAAAACAGGAAGAAAAATCCACAGACGCCGGAGGCGCCGACAGTTTTCTTTCAGGATGAAAAACTGATCATCAGATGGAACGACTGCAGGGGCGCGCAAGGGTACAGTCCGGTGGTGGTGAGAAAACATTCGGGGCGCCCGGAAATCGATCTGGTGACCGGAAACAGCAGCTGTCCCGCATGGGAGATAGCAGGCAGCGACGAGGAGAGCCTCTATCTGGCTTCTTATGGTTTTGAATATCACATCAGGATCTATGCATGGAATAATGAGGGCTCCGCTCTCGGCGAAGAAACGTCCATCTATCTGTTGAAGCGGCCTGCCAATTTAAAAGTCCGGTATCTGTGTGAAAAAAGGCGCCTTTGTATTACATGGGATTTTGTGGAGAGGGCGGAGCAGTATGAGGTGGAAAGGCTGTGGCATGAACAGGGCGGAACAAGGCAGGAGATCGTGGCTTACGGACCCCGTGTCAAAGAAGCGGTCTATGAAAACCAAGAGCCGGATCAGACCATTGAGGTGTCTGTGAGAGGAAAGACGGCGGATGTATCCGGCCCGGCTGCGGCGTCGGGAAGATTTTATCTGTATGACTTGAAGCCTCCGGAAAAGATCGACGGGTATGACACGGATGACGGGATAGTTCTGGAATGGGAGCAGGTCCCTTATGCCGACCGATACCGGATCAGCTGTCTGGACAATGCGGGACAGGAGATCGAAGTTTCAATGTGCAGAGAAACGCGGACGGTGATCGAAGCAGACAAGCTGGAAGAAAATGTCTGCTATCGGCTCCGGATCCAACCCATGAACGAGGAGATCGAGGGTTGGATTTCGGAAGAAGTTCAGGTGCTGTGGAGATTCCTTCCTGTGCCAAAGATACAGGAACTTGTATGCGGCGGGGATGGCGTTATGACCGTTGTCCTCGTATCTGACGATGTGAGATACAGACAGATGATATATCCTGACGGCAGAGCTGCGGCGCTGGACGAACAGGTCCTGCCCTGCGAGTGGGAGATAGACGGGGAGGCAAAAGTGCGTTTGGTTGACCGGGCCCGCCATGGGAAATGGAGCGAGCCGATCTCCCTTCAGCCGGTGCAGCCGCCGGAGGGAGCGGAGGCTTTCATAAAAGAGGATATCCTCCATGTACGGTGGAACGAAACGGGGACTGCCTGTCTTTACGGGATCGAGATCGTGACGGGAAATGACAGGCGGGTGGAAGAAATGCTGACAGCGGCATCATGGCAGACTGATATTTCCCAAGTGCCGCCGGAAGAAAGCATCCGCGTATGTTTGTATGCGATTGACGGGGCAGATACAAGAAGAAGATCGGTTTCCGTGGAGATCGGTCTTCGATATTAGGCTTCGATACCCGGCTTTGATATCCGGCGGCACAATATATTTGATTTATAGGGCCGGTTATGGTAAAATACAATGATATTCTGGAAGAATAAGGATTCATTGTCGCATGGGTAAAATAGTCAGGAAATTGTTGGTTCTGCTGGATGCAAAACAGAAAAGGAAAATGGTGCTGTTGGTTTTTATCATGCTGTTCGGCGCCATGCTGGAGGCGTTGGGCGTTTCCATGATACTTCCCGCCATGAACGTCGTTCTGGAGAAAAACGCCGTGGAAAACCATGTTTCTCTCCAGATCATCTGCCGTGTCTTTCATATAGGGAATACAAGAGATCTGCTGATATTCGTCATGTCGGCGTTGGTCGTTGTTTTCATCTTAAAGAATGTCTATCTTTTTTTTCAGCAGAAAATACAGCTGAAATTCGTATTTACCAATCAATTCGCCACATCCAGAAGAATGATGATCAATTTCATGCAGCGGCCTTACGAATATTATCTCAACGCGGATACCGCGGTGATCCAGAGAAGTATTACGTCGGATGTCAACAATATGTACGGCCTGATCCTTGCGCTGCTGCAGCTTACCAGTGAAAGCATCGTGTTTCTTTTCCTTGCAGCGGTAAGTCTGGCAGCCGACGTATGGATGAGCATCACCGTGACGCTGCTTCTGCTGATCGTTCTTCTGGTGATCAAATGCGTTCTGAAACCTGTCATGCGCAGGGCCGGGGAAGAAAATCAGAACTTCTACAGCGGGCTGTTCAAATGGATCGAACAGTCTGTCATGGGCATCAAGGAGATCAAGATCGCCAGACGGGAACATTATTTCATCAATGAATATGCCAAGTGCGGCGCCGGTTATGTCAATGCCGTGCAAAGGTACAATCTGTACAATGCCACGCCGCGGCTTCTGATCGAAACGGTGGCCATAGCGGGGATGATCCTTTATATGACGATCCGGCTGCTGAACGGTACCGAAGTCGTGGACATCATGCCGCAGATCACTCTGCTGGCCGTTGTGGCGATGCGCCTTATCCCGTGCGCAAACCGAATCAATAACCACCTGACGTCGATCGCTTACTTTGAACCGTTCTTCATGGGGGTCAGCGACAATCTTCAGGAGGAGATAAGAGATAAGAACATTGATTACAGGGAAGAAACTTATCGGAACGAGCGGGATGTGGACAAGCTTGAGGTGAAAGACAAGATCGAATTGAAGAAGATCACCTACCGATATCCCCATACGGACGTACTGATCTTTGACGAGGCGGATATGGAGATCCCCATCGGCAGGAGCGTGGGTATCGTGGGGACGTCCGGTTCCGGCAAGACCACCATAGTGGATATCATGCTGGGACTGCTGCAGCTGCAGAGCGGCGAGATCCTTGCGGACGGAGTGGAAGTAAGAGAACATTATGCCCAGTGGCTCAAAAATATCGGCTATATCCCGCAGTCCATCTTTATGGTGGATGCGAGCATCCGCAAGAATGTGGCGTTCGGTTACGCGGATGAAGACATCGACGACGGCAGAGTCTGGGAGGCGTTAAAAGAAGCGCAGCTGGACGAATTCGTCCGGGGTCTGCCAGACGGGCTGGATACCGGTATCGGTGAGCGGGGGATCCGGCTGTCCGGCGGACAAAGGCAGCGTATCGGTATCGCGAGAGCGCTTTACGAGGATCCGGAAGTGCTTGTTCTGGACGAGGCGACCTCCGCTCTTGACAACGAAACGGAGGCGGCAATCATGGAATCCATCAACAGGCTGCACGGGCGCAAGACGCTGGTCATTATCGCCCACAGGCTGCAGACGATTGAGAAATGTGATATGGTATACCGCATAGCGGACGGAAAGGCGGTCAGGGAAAGATGAAGAAATTGTGGGATCGTTGCTGGGAACTTTACAGAAAATATGAAGAAGGGATCAATTATCTGATCTTTGGTTTTCTTGCGTTCGCGCTGAACTATATACTTTATTTTCTGTTCACAAAACCGCTCGGTATGCACTATCTGATCGCTACGGCGGTTTCGTGGTTATTGACGGTGATATTTGCGTATTGGACCAATCGGACCTATGTTTTTAAGAGCAAAAACAACGCCCTGAAAGCTGTGCGCGATGAATTTATTGCTTTTGTAGGCGCCAGAGTGGCAACGGAAGTGTTGGAACTGGGCGTGATGTTTCTTATGGTAGACTGTGCGGGCATAAACGAACAGCTGTCCAAACTTGTATGTCAGGTTCTGGTGATCGCTGCCAATTATTTTTTCAGCAAGCTATGGATCTTTAAAGAGAAAAAATGACGGATCCTGCCATGGCGGCGGAGAACATATGACCGGCGGAAACATCACGGACAGCGGGAAACATATGACCGGCGGAAACGTCACGGACAGTAGGAAACGTTATGTGCAGAGGAAAACGTTATGGAATCCAAGCGAGAGGCAAATTTTGAACTGCTGCGCGTAGTGGCGATGCTTATGATCATCGCCCTGCACTATCTGAATAAAGGAAATCTGATCGCAGACTACACAACGGATCCGTCTGCGGTAAATTATGCTGCGCACTTTATAGATAGTTTCTGTATCGCGGCGGTCAACTGTTATGTGCTTATCAGCGGGTATTTTCTGGCGGAATCTGCATGGAAGCCGGGCCGTGTAGTGACCTTGGCCGCGCAGGTCCTTTTTTATTCGGTCCTGATACCTGTGGTCTTGGCATGTACCGGCGTGATTTCGTGGAGCAGCCTGTCGGTCTATGACTGGCTGACTTATATACTGCCTATTGAAACGGAGCACTACTGGTTTGCCACCGCCTATCTGCTTATGTATCTGTTCGCGCCCTTTCTGGCGGCGGGAATGAGGGCGGTAGACCGGCGCACGCTGAAGATCATCATCGGGATACTGCTTCTGTATTTTTCCGTGTGGAAAACCGTCATTCCGGCGGTGATCGCCACGGACCGGTACGGGTATGAATTCGGATGGTTCCTGTGCCTGTTCCTGATTGCGGGATATATCCGGATGTACGGATGCCCTGCTCTGGACAAGATCGGCAGGGCGGCGCTTTTCTATGTCTGCATGAGTGTATGCATCTTTCTTCTGACCGCCGCGTCGGGAGCGTTGGCGCGTACCATGGAATCGTTTGCTTATTATATGGATATGCCGGCAAGCTACAATCATCTTTTTTGTCTGGAGGCATCCGTTGCGTTATTCATGCTCTTTAAGGATATAAAATTAAAAGAAGGCCGGTTTACGCGGTTTATCACTAAGATTTCGCCGTATACGTTCGGTGTGTATCTTTTGCACGAGCATGTGCTTGTGCGTTATGAGTGGATGAAATGGCTCCGGGTCCGGAGCGTGCAGGGCAGTTTCTGGTTCCTGCCGCATATGCTGTGCTGTATCCTGATCGTGTATGCGGCGGGTACGGCTGTGGACTATGTGAGGGCAAGGATTTTCCGCTGGGCGGCGCGGGTCTTTGAGAAAGCGGGCGGCAGATGAAACGGATCGCAGAAGTGTATAGAAAACACCGCAATTTTATAGAGAGGATCCTGTTTCCCGTCCTTTTGGTTTTGTATCCCCTTCTCAATATCGGATGGGGCGTGGAAGTTACGGATACCACCTACAGCCTTGCCAACTTTGAATTTTTTTCGACGATGGACGGGACATGGACGGTGGCGACCTTTCTCGCAAATGTGACGGGCAGTATCATGATGAAGCTGCCCTTCGGCAATACTTTGAAAGGCATGTATTTTTATACGTCACTGGTACAGTCGGCCGCCGCGCTTGGGACATATGAGATCCTGCGCAGACGGATCCGTGCGCCGCTTGTATTGGTTGGAGAATGGATCGCAGCAGGGCTCTGTTGGTGCCCTTCCGCCTGTCTTTACAATTACATGACCTATCTGTTCATGACGGCCGGGATCCTGCTTCTGTATGAAGGGATCCTGAGAGAGGACCGGAAGTATTACGCGGCGGCGGGCGTCTGTCTGGGACTGAATGTGGCGGTACGGATGCCGAACGTAGTCCAAGCCGCTTTCATTGCGGCGCTGTGGTACGATGCGGCGGCGCGCAGAAGGCCGCTGCGGAAAACCGTTCAGGATACGCTTTGCTGCGCCGCGGGATACGCCGTCGGATTCGGCATACCGTTTGCGGCGATCTGTATCCGGTATGGCGCCGGGGCCTATGTTTCCATGGTGCAGACGTTGTTCGCTATGACGGACAACGCGGTGGACTATAAACCGACGGCCATGTTGACCTCCATGTTCGGAGATTATGCCGTCGGCCTGTTCTGGATGGCCTTTGCGTGTGTCTGCATGGCGGGCGGGCGGATCCTGTTCGCGGTCCGGAATAAGATATTTGCGCAGGAGCGCCGTACAAAGGCTGTGTGCCTGCTGATCTATCTGGGCGTATTACTGGTGCTGCTGCGGTTCTATTGGGGAAAGGGCGTTTTCAGTTTCCGCTATTATGATTACAGCAGTATATATTATCCGGCGGTCCTGCTGCTGCTTGTCATTGTATTTGCGGCAGTCTGCTGTCTTTTTCGGAAAACGGTCCGCCGTGAGCAGAAGGTGCTGGCGCTTCTCGTACTCGTCCAGATCCTGATAACGCCGCTTGGGAGCAACAATTATTTATATCCGATCATCAACGATCTGTTTATCGCGGCGCCGTTTGTACTGTGGACGGCGTATGAAAGCAGCCGCAGGACCGGCAGTCCGGAGAAAGGCGCGAAGGTTTCCGATGCCGCGCCCGGAGGCGGTCCCTTTGCGGTCGTTTGGCGGGTCCCTTTTGTGCTGCTTACCGCATTCGTCCTGATACAGAGCATAGGATTTCACATGGTCTTTTCGTTCCGGGACGGCGATAAAGGCGAGCCGAGGGAAAAAGAATTGACCAAACCGGTCAAGGCAGCGGGGCTTTGTACGAATCCTGATAACGCGGCGCAGCTGGAAGAATTGGCGGAATATGCGGAGGATACCGGACTCATAGGGCGGGAGGCTGTCCTATACGGAAATATTCCGGGTCTGTCCTATCTATTGGATATGCCTCCGGCTTTATCCACTTTCTGGCCGGATCTGGATTCTTATCTGCAATCGGAATTTGAACGGGATATGGCGCAGATAACGGATTGCCCGGTCATTATTGCCGCTTCGCCCGTTGCTGCGTATCTGGATGGGGATGCGGACGGGATGGAACGGTTCGGAACGGATGCGGAAAAACTTGGCCGGGACGGAAAACTTCAGATGCTCGCCGATTATATGGACGGTCATTCCTACCGGCGGACATTTGCCAACGACAGATATACGGTGTATGTGACAGAACAATAAAGGTATGTTATACTACGCATAGAAACAAACGCGGCGGTATGCCGCATGAAGTGTCCGGAGTGACAGCAGGGGAACGAATATGATCAATTTTAACGTGCCGCCTTATACAGGCAAAGAAATCGAATACATGCAGGAAGCAGTTCGGAACCAAAAGATATGCGGGGACGGACCGTTTACCAAAAAGTGTAATGAATGGATCGAGAAACAGACCGGTACGGCAAAATGTCTTCTGACTACGTCGTGTACGCATGCCACGGAACTGGCCGCGCTTCTGACGGACATCAAAGAAGGAGATGAAGTGATCCTTCCTTCCTACACGTTTGTGTCCACGGCGGATGCGTTCGTACTGCGCGGCGCAAAGGCGGTGTTCGTGGATATCAGACCGGATACGATGAACATCGACGAAACGCTGATCGAGGACGCAGTCACGGATAAGACGAAGGTTATCGCGCCCGTGCACTATGCAGGGGTGGGATGCGAGATGGATATCATTATGGAGATCGCGGACAGGCATCATCTGATGGTGGTCGAGGACGCCGCGCAGGGGATCATGGCGTCTTACCGCGGCAGAGCGCTGGGCACTTTTGGAGATTTCGGCTGTTTCAGCTTTCATGAAACAAAGAATCTGAGTATGGGGGAAGGCGGCGCCCTTCTCATACGCGACAGAAAATATATCGACAAAGCGGAGATCTTCCGCGAGAAGGGAACGGACAGAAGCAGGTATTACCGGGGAGAAGTGGATAAATACAGATGGCAGGATTACGGCTCCTCGTATCTTCCGAGCGACATGAACGCGGCATATTTATATGCGCAGCTGGAGCTTGCGGACGAGATCACAAAGGCGAGGATGGCAAGATGGAACCAGTACAGAGAATTGCTTCAGCCGCTTGCGGACGAAGGGATGATCGAGCTGCCATATATACCGCCCCACTGTGAGCACAATGCCCATATGTTTTATATCAAGACAAAGGATATAGAAGAGCGGACCCGTTTAGAGTCTTTCCTGAAAGAAAGAGGCGTGTATGCGGTCTTTCACTATATACCGCTCCACAGCTCCCCGGCTGGGCTTAAATACGGCAGATTCCACGGAGAGGACAGATATACGACTAAGGAGAGCGAAAGACTGCTCAGACTGCCGATGTTCTATACATTGACCGAAGACGAGGTGGCGTATATCACCGATCAGGTAAAAGCATTTTACCGATAGAAAGGCATCAGATCTATGCGGCTGCGCAGATTATGGGAAAAATATGAAGATCATACTGCCGTGTTGCTGACAGTCCTGTGCAGCGCTATCCTGATCGGCCTGTTGTTTGATTTCTATTATGATCTGAACGACGACGTCATGATGAAGGATGTCCTGTCGGGGGTGTATGCGGGAACGCCTGACGGCCGCAATATGCAGATGCTGTATATTCTCGGTTCCTGCATCAGCCTGTGTTATAAACTGTGGCAGAAGATCCCGTGGTATGGCCTTTTTTTGTGCCTGTGCCAGTTTGCAAGCCTGTATCTGACGGGGGTCCGGCTGCTGCGGCTGTGCGCAGGGCGGACCGGAAAGAGGCTCGGAAAGGCGCTGGGGCTTGTGCTGCTGACTCTGTTCATATGGGGCGTTATGCTGCTCCACCTGACCGCCGTGCAGTATTCGGTAGTGTGCGGCCTTATGGCTTCCACGGCCATATTCTGGTTTATGACAACGCCAGACGGTCTTTCGGCGAAAGATTTTGTGAAACAGAACATACCTGCCGTCGTACTCGTCCTTCTGGCTTTCTGGCTGCGTACGGAAATGCTGCTTTTGCTCACCCCGTTCATAGCTGCCGCGGGGCTGTTTCGTCTGCTGGCGGAAAAGAATCCGTTGGGAAAAGAGAACTGGATAAAATACGGGGCGGTGCTTGGGGCGGTCTTAGCCGGTATGGGATGCGGCCTTCTGATCGATCAGGCGGCGTACGGCAGCGCCGAGTGGCGCAGCTTCCGCGGTTTTTTTAATGACCGCACGCGCCTGTATGATTTCCATATGGATGTGGTGACGGACGACGCCTATGCAGACAGTCTGGCCGGTATGGGCATATCGGAAACGCAAAGACAGCTTCTGGCCAACTATAATTTCGGGTTGGACGAAGCGATCGACGGATATATGATGAAGGCGCTTGCGGACCGCGCGGAGGAACTGGCTGCGCAGGATACGGACGGACAAGCCCTTCTCTGGGACAAGGCAAAGCAGTACGGATATCGCATCGTGCATCTGGGCGACGGATCCTACAGCGTTCTGGCACTGGCCGGTTATGGCGCGGTGTTTGTCATAGGGATCCTGACAGCGGTATGCCGGAAGGGAAAAGGCAGATTCGGCTGTCTTGCCGGACTGGGGCTGCTTGCGCTGATACGGAGCGTTCCGTGGATGTATATCCTGTTAAAAGGCAGGGACCCGGAGAGGATCATACATCCGCTTTATCTCGCGGAGTTCGCCGTCTTGGCGGGAATGGCCGCGTGGTATGCCGGAAAGCTGTCCGGCGGGCGCACGGTCTTTTTTCCGGCGGGGATCGGGGCGCTGCTCCTTCTCTGCATGATACCGGGAAGTCTGGAAAAGACCGGTCAGGACATGCGGCATAGACAGCAGGCCAACCAGGCGGCTCAGGAGATCGATGCGTATTGTGCGGCGCATCCCGATGATTTTTATTTTGAGGATGTATATTCCACGGTTTCCTTTTCTCAGAAGATGTTTGAGGACGTGGATAATTCCATCGCCAATCGCGACATCATGGGCGGATGGATGTGCAAAAGCCCGCTGTACCGGCAGAAACTTGCTTATTTTGGCATGGATTCCATGGCGGACGGCCTCTTGGGGGAGCATGCCTATGTGATCATAAAGGACTCATCGCGGGAAAACGGTACGGATTGGCTGGAGAATTATTACCGTGAGCACGGTACGGAGGCAGAACTTTGCCAGATCGACAGGATCGGCGCGGATTACGGAGTTTATCAGGTGCAGGAAAAGGAGTAAGGTGGCATATGAGTGTACTGCAGGACGGAAAAATACAGGGGAAAGACGTTTATCTAAGGCCTATCACGGTGGATGATACCGACGACATCATCAGATGGCGCAACAGTGATTCGGTGCGGCCGTACTTTATATATCAGAAACCGTTTACCAGAGAGGGGCATCTGAACTGGCTCCGCACGATGATCGATACCGGAAAGGGTTATCAGTTTATCGTCTGCGAGAATGAAACGGACCGGCCTATCGGCTGTACTTATGTGCGGGATTACGACAAAGAACATAACAAGATCGAATACGGGATGTTCTTGGGGGAAAAAACGGAAACCGGCAAAGGGATCAGCGCCCAGATCGTTCGCATGACGTTGGATTATTGTTTTGAAGATCTGAAGATCCATAAAGTATTCTGCCGCATTTTTGCGGATAACATACCGTCCATTAAAGGATGCGAGCGGGGAGGCTTCCGGCGGGAAGCGTATCTGGAGGATGAAGTGTTCGTAGACGGCAGATACCGGGATATGGTGCTGCTGGCGGCCATTAATCCCCGCAGGGACAGAGGGTAAAGAAAATGAAAAGTGTAAGTTTTGTGATCCCGTGCTACCGGTCGGTGCAGACGATCGGGCATGTGGTGGAAGAAATCGAAAATACCATGAGATCTATGCCCCAGTACCGCTTTGATCTGGTGCTGGTCAACGACTGTTCTCCGGACGAAACATGGGAAACGATCAAGAGTCTGCAGCGGGAGCGGGATAACCTGATCGGCGTGGATCTGGCCAAGAATTTCGGGCAGCATGCCGCATTGATGGCGGGGCTTCGTTATTCCGACGGGGATATCGTGGTCTGTCTGGACGACGACGGACAGACGCCGGCAGATGAAGTCGGCAGGCTGCTTGATAAGCTTGAAGAAGGAAACGATGTGGTCTATGCAAAGTATGCGCATAAACATCATTCCAGTTTTCGGAATTTCGGCAGTAAGATCAATGAACTTATGACCCGGATCATGCTTGGAAAACCAAAGGAACTTCAGGTTTCCAGTTACTTTGCCGCGAAGAGGTTTGTGATCGATGAATTGCTGCGCTATGAAAATCCGTATCCCTATGTGATCGGACTGGTCCTTCGTACGACAAGAAATATCGCCAACGTTGAAGTGACGCATCGTGACAGAGAAGCGGGGTCTTCGGGGTACACTTTGGGCAAGCTGATGGGCTTGTGGTTCAACGGATTTACGGCTTTCAGCATCAAGCCGTTAAGGATCGCTACGGCGGTCGGGTGCATGACCGCGGCCGGGGGATTCCTGTACGGCATCTATACGATCATAAAGAAATTTATCAATCCGAGTGTGCCGCTCGGATTCAGCGCGATAATGGCGGCGCTGGTATTCCTTGGCGGAATGATCATGCTCATGCTGGGTATGATCGGAGAATATGTCGGAAGGATCTACATCTCTCTCAACCATTCTCCGCAGTATGTTGTCAAGGAGTGTGCCGGGGCGGATCCACGCAATGCGTCAACACCTGCGGAAAGGATCGAAAACGATGAGCGGAAATGAGTCGGCAGTCAATCGGAAAAGGAACGCGGCGGCTTTTCTGATCGCGACGGCGGGAACGGTCTGCCTGCCTCAGGCGATGAATCTGAAAGAGAATGTCCTTGGATTTACCAACAGTATCTTTTCGGTATTCGTATGGCTGCTGTGTCTGTATGCGGTGGGAAATGCCCTTCGGTCGATCGATCTGCAGGACAGGAGAGGCTGGTCGATCGCGGCCGTATTCGGTTTCTTTCTTTCGACGGCTATGCTGTTTGGAGCCCGTCTTGAGGCGTCGGGCAACGTGAATTTTAAAGATTGGCGGCTGTGGGTGTCCCTGCCTGTCCTTACATGCCTTTTTACGATTTTGACGAGAAAGATCTGGAGCTGTCTGGAAGGTATGAATATGCGGAGAAAAGCAGCGGCGGACGGCACGGACGACGGCGCCGCGTTGAAGCAGGCGGCGGGGCGCAGGGATATCCTTGTTTTCTGCTGCCTGATCTTGTGCTGGATCCCGGTTCTGCTTGCAGTATATCCGGGTTTCTTTGTGTACGATGCATGGGACGAATGGAAACAGGCGGCGGAATGGTCGTTCAATACGCACCATCCGCTCCTGCATGTGCTGCTGCTTGGCGGTATCGTCTGCGGCGTACAGCGGGCCACAGGTTCTTATAATCTGGGAATAGCCTGTTACATGATCTTACAGATGGCAGCCGTGTCCTTCGGTTTTACCCGTATGCTCTCTTTTATGCGCGCCCGGAAATGCTCCGGACGACTGCGGATCTTTTCCGTTCTTTATCTGGCCCTTTTCCCGGTCATTGTCATGTATGCGCTCTGTTCGTCGAAAGATACCTTGTTTTCGACGTCGCTCCTGATGCTGATGCTGTCGATGCTCGATCTGGAATCCGACGAAGACGCTTTCTTTGCATCCTTCGGAAAAGCGGCGCTTTTTGTGCTGAGTGCGGCAGCGGCGATGCTGCTGCGCAGAAACGGCGTCTATGCGCTGGCGCTCCTGATTCCATTCCTTTTGATCCGGCACAGAAGACATTTTGGGAAGATGGCGGTCCTTCTGGCAGCGGCCGGGCTGTCCTATTTTTTGATCGACGCCGGTGTGGCGGCCGCGCTTCATGCCGAAGGCGGGGAAAGCCAAGAGATACTCACGGTGCCGATACAGCAGCTTGCAAGGACTTACAAATTCAACCGCGAGGTGTTCGGGCCGGAGGATACAGAGATACTGCACGAGATCCTGCCGGAAGAGGCTCTGGCTCTCTATATGCCCAAGCTGTCGGATCCCGTCAAGGTGCAGTTTCGCAACGAGGCATTTGCCGCCGACAGGTTTCGGTATGTCAGGCTGTGGGCGCGCATCGGCTTAAGAAAACCGCTGTCTTACCTCAATGCGTGGCTGGCCAATTCCTATGGATTCTGGTATCCCGATACGGTGATCGACGTCTATTCAGGCAGCAGAGTCTTCACCTTTACTTATGAGGACAGTTCCTATTTCGGCTATGAGGTAGAGAAACCGGGCGTCAGGGAAAGCAGGATACCATGGCTGGATAGATTATACAGGAAGATGTCATTGGAGATCTCCCATGAAAAAATACCGGTCGTTTCCATGCTGTTTTCGCCGGGAGGAGTCTTCTGGGGGATCGCGTTCGTATTTGCCTATGTGCTGTACCGCAGGAGATATCACGTTGTGATCCCCTGCATGACGGCGCTTGCGGTCTGGCTGACGGTGCTGTTAGGACCTACCTATCTGCCCCGGTATGTGCTGATCTTCTGGTTTGCCGCGCCGCTGTTTCTCGCCATGCTGACAGAAGAAATCTGACAGGCGGCGTTCCGGAGCCGACGGCGCGCGGCCGGGATTCGGCGGGGAGGAGCCGGAATCTGACGGGCGGTATCCGGAAGGTGAATTTGTAAAAAATATACATTCATGATATACTAAAACGTAAAAGATTTTTCCGGCGGAGAGTGGGAATGAATAAAATTGTGAATAAAGGTCAGGCGATCCGCACCACTGTCTGGATCGTTGTACTGTGTATGTTGTTTTCGCTGTGGCCGCTGCGCCTCATAAAGGAAACGGTGGTTTCCGGCAGCCGCGGTCAGGTTACTGCACAGTCCGAGCCGGTCACGGAAGACTATACGGTGCAGCAGATGTTTATTGCCCAGTATGACCGATTAAAAAATATTGATATTTATTTTACCGAGGGAACGGCCGACGGAGAATTTGAATTTATTCTTTACGACGCCAAGATGAACATGCTCATGCAGCAGCCCATAAAAGTGGAAACGAAAGAGAGCTTTCCGGGATTCTGCACGGTGCAGGTCAATATCGACGCGGAGGTCGGCAGAGAATATTATTATCTGGTGCGGGGAATGGGCGATCCTTTCCGACTGGCGTATGAAAATACGGAAGATTCGGGTAATATATATATCGGAACGCTCTATTACGGCAATGTGGAAGATACGGAACGCTGCGCAGTCACGCGCTTCGAATACAGTATACCGCTCAGAAAAGGCAAAACGTTATTGTGCGCTGCGGCGCTTCTATTGATCGGCATATCGACAGAGCTTTTGACTAGGAGATATTATGCCGCAAGGCCGCAGAAAGATACGCTGGTTACGGTCGAACAGACGGTAAAGGCAGTCTGCGATCCGCTCATTGTCATGGCGGCTGTGGCGGCTTTTCTTGCGGTGTGGCCATGCCGGCTGTTTACAACGGACACCGTGTCCATTATTTTCTATGAGGTCAGCGTGGCGGCTGCGGCCGCGATCCTGTTGTATGCGGTCAATCATGACCGGACAGGCCTTGCGTCGGACCGGACCGTTCTGGATGTTCTCGGCGCACATTGGCGCAGCCTTCTGCAGTCTGTCTGTTTCGCCGGTGCGCTCTGGGCATGCTGTAACTATATGAACGGACTGTATGAGATGCATCACACGGCCGCGTTCCGGCAGGAACTGATATTTTTGGCGCTTGCGGTGATCGTGACGTATAAGGGCAGGGATCTGTTCAACATCGTCGATCTTATATACGCCGCGGCGGCTCTGGGCTATGGGACGTGGTACTATAGGAATACGGTCATGGCTCTGGAAGAACCGGACGACGAGCAGATCCGCATAATCCGGCTCACGGTATGGGCGTGCGCTCTGGCGGGGCTTGTCATAATCGGCACGATCCGGTATCTTGTCCGCCGTCAGATCAAGGGGATATCCGTCTGGTACTGGATCCCGGTCGTGGTTTTCTTCGCTCTGATCCTGTGGCATCGCAATACCAGAGGATGGCCGGTCTATCTGGTATGCGCTTTCGGGGTGTTTTATCTGAACATGGCGGCATGGGACGGAAAAGCCGAGCTGCTGAAGAATATCTGCAATGGCATCCTGCTGCATTTTGGAGTAATGACGCTGTATTGTCTGCTGCACAGACCATACATGTTTTTCATTTATTCCCGGTACCCTTTCATCTTCCACACCGTGACAATGACGGGAGTGTATCTGGCGCTTGTGGTATGCGCTGCTCTGGTCAGATTCTGGGATGCATACCGAAAGTGTCCGAGGCTGGCGGGCGTATACAGGGAACTGTTGATACTGGGCGTATCTTCGGTGTATCTGGTGCTTACTTTATCGAGGACGGGATATATCGCCGTTCTGGCTATGGCTTTGGTGATCGTTCCAATCATGTGTGTTTCCATGAAACGCAGACGGCGGGACGCGCTGCGGGGCGTCGCATGGATGGCGCTCGCCGTTCTTCTCTGCTTTCCGGTGACTTTCACGGCGCAGAGGATCATACCGTCCGTTGCCGCGAGCCCCATACTCCATGAGATAGAGGAACTGCCGGACGAGATCATGCACGGGCGTTATATGGACTCCCGCTATTATATGACTCCGAAGCGTTTTATACAGGTATTTCAGATGAAGATACTTGGCGTTCCGGAAGACAGGGTCATAGGGGCGAGGGAGATCCTGCTGGCATCTGCGGCGGACGGATCCGCAGGCATACCGACGGATTCGGATCTGGAAAAAGCGGACCGGGAAGAATCCTACACAAACGGAAGACTGGAAATATTCAGACTGTATATCGATAATCTGAATACGGACGGGCATGACAAGATGGGAATCCAGGAGGAGAACGGCGAATACATTTTCCACGCGCACAATATCTATCTCCAAGTGGCATATGACCATGGCATCTATGTAGGCGCGGCGTTTATCCTGCTTGGCCTGTGCACGCTGGTTCAGGCTGCGCTTTATTACCACGCCCATAAAGACGACCGGGTCTGCGCGGTCCTGCCGCTTGCGCTTTTGACCGTGTTTGCCGTGGCGGGATTGACGGAATGGATATTTCATCCGTGCAATCCTATGACGTTCTGCCTGATGGCGGCGATGGCTTCTCTTCTTTTTGACAGACAAAGGACGATAAGACATGAAGGATGATAAAATCAGAAAACCGTTTAATGTAAAAATATTTTACAGAAGGACATGTCTGGTCATTTACGATGTGATCAGCATTATTCTGGCCAGTTATCTTGCCATTCTGATGCGTTATGAGTTCGCGGTGAATTCGATACCGGCTCATTTTATGCGTCCGATCGAGCGCGTCATGCCCATCAACATTATCGTTACGCTGGTCATTTTTTATTTCTTTCATCTGTACAGCAGTCTGTGGGCGTTTGCCGGTGAAACGGAACTGCAGAATATCGTTGTATCCTGCGTCCTGTCCACGGCGGTGAACAGTATCGCGCTTCAATTTGCCAAAGTGGCTTCGCAGCCGGTGCCCAAAAGCTATTATTTCCTGTATATGTTTCTGCTTATCACCTGCATTTTTGCCAGTCGTTTCTCCTATCGGTTCTTTAGGAGCCTGAAACATAAACAGCAGAACAAGAAGAACCTGATCTCCGTCATGGTGATCGGGGCGGGAGAAGCCGCAAACGTGATCATCAAAGAGATCGTCAACAGTAATTTCTCGACGATGGTAATCAAATGTATCATTGATGATGATAACGGAAAATGGGGAAGATATATTCAGGGCATTAAAGTTGTGGGCGGCCGGGATAAGATCGTGGAGTGCGCCGACGTCTACGGCGTGGATGAGATCATTGTGGCCATGCCCTCCGCAAGCAGAGCGGAGATCAGAAAAATACTGGAGATCTGTAAAGACACGAACTGTAAGCTGCGCTCTCTCCCCGGAATGTACCAGCTGGTCAACGGCGAGGTGAACGTCAGCAAACTGCGGGATGTGGAAGTGGAAGATCTGCTGGGACGGGATCCGGTCAGCGTCGATCTGGATTCCATTCTGGGTTATGTTCAAGGCAAATCCGTTCTTGTGACAGGCGGGGGCGGATCCATCGGCAGCGAGCTGTGCAGGCAGATCGCGTCCCATAAGCCAAAGCAGCTTGTCATAGTGGACATTTACGAAAACGCGGTCTATGACGTGCAGCAGGAACTGAAGGCGCACTATCCGGATCTGAATCTGGTCGTGCTGATCGCTTCCGTGCGCAATACAAACCGCATGAATTACATTTTTGCGAAATATAAGCCGGACATCGTGTACCATGCCGCGGCGCATAAGCATGTGCCGCTTATGGAGGACAGTCCTACCGAGGCGATCAAGAACAATGTGTTCGGCACGTTCAAGACGGCGCAGGCGGCGGCAATGAGCGGCGTGCAGCGTTTTGTGATGATCTCCACGGATAAGGCGGTCAATCCGACCAACATCATGGGGGCAAGCAAGCGTATCTGTGAGATGATCATCCAGACGTTTGACAAGCATTACGATACGGAGTTCGTGGCGGTCCGGTTCGGCAACGTGCTTGGAAGCAACGGAAGCGTCATACCTCTGTTCCGCAGACAGATCGAGGCGGGCGGCCCGGTGACTGTGACCCATCCGGACATCATCCGTTATTTTATGACGATACCGGAGGCGGTTTCGCTCGTGCTTCAGGCAGGAGCCTATGCGAAGGGCGGCGAGATATTTGTGCTGGATATGGGGGAACCCGTCAGGATCCTCGATCTTGCGGAGAACCTGATCAAACTGTCGGGCTACCGCGTGGGCGAGGACATCAAGATCGAATTTACGGGGCTTCGTCCGGGCGAAAAGCTGTATGAGGAACTTTTGATGGATGAAGAGGGCATGAGGGAAACGGCCAACAAGATGATCCATATCGGCAAGCCGATCGAGATCGATGAACAGAAATTTTTTGCGCAGCTGAAACGGTTAAAGGACGAGTGCCAGATCGAAAATTCCGATATCAGGCCTCTTATCCGGGAGATCGTTCCCACTTATCACAGCCCGGCGGATGAATAGAGGAACAGGCGCCGGTACGGGTGATGCCGATACTGCATAAACAGGAGGAGATCCTATGGAACGAAAAAGAATCTATCTGTCGAGTCCTACCATGCATGGCGACGAACAGAAGTATGTACAGGAGGCGTTTGACACCAACTGGATCGCGCCTTTGGGGCCCAACGTCAATGCGTTTGAGAGAGAGATGGAAACATATACGGACTGCGGCCATGCGGCTGCGCTCAGCTCTGGCACGGCGGCCATTCATCTGGCGCTGAAACTGCTTGGCGTCGGACGGGACGATATCGTATTCGTGTCGGATCTGACGTTTTCCGCCACATGCAATCCGATCATCTATGAGGACGCCACGCCCGTATTTATCGATGCGGAGCCTGACACGTGGAATCTTTCTCCAGAGGCCCTGGAGAGGGCGTTTGAAAAGTATCCCCATCCGAAGGCGGTGATCTGTGTGCATCTGTACGGCACACCGGCCAAACTGGAGGAGATCATGGCGATCTGCAGAAAGCACGATGTGCCGCTTATGGAGGATGCGGCCGAATCTCTGGGCAGCACCTATAAGGGCAGACATACGGGAACTTACGGAATATACGGGATCTATTCCTTTAACGGAAACAAGATCATTACCACTTCCGGAGGCGGCATGTTCGTTTCTAAAGATGAGGCGGCGGTAAAGAAGGCGACCTTTTTGGCGACACAGGCCAGAGATCCCGCAAGGCATTATCAACATTCCCAGATCGGGTATAATTACCGTATGAGCAACGTCACGGCCGGTATCGGCAGAGGGCAGCTTCTGCATCTGGAAGAGCATAAGCAGCGGAAAAAAGAGATCTATGCACAGTACAGAGAGGCGTTCGCGGATATACCTGAGATCACCATGAATCCTCTCAATCCGGACGGGGACGCTAACTGCTGGCTCTCCTGTATGACGATCGACAAGGGCAGCAGCGTGGCGCCGGACAGGGTGATGGATGCGCTGGAAGGCGTCAATGCGGAAACCAGACCGATCTGGAAGCCGATGCATCTGCAGCCGGTGTTTGCGCCCTATGATTTTATTCCGCACAATGCGGACGGCAGCAGCGTGGGAGAAGATATCTTTGACAGGGGATTGTGTCTGCCCAGCGATATCAAGAATACGCCGGAAGATATGGAACTGATCATCGGTACGGTGCGGAAGTGTTTCGGCAGGTGATCTGCGGCGCGATGCGCAAAAGCGCTGCAAAAAAGCGGCCGGTGCGCCAAGCGGTGGGAAATGACGGCAGGCAGCAGATGTAGGAGAAAGAGATGTACCGGAAATATATCAAAAGACTGTTGGATATCATAATTTCTTTGTGCGGGATTCTTGTGCTTTCGCCTGTGTATCTGATACTGGGCGCCGTGATCCGGGTCAAACTGGGTTCGCCCGTTATTTTTAAGCAGGAAAGACCCGGAAAAGACGGAAAACTTTTCTATCTGTACAAATTCCGCTCCATGAATAACAACCGGGATGAAAAAGGAGAGCTGCTTCCCGATGAAGCGCGGCTTACCTCTTTCGGGAGGAAACTCAGGAGCACCAGTCTGGACGAACTGCCGGAATTGTGGAATATCTTAAAAGGCGATATGAGTCTGGCAGGCCCCAGACCGCTGTTGGTGAAATATCTTCCGTGGTATACGGAAGAGGAAATGCACAGACACGATGTGCGTCCGGGACTTACGGGACTGGCGCAGGTAAACGGCCGCAATACGCTGGGGTGGGAAGAGAGGTTTGCCTATGATCTGGAGTATGTCAGACATCTGTCTTTCCTTATGGATCTAAAGATCGTTGTTATGACGGTGGGAAAGGTCCTGCGACATTCCGATGTCCTGTCGGGCGGGGAGATGGTCACGGTGGATTTTGATGTGTATCGCAGAGGACAGATGAAAGGAAAAAAAGACGGCACTCTTTAAGATATGACAACAACCGTTACAAGAAAGGCAGCATGGCATGAATATTCTGATACTCAGCGCGGGGACGCGCAATAAGATAGTTCAGTATTTTAAAAAAGAGATCGGGGACGACGGCAGAGTCGTTGCCTCGGACTGTTCCAATCTGGCGCCTGCCGTATATGATGCCGATGCGTTTTACCTTGTTCCGAGGATCACCGCGCCGGATTACACGGAGCGCATATTGGATATCTGTAAAAAAGAACGGATAGACGGAGTGTTTTCTCTGATCGATCCGGAACTCAGCCTGTTGGCGAAAGAGCGGGAACGTTTCACGCAGATAGGGACGACGCCCATCGTATCGCCTTATGATCTGGTGGAAACCTGTTTTGATAAATATCGTATGTTCCTTCTGCTTGAAAAGATGGGTATCCCGACCGCCAGATGTTATGTGAAAAAAGAAGATTTCTACGATGCCCTGAAAAAAGGAGAAATTTCTTATCCGGTATTTGTCAAGCCGGTCAAAGGGAGCGCCAGCATCAATATCAACCGGGCGGGCAGCGACGAGGAGATCGAACTCCTTTTCCGCCTGTATGACGATTTGATGATACAGGAATATATGGACGGACAGGAATACGGAGCGGACGTCTATGCGGATATGAAGACGGGGAAATGTACGTCGATCTTTGTCAAGAAGAAGATCAAAATGCGCGCCGGGGAAACGGACAAATCCGTATCGGTCAAGGATCAGAAATTGTTTGCCATGCTGCGGGACTTCGTGGAAGCCTGCGGATTTATCGGCATGATAGATATTGATATTTTCCTGCGGGATGGGGTATATTATATTTCAGAGGTCAATCCCCGTTTCGGGGGCGGATATCCCCATGCGTATGCCTGCGGCGTCAATATGCCTAAGCAGGTGCTGATCAATCTGGCGGGCGGGGAAAATGCGGTAAATATCGGAGATTACCGGGAAAATATATGTATGATGAAGTATAATGAAATCGAAATACAGGATATGAACGGGAAACAGATCGTTCCGTAAAGTTTCCCGCCGGTTCGGGAGCGCGGCGCTGCAATGGACGCAAATACAGGGAAAAAGAAAAAAATATTGATATTGGGCAATTCGTCAGGCGGTCTGTATGATTTCAGAAACGAGTTCATAGAGGCGCTTTTGAAGGAGAACGAGGTCTATATCAGCGTACCGGACGACGTCCGGACAAAAGAACTGTGCGCCGAGGGAGCGCATGTGATACATACGGACATTAACAGGCGGGGAGTCGATCCTCTGGAGGATATCAAGCTCTATCTGAGTTACCGCAGACTGATGAAAGAGATAAAACCGGATCTGGCGGCCGTCTATACGATCAAGCCGAACATATACGGCGGGTTCTGTGCCAGAATGATGCACATTCCGTATATCGCAACGATCACCGGACTTGGCGGCGCTTTTGACCGGACGGGGCTTTTTGTGCGTTTCATCGTCGGCATGTATCGGGCGGGGTTAAAAAAGGCGGAGTGCGTTTTCTTTCAGAATACGGAAAACCGGGACATTTTTCGGAGATACCGCATCGCCGGGAAAAAGGACAAACTCGTCATGGGTTCCGGCGTCAGCCTTGCAAGGCACAGAATGGAGCCGTATCCCGAAGACGATACGGTACATATCCTGTTTGTCGGGAGAGTGATGAAAGAGCGCGGGATCATAGAGTTTATCGAGGCGGCAAAAGCCCTGCACAGCGATACGGTGAAGTTTGACGTGCTGGGCGCGTGCGATGAAGATTACGAGGCGGTGTTGGATTCTCTGGAGAAGGACGGGATCATACACTGGCTTGGTTTCCACACGGAGGTGCATCCGTATCTGACCGCCGCGGGCGCTGTGGTGATCGCATCTTTCCACGAGGGGATGTCCAATTCCCTGATCGAGGCCGCCGCTACGGGCCGCCCTGTCATAGCGTCCAATATCAGCGGCTGTATGGAAGCTTTTGAGGAAGGAAAGACCGGTTTCGGATTTACGCCCGGCCATGCCGATGAACTGATCGACGCGCTGAAACGTTTCCTGGGGCTGTCGTATGAGGAGAAGAGCCGCATGGGCCGTCTGGCGAGAGCCAAAATGGAGCGTGAATTTGACCGGACGCTGGTCACGGATTCCTACATGGAAGAGGTGCGGCGGATCTTAGGCGGATAAGAGCATGGCTCATAGATCTGCCGGACCGGGCGTTTGGCCCGGCGGACAGGCGGATCATCGCAGGCGCATAAACACAGAAAGAGGAAGGATGGATAAAAAGTGGATCTGTATGAAAGAATCGTAAGCGGAGAAGAAAAACTGTCATTGGTAGGTCTTGGATATGTCGGGATGCCCATTGCGGTTGCTTTTGCAAGAAAAATAAAGGTAGTGGGTTTCGATCTGAACGAGGAAAAGATCAGGCTGTATCAAAGCGGCATAGATCCCACCAATGAAGTGGGGGCCGACGTGATCAAAAAAACTTCGGTGGAATTTACAGCGGATCCGTCCAGACTGCGTGAAGCCAGATTCCATATTGTGGCGGTGCCCACTCCGGTAAAATCTGATCATACGCCGGATCTGTCGCCGGTGGAAAGCGCAAGCCGTATCTTAGGGCAGAATCTGACAAAAGGTTCCGTCGTCGTGTTTGAATCGACCGTATATCCGGGTGTGACGGAAGAGATCTGCGTGCCGATCCTGGAGAAGGAATCGGGCTTAAAATGCGGCGTGGATTTCAAGATCGGCTACTCGCCGGAGCGTATCAATCCGGGCGATAAAGTGCACAGACTGGAAACGATCACCAAGATCGTGTCCGGCATGGATGAGGAAACGCTCGATACGGTCGCCAAAGTGTATGAACTTGTGGTGGATGCCGGAGTATACCGGGCGCAGTCCATCAAGGTCGCGGAGGCAGCCAAGGTTATTGAGAACAGCCAGAGGGATATCAACATTGCGTTTATGAATGAACTTTCTATCATATTCCACAAGATGGGGATCGATACGCTGGAGGTGTTGGAGGCGGCCGGTACCAAGTGGAATTTCCTGCCGTTCAAACCGGGCTTGGTCGGCGGGCACTGTATCGGCGTAGACCCGTATTATCTGACTTACAAGTCCGACCAGTTAGGCTATCATTCCCGCATTATCCTGTCGGGAAGACGCATAAATGATGAAATGGGAAAATATGTGGCGGAAAGCCTTGTAAAGAATCTTATCAAGGTCAATATTCCGGTCAAAACGGCAAGGGTCGCGATCCTTGGCTTTACGTTCAAGGAAAACTGCCCCGATACCAGAAATACGAAAGTCATCGATATTTATAACGAGTTAGGGGAATACGGGATCCGGCCGATCGTTGTAGACCCCGCGGCGGATGCGGCGGAGGCCGAGCGGCTGTATGGGATCACGTTCGGCAGCCTGAAAGATGTAAAGGATATGGACGCCGTGGTGGTCGCCGTTGCACACGACGTGTTTGCCAAGCTGACAAAGGCGGATGTAGACAAGTTCTATAAAGCGGGAAATGAGAAAAAAGTGCTGGCGGACATCAAGGGTATGTTCGACAAGGAAGAATACATGACGTCGGATTATTATTATTGGAGATTGTAAAGCCGCCGGGAATCGACAACGGTTCCGGCTTTGCGGCCGCGGCGGGATAAAAAGGCCGCCGTCAGGAGAAAAGAGGGGTATCGGAAGATATTCCGGAAAGGGAACAAAAATGGGTTATAGAGAACTGGTCTTTGACAAGGACAGTATTTTTCTCGTTACGGGCGGCGCGGGTTTTATCGGCTCCAATATCTGTGAGGCGCTGATCGAGATGGGCTATACCGTGCGCTGTCTGGACAACCTTTCTACCGGTAAATACGAGAATATAGAACCGCTTACTTCCCATGAAAAATTTACTTTTATCAAGGGCGATATCCGGGATCTGGATACCTGCATGGAAGCGGTCAAAGGCGTGGATTATGTGCTGAATCAGGCGGCGTGGGGAAGCGTGCCGCGCAGTATCGAAATGCCGCTTCTGTATGAGGAGATCAATATAAGAGGCACCCTGAATATGATGGAAGCTTCCAGACAGAACGGGGTGAAAAAGTTTGTGTATGCCTCCAGTTCGTCGGTCTACGGGGATTCCGTCCTGCTGCCGAAGAAAGAAGGACAGGAAGGAAACGTTCTGTCCCCCTATGCATTGACCAAGAAAGTCGATGAAGAATACGGCAGGCTGTACAAGGAACTGTATGGATTGGATACATACGGCCTGCGTTATTTTAATGTGTTCGGGCGCAGGCAGGATCCGGAAGGGATGTACGCCGCGGTCATTCCGAAATTTATCAGACAGCTTCTTCATGACGAGGTGCCCACGATCAACGGCGACGGAAAGCAGTCGCGCGATTTCACTTATATCGACAATGTGATCGAAGCCAATCTGCGCGCATGTCTGGCGCCCAGCGAAGCGGCCGGACAGGCGTTTAACATCGGCGCGGGCGGAAGACTGTTCCTGATCGATATCTATGACCATCTGTGTAAGGCGCTCCACAAGGACATCAAGCCTGATTACGGTCCTCCGCGCAAGGGAGATGTGCGGGATTCCAATGCGGATATCAGCAAGGCGCGGGAACTTTTAGGGTATGATCCGGAGTATGATTTCGAGAAAGGGATTGCTCTGGCGATCGACTGGTACGTTAAGAATGTGTAATAAGATCGCAGTCCGGATGGATGATATCACACCCGATATGAATTGGGATAATTTCCGTTTCTTTCAACGCCTGTTTCGGGAAGCGGGCATTACGCCGCTGCTTGGGATCGTGCCCGACAACCAAGATCCGAAACTGTCCTGCGGCGGGGCGCGGGAAGATTTCTATGATGTGATGAAACAGCTGAAAGACGAGGGATACAGTCTTGCGATGCATGGATTCCGGCATGTCTATTCCACCCGGAAAGGCGGACTTTTTCCTCTGAATGATTATTCCGAATTTGCCGGTCTTCCCTATGACGAGCAGGAGAAGATGCTTGCGCTTGGCAGGGACGAACTGCGCAGACACGGTATCGAAACCGATATTTTCATGGCTCCGGCCCATTCTTATGACAAGAATACGATCAAGGCGCTGAAGGCTGCGGGATTCACCAGAATCACGGACGGATTCGGCAAAAGGCCGTACCGGTACAAAGGGATGACTTTCTATCCGATCTCGTTTATGATGAGCCGCAGTCTGAAGCGGAAGAGGGGAGCGACGACGATCGTTCTTCATGCCAATACCGTGACGGATGAACAGAAAGAGCGTTACAGACGTATTTTCAAAGAATATGGGGAAAAGATGATCTCCTATTCGGAGTATCTGTCCATGGAGCCGTCCGTAAGGCATACCTATGGCGCGGCCCGATGCGCGGAATACCTTTTGGCGAAATGTAAGTTTGTGCTTGTGAGAATGAAAGGAAACAGATCAGCATGAAATATAAGATCGTAGTGTTCGGTGTCAAAGACACTTCTGAAAATATCGTGGAATTTATTCACAATACGATATGCCCGGTGGATCTGGTCATTACCATAAGCCCCGAAGTGACGAAGAAGAATCAGGTGTCGGGGTACAAGGGTCTGTCGTGGCTGACCCAGAAATACGGGATCGCCGTGCATGAGGCGGACAGCTATTTCCTGACGGATGAAAAGACCCAGAGTTTTCTGCAGGAAAATGAGTTTGACCTTGGAATTTCCATGGGCTGGCAGAGGCTGATCCCGCCAAGCGTTTTGGACTGTTTTCAGTACGGCATCTACGGTTTTCACGGCAACTGCGGATATCTGCCTTTTGGGCGGGGGCGTTCGCCCCTTAACTGGTCGATCATTCTGGGAGACACCAGATTTAATCTGAATCTGTTCCGCTATGACGAGAAAGCCGACAGCCCCAATATCTTTGCGACGGAAATGTTTTCCATAACGCCCCATGACGATATCCGGACGGCCCAGTACAAGAATATGATCTGTTCCAAAAACCTGATCCGCCGGTTGATCGCGGCCTATCGGGAAGGGAACATTCCGATCCGTACGGAGTCCAAAGATTTTGATTCATGGTACGGAAAACGTACCGCGGCGGATGGCAGGATCGATTTTCATGAGAGGACGCGGAACATCTATAATCTTATCCGCGGTGTGGCCGCTCCGTTTCCGGGGGCTTTTGCCATGCTTGGCGGCGAGAAAGTGACGATATGGCAGGCGCATCCCTTTGACGAGATGATCGATTTCTCCGCATATGTGCCGGGAGAGGTCATCGATGTGTTTGACGGCAGACCGATCGTGCGGACGGTGGACGGTTCGCTGCTGATCGACCGCTATGAATGTGCCGGGGAGTTGAAGACGGGCGACGTGTTGGAGTAAGCGTTATCCGTTGGTTATACACAGGGATACAGATATCAGGGGGAGGGCAGAGAAGATGTCGGGAGCGATACATGTGCTGCATGTTCTCGGCGGTACCGGTCTGGGCGGCGCGGAGAGCCGTATTATGGATCTGTACCGGCAGATGGACAGGGACAGGATCCAGTTTGATTTTCTGGTTCACAGCAGCGCCGTAAAGCGTGCCGGTGATGATGCATCCGGCAGGGAGCCGCAGTTTTATGATGAAGAGATCAGAAATTTGGGAGGACAGATCTATGTGCTCCCGAAATTTAAAATAGTCAACTATTTCGCCTACCGCAAAGCGGTGAAGGTTTTTTTTGCGAGCCATCATGAGTTCCGGGCCGTTCAGGGCCATATGACGAGTACCGCATCGATCTATCTCCCGATAGCAAAGCGCGCCGGGGTGCCGGTCACGATCGCCCATTCCCGAAGCGCGGGCACGGGCAGAGGTCTTAAGTCGGCTGCGGTCCGCATCCTGCGCAGGAATCTGTACCGCAAAGCGGACTATTGTTTTGCCTGTTCCGAGGCGGCGGGCATCGATGCCTTTGGGAAGGCATGGGTAGATGCGGGAAACGTCAGGATCATACACAATGCCATTGACGTAGAAAAATACACATACCGGCCGCAGGTCAGAGATTCCGTGCGCAGAAGACTGAAAATAGAAGACAGATTGGTACTGGGGCATGTGGGGCGGTTTTCCTATCCGAAGAATCATCCGTATCTGATCGATATCTTTGCCGCTGTCCTTGCTGTGCGCAAAGATGCCGTACTGGTGCTTGTGGGCGACGGGGAAGGCCGGGCCGCGGCGGAGCGGAAATGCGAGGAACTCGGCATCAGGGATCAGGTGCTGTTTGCGGGCAGTCAAAAACACCCGGAGGATTTCTATCAGGCATTTGATTTTTTCCTGCTTCCGTCCCATTACGAAGGGCTGCCCGGCGTACTGGTGGAGGCGCAGGCCGCGGGGCTGATGTGCTTCGTGTCGGATCAGGTGACGCGGGAGGCACAGGCGACGGATCTTGTAACCTATCTGAGTATCGGACAGCCGGCCGAAAACTGGGCGGAACAGATCCTGACGCATGTCGGCTACGAGCGGCGCGACACGGGACAGGAAGTGTCGGCAGGGGGTTTTGACGTCAAAAAACAGGCGTTGTCCTACAGCGATTTCTATTTGAACGGAGACAGTTCGGTGTTATGAAAAAGATGTTATTGATCGTGCCGACGCTGCACCAAGGCGGATTTGAAAAAGTGTGCGCCGTGACGGCAAAGCTGCTGAAACCATATTTTGACATAACGATTGCTATTTTTGATTCTGCGGATATCGCGTATGATACCGAAGGCATCCGCGTTGTGGATCTGCATCTTCCCAGCCGGGCCGGAAAGATTGCGAAGGTCTTCAACGTCATACGGCGCGGCAGGAAACTCCATACGCTGAAGAAAAGGGAACATATCGACATCAGCTACAGTTTCGGACCGACGGCGAATTACGCCAGTATCGCGTCCGGCGGCAGGGAAAGCAGATGGCTTGGCATCAGAAGCTATATGGACATGGAGGATCAAAGGCAGATCCGGCTGTTCTGCCGATGCGCCGACCGGGTGGTCTGCTGTTCGGATGCGATCCGCAGAGAGATAGAAGACAAGTACCGGTGCGATAAGGCCGTCACGCTGCTAAATCCGTTTGACCTTAAAGAAGTGAAGATCCTGTCCGAACAGGAGCAGCCGCAGCTGCCATGGGAGAGCGGGACCGTTCTGGTTTCCATGGGCCGGGAGGATCCGGTCAAGGGTTACTGGCATCTGATCAAAAGCTTTGCGCTTGTGCACGAAAGGCTGCCCGGCGTGAAACTTATGATCATCGGGCCGGGGGATTTTCGGGATTATAAAACGCTGGCCAGAGAACTTGGCGTCGCCGATGACATATATTTTACCGGGTTTCAGAAAAATCCCTATCCGTATCTGAAGAAAGGCAGCCTGTACCTGCTGACTTCCTACAACGAAGGCTTTCCCAATGCAATGGTGGAAGCGATGGCCATGGGGCTTCCGGTGATCGCTGCGGACTGTATGACGGGTCCCCGCGAGATATTGGAAGACCGTTATGGGATCCTGATCCCGAATATGAGTCCGGAGGAAAATTTCGATCCGAAGCAGATCACGGAGGAGGAGAAGAATCTGGCAGAGGCCGCCGCCGCGCTTCTGGAAGATCCTGAGCGGATGAAGCATTACAGCCGGATGTCCATGCAGCGCGCCGCAGACTATACGACGGAGGCATATATTGCCAAAATACGCGAATGGGGAGAAACGTAAGTTTATGGAGGAGCACACAAAAGACAAGATCGTAAAACCTGCACGTTATCAGCTTCTTATACTGCTCCCGTTCGCGTTTTTCTATGCCGCGGCGGCTATCCTCGGCGATCTGGAAAAAGCCAGATATGCCGGTATGCTGCATAATATCCTCCGGTTTTTGCTGTGGCTTGCGGGCAGTTACGCGGCGCTTCTTGTGCTGTGTATGCTTATCTCTTCCGGAAACGCCGCAGCGCGGGCGATCCCTTCTTGGCCCCATCTGCCTGCCCGCAGGAAAAGACCGGCCCGCCGGATCGTCTATGTCCTTTTTACGGCGGTATGTCTGCTGTGCTATCTGCCGTATTTTCTAATGTATTATCCCACTTGGTTCAATAACGATGCGGTGTGGCAGCTCGAACAGGTATTGGGTATGGCGCCGCCGTCCAATCATCATCCGTATTTTCATACGATGATCCTGAAAGTGTTGTTCATGACCGGATATAAACTGTCCGGATCCTATACGGGCGGCGCCGCCTTCTATACGTTTGTCCAGATGTTCGTGATGGCTATGGTGTTTGGATTCCTGTTATATTGGCTGTACAGGGAAGGGGCCAGAGTCTGGTGGCTTGCCGCAGCGGTGGTATTTTATGCGCTGCTGCCGATCAATGCTCTCCGCACCATATGTATGTCCAAGGATACGTTCTTCTCCGCTGCCCTGATCCTCTATGCATGGTCGCTGGTGAAGATCGATCCGAAGAAACGGTCAGGCGCGGCTGTCTGGTTTGCCGCCGGACTGCTTGTCTGCCTTCTGCGCAGCAACGGTTTTTTTATCTTTGCGGGAACTTCGGTCATTTTCACGGCCGCTGCGGTACATAGGGAGAAAAAGCTGCCCAGGAGGGCGCTTCTGTGCATCGCCGCCGTAGCGTGCTGCTATCTGGTCTATCACGGGCCGGTCTTAAAGGCTCTCCATGTGGAACCGCCGGATACGATCGAAGGGCTTACGATGCCTGTGCAGCATGTGCTGTGCGCGTATCTGAAAGGCGGAGAACTGACAGAGGAAGAGATCGCCATGATCGACCGGGTGGTCCCGGTGGAGAAGCTGGAGGACTACTATCATCCCAGACTGTTTGACGTGACGAAGAATCTGATCCGCGAGGAAGGGGATCAGCAGGTTATCGCGGATCATAAGGCGGCGTATTTTAAGCTGTGGCTGCGGGTGGGCCTCCGCAATCCGTTACAGTATCTGGTGGCGCAGGTCAGGCAGACGGCCGGTTACTGGGCGTACAGTGTGCCCGATTATGAATATGCATACGGAGATCAGTTCATGGTGGACAATCCTTTTGGGATCACCACGCAGCGCAAAGTTTTTTCTTATGCGGATGAATTGGCTATGCATGATTTCCTGATGAACTTTTTGGATCTGTATAATAAAGTCTGGAGTCTGGGACTGAACACATGGCTGATGGTATTCGGGATCGCCTATACGGTATACAGGAGAAGGAGTATCCTGATATACGTCCCGTTTATCATGCTGCTTGTATCGCTGCTGCTTGCGACGCCGGTTTATAATGAATTCCGGTATGCATACGGGCTTTTCGCAGCGTTTCCGATGCTGTTTGAATTTACGTTTGGGATGGATGCTGAAGATGAAAAAATGGTGTAAAGCGATCTTGTTTCTGCTGCCGCTGCTGTTTCTGGTGGCTGCCGTCAACTGGTATGTGGATTCCTATGCTTATCTGAGAGTCACCTATGACGAGATCGGAAGGCAGATTGCCGGAGGAATGAACGTGGAAGGTCTTGAAGAGTCAAAGTTTAATGACCGAAGACTCCTGCTTGCCTGTCTGGAACAGCAGCAGGAGCCGAAACATCTTGTTATTGCAGGTTCCAGCCGTGTGATGAATTTTGACCACGGGATGTTCCAAACGGACTCTTTTTATAATACGGCGCTGTCCGAATCCACGATCTATGATCTGCTTGCCGTGGCGGGAATCTTGGACTGCAATGGCGGTCTGCCGGATCAGATGATCATAGGTGTGGATGCGTTCCTGTTTAATGCAAGCCATAACAACGACCGATGGAAAGAATTGGAAGATTATGTGATTTATATGGAGGATAAGTTAAACGGGAAATCCTTCGTCTCCGCGGGCAGGACGGGTCCCGCGGCGGACAGCGGAACCGGCAGGGATGACCGGAAGTGGCTGTCACTGGATTACTTCCGCTATAATGTCACGCTGCTGCCGGAACATAAGCGGTTTTTGGTTGAATATACGACCGACTGGGAAACGGAGAGGTACTTGAAGCATTACGACGGAAGTATCGCTTATCAGCGCGAACTCCGGGAAGTGGACGTTCAGGATGTGATCGGGCTCACCGAACAGGCGATAGCGGATCAGGTCGTCTATCGAATGACCGATTACCACGAGATCGACGAAAAGAGCGTAGAACTGTTTGCGGGACTGCTCGATTATCTTCAGGACAGGGGTGTGGAGGTGATGTTGTACTTGCCACCCTATTCGCCCATGATGTATAATTACATAGAGTCTGCCGCGGAGTATCGGATCGTCGATCAGGTGGAAGAGATGGTCGCGCAGATGGCGGCGGATCGGCACATCGCGCTGTACGGATCCTATGATCCCGAAGGCTGCGGGCTTGAAATGACGGATCTGTACGATATTTATCATGTTAAGACAAAGAAGATGAAGGACACGTTTTACAGGGTAAACTAAAGGAGAAGATATGAAGGCAAACGTTACCTGCTGGCTAGATCAGACAGCAGAAAGACTTCCTGACAAAATTGCTTTTGCGGATGAAAATAAAGAGATATCTTTCGGTATGCTCCGGGCGCAGGCTATGGCGGTCGCGACTGATCTCTGCCGAAGAAAACTGTTTAAAAAACCGGTTGTTATTTATATGGAGAAAGGCGTTGACGTACTGGTTTCTTTTATGGGAACGGCGTACAGCTGCAATTTTTACTCGCCCATCGATGTGGATATGCCGGCAAGCCGCGTCAACAAAATACTCGACGTACTGCAGCCGGCGCTTGTGATCACCACCGCGAAACTGAGAGATGCCTTTGCGCAATATGCGTATGACGGTGAATTTCTGATTTTTGAGGAAACGATAAACGCCGCGGCGGACGAACGGTTGGTAGATGCGGCGAGGAGCAGGGGCGTTGATACGGATCTGCTGTATGTGCTGTTTACGTCCGGTTCTACCGGGGTGCCGAAGGGCGTCACGATCAATCATCGTTCGGTGATCGATTACATTGACTGGGTGACGGAAACGTTTGACATCACGCAGGCCGATTCTTTCGGCAATCAGGCGCCGTTCTATTTTGACAATTCCATTTTGGATATTTACAGTACGATCAGGACAGGAGCCACGGCTTACATCATCCCGAAGAATTTGTTTGCGCAGCCCGTACTGCTTTTGGAGTATCTGAAAGACAAAAAGATCAATACGATCTTCTGGGTGCCGTCGGCGCTTATCGTTGTGGCGAAGCTGAAAGCGTTTCGAAATGTGGATCTGTCGGATACGCTGCGGCGGGTGCTGTTCTGCGGGGAGGTCATGCCCAACAAACAGCTGAATGTATGGCGGAGTTTTCTGCCGGATGTCCTGTACGCCAATCTGTACGGACCAACCGAGATTACGGACGCCTGCACTTACTATATCGTAGACAGAGGATTTGCGGACGATGAACCGCTGCCGATCGGCATCCCAATGGCCAATACGGACATTCTGGTGCTCAATGATAAGGACGAGCCGGTCACGGGCGATGAAGTGGGAGAACTCTGCGTCAGAGGGACCTCTCTGTCCATGGGATATTATAATAATCCGGACAAGACGAAAGAGGCTTTCGTGCAGAATCCGTTGAATCCATATGTGCCTGAGGTGATCTACCGGACCGGCGATCTGGTCCGGTACAACGAATACGGAGAGCTCATTTATCTGTCCCGCAAGGATTTTCAGATCAAGCATATGGGACACCGGATCGAACTGGGAGAGATCGAAACAGCGGTTTCGTCGCTGGATGAGATCGCGCTCTGCTGCTGTCTTTATGATGAAAAACATCAGAAGATCGTGCTGTTTATCGAAGAACAGCTGGATAAGTCCTATATCAACGGACAGATCTCCAAACTTGTGCCGGAATACATGCTGCCGAATAAAGTGATTACGCTCGACCGGATGCCGATCAACGCCAACGGCAAGATCGACCGGGTGAAGCTGAAAGAACTGCTTTGAAACAGCCGCATGGGATAAGCGTTGTTGGAGGACACAAGGATGCAAAAAAATCATGGTTCTGCATTTGACAGGGTGATCGTGATCGGTTACGGGAAAGTTACGGGAGAGGTGCTGCGGTTTGTCTGCGGCAGACAGGAAGAATATGGGTACCGGACGGAATTTATCGAGCATGAGGTGCATCCGTTCAGTGTTACTGAGAAGATCTGCTCCGAAAACCACATTCCTTTTGCGAGGATCACCGATAAACAGGAACTTGCCGGCATCTTTCTTCAGATCGAAGAGAAAACGCTTATCGTCAGTGCGAGCAACAATTTTATATTTCCGGGAGCGCTGATGGAAAAAGAAAATATTACCGTGATCAATTTCCACAACGCGCTCCTGCCTGATTACGCGGGAAGAAATGCGCCTACATGGGTCATTTATAACGGCGAAGAGGAAACGGGCATCACTTGGCATTATGTTACAGGAGGCGTGGACGAAGGGGACATCATTATCCAGAAACATTGCGGTATCGGTCCCGATACGAAGGCCTATGAACTGACGGAGCGTCTTATGGATCTGGCGTCGGAAGCGTTCCGGGAATGTTTCGGGGATGTGATAAAAGAGTGCGCCGCGGCAAGACCGCAGAGCCTCGATCCGGCGCGCAGGATGTTTCGTTCCCGCGAAGTGCCGGCGGGTGGGGTGTTTGCAATGACGGATACGCCGGAGCATATCTACCGCCTTTTGCGCAGCGTAGATTATGGGAAAAACGATATTTTTCCGCCGATATGCACGCAGATCGACGGACGAAAGGCTGAGATACTGCGGTACCGCAGGATCTCTCCGGACAGGCGTAGGGACGAAGAAGGAACCGTCTGCCTTCCGCTTGCGGACGGGGATCTTTTGAAACTAAAATACAGATATACAGATCAATGAACAAACAGGGAAGGAACGGAGGATAAGGCGCATGGAAGAAAAGATTCTGGCGATTCTTGAGGAACATTGTGAAGAGGCGCTTCAATATACCGGCGACAATATGATGGAAGACGGTGTCATTGATTCGTTTACGGTCATCAATCTTGTGAGCGATCTGGAAGATGAATTTGATATTGAGATCGATGCAAAGTATGTGGTGGCGGAGAATTTCAAAAATAAAGAAGCGATCATCGCGTTGGTGCGCAGACTGGTGGAGGAGTAAATGCAGCTCATATCGTATGCATTTGTGATATTCTGGGCGGTCACGTTCTCCCTCTACTATCTGGCTCCGGCCAGACTGCAGCGGTACATTCTGGCAGCGGCGAGCCTGCTGTTTTATACGGCGGGATTGAGAGGGATCCCGGTAAGTCTGTTCCTGACAGCCGTTACGACTTACGGGTGTGCGCTCTTTCTAAACGGCAGCCTTGCGCGGGAGAAGGAAGCGGCCGCACAGTGCGCAGACAGGGAGGGCCGGAAGGCTGTAAAGGCGGTGTTCCAAAGAAAAAGACGCCGGATCCAGATACCGTATTTTGTATTCAATATCGGCCTGCTTGCGTTCTATAAATACGCCGTCGTATCGCTTCCGATCCTGGACGGGATCTTCGGCTCCCATCCGGGCTTTCTGGAACGCGTGGGGATGCCGTTGGGCATCTCCTTCTATACGCTGACAGCAATCGGATATGTGATCGATGTGGGGCGGGAAAACTGCAGCGCGGAAACGGATTTTCTCAGGATCTTTCTGTTCCTTGCTTATTTTCCTTCGGTTACGCAGGGCCCCTTTAACCGCTATCAGGGGATGAAGGAGCAGTTTGATAAGGAACATGCCTTCAGCTACGACAGGATGCTGCGGGGGATCCAGAGGTTTGTATGGGGCGCTTTCAAGAAGCTTGTGATCGCGGACCGGATCGGAATTTTTGTGGACCGTGTCTACGGCGCTGAGCCAGCATCCGTTCCGGGAAGCCTTTTTGCCTGCGCGACGGCCATGTATATGCTGCAGCTGTACGCCGATTTTTCGGGTTACATCGATATGGCCGCCGGAGTCAGCGAAACGTTTGACATTATGCTGCCGGAGAACTTCAAAAGACCGTATTTTGCCCGGTCGGTGGCGGAGTTCTGGCGCAGGTGGCATATTACTCTGGGAGCATGGTTCAAGGATTACGTCATGTTTTCCTTCGTGATGTCCGGTACGGGACGTAAGATCAACAAAAAGTGTAAAAATAAATGGAACGGAATGGGCAGACATGTGGTTCCTGCAGCGGGTACGATGCTTGTCTGGTTTTTTACAGGGATCTGGCATGGCAGAACGGCCGGGTATATGCTGTGGGGCGTCTGGTACGGCGTGATCATGAGTTTTTCACTGATCATGGAACCGTGGTATAAGAATTGGAAAAGCAGACTGCATATCGGGGAGCAGAGCAGGCTGTGGGCGCTTTTCTGTATGGCCCGGACGTGGATCATCGTTTTTGCGGCGGATGTGCTGATCAGAAGCAGCAGTTTGTCACAGGCCGGAGAAATATTTCTTGCTTTTGTGACAAGACTGAATATCGGGAGTCTGCTCTCCAGTGAACTTACCTCTTATGGACTGAGTAAATATGAACTGGCGCTGCTGCTTGCGGCATTGGTTATCTGGCTTGCGGTTTCCGTTATCGAAGAGCGCGGTCAGGATGTGCGCGATTTTATGGCCGGACGGCCGGCTGCGGTAAGGTGGGTATGTTATTACGGCATCGTGCTGCTTCTGCTGGTCACGGGCATCTATGGCGGCAGTTATGATACGGCTGTGTTTTTGTATCAAAGTTTCTGACGATACGGGCGCGGCGCGGGCGGAGGGATTTTTATGGACAAACTAGCGATCGTAGTTCCCTGTTATAACGAAGAAGAAGTGTTGAAGATCGCCTCTTCCACATTGCGGAACGTCCTCGATGATCTGGTGCGGAAAGGAAAGATATCCGGGGACAGTTTCGTCCTGTTTGTAAACGACGGAAGTACGGATCGTACATGGGAATTGATAGAGGAAGAACATGCCGCCTATCCCGCGCAGGTCTGCGGAGTCAAACTGGCGGGCAACGTGGGGCATCAGTTTGCGCTGACGGCCGGGCTGCTTACTGCGAAGGACATGTGCGATGTGACGATTTCCATCGACGCCGATCTTCAGGACGACGTGGCGGTGATCGAGGAGATGATAGACAAGTTTCATGACGGGAAGGATATCGTTTACGGCGTCAGGAAAGAGCGCAAGACGGACACCTTCTTCAAGAGGACTACCGCGCAGCTGTTTTATAAGTTCATGCACATGATGGGAGTAAAAATCGTATACAATCATGCGGACTTCAGGTTGATGTCAAGACGGGCGGTGGAAGAATTCTCCAAGTATAAGGAAACCAATCTGTTTCTGCGCGGCATGATGCCGCTGATCGGCTATCCCACAGACTGCGTATACTATGACCGGAAAGAGCGGGTGGCGGGCGAATCGAAATACCCGCTGAAGAAAATGGTGATGCTCGCCTTTAACGGTATTTCTTCTTTCAGCGTGAAACCGATCGGTTTGATAACGGCAGCAGGCTTTATGATCGTCTTTCTTTCATTTGTTGCCGCATTATATGCATTGATTTCTTATTTTACCGGGCATGTGGTCAAGGGTTGGACGTCGCTGATCCTGTCCATATGGTTCCTTGGAGGTATGCAGCTGATCGCCATCGGACTGGTAGGGCAGTATATCGGTAAGATCTACATCGAGGTCAAGGGCAGGCCGCGCTATAATATTGAGAAAATACTGCCCTGCGGCGACCATAGTGTCGAGGGTGGTGACGGCGGCAGAAGTGGCCACAGTGCCGGGAGTGATTGACGGCGGCGGAAAATGAGCGGAGGCGGCGGTGCGGTATGGCGCGTAAAATAATCTTTCATCTGAATTGTCTGGAACAAGGCGGAGCGGAGCGGGTAGTCACGAATTTGGCGGATCAGTTTGCCCAAGGCGGCTATGATGTGGTCATTGCAACGGAGTGGTACGGGGAAAATGAATTCAAGCTGAATCCGGCGGTCAGGCGCGTACATGTGGGCCTTCGCGGATCCGATGAAAACAAGCCGCAGCTGATACGCCAATGGCTGCGCGTGAAATATCTCAGACGCCTTTTGAAAGAAGAAAAGCCGGATATCCTGATCCCGTTTGCCCGAAAAGCAATCTACAGAGGGCTGCTTGCAGCTTACTTTATGAAGCTGCCCGTTCTTATTTCGATCCGTACCGACCCCGTCGGGCATTATACGGAGCTTCTGGATAAAGTGCAGATCCCGCTCCTGTTCCCGCGGGTAGACGGCTGCGTATTTCAGACCGAGGGCGCGCAGAAGTTTTTCGCGCCGAGGCTGCAGAAAAATTCCCGGATCATTCTGAATCCGATCAATGCGAAATACATCGGCTGCCCGAAGCCGGAACACAGGACCAAAACGATCGTGCAGTCCGGAAGGCTTGTAGATTTTAAAAATCAGCCCATGCTGATCAGGGCTTTTTTGAAGGTGCACAGGAAGCATCCCGACTACGATCTGAAAATATACGGCGGCGACTCTTTTGACGGCACGAAGGAAATTTTGGAGGATCTGATCAGGGAAAACCATGCGCAGGAATTTATTCATCTGATGGGCGCCAGCGATACGTTGGAAAAAGATATGGCTGACGCCGCTCTCTATGCGTTTACTTCGGACTGGGAGGGACTTCCCAACGCGCTGATGGAGGCCATGGCACTGGGACTTCCTATCGTAGCTACCGACTGTCCCTGCGGCGGTCCGAGAACGATCATTACGCATGAGAAAGATGGACTGCTGATTCCAATCAAGGACGAAGGCGCTCTCGAAGAGGGCATGAACCGGCTGATCGAGGATCCGGAACTGGCCGAACGGCTCGGTACAGAGGCGAGGAAAATAGCCGATACCGCTAACGGCCAAGCCGTGTATGAACAGTGGAGAGATTATATAGAAGAATTGTGTCAAAAATAGCGGTAGTTATATTAAATAATAATTTAATTTTTACGCAATCTATACTGTTGTGAAAGAGCGGTATAAGGATATCTGCGGCGGCATCGTTCCCGCGGCGCCGCAAGTGAAGCTGACGGCCAAACTGCCCCACAGCATGGCGCTTCTGCTTTTAAAACGCACTTGCCGCGGCCGCGGACAGCATATATAATAAAGAAAAAACAGGAGCATTGACCGCCCTTTACCGGCGGATGTTTCGGATCGGAGAGCGCTATGTTTTCATACGACGATTACAGAGAGATTCTAAGTATCATTCAGTCTACAGGCCGTCAGTGCGGTTACAAAGAAGCCGTCAATAAAGAGCGGTTCATCATTATGCGCCACGATGTTGAGTACAGCGTGGAAAGGGCATATCAGATGGCGAAAGTGGAGCAAAGCATGGATTTTGTTTCCACATTCTTTTTTCAATGGACAAATAATTCCTATAACATTCTTTCCAGAAGAAATATGGATATGATCAAAGATATGCATGAGAGAGGACAGCACATCGGTCTGCATTTCGCATTGAACGGCATGACGGATATGCAGCAGATACGCGGCCGCATCAAGACGGAGATGGACATCCTGAGTGAGATGTTTGGTTTTGCGATCACGGAATTTTCGATCCACCGCCCGTCAAAGGATGTGCTCAGGGAAAATATCAAATTGGACGGCATCCTCAACGCCTATCAGGATGATTTCTTTACTTTTGCGGAAAACGTCAAAGAGGACACGGAACTGAAAGTGAAATATATGTCCGACGCGAATCATATCTGGCGTTATGGATATCCGGACGAAGCGAATATAACAAAGCCCGATAAGGTGCAGATCCTTGTACACCCGTTTGCGTGGAGCAAAAAAGGGTATGATAACTTTGATAACTACAGATCTCTGCTTCAGGAAAAATATATCGAGCTCGTCGAGTCGGTTGATAATGAGTGTAAGGATTTCGGGGAATACAAAGACTATTTCCTCGAAAAAGATGTTCGGTGACTGCGGCGGACGATACGGCTGCCGCGGGCGGGGTGCTAATATAAATAACAGGCGGAATTGATAATGTGCGGAATATGCGGATATATCAGTAAGAACAATATTACTTTGGATCAGTTGAAGGCGATGAATGATACGATGTATCACCGGGGGCCGGACGACAGCGGCGAAGAGATTTACGAGATGCCGGGAGGCTTTCGGGTGGGATTTGCCCAGCGCAGGCTGTCGATCTTGGATCTGTCCGAACTGGGGCACCAGCCCATGCTTTCGGCCGACAGGCGCATTTCGGTAGTCTATAACGGAGAGATCTACAATTATCGGGAATTGAAGGAAGAACTGGCGGACTATCCCTTCCGGTCCAACTGCGATACGGAAGTTATCATAGCCGCCTATTTGAAATGGGGTATCCACTGTGTAGAGCGGTTTAACGGAATGTTTGCGATCGCTCTCTACGACAGGGAGAAACAGGATATCTATCTGATCCGTGACCGGATCGGCAAGAAACCTTTGTATTATTGGCATGAGCACGATCATCTGGTCTTCGCTTCGGAACTGAAGCCTATCATGAAGTGCCCCGGTTTTGAGGGAGTCATTGAAACGCGCGTATTGTCGCGTTATTTATTTCAACAGTATATCAATGCGCCGGAAAGCATCTATAAAAATGTCTTTAAAGTCGAACCCGGATCGGTCCTGCGCTTTTCAAACGGCCAAATCAGCACATGGAAGTATTGGAGTGTCGGCACGGTTTACCGCCTTGCGCAGAAGACGCCCATAGAAGACTACCGGGAGGCCAAGGAGCGGCTTAAAGAACTTTTGAAGAAATCGGTAAAAGCGCGTATGATCGCGGACGTTCCGCTGGGGGCTTTTCTGAGCGGAGGGTATGACTCTTCTCTGGTGACCGCCCTTGCGCAGGAGTGTTCGGAGCTTCCCGTCAAGACCTTTTCGATCGGTTTTCATGAAGAACGGTACGATGAAGCAAAATATGCGAAAGCGGTCGCGGATCACCTCGGCACGGCCCATACGGAGCTTTACATTGACGAGCAGGATATGTTCGACTTGGTGGAAAGCATACCGAAGTATTACGATGAACCGTTTGCGGACAGTTCGCAGATCGCTACGATGATGGTGTCGAAACTTGCGAAGGAGCATGTGACGGTCGCTTTATCCGGCGACGGCGGCGACGAGTTTTTCTGCGGTTACAATATTTATGAGAATGTGGCGTTGGCGCAGCGCCTTGATCCGTTGGGAGCCATGGTGCACGGGGTGTGCGGGCTGCCGGGATTCAGACAGGCCCGTCTGGAAGAAAAACTGCCTTTCAGAGTGCGGGTCATTGCCGGAAACCGGGTCAAAGAGAGCAAAACGCAGTTCGGCGCAGGCAATTATCTTGACAAGGCAAGGGCAATGGTCAGGACGGCGCAGGACGGTGAGGACCTTCCCATCCATTATCTGACCGAGAGCCGGTACCGCGTGAAGGACTGGCAGATCAGGCGGATGCTTTTGGATATGGATACTTACCTGCCGGGAGATATTCTCTGCAAAGTTGACCGTGCTTCCATGAAATATTCTCTGGAAACCAGATGCCCGATCTTAGATGTGGACGTTATGGAGTTCTCCTATCACATTCCGCACAGGTTCAAGTATGCGTCCGGCGACAAGAAACACATCCTGAAAGACATTGCCTATGATTATATTCCCAAAGAACTGTTGGACAGGCCCAAGACAGGGTTCGGCGTTCCTTTGGACAAATGGCTCCGGGGTCCTCTCCGCGGACAGCTGACGGATTACAGCAGCCGCGATTATCTGAAACGACAGGATATATTCGATGCGGACTATGTATCCGATATGATGGAACAATATATCAGGACGGGCGATGCGGGACCGGCGACCGGGGCAAATTACTCAAAACTTGCATGGTCGTTCTTTGTTTTCCAACAGTGGTATCAGACCTATCATGGATAGGGCGGACCAAGAGGGTACGGAGGACATCCGGTGTTATATAACTTGTGCTATATTACTTTTTATAACTTGCGGAATACTAAAAAAAATAAAATAACATCATAAAAAAATGATTTTCCGTAAAAATAAAAGATCAGAAAACATAAAAAATTGTCGATACAATTTGAAAGATAAAAATAAAACAAAATTTAATTAAAAGGATGTAAACACATAATTTTGCAGGATAAAATGGTAAAAACTTGCAAAATTTCCGTTTTAAAATAGCAAAATGAAGGATTTTATGCAAAAGCCATGAATGGAAATAACAGGAAAAAGCACGTCGCTTTTTACATTGGCTCACTCCACAAGGGAGGGGCGGAAAGAGTGTTCGTAAATCTGGCGGGATACTTTCAGAAAGAAGGATATCAGGTAACTATGGTTACGCAATATCGATATCCGGACGAGGAAGAATATCTGCTGCCTCAGGGTGTAAAGAGGATTTTGTCGGATCTGGATGCGGACGAACTGTCAGGCAGCCGTATCATTAATTTCTATCGGCGGTTGGCGAAGCTGCACCGGATATGGAAGAGCGTGCAGCCTGATCTGGTCCTTTCCTGCATCGGTAAAAATAATTTTATGGCGGTCGTCACGACGATGTTTACCAAGACGAAGCCGGTAGTGTCGGTGGTCGGCGAAGCGAAAGAGGAATATCCGGACCGGGTCATGAAAATGCTTGCGGACATCCTGTTCCCATGCGCGGCGGGCGTCGTGCTCCAGACGGAGCGGGCGAAGTCTTTTTTTACGAAAAGAGTGCAGAAAAAGACGGTCATTCTGCCCAATTCGTTGAACGAAGCCTTTATCAAGCCGCGGTATGAAGGAGCCAGAGAGAAAAGGATCGTGGCGGTGGGGCGTCTGGACGCCAACAAGAACCATGAAATGATGATCCGGGCGTTTGCCGCGCTGAAAGACAAATATCCTGAATATACGCTTACGATCTATGGGGAAGGCGAACTGCGCCCGTTTCTGGAAGATCTGGCCAAAAGACTGGGCGCTGCCGACAGGGTCTGTCTGGCGGGTGTTGTCCCCGATGTGGCGGCACGGATCGAGAAAGCAGCCCTTTTTCTGATGACTTCATATTCGGAAGGGGTATCCAACGCGCTGATCGAGGCGCTGGCAAGCGGACTGCCTGTTATTTCGACGGATGTGCCCAGCGGCGGCACGGCGGAACTGATGACGGACGGCGAAAACGGTCTGATCATTCCGACAGGGGATCTGTCCGCCTTGGTGGAAGCGATGGACAGACTTCTCGGAGATCCTGCGTACGCCGGGCGCTTGGGGATGGAGGCGGCGAAGATCCAGCAGAAACTTGCGCCGGAACGGGTCAATCGGCTGTGGAGAGATTATTTTGACCGCATCATGGACGAAAGGAAGGCATAGCAATGAAAGAAAAGCTGCGGATATCCGCGTCGATTATCGCTTTTACCGGAATCTTTCTGGTTTTGCTGACTGCCCTGTCTTATGTGGTCCGGACAAACGGCGACGTCAAAGACCGGTTTTCCGGATTTTATGCCGAAAAAAACGACACACTGGATATTGTGATGATCGGTTCCAGTCCTGTTTTTCCTTATTATGCGGCGCCCAAGATATGGGGCGACTCAGGTATTGCGATGTATCCGCTGTCTTCCAATCTGCAGCGTCCGGCTGCCATGAAATATCTGGTTCAGGAAAGTGAAAAGTCGCAGTCGCCGCAGCTGTATATCTTTGAGATGCGGATGTTTACCATAGAGGACGAGAAGCTGTGCGAAAACATGGCCTACACCCGCGGTGTGACGGATAATCTGCGGTATTCCCCTCTGCGGTATGCCGCAATACAGGCGTTGGTGCCCGAAGACACGCCGGAGGGACGGCTGAGTTTCTATCTGGACATCATAAAATACCATACGAACTGGAGGATGCTGACGCTTCCTTCGGAATGGGCCAATGCCGCATATTATAAGAAGAATCCGCTCAAAGGATATCAGTTTAAGGACGAGGTGGGGCCTTTGTCCATGCCCCGGTCCGGCGGCGCCGGAGGAACTGAGCCGATTCCGACGGAGCAGGAGGCGTATCTGAGAGATCTGATCGATTTCCTGCGGTCGGAGGGAAAGGACGCGCTCTTTATCGTTTCTCCGTACGGCGAATCTCTGAAAGATCAGCAGATGTTCAATTATATGGCGGAAGTCGTGGATTCTTACGGGTATCCGTTCCTCAATATGAACGATCACTATGAAGAACTGGGATTGGTCTTTGAAGAAGATTATGCGGATTACGGCAGTCATACCAACGCGGTCGGAGCCGAGAAATGCACGGATTTTTTGACAAAATATTTACAGGAGCATTATGGATTTGCCGATAAGCGCGGCGATAAAGACTACGCGTCGTGGGACGAAGCCTATCTGCTGTGGCAGCAGATGCAGCGGGAAGCCGTGGCGGTGATCCGGGAGAGGATCGAAAAAGAAGATTATGCCATAATCGAAGAAGAGTAACGCAGACAGCAAGAAGCGGACTGCGGACGGAGAGGAACGGGCGGATGTGCGGGATTGCCGGATTGTGTAACTGGAAAGACGGTTGGAAGCAGAATATCGAAAAGATGAATGAGGCGATGCGCTACAGGGGACCGGATGCTTCCGGCATCTGGGCGTCCGACGACCACCGGGTCGTATTGGGCCACAGAAGATTGTCGATCATGGATCTGACGCCGTCCGGATCGCAGCCCATGGAGTCCCGCGATACCCGTTATGTCCTTGTCTTCAACGGGGAGATCTATAATCATCAGGCGATCCGGGAACGGCTAGTCCGGGAGAAGGGGACGGTTTTTGGCGGAACGTCGGATACGGAGGTGCTTCTGGAAGCGCTCTCCGCGTACGGTGCGCAGGAAACGCTGCGCATGATCAAAGGAATGTTTGCGTTCGCCGTGTACGATAAAGAGGAACGGACATTGCTGCTGGCCCGTGACCGTGTGGGCGAAAAGCCGCTTTACTATGGATTCGTGGGCGGACGGCGTTTTGTGTTCGCCTCGGACTTAAACTCCATAGCCGCGCTGGACGGTTTTGACAACGCGGTCAACAGAGGGGTCCTGCAGCAGTATTTTCGGTATGGTTATATCGCGGCGCCCTATTCGATCTATGAGAACATCTATAAACTGCAGCCGGGGAAATATCTGACCATCCGGGATCCTTATGACCGCTTCGACATACAGACTTACTGGTCCATTCAGGATGCGGCGGTTTACGGGCAGAACCACCCGTTTACGGGGAGCGAAGAGGAAGCCGCGGAAGAACTGGAACGGCTGCTCAAAGATTCCGTGCGCAGCCAGATGATCGCGGACGTGCCGGTCGGCGCTTTCCTGTCGGCGGGGATCGACAGCAGCACCGTCGTATCTCTCATGCAGTCTGTAAGCAGCCGCAGAGTGCGCAGTTTTACGATCGGCATGTGGGACGAAAAATTCAATGAGGCGCATATCGCAAAAGAGATCGCGCAGCATCTGGGCACGGAGCATACGGAGCTGTATATTACGGAGCAGGATGCGCAGGATGTGATCCCGCATCTGGCCCGGATGTTTGGGGAGCCTTTTGCGGATTCTTCCCAGATCCCCACCTATCTGGTAAGCAGGATGACCAGAGAACATGTGAAGGTGGCGTTGAGCGGAGATGGGGGCGACGAACTTTTCTGCGGTTACGGCACTTACGAGTCCATAGACCGTATATGGAAGAAGACCAGACAGATCCCTTACGGTATCCGAAGACCCGTAAGCAGGCTGCTTCGCAAAGCCAGCGCAGGGAATAAGGGCGCGCTTGCGGTCAGAGCGGAGCTTCTGGGAGCGGGCAGCATCGAAGATATGTATCTGCGCTCGGAGATCTCGGAAGGTTTCGCAGTCGCCGCTCCACATGCGGACTGCCCGACCGTGATGGACACATATCCCGCGGGTCTTCTGGCTGAGCCGCAGCGTAATCTGATGCTGATGGATCTGCTTATGTATCATCCGGACGACATATTGAACAAGGTGGACAGAACGGCAATGTCGGTTTCACTTGAAACGAGAGTGCCGATGCTTGACAAAGACGTGGTGGAATTTGCATGGACGCTGCCGCTGTCCTATTGTTATAAAGACGGCGTCACGAAAAAAGTCCTGCGGGATGTCCTCTACCGGTACGTTCCCCGCGGACTGGTGGAGCGGCCCAAGACGGGATTTGCCATTCCTCTGCACAAATGGCTCAGGGAGAGCAGGCTGCGCCAGTGGGCGGAAGAGCTTATCGACGAGAAGACGCTCGCCGGACAGGGCCTGCTCAATACCGGCGTGGTCAAAAGACTGTGGGAAGACTATACGGAACGCGGTATCTGGCGCGCGCAGATCTGGTATATTCTCATGTTTCAGGAATGGATGCGTTATGCGCAGGGACAGAAAACGGACTGAACGGAAACTGCGGGAGAAAAAAGAAAGGGATATAGTGACCGATGAAAATATTGGAAGGGTATCGTCCGCCGAAAATAAGTACGACGGAGCAGACAGAGCTTCTTTCCGTGATCGTGGCCGCCTATAATATCGGCGGTTATATCGAGAAAAGCATTGATTCCATCCGAAGCCAGAGTTACAGCAGATTGGAAATCATCGTGGTGGACGACGGTTCAACGGACGATACGGGGCGTATCTGCGACAGGCTTGCGGCCCAAGACGAGAGGATACAGGTGATCCATAAGGAGAACGGCGGACAGGGACAGGCGCGGAACGTGGGAATGGCAAAGGCAAAAGGCCGCTATATCACCTTTGTGGACGGAGATGACTGGATCGATCCGGACATGTATGAGAAGATGATCGGCGCGCTGCGCCAACAGGATGCGGATCTGGCGGTCTGCCGGTACCGGCGGGTCGCAAAGGATCACACGGACGACCGGTCCGTGGACCGGGCGGTGGTGTTTGAAGAGCAGGAAACTCTGGAATATTATGTCCGTGAGAAGGAAGAGTATGATATCCAAAATGCGGTGTGGAACAAAGTATACAAGAGCGGACTTTTAAGCGGCATATCTTTTCCGGAGGGAAAATGGTACGAAGATATCCTGTTCACGACCATGGCGCTCAGCCGTGTGAAACGCTGTGTTTACCTTGACAGTGCCTGTTATAACTATATAATAGATAGAGAGGGAAGCACCATGAATACACAGATCAATCCTCGGACTTTTACGGATCATATACCCGCATATTACGAGAAGACGAAGTTCCTTAAGGAACTGGGGAGGCAGGATCTGGCGGACATTCATGATTATTTTTTTTATAAGAGGCTTCTGCTTTTCTACAGCAGGCTGGAAAAGGAGAACATTCCGGAAAAGGATGCCTTTTTAAAAGACCTTGAACGGATCATCCGGGCGGACAAAGACCGGTATAAGAAAGTGTTCGGCTGTCCGGATGCGGATCCGAGGGACTATAAGAAAATGAAGCTGTTCTTAAAATCTCCGGCGCTCTACAGCCTTTGGATCCGGCTGGAGGAGCGGGTGGTCATTCCGCTTAAGGTCAGGGTCAAAAGGATTTTGGGAAAATGATCATCGTACAGTTGGCAGGCGGGCTGGGGAACCAGATGTTTCAGTATGCCCTGTATCTGCGCTTGAAAGAGTTGGGAAAAGAAGTAAAGATCGACGACATGTCGGGGTTCGCGGAGGATGCAGAGCGCTGTCCGGCGCTGTCGGCTTTTGGAATAGAGTATGAGCGCGCGTCCGTAAAAGAACTCAGAAAGATGTTGGATTCCTCTCCGATGCTGTGGCATAAAGTGCGCCGGAAACTGTTCGGAAGGAGAAAAAAAGCCTATTTCGAGGAAGACAAACTCTATCACCCGGAGATACTGACATGGGACGATATCTATCTGGAAGGTTATTGGCAGACGGAGAAATATTTTGAACCGATAGAGGAGCAAGTCAGGCAGACGTATGATACGGACAAGCTGCTGCGCTGCGCGGCGCAGGGCCGGGAAGCTGCCGTAGAAGACTGGATGGGGCAGATTACGTCCACAGAATCGGTCGGCGTGCATGTCCGCGGGGGAGATTATCTTCTGCCGCAGAATCAGGAATTGTTTGGCGGAAACTGTACAGCGGCCTATTACAGGGAGGCAATGAGGCAGATGAAGGAAGAACATCCGGGCTGCCGCTTTTTCCTGTTTACCAACGACAGGCGGCTGGCGGCTGAGCTTACGGACAACGGCGGACCCGGTTCCGACGCCGGGATCGTGGATCTTGGCGGACGGTGCGATTACGCCGAGTTCGTCCTGATGAGCAGATGCCGGCACAACATACTTGCCAACAGCAGTTTCAGCTGGTGGGCGTCTTATCTGAACCGGTATCCGGACAAGACGGTCATTGCACCGGCCGGATGGCTGAACGGCTGGGACTGCCGGGATATTTACCGCCGGGATATGCGGAGGATCGGTCCGGTATAACCCGCCGCGGTATGGTTTTGGCAGCGGAGCAGACAAGGGCCTGCGCCAATGGGAAAGGAAATTGACGGCACATGAGTAAGCAGACGGCTTTAGAAGGGGAGAAAAAGGAAAAGACCACCCTGATCCATAAAGTGGGTTATCTGTTCGACACAAGACAGAAACATCAGCTGATCGGTCTGGGCGTATTGATATTGATCGGCGGCCTTCTGGAAACACTGGGGGTCGGAATGATCCTGCCCGTGATGGAGGCCATTATGGATCCGGAAACATTTATGCAGAACGAACTGGTGTCTGCTTTGGCGGGGTTCCTGCGTATCCGGACGAGCAGGCAGGTGATCATGCTCATGCTTGGATCGCTGATCGTCCTGTATGTGGTCAAAAATGCTTATCTGCTGTTTCAGACCTATGTTCAGAATACGTTCGTTACGCGCAATCGAAACAGGATGATCACCCGTGTTATGCGCGAGTTCCTCAACAGGCCCTATGAGGATTATCTGGGCGCGGACATCCCTACCGTGTTCCGCCTGACGGACAGCGATATCCCCAATGCTTTTCAACTGGTTTTGGTAATGATCCAGATGGTGACGGAGATCGTGGTAGCGGTTTCGCTGTGCCTGGTGCTGGTGATCAAAAGTCCGGCGATGAGTCTGTTCATTGTCGTTGTCTTTCTGGGAATGACGCTGGTGATCACCAAAGTATTAAAACCGCGTCTGAACGAGATCGGACATAAGAATCAGAATATACAGTCGCGTATCGCCAAATGGCGGATCCAGTCCATTTACGGATTGAAAGACGTGAAAGTGCTCCACAGAGAAGAGTTTTTTGTGCGCAATTATTATGAGAGCGGGGCCGTGGGAGCCAATGTGGCGAGAAACTATGCCGTGTTGAACAATACGCCCAGACTCCTGATCGAAACGATTTTCATGGCGGCCATGCTGCTGTACATCATGCTGTATCTTGCCGGAGGCGGAGAGATCGCGGTACTGGTGCCGCAGCTGTCTGCTTTTGCGGTGGCGGCGGTCCGCGTTCTGCCGGGGACAAACCGCATCAACACATACCTTTCGGAGATCGCGTATTCGCAGCCGTGTCTGGATTATCTGTATGATAATCTGAACGAGAACATGAAAGAGGACGTCAACGGCAGCGTGACCGGTCTGACAGACGGCGTCAAACCTCAGCTGCCGCCGCTTGCGCTGACGGATAAGATCGTGCTCGACCACATCACATATGCTTATCCGAATACGGTCAAAAACATCTTTACGGATGCGCACATGGAAATCAAAAAAGGGCAGTCGGTCGGGATCATGGGCCCTTCCGGCGCGGGCAAATCGACGATCGTGGACATCCTGCTCGGACTGCTGCATGTTCAGGCGGGAACCATAACCTGCGACGGCGTCAGCATTTTTGACAACTATCCGGCGTGGCTTGCAAAGATAGGATATATCCCGCAGTCGATCTATCTGATCGACGAGTCCATACGGGACAACATCGCGTTTGGCATCGACGCGGATCAGATCGACGATGCGCGCATCTGGGAGGTCCTTGACGAAGCGCAGCTGAAAGAGTTTGTGGAAGAACTTCCGGAAGGGCTGGATACGGCGATCGGCGACAGAGGCGTAAGGATATCCGGCGGACAGAGGCAGCGTCTGGGAATTGCCAGAGCGCTCTACCACAATCCGGAGATACTGGTCTTTGACGAGGCGACTTCGGCGTTGGATACGGATACGGAGAAGGCGGTCATGGACGCCGTAAACAGTTTTCACGGCAGAAAAACCATGGTCATTATCGCGCACCGCCTGAACACGATCGCCCAGTGCGATGTGATCTATAAAGTGGAAGACGAGAAGATCAGGGAGACGACATTATCATGTTAGGAATTGAAACACAGGAAGGCTTTGGCCTTGGCAATCAGCTTTTTTTCTATGTCACGGCCAGATGCATCGCGTTGGACAAAGGGTATCGGTTCAGCGTTCTTGACCCGGAACATTTCGCCAATAATATGCACAGCAGCTGCGGCTTGTATTTCATGGATCTGGATATGGGAGAGCCCTCCGCGAAGGAAGATTATAAAAAGATTTTCCACGAAAAGGAAACCCGTCTGTTCACAGGCAGTTCAAAACATGACATGACGCACGGAGTGTATGTAACGGATACGGACGAGGCCCTGTTCCATGTCGGGGACGATACGCTGATCTATGGAAATCTTCAGGCGGAAGATTATTTTATTTCGCACAAAAAAGAGATCAAAGAGTGGCTTAAGGTCAAGCCGGAATATGACTGCATGGAATACAGCCGGGACGATCTCTGCATCATGCATCTGAGGTGCAGCGATTATCTGGGGTCGCCGGAACTTTTTCTTCGCAGAAAATACTGGCTCATGGGAATGAAGCAGATGCGCAGGATCGATCCCGACATGAAGTTTATGATCATCACCAACGACGTGAAGGAGGCAAACCGGTTCCTGCCCGGTATTCCCGCGTACAACTTTGATCTGGCCAAGGATTACAGCGTGCTGAAAAATGCGCGGTATCTGCTTTTGGCAAATTCTTCCTTTGCGTATTTTCCGGCGTTTACCAGCGATACGGTGCAATATATCCTGGCTCCGAAATACTGGGCCAGACACAATGTGTCCGACGGTTATTGGGCGTCGGAGCAGAATATTTATGAAGGCTGGCATTATATGGACCGCCGGGGCAGGGTGTTTACAGCTGATGAATGTAGGAAAGAACTGGCCGAATACAAGAAGAGATCGAAGAGATATGCCAATGTCAATACGCGTCCGCAGGGCATCCGCCTGAAGCTGATGGAGCTGCACGCGTGGTACTATTACAAAAAGGCTTATCTGTGCAGGATAGCCCGCGGTGTAAAGAGGCGTATCCTGCGATTGGCGAAGAGATAGGGTATTGTTCATGAAAACAGGATCATTGTATGCGATTCAACAAAAGACAGGGGCGCTGTTTGGCTCGTGTGCGGCCCGCATCGGGCATATAGCGGCAAAAAGACCGGCGCTGTATTCGGGGCTGCTTTTTGCGGTGTCCATGATACCGATCTTTATCTTGGGCAGATATAATGTCATGTGCATTGACGATTATGATTACGGCAGACAGATACACGACACATGGGCGGCGACCGGTTCGCTGTGGCAGTCGGTGCAGTCCGCATGGCGGCAGAGTATGGAGTTTTACCGCAGCTGGCAGGGGACCTTTGTTTCCTGCTTCCTGATGGGGATGTGTCCTATGCATTTTAACCATGGGGCCGCATGGATCGTTCCGGTTATCATGACGGGAATGTTTTCGGTATCTGTTTTTGCGCTGGGACGGCAGATCCTGTGCGGATATATGGGCGTCGGCCGTTCGGAGAGCAGCGCGGTCCTTTTCCTGCTGCTCTTTATGTTTTATCAGGTGATGGAAGCTCCTTTTGAGGGGATCTATTGGTATAACGGCTCGGTGCATTACGTTTTTATGCAGTCCGTCTGGTTTTTGGCATTGACGTTTATTCTGGCGGCTCTGCGGGCACAGTCCCGAACGGCGCGGATCTTTCTGTGCATGGCCGCGTCGGCGTTGTCCGTCATTGTGGGCGGCGGCAATCTGATCACGGGCCTTCAGGCGCAGATCGTGACGGCATTTCTGGCAGTATATGCGGCCGTAAAGAACCGCGGCAGGATCATGGCGGCGGCGGTCCCCTTTATTACCGGGATCACGGCGTTTATGATCAATGTGGCTGCGCCTGGCAACCGGCAGCGCAGTATGCTGGATCAGGATGTGGGATACGGCGCCGTAACTTCCGTTCTGCTGTCCTTTTATCATGCAGCGGTCTTTATGATACAGTGGACGCCGGTTTTTGTGATACTGATCTGGCTGGCGCTTCTGCCGTTCTTGTGGAAAATGATGAAAAGGGCGGAGGGAACGTTCCGATACCCCGCATGGGTGACTGCCGGCGCTGTGTGCCTTCTGGCGGCGATGTTTACGCCGACGCTCTACGCCGTAAGGGCGGCCGGGCTTGCCAGGGTGGACAATATCATTCAGATGGTATACTATTTATGTCTGTTTTTGGTGACGGCGTATTGGTGCGGCTATTTTACCCACAGGGGGACACGGTGTGGCGGCGGTGCGCCGGAACGGGAAACGGATGGAGATCGTGCGGCGGATTTGCTCGGCGCTTTTTTTGAGAGGACGGAAGGAAAAATGACGGTGGTGTGTCTGCTGGCGGTCCTTGTCATATGGGTGGGCACGGCGGATAAGAATACCTATACGAGCATTTCTGCCCTGCGGTCGCTTGTGAACGGCGAGGCGGAAACGTTTTATGCGCAGTCCATGGAGCGGTATGACGTTTACACCGACGATACCGTATCGGATGTGGAGGTAAAGCCCTATTCCGTGAAACCGGCGCTTTTTGATTATACCGATCTGACGACGGATCCGGGCAACTGGGTCAATCTGGGAGTGGCACAGTATTATCATAAGGCGTCCGTGAAGGTTGTGGAGGAATGATGAAGACAGACAAACGAAAGCTTCCTGACGTTACTCTGGCTGCAATGACCAGTGTGGATCTGTACGAAACGATCAAAGCGATGGAGTACAGTATGCGGGAAATCGAGTTCGGTGATGTGGTTTTGATCACCCACAGACGCCCTCTTTCCCTGCCGAGATCCATTCGGTATTCGCATACGTCGAAGCTGGACGATATCGATAAATTCAATTATAAGATGGTCTATGAATTGGGGCAGCATATCCATACGGATTATGTGCTGATCGTGCATGCGGACGGTTTCGTCGTGAATCCGGAGAGCTGGCGGGATGAATTTCTGGACTACGACTATATCGGCTCGCCGTGGCCGCTTCCGCAGAATGACTATGCCTACCGCGATTCCAAGGGGCAGATATGCCGCGTGGGAAACAGCGTATCGATCCGAAGCAAGCGGCTGCTCGATTTTCCGAAGCAGGCGGGCCTTGCGTGGGAAACGATGGAAGACGGCAATTATAACGAGGACGTGTTCCTGTGCTGCAAATACAAGAATGTGATCGAGGATGCGGGTATGCGGTTCGCCCCTGTCGAAGTGGCAAAATATTTCGGTCACGAGCATATGATCCCGGAAACGGAGGATGTGGAGAAGCCTTTTGTCTTCCATAAGTGGAGAGGAAGAAACGCGCGCTATCCCAGATTTGTCAATCCGTGGAAGGTCCGGTTAAGGAAAGCCAAGGATCTGATCCGGCCGTTCCTTTTTTGGCGGAGGTGGAAGAAAAATAGATGATATATGATTGTATCCCATTTTTTAATGAACTGGATATTTTAAAACTCCGGATGAAGATCTTGGCCCCCTATGTGGACCGGTTCGTTCTGGAAGAGTCTACGGTGACTTTTTCCGGAGAGCCGAAGGAAATGACGTTTGCAAAAAACCGCAGCATGTTTGCAGAGTTTGAGGACAAGATCACCTATGTGGCGGTGGACGATTCTCCGTTGAGCGGCGTGACGACCCACGAGCGGGACAATTTTCAGAAGAACCGCCTGATACGCGGCCTGGAGGGCTGTAAACCGGACGACATCATTATTCTGAGCGATGTGGACGAGATACCTGATCCGAAGACTCTTGTAAAGATCTTGGAGAATTTTGATCCGTCCAAGATATACCACCTCGCGCAGAGGATGTTTTATTGCTTTCTTAATCTGGAGGAAGTGTCGGGCAATCTCCTTTCCATCACCGGCGAATTCAAGGGCGTGGAGCACAGACAGTGGCTTGGCACCAAGATATGCAGTTATGCCAGCATACCGGAGAAAGGGATCGTGCATCTGCGGGAGATCTCACCTGATGATCCTCGGAGCGTGCGCGTTCCGAACGGCGGATGGCATTTCGGCTATATGGGCGGCGACGGCGAGCGGGATGCATCCAAGCGCATCGGCGTCAAGGTAAAGGCGGCCGCACATCAGGAGTACAATTCGGCAAGGTATCTGAACGAAGCGGTGGACAGGCTTTTATGCGGAGAGGATATATTCGGGAGAAACGCTGAATTTGTCCGTGTGCCGATCGACGAAACATTTCCGGAATATCTGCGGACCCATGTGGAGGAGTATGCGTTCCTGATCGCGCCCAAGGTCAGCCGGGCGGGGATGATCCTCAAAAAGCTCCGGTTAAAATGGATGGACTGCCTGCGGAAAGTCCACGGAGCGGCAGTACGGTTTTTGAGGCGGTGATCTTTGCCTGCCGGGATTGAATTTTTCCCGAAAAAATGGTATTCTAAGATGATATATCATTATTATGTGACAGTTTGGAGTCGCCTGAGGGATAGGAATGAACCGTAAAACAACGATCATTGAGGGATACTTGCTTCTCTTTACAGATTTAGTCAGCATCACCGCCGCATACATCATTTCCATTTTGATACGGTATCATAAATTCAAGTGGGTGGATGAACCGGAACTTCATTTTCTGGGATGCATCTGTTTCCTGCTGTTCTGCACCGTCTATAGTTTTCTGTTTGACTGGAACAGGGAGTTCCTTTCCCGCGGGATCCTGGTAGAGTTCATAGCCGTTATAAAATTCAATGTGTTCATGGCTTTTTCCGCGATGGCGTTTCTGTTCCTGCTGCAGCGCGGTTCGGATTTCTCGCGTCTTGTCATGGGTTATTTCGTGATCTTAGACATATTGATCGTGTGGATCGTCAGGATCATCATGAAAAAGGTGCTGCGCCTTTATTTCACATCCAAGTCCAATATCATAAAGATCATGATCATCACAAAGGACGCGCTGCTTGAAAAGACGGTTTCCAGACTGAAAAAGGATCTGGATATCAATTATGAGATCGTGGCGCTGGCCTGTGTGGATGCGGACCGAAAGGGCGAGCCGGTCGAGGGGATCGAAGTAAACGCCGGCGGGGACGACATGCTGGACGTCGCCAGACAGATGCCGCTTGACGAGGTGTTCATCGATCTTCCGGAGGAAGACAAGGATCATGTCAACAGTATCATATACGATCTGGAATCAATGGGTATCGCCTGCCACTATAACATCGATATGATCGACCGTCCCCGGAAAGAAGTGCGGGTAGAGAATTTCGCAGGATATACCGTGGTGACATATTCCGTCAATTATTCCGATTACCGGCGTATGGCCATCAAGCGTCTGATGGATATCGTGGGCGGTCTGGCGGGCTGCCTGTTGACGATGCTGATCACGCCCTTCGTTGCGCTTGCGATCCGGATAGATTCCAAAGGCCCGGTCTTTTTCGCGCAGACAAGGATCGGCAAGAACGGAAGGCGGTTTAAGATCTATAAATTCCGCTCCATGTATGTTGACGCGGAGGAGCGCAAGAAAGAACTGGAAGCGCAGAATGAGATGCAGGGCCTGATGTTTAAGATGGATAACGATCCGCGCATCACGAGGGTGGGAAAGTTTATCCGTAAGACAAGCATTGACGAACTTCCTCAGTTTTTGAATATTCTCAAAGGCGACATGAGTCTTGTGGGGACAAGGCCGCCGACGGAAGACGAGTTTGAACAGTACAATTCCCATTACAGGCGGAGGATCAGTATCACGCCGGGGCTGACCGGTCTGTGGCAGATCAGCGGACGAAGTGAGATCGTTGATTTCGACGAGGTGGTCAAGCTGGATCTGGAATATATCGACAACTGGTCGCTGGGACTTGACGTCAAGATCCTGTTTCAGACGATATGGGTGGTCCTTACCGGAAAAGGATCCAAATGACCTGCGCATACGGCGCGGTAAAAAAGATGTCGGGAGTGCTGCGGGATGAAAGTTTTGATGTTGGGACCGGACAGGAGTGTGCATGGCGGCATATCCCAGATGGTCAATAATTATTACGATTCGGGACTGGATCAAAAAGTGGAACTGCGCTATATCGGAACGATGGTGGAAGGCAGTAAGTTCCGCAAGCTTCTTCAGGCGGTCTGGGCTTATATCCGGTTCTGCGTGCATCTGGGACAGAGCCGGATCGTGCATGTGAATATGGCGTCGGACGCCAGTTACTATCGCAAATCCGTTTTTGTCAGAACCGCCCGTCTGTGCGGGAAGAAACTGATCATTCATCAGCACGGCGGAGATTTTGAAACTTTTTATGGGGCCATGCCGGAGAAAAAACAGGCGAAGGTGCGCCGTGTCTTGAATATGGCGGATGTGTTTATCGTGCTGACTCCGGCTCTGGCGGATTTTTTCGCCGGACTGGTCGATGAAAAGAAGATCGTGGTGCTGCCGAACGGAGTTGCCGTCGGGCCCAGACCGCAGAAGACATATGAGAAACATCGGATCCTTTTTCTGGGAAGGCTGTGCCGTCAGAAGGGCATCGGAGAACTTATGACGGCGGTTTCGCATCTTCGGTCCGAGTTCCCTGATATGCAGGTCATGCTGGGCGGTATATGGGAGGATCCGGAACTGCGGGATGAAGTCGCCCGGCTGTCCGGTACGGTGGAGTATCTGGGCTGGATCGAGGGCGAAAGGAAACAAAGATATCTGGATGAATGTGAGATTTTTGTACTGCCGTCCTATTTCGAGGGGATGCCGGTATCTGTCTTGGAAGCGATGGCGTCCTGCTGCGCGGTCGTGGCTTCTGCGGTGGGAGGTATCCCGCAGATGTTGGAAGACGGGGTGGACGGTATCCTGATACGGCCAAAAGACAGCACTTCACTGGAGGAAGGACTGCGCAGAATCTTGTCGCAGCCGCTTCTTGGCCGGGAGATGGGAAACCGCGCGCGTGCTGTTGTGGAGAAGGATTTCTCTCTGGACCGCAGCATTGACAAATTGCTTGGCATCTATCGGAATTTATCGGACGGATGAAAGGATACGGAAGGCCATGAAGAGCGACAGCCCATTGATCAGTGTGATCGTGCCGGTCCGTAACGGACAGGACTATTTGGAAAACTGTGTATGCAGCATTGAAGAACAGACCTATACAAACCTTGAGGTGATCCTTGTCAACGACGGCTCTTCGGACGCTACCGGCGGGATATGCGTCGGCATGAAGTCGCGCTATGACAATATCCGTATATTGACGCTTGGCGGCGCAGGCGTTTCCGCGGCGCGGAACGCCGGGATCGATGCGGCCGGAGGAGAATTTATAACGTTTGTGGACGCGGACGACAGGATCCGATCCGATATGATCCGGATCCTGTACGACTGCCTGAAGGATACACAGAGCGACGCCGCGGGCTGCGGGTTCTTTGTATGGAACAGCGAAGAAGAATGGCTGCAGGGCGCGCCGCAGCAGGCAGATGGACAGAGCCGGGTGTATGATCCGGCCTCGTATCTGAGAGAAGCCGTTCTGTGCGGCAACAGCCGCTGTTGGAGCAAACTGTACCGAAGGGAACTGTTCGACGGCGTGCGTTTTCCCGAAAACCTTACGATCGGCGAGGATATGCTGTTTCTGATCAGGATGCTTTCCCATGTCACAAGGATCGCGGAGATCGATTATAAGGGATACGGCTATTACACGAATCCGTCGGGTGCCATGAACTGCGGATTCACGCCTCGTTATATGGATCAGATCACCTGCTGGCAGATGGCGAGGGAGGAAGTCCTCCGGCTTGACCGGAGTCTGGATGCGCAGGTCACGGCGCACTGTATGACGGGTATTATGCTGACGGTGGGAAAGATTGCCGTACTTCCGGCCGAGAAGAGGCGGGAATACAAAACGTATGTCCGTCTGTGCCATGAGAAACTCAAAGAAACCGTGCGCGTGCCGGGCACCCGTAAGCGGCTTTCGGCGGGATACCGGCTTAAGACCGGTGTGTTTCTGCGGTGTCCGGAGCTGTATGTATGGATGTATCACATACAGAAAGCGGTACGCGGATCATCGCCGCAGCTGCCCGCGGACGGAGAGGATGCGGTGCGGGGACGCCGCGCGGGAAGTGTATAAGGAGAGGACATTATGGAAGCAACGTATAAGATCAGTGTGATCGTGCCGGTTTATAATGTTCAGGAATATCTCAAACAGTGCGTGGATTCCCTGACGGGGCAGACTTATCGGAATCTGGAGATACTGTTGGTGGACGACGGTTCGCGCGACGGCAGCGGAGCATTGTGCGACAGACTCGGAGCCGGGGATGACCGTATCAGGGTGATCCATAAACCGAACGGCGGATTGGTTTCGGCATGGAAGCGCGGTGTGGCGGAGAGTACCGGCGCTTACCTGTGTTTCGTGGACAGCGACGACTGGCTTGACTCCTGCATGATGGCAGAGATGGCTGAATGTCTGTCCGGCGGGGACCGGGAGATCGTGGCGAGCGATTATGTGATAGAACATTCCTCCGGCAGATCGGAATATGTTTACCAGAAGCTCAAACCGGGGGTGTACCAGAAGGAGCAGATCAGGACGGAAGTGGCGCCGAATCTTCTTGGATGGGAGGACCGATACGTCACGCTGTCACGGTGTATGAAGCTGATATCCAGAAAACTGATCGAGGATAATGCGCATTACAGTGACGAGCGGATCGTGATGGGAGAGGACCTTACCGTGATGGTACCGGCCCTGTTGGATTGCGAGCGGCTGACGGTCATGGACCGCAAAGCATATTATCACTATCGGTATGTGGATGCTTCCATGGCGCATAAGTACGATCCGGGATTGTATGAAAACATCCGCAGTCTGCACCGGATCATGTGCCGGGTGATGGAGGACAGATACTCTGGGGAAGAACGGGACCGGCAGTTGAAACGCGCGGACATGGAATATATCTTTCTTCTTTTTCTGGGACTCAAAAACGAGGCGAGAGGAAATGCGCAGGGATATCGGCAGAACATTCTCAGGGTCTGCCGGTCGCCGGAGATAAAGGCGCTGGTGAAGGATACCCCCGTTGTCGCAGAGAACAAGGCGAACCGGCTGCTGTATCTGGTCCTGCGGCATCCGGGTGAACTGACGGTGCGGCTGCTGCGCGCGGCCATGATCTGGTACGACAGAGGCAGAAAATAGAGGGGCAGCCGGAAAGGCAGGATTTGCGGATGAAAGAAAAAAAACTGGTGATGTATATGCACGCAGGCAGCGGCAATCACGGCTGTGAAGCTATCGTGAACAGCATGTGCCGCATGATATCGGAAAGGCCGGTTCTGGTAAGTTATTACGGAGAAGAAGATCTCCGGTATTCCCTCAAAGATCTGTGCGATATCGTGAGCGAGCGCAGGTTCGAGGATCATAAAATGGCGCATGTGCTGTACTATATATACCGCATGGTGACGAAGGACGCAGAGAGTTTCATCCGGTATCGGTATCACAAAGTGTTCGGCGGGTATCAGATGCCATTGGCCGTTTCGATCGGCGGGGATAATTATTGTTATGATACGATGCTTGGTGATCTTCGCCTTGCCAATGAGGCTTTTCGGAAAAACGGCACCAAAACGATCCTTCTGGGCTGCTCCATCGAACCGGAACTGCTTGCACGGAAAGAGATCGTGGACGATCTGAGAAAATATCATACTATCATAGCGCGAGAGAGCATCACCTACGATGCGCTCCGGGAGAACGTGGCGGCTGCGCAGGGTCCTGTCTGCCTTTGCCGTCCCGATCCGGCCTTTACCCTTGTACGAAAAGAACTTCCCCTCCCGGAAGGTTTTCATCCCGGAAATACGGTGGGCGTCAACATCAGTCCGATGATACAGGATAATGAAAAAAACGCCGGTGCGGTTATGCAGAATTACCGCGGGCTTCTGCGGTATATCATCGATCGGACGGATATGCAGATCGCCCTGATCCCGCATGTGGTGTGGGACAGGAACGATGACAGAAAACCTTTGCATGAACTGTATGAAGAGTTTAAGGATACGGGAAGAGTCGTAGAGATCCCGGACGGCACCTGCGAAGAACTGAAAGGGTTCATAGGACGCTGCCGTTTCTTTGTGGGAGCCAGAACCCATGCGACGATCGCGGCGTATTCCTGCTGCGTACCGACTCTGGTGGCAGGGTATTCGGTGAAAGCGCGGGGAATTGCGCGGGACCTGTTCGGAACCGAGGAAGGATATGTGCTTCCGGTACAGGATCTGACGGGAGAGAATGATCTGGCGGAAGGGTTTGCATGGCTCATGAAGAAGGAAGACGACGTGAGAAGACATCTGGAGAAGATCATGCCGGACTATTGCGGCAGAGCGCGCGAAACAGGGAAAGAAGTAGAGAGATTATGGGAAGAGTTCAGTCCTCAATAAAGAATATCGCTTTCGGACAGATCGGTAATTTGATAACGATGATCCTCCACTTTGTGCTCCGTACGGTTTTTATCGCTCATCTGGGCGACACGCTGAACGGTGTGAACGATCTGTACACCAGTATTCTGTCGGTGCTGTCCATGGCCGAACTGGGGATAGGGACCGCTCTGAATTACAGCCTGTATAAGCCTGTGGCGGATAAGGATTACGAAAAGATCAAATCCTATATGTTGTTTTATAAGAATTCTTATCGGATCATAGGCATTGTCATTGCGGCAGCAGGACTTGCCATCTCTCCGTTTCTGCCGTGGCTGGTCAAGCAGCCCGACGGGGTTACGGTAAGAGATCTGACCCTGTATTATTATATCTTTTTATTCAATACGGTCAGCAGTTATTTTGTAGCTTACAAATACAGTCTGGTAAATGCGGAACAGAAAAATTATATTCAGACCAATATCCTTTCCGTGACCAAGATGATCACAGTAAGCCTCCAGATCATAGTAGTGCTTGCGACCGGCAATTTTTATGTGTACCTTCTTACGGCCGCCGCCGTTGAGTTTATCCAGAAGATTTTTGTGTCGTTTTACCTCGATCGCCGGTATCCGTATCTGAAAGACAAAAACGTTGTCAGGCTGTCAAAAGAGGAGACCGGGGAAATAGCGGCGAAGACGAAAGCGCTCGTATTCCACAAGGTGGGGGACGTGGCGCGGCTCCAGACGGACAGCATGATCATTTCCGGTTTTATCAATGTCACCGTGACGGGGTTTGTGGGCAACTACAATCTGGTGATCAACTCGATCACGAATGTTGTGAATATCTTTTTTAATTCGATTCTTTCCAGTTTCGGCAACCTGATCGCAACGGAATCCCAAGAGCGGCAGTATCAGATGTTCCGGGTATATCGGTTTGCGGCATGCTGGATATACGGATTTACCGCGATAGGATTTTCCGTTCTGCTGACGCCCTTCATCGTCTTATGGCAGGGGGAGGGCAGGACCCTCGCGTACGAAGTGGTGCTGTGCATTTTGATCGATCTTTATTTCAAAGGAGAACGGGTGGTGCTCTCCAATTTTAAGACGGCGGCGGGCGTGTTTGAACAGGACAAATATCTGACGCTGATACAGGGGATCGTCAACCTTATCATCTCCATTGTTCTGGTTCAAAAGATCGGACTGGCAGGCGTCTATATCGGAACCATCGTATCGGGCCTGATCGCCAATATCCTAAAACCGACGATCATCTATAGAGTGATATTAGGCAGATCGGCCAAAGACTATTTCGTGGATTTTGTCAAGTATCTGGCTGTGATCGTCCTGATGTACGGACTGTTTACGCTGATCGGCCGGTTTGTAATGACAAAGATCACCGTTTCGTCCTTTGCGCTGATGTTTGTGATCATCTGCGTCGGATTTAATGCCATTTTCTTCCTTTTGTTCCGGAAGACGGTAGAATTGAAATATTTGTTGGGAACCGTGAAAGACATTCTGATCAAAGTAAAGGACCGATGCTGAATACGGAAGAAAAACCAAGGAAGGAGAGTAACCGACAATGCTTTTTAACACCATCGATTTTCTGATTTTTTTTCCGTTAGTGGTTCTGGTGTATTTTGTGCTGCCCGCCAAAGCGCGGTATGTGTGGCTTCTGGCCGCCAGCTATTATTTCTACATGTGCTGGAATCCGGTGTACATCGTACTGCTTTTTTTGTCAACGGCGGTAACTTATCTGTGCGGCCTTTGCCTTGACCGGCCGGATACAAAGCGCGCTGTGGGAAAATGCGCTGTTATCTTCTGTTTCGCCGCCAATATAGGCATGCTGGCATACTTTAAATATACGGGACTCTTGGTACAAACCGTCAATCAGATCTTAGCGGCGGCAGGATTGGGAAGCGTACCGGAATATGACATCCTGCTTCCCGTAGGTATTTCGTTCTATACGTTTCAGGCTCTCGGATATATCGTGGACGTGTATCGCGGAGATATCAGAGCGGAAAAGAATTTTTTGAAATATGCGCTGTTCGTTTCCTTTTTCCCGCAGCTGGTGGCAGGACCGATCGAGCGTTCCCGCAGTCTGCTGACACAGATCCGGGAGGAACCGCGGCATAAATTGTGGGACTATGAGAGAGTGACCGGCGGACTTATCACCATGATATGGGGGTTCTTCCTGAAAGTGGTGATAGCGGATCGGATCGCCGTAGTGGTCAACACGGTGTTCGACGGATACGAGCGGTATGGCACGGTCGTTTTGGCCGTGGGCGCCATGGCGTTTGCCGTTCAGATCTACTGTGATTTCGCAGGCTATTCCACGATAGCGGTCGGGGCGGCTAAAGTATTGGGATTTGAACTGACAGATAATTTCAATACGCCTTATTTTGCCCGGAGCGTAACGGATTTCTGGCACAGATGGCATATTTCCCTGAGCACATGGTTTCGGGATTATCTCTATATACCGCTCGGCGGAAGCCGCCGCGGGAAACTCAAAAAATACAGAAATATTCTGATCACTTTCGGTATCAGCGGACTGTGGCACGGCGCAGGATGGCATTATATGATATGGGGACTGCTGCACGGCGCCTGTCAGATCTTGGAAAAAGAGCTGGGACCGGTGGTCCGGAAGATCAATCAAAGATTCGGTACCAGAACGGAATCTTTCGGATACAAGTGTTTCCGTGTGGCAGCCACATTTGCGGCGGTAGATCTTGCATGGATATTTTTCCGTGCGGATTCGCTGCATCAGGCGCTGCATTATATAGAGCGGATGTTCCGTTACGGGGATTGGTGGACGCTGTTCGATCAGAGTCTGTACGGTCTGGGACTTTCCGTTCAGGAAGTGCATATACTGTTTTTCGGACTGGCGGTGCTGTTTTTGACCGATCTGTTGAAGTATCTGAAAGGGCAGACGGTTTCGGACTTTCTGTCAAAACAGTGGATCGTCTTTCGGTGGGCTGTGGTTTTGGTACTGCTGTTTGGCTGCCTGATCTTCGGATACTATGGTCCGGGATTTGACTCCAGCCGGTTCATATACTTTCAGTTTTGAGGGAATGGGATGTTATGAGATTATTGAAAGGACTGCTTTTTGCGGCATTGACCATAGGGATCGCCGCCGCGTCGCTAAAAATACTCAATTACAAAGATATGGGCGGCGGAGGAGGATGGACGCGCTTCTATGCGGAACAGGCGGATATCGACGTGCTGTTTTTCGGAAACAGCCATGCCCACTGTACGGTCGATCACGGATATCTGTGGGATCATTACGGAATAGCCGGTTATACCATGTCGGCCGGCGCACAGAATTTTGCGGGCACATATTATTTTGTCAGGGAAGCCCTCAGAGTGAAGAAACCACAGGTCATTGCGGTGGAGATGTACGGGGCGACAGGCGGGGACATTGGCAACTCGGAATACGATGTGTACAAGAACAACCTCGGCATGGCGTGGTCGCTGCCGTCTTTTGCGTATACGGGGTATCTGGCTGACAATATGAGAATGGATTCGTCGTGGCGCTGGCAGGTGTTTCTCAAACTGCCGATCGTCCACTCCAGATACGCCGAACTGGGCAGATCGGATTTTCAGGATGACATGCCGTTTATGAGAGGATACAGGGGAAGTTTCGATGTAACTGTCATGGAAACGCCCGCGTGGGAAGACGATCAGACGGTTGCCGCCCTGAATGAAGAGAAGGAAAAGTATCTTCAGGGCATACTGGATATGGCAAGAGAAAAAGGCGTCAAGGTGCTGCTCTTTGCCGCACCGTATGATCTTACACAGGAGGAACAGGAACAGTATAACCGCATAGCGGAACTGGCCGATGAAAACGGCGTGCCTTTTCTCAATTTCAATCATATGTATCAGGAGATCGGGTTCGACTATCAGACGGATATGCGGGAAACAGGTCATGTAAATAACGACGGCGCGGACAAGGTGACGGAATATCTGGCAAGGTTCCTTAAGGATCAGTATGCTCTGCCTGACAGACGCGGGCAGGAGGGGTATGAAGCGTGGGAGCAGAACAGCCTGTATCTGAGGAATAAAAAGATACGGCATGATCTGCAGTCGGCGCAGGATATCAACGAGTATCTGCAGCGGGTGAAGGACATGACGGAGGAGGAACTTGTTGTGATCGCGCTTACTGGCAATTACAATGCGCTGGGCGAGGTCTATCTGGAAAAATTGACGTCGTTAGGCATAACCGCGCAGGAGTATTATCAGGGCGGAGCATGGATCTTCCGGGGAGGGGACCGCATCGCATATTTTCCGGGCAAAGAATACGATTCCTGCATAGAAACTCTCAAAGGGGAGATCCATATCGGCTCAAGGGAATTTGTTTCGGAGCAGGGGGAGTTGAAGGACGAAGTGCAGATCGTGGCGGACGGCAGGGATTGCCGGATGATAGAGAACGGCGTTAATATTCTGGTATACAACGAAGAATTGGGGATGTTGACAGATGCCGCCGGGGATGATGTGTATCTCGGACTTGAAATGACACATGCCGAAATAGCGGAAGAATAACCGGCGGAGGAAGAAATATGGTTATTGTTCAGATGGCCGGTGGACTCGGCAATCAATTACAGCAGTATTCTGTATATCGCAAGTATGTGGGTATGGGCGTGGAAGCCAGACTGGACGTGTCATGGTTTGGCAAGACGGCCTTGAAATCAGGTGTCACGCACAGGCAGTTCGCGCTGCCAAGGTTTGACCATATGGCTTACGAGTGCTGTACGGATCAGGAAAAGGCGGCGCTGATCGGGACGGACGGTCTTGCGGGGAAGCTGCGGCGTAAGATCGCTCCGGGGAGCATCAAATGGTTTCACGAGAGCCTGATGTACCATCCGGAGATATGGGAATTTGACGATATGTATCTTTCCGGATATTTTGCCTGCGAGAAATATCATGCGGATCATCTGGAGGATCTGAAGGAACAGATACGTTTTCCGGAAAGCGGCAATCCGGCGAATCGGAAACTGGCGGAAGAGATGGAAAACTGCCGGTCCGTGAGTGTCCATGTGCGCAGGGGAGATTATCTGAGCGGGGACAATGACGCGCTGTTCGGCAATATCTGTACGGACGCATACTATGAAAGCGCGATTGCCTTTGTGCGGCGTCTTGCGCCGGATGCGCATTTTTATCTCTTCTCCGACGACACCGCCTATGTCCGGGAAAAATATCAGGGAAACGAATACACCGTCGTGGATATCAATCACGGGCAGGATGATTTCTACGATATGTGGCTGATGAGTCATTGCCGGTATAATATCTGCGCCAATTCTACGTTCAGCTTCTGGGGAGCCCGGCTGAACGGCCACGAAGATAAGGTCATGATCCGGCCGACCCTCCACAGGAACAATCAGGTGTTCGTGGAGCGGGAAATGAGAGAACTGTGGCCCGCATGGCGGTTTATTAGTCCAGAAGGAGAATTGTATTGCTGATGAACAAAGAAAGAGCAGCTTTGATCCTGAACCGGATCGCACGCATATGTTTTTATCTGGCCGTATTGGTGGAAACGGCGATCGTGATCGTAGATAAGAGCGCCTATACCAATCCCATAGAGGGCAGGCTGTTTCAGATCACTTTTGCGCTGTTTACCATTAAGTGTATACTGACCAGATATTCCAAAAAAGAATATCTGACGATCGCGTTTTTTCTGATACTCGGCGCGGTATCCTATTTTGTGACGGGACGGAATGAGATCATCCGGGTGGTGATGTTTATCGCCGCGTGCAAAGATGTGGATATGTTCCGATGCCTTCGGATCGTGTTCTATGTGACGGCGGCCGGGTGTGCAGGCATCGTTCTCCTTTCTCTGACGGGCATCTATGGCGATACGGCGCTGATCCAGTATTACGGCAGGGGCGGCATGGAAACGCGGTATACGCTGGGAATGGGACATCCCAATGCGCTTCAGTGTATGGCGTGGGCGCTGACGACTCTCGGATTATACCTGTTCGGAGAGAAAATGAAGCATTATGCGTATCTTTTGGTCGTTATGTTCAATGTCGGCCTGTTCCTTCTGACGGGTTCCAAAACCGGTCTGATGGTGACGCTGCTGGTCATTGCACTGGCATACATGGTCAAAGCGGGGACGCCCCGGATCAAACGGCTGTGCGGCGTGCTGTGCGGTGTGCTGACCGTATCCGGCATCGGCATATCCGTGTTCTTTGCGGCTGCCGCATACCGGCTGCATGATTATGCGTGGTTTTCATGGATACCGGGAGTAAAGTGGCCGCCGCTGACATTGTTTCTGGCCCGCCTTGACAGTGCCCTGACGGGAAGGATCCGCGTCTTGACGGAGAATGATGCGTATGCCGGGACACTCGGTTCATGGCGCGTTTTTTCGACGCCTGACAGCGTCAGTTATTTTGATCTGGGATGGGTACGCCTGTTCTACTGGTATGGGATCGTTCCGGCCTGCGCGGGAATTGCAGCCCTGTGTATGCTCATGTATTTCTGCTATAGGAAAAAACGGTATATGGAATTGGTGATGATCGCTTCCTTTGCGGTATACACTGTGGTCGAAGCGCATGCCGTGTCGGTGTATCTTGCGAGGAATTATCTCTTTTTTCTGGCGGGGATGTATTGGCCGCAGGTGCTGCAGGAGTTGGAAAGGTTGTGGAATGACGCCAAATCTGCTATAATGAATCATCAAAGCGGCCGCGGTTAAGACTGCGGGGACAGGTGTGGTCATGAATGGAGCGTGCAGGGACGGATCGGCAGATAAAGTAAACATTGAAGGCGGCGTGAAGATACGTTTGTCGGAACTTTTGTATCTTCTCTTTCTGGGGTTGATGCTTGTCCCGAAAGGACTCGGATTCTACGACGGACAAACTTTTTACAAGATCTTTCTGGTCGCGGCGTTCTTATGTATAGCGCTGAAAATGTGTATTACGGAATACACATATGTGGAGTGGGGCCTGATCCTTTTTCTTCTGGCCCTGTCGGCTGCGGTATACAGGGTCAGCGGGGAGAAAGGGCTGCTGGTCTGTATGGTGACGGTGACAGCCATGAAGAATGTTTCCGTCAAAAGAGCGTTCAGAGTCGGGCTTGTGGTGTGGGCATTGACGATGGGAGGACGTTTCCTGACGTCCCTGATCTTCCTTGGACATGTGGAAACGGCCGTTCAGACCAAAAACCTTACGGGAGCCGTGCTGCGGTATTTTATGGGATATCCGCATCCCAATTCGCTCCATATATCGTATCTGGCTCTGACGGCGTTTGCGGTCTACTGTGTGAAGGAAACATACGGCCTCAGGCATCTGCTTGTGCTGATGGCGGGAAACCTTCTGGTATTTTTTTACTCATACAGCTTTACGGGCGCGTTTACCGTGACGGTCTATATCTGCCTGTCCTATTATGTCTGTAAAAAGAAGCCGGGCAGGGCGGAATATATCGCGGCGGAACTCGTGTTTCCGCTCTGCGTCCTGTTCTCCGTCATACTGCCGCTGATACTTACAGGCGGGGCGTTTGAACTGGCGGACCGCGTGTTCAATAACAGGATCCGTTTTGCCAAACATTTTCTCACCGCTGAAAATATGACTTTACTGGGAAATGATCTTGCCGCCATCACGACCGACATTGTTACGATGGACAATTCCTTTGTATTCGCCTTAGTCGTGTATGGGATCCCTGTATTTGTTCTGATCTGCGCCGGTTATCTAATGACGATCCATGCGTGCGCAAAGCAGAAGAAAGCGGTCGAACTGGCGATGTTCTGCTGTTTTCTGGCGGCCGGGATCACGGAGCCCTTTTTGTTCAATACGTCGTTTAAAAATCTGCCGCTGCTGTTTATCGGGGAGCGGCTTTTTGAAGTCACGCGCAGCGTTGGAACAGATCCCAAAGCGGCGGCTCTGCTGAAAAACCGCGATATCGAAATCACCCTGCCGACAGAGCGATACCATCGGATCACGGAGAGCGTGCGCCGGTTCTGGAGTATGCACCGGGGCGTGATCTGTGCGGTAAGCGCGGCGGCGGCCCTGCTTTCCGGCGCAGGCGCGGGGATTTTCTGTCAGTACCGCCCGGAGGTCCTTGAACTTGGGCGGGACAATCTGTTGGTGTATGAGCGTATCAGAATGGCCGTCACGGCGGCAGTTCTGGCATTTCCGGCGGCGGCCTTTATTTCAGGGTGGATCCTGAAAATAGCTGACGCGGGGAAAAATTCCGGCGGGCAGAAGGAAGCCGGAGAAAAACAGGATCATGGCGGGAGGATCGAATGATGAATATCATGCAGAATCGTATGGACCGGGTCTTTTTTCGATATCAGGAGGAGTTTGAAAAGAAGGCGTTGGACGTGCTCCGGTCGGGATGGTATGTATTGGGCAGAGAAGTCCGTGCCTTCGAGGAGGAATTTGCCGGTTATACGGGCGGAAAATACTGCGTCGGCCTGGCAAGCGGTCTGGACGCTCTGTGGATCGCTTTCCGGCTGTTGGGAATCGGAAAGGGCGATGAAGTGATCGTTCAGGGCAATACTTATATTGCAAGCGTAATGGGGATCACCATGAACGGCGCAACTCCCGTGTTCGTGGAACCGGACCGGTACTTCGGGATCGATGCGGACAAGATAGAGGATAAGATAACGGATAAGACCAAGGCGGTCTTGGTCGTTCACTTATATGGGATCGCCACTCCGATGGACAAGATCGCGGCTCTGTGCCGGAAATATAAATTGAAACTGGTGGAAGACTGTGCGCAGTCACATGGGGCCTGTTATAACGGGCAGATGACGGGAACCTTCGGCGACGTGGGATGCTTTTCCTTCTATCCGTCCAAAAATCTGGGCGGTTTCGGCGACGGAGGAGCCGTGGTCGTCGGGGACGAGCAGTTGGCGTCGGAATTCCGGGTGTTCCGCAATTACGGAAGCGAAAAAAGATATTACAATAAAGTTGTAGGGGCCAATTCCCGTCTGGACGAACTTCAGGCAGGACTGCTGCGTGTAAGGCTCAGGCATCTGGATGAACTGACCGCGGAAAGGATCAGGATAGCGCAGCGCTATTCATCCGGGATCAGGAATCCGAAGATCCGGCTTCCACAGACGCCGGATCATACCAAATGTGTCTGGCATCAATATGTGATAAGATGCGAGGAAAGGGAGCGGCTGACCGCATATCTGGACGAGAAAGAGATCGGCACGATCATCCACTATCCGATACCGCCTCACCTGTCGGAAGCATACCGGTATCTCGGCCATCCGGAGGGCTTTCTGCCTGTCACGGAGCATTTGGCCCGGACGGTGTTGTCTATTCCCATTTATAACGGGATGACAGATGAGGAGCAGGACTATGTGATCGACGCTTTGAATGAGTTTCAGTAGGGGGTTGGGATGGATTTAAAAGAAAGATGTCCTATCGTATATTTTGGTGATCATGGAGATGAAAGAGGAAAACTGGTAGTGATCGAAGGCAGTCAGGATATTCCGTTTGAGATCAAGCGGGTTTTCTATATTTATGACTCCGACGATACTGTTGTCCGGGGACAGCATGCAAACCGGGAATCGGAATTTGTGCTGATCAACGTAGCGGGCAGGAGCAAGGTGCGGATCACAGACGGCACCGAAGAGATCATAGTGGAATTGGACCGGCCTATGATGGGGGTGTATATTCCCAGGATGATATGGAAAGACATGTATGATTTTTCTGCGGATTCCATTCTTTTGGTACTGGCCAGTACGCATTATGACGGAGCGGAATACATCCGTGATTACGAAGAATATTTGAAAGAGATTAGAGGACAATGATCACTTTTTGCACATTATTCGACAGCTTCTATCTGGATAAAGGTCTGGCATTATACAGATCGCTGGAAAATTGCAGCAAAGATTTTAAACTGTATATCTTCTGCTTTGACGACGTTTCCTATCGGGTGCTTCAGGATCTTAAGCTGCAGCATGTCGTGGCGGTCCATCATACGGAAATAGAAGACGAGGAGCTGCTGCGTCTGAAAGCGGAGCGTTCCAAGGCGGAATACTGTTGGACATGCACGCCGGTCATTATTGAGCATGTGCTTGAAAAGTACGGGGAAGCGTGCTGTACTTATATTGACGCGGATCTGTATTTCTTCAGCGATCCGCAGATCCTGTTTGATGAGATCGAAGCAAGCGGCGCCAACATCATCATAACGGAACACCGTTTTAAAGACAGCGTGAACGGCAGAAGGCTCTGCAGGAGAAGCGGAAAATACTGCGTTGAGTTCAATTATTTCGACCGGTCGGAAAATGCGTCAAAGGCGCTTGCGTGGTGGAAAGGCAAGTGTTTCGAGTGGTGTTATCACCTGTATGAACCGGACCGCATGGGCGACCAGAAATATCTGGAGAAATTCCCGCAGCTGTTTCGGGGAGTGCATGAGCTTAAAAACCTTGGCGGCGGCGTGGCGCCGTGGAATCTGGGACAGTATCGTCTGGTGAAGGTAAAGGAAGGCGTTCCCATACTGGCCGAGAAGAAGACGGGAAATGAGTTCCCGGTGGTATTTTATCATTTCCAGAATATTCGCTATATCAGTGAGAATACGGTCAACGTCAGTTCGGGCAGCCATTCGCGGAGAACGAAAGACGCGCTTTATGCGCCATACCTTGCGCAGATCGAACAAAGCCGCCGGGAACTGAAAAAGTACGGAGTCGTATTCGGCGTCAAAAAGATCTATTCCAGCAACAGGCTGATCGCCTTTCTGCAAGGCGGAATACTGCGTTTTAAAGTAAAGAGCCTTTCCGATATCTATCGGCTCAAACGGTTCAGGAAGTAGCGGAGAGAAGATGAAGATCGTACACATTTGCTTGGTAGAGGGCTATACGGAAGGTTTGAATTATCAGGAAAACCTTATCATTAAGTATCAGGCGGAAGAAGGCCATGAGGTCAGCCTGATCACGACCGACCATTGTTTCAACGAAGGGGAGTGGGGGCTGTGCAGGACCGAGAGCGATTACATGAACCCGCAGGGGGTCCATATCATCCGGCTGCCTTTTGCATTTCCGGTGCCGTATGCGGTAAACCGGAAACTGGGTGTGTTTCGGCATCTGCCGGAGGTCTTGGAGAAGATCGGACCGGAAACTATTTTCGTGCATAATATCCAGTTTCAGGATATCCGCCGGATCGCCGCCTATAAGAAAAAACATCCGGAAGTCAGGATATACGTCGATAATCACAGTGATTTTTCCAACAGCGCGAGAAACTGGCTGTCGCGCAATACGCTGTACCGCTTTTGGTGGAAACCCTGCGCGAAGGCGGTAGAGCCCTATACGGAGAAATTCTGGGGAGTCATGCCCGCCCGCATAGATTTCCTTATCAATATTTTCGGGGTCGCCCCGGACAAGACGGACCTGCTGGTCATGGGAGCGGACGACGAGAGCGTGGCGGCGGCGGAAAGACCGGAAGTGCGGCGCAGGGTCCGGGAACGCTGCGGCATAGCGCAGGACGATTTCCTGATCGTTACGGGCGGTAAGATCGACGCCTTCAAGACCCAGACGCTGCTGCTGATGGAAGCGGTAAAACGGATGGCAAGAGATAACGTGAAGCTGCTCGTGTTTGGCTCTGTGGAAGAGGATCTGAAGGAACGCTTTTCTGCTCTGTGCGACGAAAAGACGATCAAGTATGTCGGATGGGCAAAGAGCGATCAGGCTTACGAGTATTTTGCCAGTGCGGATCTGGTCGTTTTTCCGGGACGACATTCCGTGTACTGGGAACAGGTGACTGCGCAGGGGATCCCGATGGTATGCAAATACTGGGACGGCACCACCCATATTGATATCGGAGGCAATGTGGAGTTTTTGACGGAAGACTCGACGGACGAGATCGTCGAAAAACTCACAGAGATCCTTGATGAACCGGGAAAATATGAGCGTATGAAGCAGGCGGCTCGAAATGACAGGCGCCATGAATTCTCTTATAGGCTGATAGCGCGTAAATCGGTAGGTTTGTTGAAATGATCAGATGTCTGTACGAGGCGGTTAGAAAAATGAAGAAGAAGAACAGGCCGTACTGGCGCTTGGTCTATAAGATCAACAAGGGTCTGGTGAATCTGCTGTACCCGTTGGATCACAAGAAGATGCGCGGCGTGGATCCGGACAGCCCGGTCATTGTGTCCCTGACCACATACCCGGCGCGGATCGGGCAGGTCCGGCTTGCGGTATCCTCTCTGCTGCGGCAGACCATGAAACCCCGAAAAGTCATTTTATGGCTTGCGGAGGAACAGTTCACACAGGGCGGGATACCTGAAAGCCTCCGAAAACTGGAGAGTCAGGGACTGGAGATCCGGTTCTGTGAAGATCTCAAGCCCCATAAGAAGTATTATTATGCGGTTCAGGAATATCCTGACTGCTGGATCGTTACGGCCGACGACGATATTTTTTATCCGGAGGATCATATTGAACGCTTGTGGAGAGCGCATGACAAATATCAGGATGCGGTCGTGTGCCGCTGGAGTCATCGGATCGGATTTGACGCAAAGGGCGGATTTGTCCCGTACAACGACTGGTCGGATAACGGGGAGGAACCTCCGGCCTATGCCACGCTGGCGGTAGGGTGCAACGGTATCCTGTATCCGCCCGGAAGCCTTCCAAAAGAAACGTTCGATCCGGCGGTGATTGCAGAAACGGCCTTGTATACCGACGATCTGTGGCTGAAGTGCATGGAGATCCGCAACGGACGCAGGGCTGTGAACTGCGACGAGATCCCGCTGATCTATTTCAATATACTTTCTACAAGAAAAAGCGGATTGTGGAAAGACAATATCGGCGAGAGCGCAGAGAACGACAAGGTCTGGGGCAGACTGATGGAACGGTATCCGGATGTCTGGGAACGATTGAAAGAGGAATATGAGCATGATCGGAATAGGGTATAAAATATTTCTGCGATTGACGCATGTTAAATATGGAGTCCAACTGTCCCTGAAGGGAGTCCCGCTGATCTATAATCACAGGGGGGCATCGATCAGACTTGGGGACCGCTGCGTGATCAAGAGTTCTTTCCTGTCCAATCTGGTGGGGCTTTATTCGAGAACGATCATCCTGACGAGGATCCCAGGCGCAGAGATCGAGATAGGGGACCGCGTGGGCATATCGGGGGCAACGATATATGCAAGGACCAAGATCACGATCGGCGACGATACGAATATCGGAGGCAATGTAAAAATACTGGATAACGATTTCCATCCGATAGATCCTCAGGCAAGGCTTGCAGACGACAAGGAGCGGATCGGCGCGGCGCCCATAGAGATTGGAAAAAATTGCTTTATAGGGTGCAATGTGCTAATATTGAAAGGAAGCAGGATCGGCGATAACTGTGTGGTCGGAGCCGGATCGGTGGTCAGCGGCAGATTTGAGGACAACTGCGTCATTGCAGGCAATCCGGCCAAGGTGATCAAAAAAATAGTGTGAGCAGGATGTTATGAAAAAACCCTTTACCAATCGTATACTCGGTGTCAATATAGCGGTCACCAATATTCAGGATACGGTCGATCTGATCGTGTCGCAGATAGAGGAACTTAGGGGCGAGTTCATTTGTTTGTCCAATGTGCATACTACGGTCATTGCCGAAGCCGATGAAGAATACCGCAGGATTCAGAATTCGGCTTTTTTGGCGTTGCCTGACGGAAGCCCGCTGGCTCTGGTGCAGCGCCTGAGAGGATACAAAGGGGCTGAGCAGGTGGCGGGCCCGGATCTGATGCCGGCGCTGTGGAAAGCCACGGAAAATACGGATATATCGCACTTTTTTTACGGAAGTACACAGGAGACCATCGACGCTCTGTCCGCAAAATTAAAAGAAAGATATCCCGGTGTAAAGATCGCCGGAATGATATCTCCGCCGTTTCGGCCTTTGACCGAAGAAGAGAATGAGGAAGTGGTCAGACGTATCAACGATTCGGGCGCATCGGTCGTCTGGGTCGGCCTCGGCGCTCCCAAACAGGAAAGATGGATGTATGAGCAGAAGGGCAGGATCCATGCGCTTATGCTCGGTGTCGGGGCGGGGTTTGATTTTCATGCAGGAACGGTAAAGAGAGCTCCGAGCTGGATGCGCAGGCATTATCTGGAGTGGCTGTACCGCCTGACGCAGGATCCGAAAAGGCTGTGGAAACGCTATATAAAAACCAACGGAAAATTTATCCTTTTATCCATAAAAGATGCTTTTGTATGGAAAAAATATACAGACGGCGACAAGAAGAATCTGTTGATCTATGCGCACTATTATTATCCCGACGTGGCGTCCACCGGGCAGATACTGACGGAACTGGCGGAGGGACTCAACGATACTTTCCACACCACCGTGATCTGTACGGTGCCGTCGTATACCGGCAGGATATCGCAGTACTACAGAAAGCATAAGTATTATTTTGAAAACATTAACGGCGTGGATGTGCTCAGGATACGGGTGCCGGAATTTCGCAAGAGCTTCGCGCTCAGCCGGATCTTTAACATTGTTTCCTACTTTGCATCCGCGATAGCGGCCACGTTTCGGGTCGAGCGGCAGGACTATGTCCTTACGATCTCGCAGCCGCCTGTTCTGGGCGGTATCCTCGGCGTGATCGGCAAGCGTGCCAAAAAGGCAAAACTGATCTACAACATTCAGGATTTCAATCCGGAGCAGATTCAGGCGGTGGGATTTACACAGAACCGGTCTGTTCTCCGGCTGATGATGGCGTTGGATAAATACAGCTGCCGACAGGCGGACAAAGTCGTCGTGGTGGGGCGCGATATGATCGAAACGCTCAAAAACCGCTTCGCGATCCTTCCGCCTCACGCTTATATCAATAACTGGATCAATGAGGAAGATATCGTTCCGCTGCCGCCGGATCATCCTCAGGTAGCTGCGTTTAAGAAACGATACGGCATGGAAGGCAGATTTGTGATCATGTATTCCGGGAATATCGGTTTATATTACGACCTGCCGAATATCGTAAAAGTCATAGAGAGATTCCAAGATCAGAGGGAGGTCCTTTTTGCGTTTATAGGCGAGGGCTCCGTACTGGAGGAATTAAAGGAATACCGGCAGAAACATCGGATCTCCAATATCGTTTTTGTACCGTATCAGGATAAGAGCAGTCTGGTCTACAGTCTGAATTCAGGCGACGTCCATTTCGTGGTAAACGCCGAGGGGATAAAAGGCGTGTCCGTTCCCAGTAAATTGTACGGTGTCATGGCGGCCGGCAAGCCGGTACTGGGGATCCTTGAGAAAGGTTCCGAAGCCAGACTGATCGTGGAGGAGGCCGGATGCGGCATCAGTGTGGAGCCGGGGGATTACGAGGCGATCGAAGAACTGATCCAAAGCTTTATCGACATGAAAGATTCGCCGGAACTGGCGAAAATGGGAAGCAGAGGCAGAGCGTATCTGGCCGGTCATCTGACGAAGGATGTTTCCATCAGAAAATACCGCGACGAGATCCTGTCCTGTTGATGATGTGAGGTGTTAGTGTGAAAAATCACACTGATGTGCTGATTGTTTCACACGGGAATTTGTGCAGAGTGCCACAAATTCCCCTGATGGCAGACGCGAATTTGAGATTCGCGTCGCCCCGTCGCGAGAACGCTCCGGAATGGAGGTTTGTATGGCTTTTTTTCTGTTTGCAAAGCAATTTGTAGATGTGCTGTATCCCTATCATGCGTTGGATTATGTCATGGTAGTAATGGTGCTGCTTTTACTGGTATACCAGACGCTTCTCGTGCGTCCCGATATTCGTAAGAGATTCACGGTTACGGACGGCGTCATTCTTTTGATGGCGCTGCTGCTGACGGTCACGTTCTTAAGATCCGGAAGCGGATATCAGAATTATTTTAAAGTGATGTCGGCGTTTCTGGTCTATTTTGTGGGCAGGATCTATTATGACAGGATCAAGGAGTGTTACGGAACGCTCGCTTTGGCTTCTTATTTGATCATCTACATGAATCTGGGAGTGCGGATCTCCCATTTCGGAACGTCGCTCATGAAGGTGGCGGATGCCGGCGGCGATCTGTATTTTTACGATACGGACATGGCGTTTGCGATGATCCTTGCCATGGTATTTGTTGCCATGTTTGGCCGAAATTCCGTATTCAAGCTTTTTACGATCTTTATCGTTTGCCCGTACATGGTGTTTTTCTCTGATGCGGGCATACAGATGATGCTGATGATCGCGGTGTATGCCGTTATCGCCGTATATGTGGCGGAACTGGTGACCCGGAACAAAAAGATATCCGGTATCCTGCTGACGATTATGGTACTGGGACTCCTTTTCATTGTGGCGGTCATATATATGCCGGTCTTGGGCTTTGAAGATTGTCAGGAAGCGGTGGTCGATCTGTTCAACAGCAGGTTCTTAAATAACACGAGCATGTACAGCCGGTATGCGGAATGGAAGGTCATTTTGAATCATTGCAAAGGGCAGGGCCTGCTGTCGGATCTGTTCGGTATCGGTATGGGCGCCGACATCAATATCAAGAGCCTGTACATTAAGATTTTTTATTCCATGGGTTATGTGGGATTGGGGCTTGCCCTGCTGCTGATCGTCAGCATTATGTTCTATGTAGTCAAAGTGGACGACAGAAAGACTTTTTATCTGGCGCTTATCATGGCGGTGCTCCTTCTGGGGAGCGGCGTTACGGTCAACAGCATGGAGTCCACGCAGATGAGCTGGTTCCCGCTGCTGTTTTCAGGAATGGTGATTTCTTCGGTTCAGGCGGAAAGTGGGAAGACAGACGAGGAGAAAGAATATGCTTGCAGTCATAACGGGAACGATCAGGCCTGACGCGCGGGTGGGCGGACTGGTCCTGCGGGATGAGCAGGAGCGCCTGAAACAGTATGAATCAAGTATCCGTGCCGCCATCGGGTCCGGCGCTTTTCATAAGATTATCTTTTGTGAGAACAGCGGGTTCGGAACGGACCGCATGGAAGCCCTGACAGGGGAAGCGGAGAGCGCCGGGATCCAACTGGAACTGCTGTCCTTTCGGGGGAATACAGAGCAGGTAAGCGTCCATGGAAAAGGCTATGGCGAAGGAGAGATCATGGCCTATGTCTTCTCACACAGCCGCATTGCCGGAACAGAAACATATTTTGTGAAGCTGACGGGAAGGCTTGTGGTAGATAACATGAAGAAGATCGTCAGCCGTATGGTTCTGCGGAACACTTATTTCAACATACCGAACCGCACGATAAGGGATATTTATGACACAAGACTGTACGCCATGCCTGTACGCCAATTTCAAGAGTTTTTTATGAATTGTTACGACAGAGTGATGGACGCGGAGGGGATCTATCTTGAAACGGTATATACGCAGATTCTGAAGGAACATGCCATCGATGTCCATAATTTTCCCAGATATCCGCGAATAACGGGCGTATCGGGATCGGGAGGACTCACATACAGCTATACGGAGTGGAAGTGCAGGATCAAAGACGTGCTCAGCTGTCTGAATTATTATAAAGTAAAATGATGGAGAAACGAGAATGTTTTTTTCGATCATAACCGTATGCCTTAACAGCGAGAAAACAATCGAAAGGACTCTGCGGAGTGTGCTGGAGCAGACGTGCAGGGATTATGAATACATTTTGGTGGATGGCGCCTCGACAGACGGTACGATGGAGATCATCCGCCGGTACGAGCCGATGTTTGAAGGCAGGATGAAAGTGATCTCCGAGAAGGATAACGGGATCTACGACGCCATGAATAAAGGGATCGGTCTTGCATCCGGAGAACTGATCGGCATAGTAAACAGCGATGATTACTATGAGAAAGATGCTCTGGAAAAAGTGATGCAGGCGTATGATGGGGATGCGTACAGCGTTATCTACGGAATGTTGAGGACGATATCAAAGGGCAGAGAAGTATCGGTCTATATCAAAAACCACGAGTTTCTGGAACAGGATATGATCGCGCACCCCTCATGTTTTGTCACTAAGAAGACCTATGACAGGTTTGGCAACTATTCGCTGCGGTATCCGTATTCGGCCGATTACGAGTTCATGCTGCGGCTTTACCGGGAGAAGGAAGTCCGTTTTGTTGAGGTCTACAGTATCCTGTCCAATTTCAATGCGGACGGCGCGTCAAGCGCCGTAAGGGCCTATCGGGATACGTTAAGGCTCCGGAGGGATTACCGCCTGATAAGCGCCCGCGAATACAGGCTGCAGATGTTCAAGAGCCGGATCGCAATGATGCTTGGGAGATAGCGTATGCAGATGACATGGAAAGAAACAAAGGAATATATCAGGCGGGATCTGTATCGGAATCTTGCGTCCTGCACGAAAAGGGATGCGGCCAAGGCGTTCTGTTCCGGTCGTTCCATGGCGGGTGTGCTGCTGTATTACAGGCTCTGCCACTATTTCGCAGGGATGGACAGGCAGAATCCGCTGCAGTTCATACTGCATAGTTTCTGCTATATACGGTTCCGGCGCCTGCAGTACCGGTGCGGGATCGAGATGAACCAGCACACCAAGATCGGTTATGGCCTCAGACTGCCGCACAGGGGCGGTATCGTGATCCATCCTCAGGCTGTGATCGGCAATGATTGTGAGATCATGCAGGGGGTCACTATCGGCAATAATATCATGAAGTCCAGAGATGGCGTGGCGGTCATAGGCGATAAGGTGCTGCTCTGTGCTGGCGCTAAGATCATCGGCGAGGTCCGGATCGGCAGTACGGTGATCGTGGGCGCTAACGCCGTTGTAACGCATGACGTGCCGGATCATACTATTGTGGGCGGTGTACCCGCCAGACCGATCGGGATGTGCGACGACAGGTTTGTAATCAATAAGCGGGAGGACAGGTAGAGCTGTGTTGAAAAAATCGCCGCGGTTAGATATATATTTTATTATTTTAGACGGAGGTATGTGATGCAGCATATGCATACGGGAGATACAAAACTGAAACTGCCCAATGTGACATTGGCCGCTATGACCAGTGTCAGCGTGTATGAAACGGTCAAAGCGCTTCAGTACAGTATGCGCGGCATCGAGTTCGGACAGGTAGTGCTTATCACTCACCGTAAGCCGTTTTATCTGCCAAAAGAAATAACATATAAGCACATCGATAAGCTGACGTCCATTGATGATTTTAATTATAAGATCGCCTATGATCTGTGTGATTATATTGACACGGATTATGTGCTTCTGGTACATCATGACGGATTTGTGATCCATCCGGAGAAATGGCGGGATGAGTTTTTGGATTATGACTATATAGGTTCTCCATGGCCCATTCCTTCTGACGGAAAGATGCACTGTTTTCACGATATTTATGGAAATTGGGTGAGAGTGGGAAACAGCGTGGGGATCCGCAGCAAGCGGCTGTTGGAGTTCCCGCGGAAAGCCGGTCTGGAATGGACAAGAGATGAAGAGGGGCTCTACAACGAAGATATCTTCCTCTGCTGCCGTCATAAGCATGATATTGAAGCGGCAGGCATGAAGTTCGCGCCGTTGGAGGTCGCCAAATATTTTGGCCACGAAATGACGATACCGGAATTTGAAGATGTTGACGCTCCGTTTCTGTTTCATAAATGGTATGGAAGAAATGAAGGGTATCCGAGGTTTGTAAATCCGGTCCACCGGCCGTGGCTTATGATCAAAAAAGTGCTCAGACCATTCGTCCATCGATACAGGAGATGGAAGCAGGATATGAGCAAGGCCGGATAGCAGCAGGGGAAAAAGGAATGGAACATGTCGTAAGGATAAGCGATGGATTGGGAAATCAGATGTTTCAGTATGCGTTTGCATATGCGCTCCATAAGAGGACCGGCGTTCCGGTTTTGATCGATCCGCTCTTTTGGGGAACTTCGCTGCGCAAGTATCAGTTGGAGGAATTCCATATAACGCTTACGAAACGCATGGTGTGTAAGGCATGGGATTATCTTCTGGGGTTCGGACCGCGGAACGGGAGAAGGTTCAAAGACCGGTACCGCCAAAATCTTATACAGAAGAGATACCGGCTGATTCAGGAACGGCAGATCATGCATTATGACGAAACCGTCATGGAGCAGAACGAACCGTGTTTTTATATGGGTTTCTGGCAGACACCCCGATATTTTGAAGACTATTATGAAGATCTGCAAAAGGAATTTACGCGCAGGCACAGCATGTCGCCGGATGCGTTGGCGTATCTGGACAAGATCAAAGCGGACGTGAGCGTTTCGCTGCATATCAGGCGCACGGACTATGTGCGTGGCAAGGACAGCGTCACGTTGGACGCCGGGTTTTATCAGGAGGCGTTGAACAGGATCCGGGAAGAGATCGGTGATTTCAGGCTGTATGTTTTCACGGATGATAAGCAGTTCGTAAGAGAGCGGTTTCATCTTCAACAGTATGTTTTGATCGAAGGTGTAAGCGATCTGGACGAATTTGAACTGATGCGGAGATGCGATCATCATATTGTCGCAAACAGTACGTTCAGCTGGTGGGCGGCATATCTGGGCGATCGTAAAGGCGGCGTGGTGTATGCTCCCTGTACGGGCATCTGGTCCAAAGAGTTTTATCCCAGAGAATGGAATCTGCTCGACGCGGTGACGGCGGATCCGGATTGAAACGATAACACGGCTGCGGGCAGGCCGATGGTAGGAGGCGGACAGGATATGAAAAGAAAGAATATACAGGATCTATGGTGGAAATGCGCTGCAGCAGTCAGCATGATCCTATTATCGGCCACGTTTTTTAATTCTCCGGGCATGGGTGATATGAACAGTTGGAATATGTGGCTTGATTATGCGAAACAGTACGGGCTGCGGGAAGGGTTTAGGATGCAGGGGGACATGTATCCGCCCTTCGCTCTGATCCTTCAGACCGCCATGCAGAAAATCTGGCCGGCGCTGTCCAATTTCGTTGTGTTGAGGATAGCGAATATATTCTATCTGCTTGTTTCCGCAGCGTTGATCCAGATACTGTATAAAGACGGCAGGGCCACGGCACTGTCTTTTGGCGGGTTCATCTTAGGCGCAGATCTGGGATATCTGGATATCGAGATGGTGCCGTTCATGATCTTGGCATTTTATTTTCTGTCCAAAGAAAAATATATTCTCGGCGGTGTTTTTGGCGCGCTGCTTTGTCTGGTCAAGTTTCAGCCGCTGATCGTCCTGCCCTATGTATTTATCTGGTTTGTTGATGTGGTGGATGCCGACACAGGAAAATTAAAGATCCGGATCCGGATAAAAGCTTTGATGCAGCTGGCGATTCCCGCGGCCCTGATAGGCGCAGCAACGCTGCTGATCTACCGGATGCCGCTGTTAAAAGCGCTGTATCGCGCATTGTGCGACAGCGGAGATGCCATCAGTCCCAACGCATTTAACCTCGGATGGATCGTTCAATACTGTCTGGAAAGATTCCATGCAGATCTTTTTGGTCCGCTGGATAACGGACAGATCTGGGTCATATGGAATGTCCCTGCGGCATACCGGTCTTTTAAATATCTGTTCGTTGTCGTATACGCGGCATCGGTTATCATTATGCTGCTGCAGAAAAAGAAGGATCATATCCTGCTGCTGAAATGCTGTATTGTAGGATATACGGCTTATTTCCTGTTTAATTGCGGAGTTCATGAGAATCATCTGTTCCTTGGAGCGGTCCTGATGATGCTTCTGTACTTTGCAGAACCAACCGGTCATAATTTTAACCGAATGGTCATGTATTTTTTGATCCTGAATGTCAATCTGTTTGTTTTGTACCGGATGGGATATGCGAGGCTGATCATTTGCGATACGGTTGACAGTACGTTGTTTTTAGCGATTTTTAATGTGATATTCTTAACGGTTACGATAGGATGGTTCCTTTACGAGATTCTGGCTTCATGCAGCCGGGATCAGCGGGATGCGGACAAATGTCAGGGGTGATGGAGCGATGCAGAGAGTAAAAAAATTCATGCGGCAGATGGGATACATTTTTAACCGCAGGCAGAAATTCCAGCTTCTTCTGTTGTTTTTTGTCGTGGTGTTCACTACTTTTTTGGAACTGCTGGGCGTAACGGCGATCATGCCGTTGATCGAAGTCATGATGGATCCCGGCTGTATTCAGACGACTCCGTATCTGAATACGGTCTACCGTCTGTTCGGGTTTCAGGACGCGGTCAGCTTTTTGATCTTTCTGGCAGTATTTCTGATCGCGGTGTACTGGATCAAAAATGCTCTTTCGATCGTATCTTATAATCTGCAGTATAAGTTTACTTTCAGCAACCAGAAACGGATCGCTTATAAAATGTTAAAGTGTTATCTGTCCCAGCCGTATTTTTTCCATCTCTCTAACAGCAGCGCGGAACTGATACGGAGTATCAATACGGATATCGTGATGATGTTTCAGGGGATATTGGCATTGCTGCAGTTCTTTGCGGAGATCTTAGTCTGCATCGTATTAGGTACGTTCCTGTTTGTCAAAGATCCGGAGATCACGATCATTCTGGTGGTCTTTCTGCTTTGCTTCATGATCTTTTTTATGAAGAGGTTCAAATCATATCTCAGTTATATCGGCGAGGAGGACCGTAAGATATCGGCGGAGATCGTTAAATGGCTGCAGCAGTCCTTCGGCGGATTGAAAGAAACAAAGATCATGCACAGGGAGAGTTTTTTTCTGGAGAAGTTTAATACCGTATACAGCCAGTGGGCGGATCTGGAAAAGATCTATCGGAATCTGCAGATGATCCCCAAACCGATCATGGAAACTCTGTGCATCACGGCGATCATGCTCGCGGTCATTTTGAAACTTATGGGCGGAGTGGAGATCGTTTCTTTTGTTTCTACGATCTCGGCTTTTGCGGTTGCTGCGTTCAGGCTGCTGCCTTCCTTTAACCGGCTGACAAATTATATCAGTGTGATCATATTCAACTATCCGGCATTTGATGCAACTTATAATGATCTTAAGAAGATCGAACAGGTATCGGCGGGGAATTACGGTTCACTGGATGAAGATTCTGAAGTCCTTCCGCTTAACGACAGCATACGCATCATCAATGTATCCTATCGCTACCCTTCGGGAGAGGGGATGGTGCTGAATAATGTGAATGTCGAGATCCCCAAGAACAAGTCCGTGGCGCTGATCGGCCCTTCGGGCGCCGGTAAGACGACGCTGGCGGATCTGATCTTAGGGGCGTTGGAACCCACGGAAGGAAAGATATGTATCGACGGGGTCGATGCCTTTGAACATCTTAATGCGTGGCAGAAAAACGTGGGCTATATCCCTCAGAGCATATACCTGATGGATGATACCATCCGCAGCAATATCATCTACGGCGCGGATGAAGATGTGGACGACAAGCGGCTTATGAGAGCGGTCGAAGAGGCGCAGTTGAAGGACTTTGTCGAAACACTTGCCGATGGGCTCGACACAGAGATCGGGGAGAGAGGCATACGCCTGTCGGGAGGGCAGCGGCAGCGGATCGGCATTGCGAGAGCTTTGTACTCCAATCCTCAGGTGTTGGTTCTTGACGAGGCTACGTCGGCGCTTGACAACGATACCGAAAAAGCGGTTATGGAAGCGATCGATTCCCTTGCGGGATCAAAGACCCTGATCATCATCGCCCACCGGCTCAGCACGGTGGAAAACTGCGATATCAAATATGAGGTGAAGGACGGCGGGGTCTATCGGGTGAAATAAGGAAAGAAGGCCGGGACGCTGTGGACGGATGATGGATAGCAGAAACGCTGTGCGCATAAGGGATGAGAGGGGATACCATGGAACGGGCGAAACGCAGATGGAATCTGTATGAGAGAAGGAACCGATTTCGGAATTTTTATTTTCATAAAGTGATCAGAACCCATATCTTTGAAAAATATCTGAACCGGGATCCGTATCTGCCGGTCTATGCAGGCAGGATCGTGATGAACAAGAACAGGACGAATCGATGGATCGCGGACAGGATCCGGTCGGAAACGCCTTTTCTGGTGGCCAGATTCGGCAATACGGAACTGGCCGTAATGACGAGCGTGCTGAAAAGGAGGCTGTTCGGTTACATTCCTCAAAATGAAGAGCGGTTTGACGAATGGTTTCACAGATTGGGTGAAGGGGCCGGTTTCTTTCCAACGGATCCCCATCTGGGGGAACGATTTACGGATCTGATGGTCGATTCCTGCCAAAAAGTCGATCTTCTGGCGGAATTTCATTGCTATATGGACGACTATGTGATCAGCGAATATATGAAAGATGCCAAAGTGACGTTCTTAAACCATATAGAACCATGGAGAGCCGAAAAACCGTGGACGGAGGCGTTGGCGGGCAGAAAGGTGCTGGTCATTCATCCGTTTGAAGAATCCATCCGGGAGCAATATGCCAAGCGGGAACGATTATTCCCAAAGACAAATGTACTGCCCGCATTTGAATTGAGGACATTGAAAGCCGTTCAGACCATTGCGGGAGAGAAGGACGAACGGTTTGCCGATTGGTTTGAAGCGCTCGAATATATGTACACGGAAGCGATGAAGATCGATTTCGATGTGGCGGTCGTGGGATGCGGCGCTTACGGTTTCCCGTTGGCGGCGAAGCTGAAAGATTCCGGCAGACAGGCGATCCATATGGGCGGGGCGACGCAGATCCTGTTCGGGATCAAAGGAAGACGCTGGGTGGACAATCCCAGAGCGGGCATCCTGTTCAACGATGCATGGACGTACCCCAAAGAAAGCGAAACCCCTAAGAACTGCCAAGTGGTTGAGAATCATTGTTATTGGTGAGTGAGGCAGATAAAAGTGAATGGGAACAGCAGCAAACGAATTGCAGTAATTGATATTGCGAAAGGAATCGGGATCTTATTGGTGATTGCCGGTCATATTCTGCCGCGGGAAAGCGCGGCTTTCCTTTTTATTTATTCTTTTCATATGCCGTTGTTCTTCATATTGATTGGGATTGTGACGGATATTTCCGGTCAAACCGGTTTTAAGGCCTTTCTGGCAGCGGATAAGAAGCTGATGGTATCGTATGTCTTCTGGTCCTTGGCATTTTTTGTTTTTGACGCTGTGGTGCGCTGTCTTCTGCAGGGGTACATAGGGTTGAGCGGCCTGTTTTGGGATGTCTGGCAGACAATGGTTTTGTTTGGAATCAATGTGCTCTGGTTCCTGCCGACCGCAGCGCTTGCAAAAATGACAGCCGGTTGGATATACCGGATAGGGAAATCTCCTTTATGCCGGTTAGCTGTGGGATCGGCACTGTTTATATGCGTAAGTATGGTTTCAACGCCCATCGGAAAACTTAATTGGGCAGGGATGCGCCAATTGGTCTATTATCCTCTGATCGCCGTGATGCGCGCGGTGTCGATGTCCGTATATATACTTCTTGGAATGACCGTCAGCGGTAAAGTGAAAGGATATCTTCAGAAGGCGGGCGTGGTCAAAACGGCCTGCTGTACCGCAGTCAGCATCATACTTTTGCTGCTGCTCTTTCGTTGTGCAGGGGAAATCGACATTCATATTATGCGCATGGGAAATTGGTATGCGGCTGTCCTGTGTGCTGTGCTTGGAACTGCCGCTGTGTTGGGAATCAGTATTTTGGCAGACAAAAGCGGTGGACCGGGTAGATTTCTGCAGTTTCTGGGAAACCATTCGTTGTTTATTATGGCAACGCACAATTATTTTGAGATAAGAGAAGGGATCGTGGAGCAGCTGTTGTTCAAACTTGGTCTTTTGCCGGCTGCCGTTATATCCTTGGAATTTCTTTGCATGGTTGGAATCGAATGGATCTTGTGTGTGTGCTGCGCGCCCGTCACAGACAAAATAATCCGTAAAATGGCGGCAAAAATCTAATATATGATGCGCTGTTTTATCCGTGCCTTATGACAGCACAGGTTATCTGCTGATGTCATATATACTGAAATAACCGTTATCATACACGGTTTCATATTCATTCATCATATTACTGATATCCCAGAATCTTTCCGTGTTTTTATACAGAGCAGCGTATTGGATCCCCTCTTCCTTGTATTGTGCGACCGCGTCCGGTACGATGTCGCTCGAATAGACATAGGTTCCGGTATTTCCGCTGAAACTGCCGTACCACATCATCATCCAGTATTCGTCCGAAAGAAGCGGTACCGGAGTATTCGGCAGATTCTCTTTTATATAGTTGGTCATGTCGATCATAGCGTTTTTATCCAGAATATAGTGGTCTGTTGTGATAAACAGTTCGGCTCGGTCGTACAGCGGGAACGGGGACGGATACATTTTGTTGAGGGCGATATCGTTATATATGATGCCTGCTTCTTCCAACCGCGTGTCGGCGCCGGACAAGGTAAACAGGAGTGTAAGCAGTATAGCTCCGCCGTAGGAAAATAACATGATCTTGTCCTTTTCGATCAAACGATCGACAAATGCGATATTTATGAGCCAGATGAAAAACCACAGCACATAGTACGGCTTATAGTAATAATACGACGACAGGATCCCTGCGATGCACAAAAAGAACGTGAAGAATATATAAGCTATAGTGACAAGGCCTGCGATAAATATAAGATCCGGCTGCCTGTTTTTGATGTAGTGATACCCCATGTAGAAGAAGCCGGGCAGCAGGAATACAAAGTCCTGATAAAAGCTCTTGGCGATTCCGCCGTCCTCTTTGAGTGCAGAGAGGACAGAGGTAAGGTCGCCGCCAAAATAGCCCCAAAAGCAGAACGCAGCAGCCGCAGACAGGCAGAGCAGAACAATGGCCGCGGCGGCCAGCAGTTTTTTCTTGGAAAGGGTCAGTCCGTTTTTACGGGCGGTAAGGACAAGGGCAAGAATGACGATGCCAAACAAGATGACGGAAAACAGCAGGTAGCATACGAGCACGGAGTAACAACCGACAGCGATAAGACCCATGAGCGCCAAGCGGTTCCTGCGCTCCTCAGAGTGATAGAGCAGGATCAGTAAATATACAACGTATGCAGTCAGAGTCACGCCCCAGCCGAAGTAGACGAATCCGCCGACGGCATAACTGTAATATGGCCAGCCGATAAAATATAAGAAACATAGAAACGGCAGGATCAGTTTGGAAAACCGGTTTCGGATCATGGATGCGCCAAGACAGTAGAACATATATACGTTGATCAGGTTGGCAAACGAATCCGAGAGGATAAAGGCCTTATACAGGTTTGTTCCGGAAATAAAAGGCTGGAACAACTTCATGACGACAGCGTTGAATACTTCCGCAAAATACATGTTGGATGTCCGTCCGGTCTGCATCACATTGCGCGCCAGATTTAAATGTACTGCCGGGTCGCTGTTCAGATAGGCAAGGTTGATCGAAGAGGAGAAAGTTACCAGAAAGGTCATAACAAACCACAGTGCGATCACGCCAAAAGCATAGAGATCTTCCGGCAGCAGCTGCAGCTTCTGGAGTTTCTTCCCGCGCAGGATGATCACCCAGATCAAACATCCTATGGCAAGATATCCGATACCGAGGCTCAGCAGGCCGACCGGCAGCCCGGCCAACGATAACAATCCCGTGATGACGGCTCCCATGCATAACTCGGTGATAAAGCATAGGAAAAAGCTTCTTAACAGGCTGACTTTTTCGGGAACTTTATACAACCATAACATTCCCGTTAATAAGATCAGAAAACATATTATAAAAAAGAGATTTAAGATCATCTGATTGGTAACTCCTTTCGTTCCTAACGCTCTAAATAAGCGGTCAGATCGCTGATCAGCTGCGCTGTCCGCAATTGTGCCCCCTCAGTATTGAGATGAAGGCTTGTATTATAAAAATAAGAATAATCGAACATATAGTTTCTAAAGTCGGAGATCACTTCACAGTCGAGCCGCTCCCGGAGCTGGTCCTGAAATCGGACAAACTCCTGCTCGCTGGCGGTAAACTCTCCTTTTCCTATAGGATAGCCTGCGACAACGAGAACGGCGCCTCTGTCCCGAAGATACAGATTCAGTTTGTTTATCCTTTTTACCGTGGCGTCGTCGATCTGAGGACAATCGGCATCTCCCGCGCTGAAGGTAAAGTGAGAGCCCCTCCGGACCGTTCCGATATCGCCGTATGCGTTAAAGGATCTCCTTGCATAATCGTCGCCGCTGGACAGATTGCCGTCTTCGTTGATCCAGTAACCGATACAGTATTTTAAGTAGGCCGGATATGCCTTGATCATGGCCGGAATGTCTTTAAGGCGCAATAATTTCCACAGCTCAAAATGATTTTCCAGAGCCGTCCACATGACCACCGGATTGACAATGCCCTCATCGATATAGTCGGTATGGCACAGAACGTAGATATCTCCTTCGCACACGTTTATCTTGGCCATTTCTTCATGGAAAGCATTGCCGCATCCGCCGTGAAAGCCCATATTTACCACAGGCATCCCCAGACTGTCCTCGATCATAGCCGAATCGATACCGAAAGCAAGGTTGGAATTGCCGACCAGAACGATCTTAGGTCCCTTTGTTTCCCTTAAGAGCGCCGTTTTATCCAACAGAGAGGCGCTGTAATCTTCCAGATACTGGGGCATGGTGTTCAAACATAAAGCGATCACAAATATTAAAATAATACACAGCTTCAGAAAAAGCAATAAAACCTGTTTAAAATTGGAAGTAAATAAACTGGGTCTGTTCGTATCCTTCACCGTACACCCCTCCAAAAATGATTACCGCAATGATCGACAGATAGACGATCCATCGGAATACCAACTGCTGGCTGCGGATGCGTGCTTTTAGGCTGATCCCCTTTGCCAGCAGGTGATCTTTATACATCACGAGAAACAGTGATGCCATAAGGATCAGCATGGTGACAGTATCCGGGAAAAAGCCTGTCCAGAATGCAGGGGACCCGAAACTTCTCAGCTTCGATCCGCAGAAGATCCGCTGCAATATGCCGATGCCCATTTTGATGCTGTCGGATCGGAAAAACAGCCATGTGAAATCGATCAGGGCAAAAGTGGCGGCGGTCGAAAATATCTTCCAACCGGCCCGCTTCGTATCGATCCTGAAAAGCTGGAATATCCGGTCTTTCCATTGGGGGGGGATAAGATCGTGAAGCACGATCAGGATGCCGTTTATGCCGCCCCAGACGATATAGTGCCATCCGGCCCCGTGCCATAGACCGGAAACAAGGAATACGATCAATGTATTGATGTATTTCCGTACTTTTCCTTTTCTGTTTCCGCCGAGCGGAATGTATAGATAATCCCGGAACCACGAAGTAAGCGAGATGTGCCAGCGTGCCCAGAACTGTTTGACGTTTTGGGCCATATAGGGAGCCGTAAAATTGTTCATCAGGGAGAATCCCAGTATGCGTGCGCTGCCGATCGCAAGTTTGGTGTAACCTTCGAAGTCACAGTATATCTGAAAAGCAAACAATACCGTTGCAAGAACAAGCGCCGCGCCGCTCTGTGTCCGGTACTCCGCATAGATGGGATCGATCACCGCGGCAATGTTGTCGGCAATGACGACTTTGATGAAAAGACCGTACGCCATCGTAAGGAGTCCGTCTTTGACATTTTCTACGTTGAACCCGGAAGGATGGCGGATCTGCCTGAGCAGATTGCCGGACCGCTCGATCGGACCCGCGACCAACTGCGGGAAAAACGATACGAACAGCGCATATCTAAAGAAGTTCTTTTCGGCATCGATGTTTCCGCGGTATACGTCGATCAGGTAGCCGAGTGCCTGAAAAATATAGAACGAGATCCCTATCGGAAGCGTAAACGTTATGTCCGGTACCGGAACCGTAATGCCGACCGCGGCAAAAATCCCCGATATGTTTTCCAAAAGAAACGATCTGTATTTGAAGTAGGCCAGCATCGCAATGTTCGCCGCGATGCATGCAATAAAGCACGCTTTGCGCAGGAAGACATTCCTGTGAAAGAGGCCGGTCATAAGAGCCCCCAGATAAGTGATCACAGTGGATAACAGAAGCAGGACCACATGTCTGGGATACCAGCACATATAGAAATAATAGCTGGCGCACAACAGCCAGATATAACGCGCCTTTTTAGGGAGAAGAAAATATACCATCAATACGATGGGAAAAAATATCAAATAATCCATAGAGTTGAACAGCATAACACACCTCAAACATGGAGCCGGATCCGAAAAAGTGCGGTATTTACACTACAGGTATCGCACAATAAAAATAAAATGATGTAGTAATCATACCATATTTGTGCTATAATAAACAAGTGTTTTACGCATACAACGAAATGGATGAAAAAATATGGAGAATCACGCAAAGTGCCTAATTATCATACCTGCTTATAACGAGGCGGAAAGTATTGCCAAGGTCGTGAATGACCTGACGGATCATTATCCGCAGTATGATTATGTGGTCGTAAACGACGGGTCGCAGGATGCCACAAAAGAAATTTGTCTGAAAAATCATTTTCATGTGCTGAATCTTCCCGTCAACATGGGAATCGGCGGAGCGGTTCAGACGGGATACTGCTATGCGCGGGACAATGGTTACGATATGGCGGTTCAGATCGACGGCGACGGGCAGCACGACGTTACTTTCCTGAAAGGCATGATCGATCTGATCGAGAGCGGACAAGCCGATGTGGTGATCGGATCCCGATTCGTACGCAGAGAAGGATTTCAGTCGTCACGGCTCCGGCGGCTGGGGATCGGATTCCTGAGCGTCTTGGGCTGGCTGCTGACCGGGGTGAAAGTGCGTGATATCACCAGTGGTTTCCGCCTGGTCAATAAGCGGTTTATCCGGATATTTGCGGAAGATTATCCGGCGGATTATCCCGAACCGGAGGCGATGATCATTGCTTCCGTGCATGGCGGCAGGATCAAGGAATATCCGGTGGTCATGAAAGAGAGAGAAAACGGGGAAAGTTCCATCACCTTGAAGCGGTCCGTGTATTATATGATCAAGGTGACGCTGGCCATGCTGATCAGAAGGCTCAGTTTTGGGTTTAGGAGGTAGCGATGATCCCACATGAGTTGCAAATTACATTGTCCGCGGCGGTTATCTGCTATTTTATACTGATCCTGCATTATCTGAAAAAGAAGATGTTGGAATTAAAGTATACGTTATTGTGGCTGGTAGCCGGTGTCGTCATGGCGGTCATGATCTTTTTCCCGGAAACATTGCTGTGGTTTGTCCGGCTGCTGGGGGTCGAAAGCAATATGAACGGACTGTATGTCCTGTGTTTTGCTTTTATCATTGTGATCTTGATGATGCTGACGTCCATTGTTTCCCGCCAACAGATGAAGATCCGGATCCTGCTTCAGGAAAACAGTATCTTGGAAAAACGGATCCGGGAATTGGAAGAAGCCGAAGAAAAACGGTGTATGAGCCGGGATGAAAAAAGCCGCGGAAACGAAATAGCAAGGGAGTCCCAATGAAAAAAGTTTCGCTGATACTGACAACTTACAATAATTCGGCCGATCTTTCCCGTACGTTGGACAGTATCGAGAGTCAGGATTATCCTGATATTGAGGTAAATATCAAGGATGGCGGCTCGACGGACGATACTCTTCAAGTCATTAAGCAGTATGCGCAGGACAGTCGCTGCAGCGTACATTGGGTGTCGTCCCATGACACAGGGATTTATGATGCTATGAATCAGGGATATGGTCTGGCAACAGGCGATATCATTGTTTTTTTTAACGATCTGTTCTTGAGCGGCGATGTCATTTCTCAAATGGTCGAATTGATAGAGAAGACTCCGGGCTGTGTGGGAGCTCATGCCGATTTGGTCTATACCAAGAATGACAAGATCGTCCGATACTGGAAAATGGGACCGCAAAGAAGTCTGTATCTCGGTTGGATGCCGGGACATCCGACGCTCTTTTTGAAACGGGAGATCTACGAAAAATATGGTTTATATGATACGGAATATAAAATAGCGGCGGATTATGAGTTTATGATCCGGTTTTTGAAAGACCGGAGAAACCGGTTGGCTTATTATCCCAGAACCATTATAAGGATGTACTATGGCGGAACCAGTACTTCCGATACGGGAAGTTATCTTTTGTCCCTGGCGGAAGGACATAGGGCGTTGAAAGCCAACGGCGTTAAAGGAGCCATTCTGATCGATGCCCTGAGGGTGTTCAGGGTGTTGGGACAGTTTGTCAGGCACAGGGCATGACACAGACATTTGGATTGTATGCATAAGGAGGAGTATTGCAAATGAAGATAGCAGTTGCAGGAACCGGCTACGTCGGGCTGGTTGCAGGCGTATGTTTCGCTGAGAAAGGGCATGATGTCACATGCGTCGATGTGGACGAGAAGAAGATCAAGCTGATGGAATCCGGTGTGGCGCCGATCTATGAAGAGGGCCTTGAAGAATTGATGCGCAAAAATAATGCCACAGGCAGGCTGCATTACACGACGGATTATAAGAACGCTTATAAAGATGCCGAAGCTGTGTTTATCGGTGTAGGTACGCCGGAACTGCCGGACGGATCGGCCAATCTGGGTTATATTGCGACTGTTTCCAGACAGATCGCGGAATCCGTGGAACACGACTGCCTTGTCGTCGTGAAGTCTACCGTTCCGGTCGGCACCAACGATAAAGTAGAGCAGTTTATCAGGGATTTCCTGACGCGGGACGTCAAGATCGAAGTGGCTTCCAACCCGGAGTTTCTGGCACAGGGTTCCGCTGTCCACGATACGCTGCATGCCGCGAGGATCATTATCGGCACGGAAAGCAAAGAAGCGGAAGCGGTGCTGAAAAAGATCTACGAGCCGTTCGGACTGCCTATCGTATCGGTAAACAGGCGGTCGGCGGAGATGATCAAGTATGCCTGCAACGACTTTTTGGCGCTTAAGATCTCTTATATGAACGATATAGCCAATCTGTGCGAACTGGTGGGCGCGGATATCGACGCCGTCGCGGAGGGGATGAGTTACGACGCCCGTATCGGCGCCAGATTTCTCAACGCCGGCGTAGGATACGGCGGAAGCTGTTTCCCGAAAGATACCAAAGCGCTTAAATATATCGCCAGACAGCACGGATATCATCTTCGCACGGTCGAGGCGGCGGTGGATGTCAACGCGGAGCAGAAAACAAGATTATTCTATAAAGCCGGCGAACGCATGATCACTTTCCAGAATCTGAAAGTGGCGGTGCTGGGACTTGCCTTTAAGGCGGGAACCGACGATCTGAGGGAGGCGCCCTCGCTGGATAACGTGCAGCTCCTTCTGGAGAACGGAGCGAACATATATGCATATGACCCGGTAGCCGCGGACAACTTTAAGAAAAGATATCCGGAAGGAAATCAGGCCAGAGGCACGATACAGTATGTGGAGAAACCGGAGGATGCGCTCCGGGGCGCCCATATCTGCTTTATCTTTACGGAATGGGGAGAGATCAGGGCGGTAACGCCGCAGATGTATAAGGAATGGATGCGCATACCGCTTGTATATGACGGGCGCAATCTGTACGGTCTGCAGGAAATGAAGGAAGCACAGGTCGAGTATTACAGCATAGGCCGTTGACGGGGCAAAGAAGCTATGAATCCACTGAATACACAAAAAACTTATCTTATAACGGGAGGAGCCGGATTTATCGGGTTCCATTTGTCCAAAAGCCTGTTGGAACGCGGAGCGAAAGTCGTGGGATTTGACAATCTGAACGACTATTATGACGTCCGGCTGAAGACCGACCGTCTGGACATTTTGAAACCGTATGACAACTATACTTTTGTCAAAGGGGATCTGGCCGACAAAGAGTCTGTGATGCGCCTGTTTCAGGAATATTCGCCCCATGTGGCCGTCAATCTCGGCGCACAGGCAGGGGTGCGTTACAGTATCGACAATCCGGATGCCTATATCCAATCCAATATTACGGGATTTTTCCATATTCTGGAGGGATGCAGACATTTTCCGGTCGAGCATCTGGTGTACGCCTCTTCCAGTTCGGTGTACGGCGGTAACGATAAAGTCCCTTTTTCCACAACGGATCAGGTGGACGAGCCGGTCAGTCTGTATGCAGCCACGAAGAAATCCAATGAACTGATGGCACATGCGTATAGCAAGCTGTATCGGATCCCTGTGACCGGTCTTCGGTTTTTTACGGTATATGGACCTTACGGCAGACCGGATATGGCATATTATAAGTTCACGCAGAAGATCATGGCGGGAGAGCCGATCCAACTGTACAACAACGGCGATATGTATCGGGATTTCACCTATATAGACGATATTGTCCGTGGAATAGAGAATATCCTGTGCAATCCGCCCGCGGAGAATGAGAAGGGCGTAAGATATAAACTGTACAATATCGGCAATAACAAGCCGGAGAAACTGATGGATTATGTGGAAACACTGGAAAGGTGCCTTGGCAGGACGGCGGTCAAAGAGTTCCTGCCGATGCAGCCGGGCGACGTGTATCAGACTTATGCGGACGTCACGGATCTGATGAACGATTACAACTTCAAGCCGGACACCTCGATCGAGGAAGGGCTCGGCAGGTTTGTACAGTGGTATCGGTCGTATTACGGTGTATGACGCACCGCAGCGCCGCGGTGTTGTGACGGTCAGGAGAGAGCGTCAGTGAAATCTCTCCAGTTCCGTCACCTCGTTCCATAGAGTATCCATGAAAAAGGTAACGCCGTCGCTGTTAAGGTGATCCGGATCCATGAAATATTCCGGGTGTCCGCTGAAGCGGGCGTCATGGGAATAGTCGTAATAATCGGTGCCTGTGGCGGCGGCTATGGTGTTGATCGTGGCGTAGAATTCCTCCAGAAAGTCCGGAGAAACCAGATCATTGTAATAGCAGGAGAACGGTGTGGTGATAAGCACAGGCGTGATCCTGTTCTCGTGGCAGTAATCAAGGATGGCATATAATTCTTCCGTTCTCTCCGGCATAAAATACTCGTCTTTGTTATCGAAATGTCTGCTGTAACGCTCTTTGGCCCTTTGCATCAATTCTTCGATGTTGACCCCATCGCCTGCGGCATGCGCTGTCAGAACCGTATCGATCTTAGGAAACATTTTGAGGATATCTTCTCCCGCGGACAGTATCGGGACCTTGGTGGTGACGATATCTATATAGAGGTCATAGTCAGGAATATTCTGCGGCGACAGGCAATGATAATAGCGTATGCTCATGGCCTCGGCTTCCGCCTCGTTTATGACCTCATTGTTGAAAGAAAAATAGGATACCGGGATAAAAAGCACGCTGCCGTCGGCCATATTCTGTCCGAACTCCCGCAGCATTGCATAATCGTAGTCAAAGCTCTGGCTGACGTTGCCGAAGTTAAAGCAGGTGTATCCCCTGCTTTCGATATTCTCGTAAGAAAAGCCGTAGGCGCCGTGGGAACTGCCCAGATTGCCGATCTGGATCTCCTGAGGGTGCTGCCTGAGGATATTGAATTTAATGACGTCCGCATAGTTCTGGTCATCGATCTTCTTATATGTCCTGTTGAGCAACAGGATGATGAACACGGCTGCCGCGGGGATCAGGATGCATTTCAGGATAAAACGTATCATGTCACGGGCTTGTTTCATGGATGCGGTCACACACCTTTCTGCTGCACCGGCAGACCGCCGGTGGTTATTTCATACGAAAACTAAAACTGGAAATAAATAAACTCCGTAGCCACGCCTTTGGGCGAAAACAGCGCGATTATGATCAAAAACAGGATATATACGGGCCACCGGACGAAAAATTTCTGCCGCGAGAACGAAGCGATCACATCATGTTTCAGGGAGGCAAGGTCAAAGCCCGCAAGGATCATGACGGACGCCAGCATACCGAGGGCGGCTGTCCGGGAAACCCCCAGACATATGATACAGGTATGCAGATAGTTCAGGGGCCTCTGAATATCCCAAAACAGCCGGGAAATGATCCAACGGGCGTCCTGTATCGTGTTGGCGCGGAAAAAGATCCATGTAAAGCACAGCGCCGTAAAAGTGAGGGGCAGCTGCCAGATATGTCTGCGCCGTTCAACGGTAACGCCGCGCCTTGTCTTGGGGTACAGTATCGTTTCCGCGATCTGCATCAGTCCGTGCAGTCCGCCCCAGACAAGATAGGTCAGGCTGCTGCCGTGCCAGAAACCGCTGATCAGGAAAGTGATAAGAAGATTCAAAAAGTGGCGCTGCTTCGGAACACGGCTGCCGCCCAGAGGGATATACACATAATCGCGGAACCAAGTGGAGAGCGATATATGCCATCGGGACCAAAATTCCTTGATTGAAAAAGAAAAGTACGGGCTCTTGAAGTTGGCCGCCAGATCGATGCCGAACAGTTTGGCGCATCCGACGGCAATGTCGGAATAGCCGGAGAAGTCACAGTAGATCTCGATGGCAAACATGATCGTGGTGACAATAAAGACTGATCCGACATAAGAGCCTGCGTTATCGTATACTTTGTTGACAACTCCCGCAAAGACGTCGGCAATGACCAATTTTTTGAAATATCCCCATACCATCAGTTTAAGACCGTACGACGCGCCCTCATAGTGAAACGGACGGACCTTTTTGTACTGCGGCAGCAGGTCGTCCGCCCTGCCGATCGGTCCCGCCATCAGCTGCGGAAAAAAAGATACAAAGAGAGCGTAATAGCCGAAGTGATGTTCCGCCTTGATCCTGCCATGGTAAACGTCGATCAGATATCCCATGGACTGGAAAAAATAAAAGGATATGCCGGCAGGCAGCAGGATTCTGACAGTGAACGGCTGCATGGCCAGACGTCCCGCGTCGATCAGAAGATTCAGACGGTCTATGACCGGTCCCGCCGTTTTGTAAAAAAGCAGTATCAGTATCAAAGGAAGGATGCCGGACAGCAGGCATGCTCTTCTGCCGCGGACCGTCCGGGTCTTCTCCAGACCAAGCGCCATGGTATAGGTCAGCACGGTTGCCAGAAGAAGGAGTATGCCGTACCCTATGTGAAGATTCATATAGAACACATAGCTTGCAGCCAGCAGAAAACACCATCTGTATTTGTGAGGTACGATATAATATAAAAGGAAAACGATCGTAAGGAAGACTGCAAATGAAACGGAATTAAAAAGCATAGGGCACCTCCTTTTGCAATCAGCTATAGCAATTTTACTTTATTTGCCATAAATATGCAAATTGATGTTTTGATGCGTAAAAATGGTTTCTTTCAAACCGCATATATGGTAAAATAAATTCCATGATCTGGCGGCAGACCGATACCGGATCATCCGGTGGAAAGCATCGGACAAAGAGGATGCCGTCTGCGGATGGATGTAGTCATGGGAATAACGTCATTTTCTTTTTTGTGTTTTTTTACTGTCATTTTCATATTATATTATCTGATCCCGAAGAAAATACAGTGGGGTTTCCTGCTGATATGCAGTATAGTATACTATCTGTTGAGCGGCAGCGGGATGCTGATCCTGTATCCGGCCGCGTCGGTGAGCGCATGCTATCTGGGTACCCGTCTGCTCGCTTCCGTTCCGGCTGAGGACACTTTTAAGCGCAGGGGGGTCCTGCTCGTAACGATATTGGTCAATATCGGCATACTGGTCGTGCTCAAATATGTCAATTTCGGCATTTATACGATCGACGGCATTGCCAAGATCTTCGGGGGTTCTGAAGAGCTGATCAAAAGCGTGGATTTCCTGATCCCGCTCGGAGTATCGTTCTATACCTTTTCCCTTCTGGGATATGTGGCGGATGTGTATTACGGGATCGCCCGGCCCCAGAACAACTATCTGAAACTGATGCTGTACGGCATGTATTTTCCGGTGATCATTTCGGGTCCTATTCTCAAATACAGGGAACACGGGGAACAGTTCTTTGCGCCGCATGCCTTTGATTATCGAGCCGTAACGCGCGGTTTTCAGCGCATGGCATGGGGATTTTTTAAGAAACTGGTGATCGCGGAAAGGATCGGCGTTTTGGTAGATACGGTATACGGCGGGTATGCGGATTATCCGGGCGCCTTCATCTGGGCCGCCACGATATGTTATGCGTTTCAGCTGTATACGGACTTTTCGGGATGTATGGATATCGTGCTCGGAATGTCAGAGAGTCTGGGTATCCTGCTGCCGGAGAATTTCAACACCCCGTTTTTTGCGGAAAGCATCTCCGAGTATTGGCGCAGATGGCATATCACACTGGGTGTGTGGATGAAGGAATATGTCTTTTATCCTCTGCTTCGCACCGATCTGTTTACCCGTCTGAACCGGAGATGGAGAGAACGGTTTGGAAAGAAGAGAGGAAAACAGTACGCCACCTTCGCGGCGATGTTCCTCTTGTGGCTTACGGTAGGCATCTGGCATGGCGGCGACTGGAAGTTTGTCATTGGTTCGGGTCTTCTGCACTGGTTCTATATCGTTATGGAAGAGCTGCTCATGCCGCCTTGCTCGCGGATCATGGAACGGCTCCATATCAATGCCGGGGCAAAAGCGGTAAAGGCGCTTCGCGTGGCCCGGACGTTTCTTCTTGTATGCATAGGCGATCTGTTTTTCCGCGCCGCATCGACGGGCGATGCGCTCGCCATGCTAAAAGGGGCGGTATCCGTATGGAACCCGGATGTTCTATGGAACGGAGCCCTGCTGGGTCTGGGACTGGACGGGATCGAATGTGCCATTGCGGCGGCGGCGCTGCTGCTTCTTCTGGCGGTATCGATCCTGCAGCGGAAAGGTTCTGTGAGAGATCGGATCGCAAAGCTTCCGATGCCGGTCCGCTGGGGCGTCTGGTATGCGCTTTTGTTCGGCGTGATCCTGTTTGGGTGTTACGGGCCCGGCTACAGCGCCAGCGAGTTTATCTATCAGGGCTTTTGATGGAAAATTGTGGTTGCGGATCTGCGATATTTGGTATTAGAATAAAGTATAAGGTGAAAGGCGTGTCAGATCAATGGATAAAGTTGCTGTATTGATCCCCTGTTACAATGAAGAAAAGACGATCGCGAAAGTGGTGGCGGATGCCAGAGCGGCATTGCCCGAAGCGGTGGTATATGTCTATGACAATAATTCTACGGACCGCACGGTGGAACTTGCCGCAAAGGCCGGAGCGGTCATACGTTACGAGTATATGCAGGGGAAAGGGAATGTGATCCGCCGTATGTTCCGCGAGATCGAGGCGGAATGTTATATCATAGTGGACGGCGACGACACTTATCCGATGGAATATGCGCGCGAGATGGCAGACAAGGTCTTGCTCCATAATGCGGATATGGTGGTAGGGGACCGGCTGTCTTCCACCTATTTTACGGAAAATAAGCGGCCGTTCCACAATTTTGGCAATACGATCGTGCGCAGCAGCATCAACAGTCTGTTTCACTGTGACATCAAAGATATCATGACCGGATACCGGGCTTTCAGTTATGGATTTGTTAAGACGTTCCCGGTGCTTTCCACCGGATTTGAGATAGAAACCGAAATGACGATCCACGCCGTGTACAATAAGATGCAGATCGAGAATGTGATCGTGGATTATCGCGACAGGCCGGAGGGCAGCAAATCCAAACTCAATACGTTTTCGGACGGATTTAAAGTGCTGCATACGATCCTGAAGCTATACAGGGACTATAAGCCCATGGAATTTTTCGGATTGTGCGCGGCCGTTCTTGCGGTAGTCGCCGTGGCTTTGTTTATTCCGATTCTGATCGCCTATGTGGAAACAGGGTTGGTGCTCAGGTTTCCCACGCTGTTTGTATGCGGATTTATCGGGCTGGCCGCTATCCAGTCTTTGTTTACCGGCCTGATCTTATCCAATATGGCCATCCGGAACCGCAGGGATTTTGAATATCGGCTGACTCTGGTGACGCGCAAGGTCAATCATGTGGAATAGCGCGTCGATCTAAGCGCAGCTGATAAACATCATAGGTCGTATCTCCTGCCGTGAAGGTGTCCACGGTTTCCATCCGGGCATTGCAGGTATGCCGCAGATATAAGAGAACAGGGTGCTCCTCGTTATGAGGGGCATCTTTTAGGATAAAGCAGACACGGTCATTGCCTGCGGTATCCCGTCCGAAATCATGGATATCGTATTGGGCCAGTTTGACTGCGGTGTTGGGATTCAGGATAACGCCCCAGTTCGTGTAGACAAAATTATCGCTGGCATCCGGATTTACGGCAAACGGCGACTCGCAGTAATTTTCCAAAGTGCCGGAATTGTAAGTCCATATATAGAGTCTGTCCGGATGGCTGCGGCAGTACGCGGTCAGTTCGTCCCATGTGGTCTGCGAAGCATGGTAATTGGCGTCGATGTCGATTTTGACGGCGGCTGCGGAATATGCGCTGAGCAGCAGGACCAGAGGAAGAATGGCGGCATAGCGCTTGCCGTATTCGGCTTTGAATAAGTTAAAGCACAGGATGATGGCTATGATGACCGCATAATCGACTTCTATGAGGGGCTGCGCGATCCGCCGCGGAAAGCGGCCCTGATACAGTACAAAGCACCAGCTGACCGTGCGTCCGGTCATGTAGAGCAGATACACGAGCAGCGCGGGTCGATTGCGCTGCAGCAGTATCAGAAGAAATGTCAGCAGCATGAGAAACAGTATCAATGCGTTGGCAGGCTGCATGCTGCTGTCAAAAAAGACCGAGAGATATCCGATCACCATATCTTTGACGCGGCCGATATGATCCGTTCTGGCGTCGTAACATTCTCTGGCAATGGCAAGCATCTGTTCCCAGTCTTCCACGGACATGCCGTAACCGATATGAGGCGCTCCGCTCCGCATATAAGCATATTCCTCCTCGGTAATGTGCAATCCGTCAAGAGCCTCTTTACATTCTTCGTATTCGGGCCATGTATAGAAATCGCCCACTTTTTCCCGACAGTAATTGATCTTCTTAAAAGCAGCCCATGTTTCCCCGGAATATGCGGCGGCATCCAGTGCATACAAGATCCCCATGCCGACGAGCAGGATCAATGCAAAGCCGATAAGCCCGTGCGCGGCATCACGGGAACCCCTGCGGCAGGAAAGGATCCATTTGGAAAGCCAGATCATTCCTGCGATGGGGAGCATCAGATAGAAAATATTCTGGCGGATGCAGTATGAGAGCCATGCGAAAAGAAACGACGGGATGCAGTCCTTGAAAAAGCGGTATACAGACGTTTCCGCGGTAACGGCGGTCATAAAGCAGAAGACGGCCGCCGCAGCGGCAAGACCGGCTGTAGTGGTGTACTGCGCTTCCGACAGCACACTGATATCCATGATCAGGAAGAGGACGCACAAAAAAGTCAAAGCGGGTTTCCAGAACGGCTGCGGACCGTTATGGCGCATCCAAAGCTGCATACCGCGTGTCCAGACCGCGTACAGGCAGGCGATCTGGACGCCGTGCAGGAACAGACCGTACCACGGGATAAAACCGCACAGCGTATAGAGTTTGGACAGCAGCCATGACAGCGGATAGAGGAAGAAAAGGACGTGCGCGTCCGGATAACCGAGATAGGCGCCTGACAGGATACTGTACATGCCAAAATCATCGTTAATGCCGTCTACAGGCTTTATCCACAGCAATTCAAGACAATAGAACAGGATCAAAAAGAGCAGGAAAAAAAGCCGCCGTGTCCATAGATCCGGCGAAGAAAAGACAAAATGTTTTTTTTCATGCTCCTGTCCGTCAGCCATGGATCCCGATCCGGGAACAGGCTGGGAGCCGTGTGAAACGAGTGACATGTGATCAAGGCGTCCTTTCCTGAATATGCGGTGATCTCATCGGTGAAATCGCGCGGCATATTTTTTTGTATTCATTATATACTATTATAGAGGCCGGTACAAACATAAAAACAGGCGATTCTTAAGATTTGCGGAATGTTTCATTAAGAAAACCGCCAGATGTATATACATACCGTCGGCGGACGGGAAAGGCAGGAATGACATATGGATAATAACAAAACGGATAACGGCAGGACGGATCTTGAAACTATGGGGAGAAAACATACGGGAAACCGTAGGACCAACGGGAAATGGCTGCTTCTGATTATCCTGACGGTATTCTGTATTCTGGCTGTGGCGGAGATCCTGCATGGCCGCGGCCATGCAACGACAGACGACCCGCAGGCGGATATGGAAGCCAACAACCGTAAGGCCGCGGAAAAGGCCGAAAAAGAACTGAGCGGGCTTCAGGACGGAACGGATGCGGCCGCCGGAGAACAGGAAGCGGACACAGCCGCCGCAGAGCAGACGCCGGAAGATAAGCCGTCCATGCAGATCGTATTTATGGGGGACAGCATACTGGACAATGAGGAGGAAGGCTGCAGCGTGGCGGAAATGGTAGGAGAAAAGTGCAATGCCAAAGTGTATAATATGGCGGTAGCCGGTTCGATGGCCGCCCTGCTGCCGAATGAATACTTTGATTTTACGGCATGGAGATCCAATGGGTTTCTTGGCGTAGTCCAAGGTATTCTGGGAAATATCAGTGCGGATTTTTTCAGCGCGTACGATGCGGGCGCGATCCTCAACGAATGTGATTTTTCACAGACCGATTATTTTGTGGTGGAATACGGGATCAATGACTTTCTGAGCGGTCAGGTCCCTCAGAGCAAATATCTGGAGGGCGGCGCTGAGCTTGATATTGACGAGCCCCATACTTATGCGGGAGCGCTGGACGTAGGCGTCAGGACGCTGCTGCAGCATTTTCCCAATGCCAAGATACTGATGGTATCGCCCCATTTCTGCCAGATATACGATGGGGATGTGCTGAAAGGAGATTCCTATACGCTTGATTACGGATACGGAACGCTGGTAGATTTCTGCGGATGCTGCACATATGTGGCCAATCAGCACAAGAACGAAGGGGTGCTCTATTTCAATGCCATGGACGACAGCGGTATCGATGCCTATACGGTGAAAGAATATTTGAAGGACGGCGTGCACCTGTCCGGGGAAGGGATCAGGCTGTATGCCGATATCATAAGCGAAATGATCGATCAGGATTATTATCGGGCGGAGTAGAACAGGAGAAGGAGATCGTTTTTAAGGATGCATACGGGCGCTGGTATGCATCCTTTTTGCTGCGGTCAGGAAAAAACGGCAGACGCGCAAATATGTTTTGGCGTATCGGCGCAGAATATGTTATGATGGTTAAGTAGCAGAAAGCAAGATCGGAGGAGCCTGATGAAAGAACTGGAATATCCTTTTGACAGTGAATATCTGTTAAAGAAATCGAAGAAGATCAAGCGTGAACTGACAGAGAGCAGGACGGATTTTGTGCAGAAAAAGATCGCGGTTCTGGGCGGCAGTACGACTCACGATATCATAAGGATGCTGGAACTGTTCCTGCTGGATCAGGGGATACAGCCGGAATTTTACGAGTCGGAATATGCCCAGTACTGGCAGGATGTGATGTTCGATAATCCGGAACTTGCCGGATTCGGCCCGGATCTCATCTATATCCATACATCCAACCGCAATCTTACGAATTATCCGTCGCCGTCGGATTCCCCGGAGCAGGTCGATGATCTGCTCGGAGAACAGTATGAGCATTTCCGCGTGATGTGGGACAAGATAGCGGATCAGTACCGGTGTCCTGTTATCCAGAACAACTTTGAGTATCCGTTCTACAGGATATTGGGTAATCAGGAGGCGGTGTACCTTCAGGGAAGGATAAATTTTATTAACAGGCTCAATGAGATGTTTTATCAGTATGCCCGCGGGCATGGCAATTTCTACATCAACGACATCAACTATATATCGGCTGCGTACGGTCTGGATAAATGGGCCGATCCGTTTTATTGGCATATGTACAAATACGCCATGTGTATGCAGGCTGTCCCTGAATTTGCCTACAATCTGTCCAACATTATCAAGGCGGTGTTCGGAAAAAACAAGAAGGCGCTTGTGCTGGATCTGGATAATACTCTCTGGGGCGGCGTGATAGGCGACGACGGGGTGGAGAATATAGAGATCGGCCAAGAAACTTCCATGGGACAAGTCTTTTCGGAATTCCAGACTTATCTGAAAGCGCAGAAGGATATCGGTGTAATGCTCAATGTCAATTCCAAGAACGAGTACGATAACGCCATTGCGGGATTGAACCATCCGGAAGGGATCCTGCGCCCTGAGGACTTTATCCTGATCAAGGCGAACTGGGAGCTTAAGAGCCGGAACACGGCGGCCATAGCGTCGGAAATGAACATCCTGCCCGACAGCCTTGTCTTTGTTGACGACAACCCGGCGGAGCGGGATATTGTCGCCACGCAGGTGCCCGGCGTCACCGCACCGGATATCGGCACACCAGAGCAATATATCCGCGTGCTCGATCACGCAGGATATTTTGAAGTCGTCAGTCTGTCGGAAGACGACCGAAAGCGGAACGAGATGTATAAGGCGAACATGGAAAGACAGAAGCAGCTGCAGAATTTCGGCGATTACAGGGAGTATCTCCTGTCTTTGGAGATGAAAGCCGAGATCCGGCCGTTTGCAGCGGTCTACATGGCCCGGATAGCGCAGCTTTCCAACAAGAGCAATCAGTTTAATCTGACGACCAGAAGGTATACCCAGAGCGATATCGAACGGTTTGCAGCGGACGACGGTTATATCACCAGATACGGTAAACTGGAAGACAAGTTCGGAGATAACGGCGTCGTGTCGGTGGTGATCGGAAGAAAAGACCTGCCGAACAAAACGCTGCATCTGGAACTGTGGCTGATGAGCTGCCGTGTCCTGAAACGGGATATGGAGTATGCCATGCTGGACAGCATGGCGGAGGCCTGTCAGGAATGTGGGATAGAAACGATGACCGGCTATTATTATCCCACGGCCAAAAACGGTATGGTCAAGGAATTCTATGGCGCTATGGGATTTGAAAAGATCGAGGAGAAAGAAGACGAAAGCACCGTATGGAGATTCGATATCCCGGCGGATTATCAGAGGAAAAATACGGTGATCAAAGTTGCAAAACAGTAAAAAAACATTTATAGTACTAGTTAGTGTGCCCTGTGGTTTTGTATAACAGGCGGCGTTTATATTAATTTTGAAGCGAATGGAGAACGGCATATGAGCAGAGAAGAAGTGTTTACAAGACTGAATGAAGTATTTCGTGATGTGTTTGACGATGAATCCATCACCGTGAACGACTCCACCACAGCGGACGATATCGAGGATTGGGACTCTTTGGAGCATATCAACCTGATAGCGGCGGTAGAGCAGGAGTTTGGCATGAAGTTCACTATGGGACAGGTGGTGTCCATGAAAAATGTGGGCGAGATGGCGGATATTATCATCAGCCGGATATAGTCCCGTCGAGCAGTTCGATCATTCCCATCGATGCGCTCATAAGGAATACGACCTTCCTGTTTTGTAGTGCGGGCGCAGGCGCGGGCGTATCGATGGCGGTGAAGCCGCCGGTCAGCAGGGCCTGATAATCTGCCTCAAAATCGTCCGTTTCGTAGCAGATATGATAAGGGGCATTTTTATATCGTTTGAGTAAACCGGCGACTACGGAATCACCGGATGCGGGGGACACCAGTTCTATGAGATATCCGTCTTTTTGAAGAAAGCATATATTTACTTTGCGGATGTTGTCATATACCGTATCCTGAACGATCTTATATCCGAGATCTGTGAAGGAATGAATGGCGCTGTCTGTTTTTTTGACAAGATAGCCTATATGATGTATTTTTAAAGTCGGCATTGATTTTTCCTTTCTGTGCGGGATGCTCTTTTGCTCCGGCATGACCGGTAATCGGACGATGCCGCGGCGGTCCTGCCTGCTATCTTATTATATATAAGCCCTGTGTTTTTTACAAGGCGGATGCGGCTTAACTTTGGATTGGCCGGACAGAGGGCATTTGCCGGGATTTTTATTTTAATGATATTTACTTACGATAGAATGGAGATCTGCATGAAAAAGGCGGTGGAACTTTATAATACGCATAAGGCTTTTGTTACGGAAGTCGTCCGCTTTGGCATGGTGGGGGTTGTGAATACCCTGCTTGGATGGGTGATCATGGCGGTCTTATATAACCTGATCCATTTGAATTACTGGCTTTCCACCGGGATATCTTATTTTATCGGGGGAGTTCTTTCTTATCACGTCAACGCCCGGTTTACGTTTCAGGTGGAAAACAGAGATAAAGGACTTCCATGGCGGTTTGCCGTCAATATCATTGTCTGTTATCTGATCGCGTACGGTACGGCGCAGCCGCTGATCAGGTATGCATTATCCGCACAGCCTGCGGTGATCGTAGACAATATCGCCATGCTGGCGGGCATGTGTTTCTTTGTCGTATTGAACTTCTGCGGGCAGAAACTGCTGGTATTTCGAACGACCGGCAGGAAAACAGAAGATCGCGGGCGGGAGGAATGATGAAACGGCTGACGGAACAAAAGTGGTTTATATGGCTGACAAAATATTGGTTTGTCTTCCCGATTGCAGGATTTCTTCTGCTGACGGCGGTTGTTTTTTTCGGCTATGGGGAGCGGAGTTATATCGCGGTTCATGACAACATGGATCTTTTTCTGGCGCAGTTCCAGATGCTCAAAAATACGGGAAGTTTCTTTAAGCATGGTGTGGATGTGCCGTTTCTCGGCGGGATCAGCAGGGACGATCTGCCTTCGGAGTTTTCGCTTTATACGGCGCTGTATATGATCTTTCCGACTTACACGGCGTACATTCTCGGCATTTTAGGCAAGATCGTTCTGGGGATCTTTTCTTTTCGCATACTGGCCGGAGAACTGTCAGGGGATTCCTTTGAATTTTATCGGCCGGTCGTCTATATGACAGGTTTCGCATACGGGATCCTGTGGGTCTTTCCGGCGTTTGGTTTCGCCTTTGCCTCCATTCCGTTATGCGTGTATATTCTTGTCAAAATATACCGCGGAGGCCGGGTCGGCTGGTACGCGGCGCTTTTTGCTTATCCGCTCGTATCCTATTTTTCTTATCACGGCATATTTATTCTGGGCTATCTGCTGATCGCCTTTTTGTGGCTGTCGATACGCGATCGAAAACCGGTGTGGCGTCTGGCGGCGGCTTTTGTTATACTGGCACTGGGATACATGGCGTGCGAATACCGTTTGTTCGGACAAATGCTGTTTAGCGATGAAGTGACCATACGTTCCACGATCGTTACCGCCGATCTTTCCGCGCCTGAGATCCTGCGGGAAATAGGGACCGTATGGCTGAGCGGGGTTTTTCATGCGGACAGCGTGCACGGTAAGATCGTGCTGCCGGTCTGCATCCTGTATTTTGCCGTAAACAACGGGATCTATCTGTTCCGAAAAGAGTATCGGCGCCTGCTGTGCGACCCGTTCAACCGGATCATGCTTTTTATCCTGTTTAACTGCGTGGTCTACGGTCTGTATAACTGCGGACCGGTCAGAACTCTGGTGGAAACGATCCTGCCGCCGCTGAAAGGCTGGCAGTTCAACAGAACGGTCTTTTTCAATCCGCTGCTGTGGTACGCCGCGCTCTGCATCGTGCTGGTCAGATGTTACGATGCGGGAAAGAAGTGGATGTGGGCCGCCAATGTGATCGTCTGTGCCGCCGTTCTGGCAATCATTCTGACGCCGAATCGGTACAATGATCTGTATGCAACGTGCCGGAACAGGGCGTATGAATATCTGCACGGCGCGGAAGTCGATGATTTGGACTATGAACAATTCTACGCACAGGAACTGTTTCGCGAGATCAAAGAGGATATCGGTTATCAGGGAGAATGGTCGGCGGCCTACGGTTTTCATCCCGCGGTACTGGAATATAACGGTATCGCCACGTTGGACGGATATCTCGGATTCTATGCGCAGCAGTACAAGGAAGATTTCCGCAGGGTGATCGCTCCGGCGCTGGAACGTGTGGAGGCCACAAGGATATACTATGACAATTGGGGCGCGAGGGCCTATCTGTACTCCGGGACCGACTTAAGTATTGTCAGCGCGTCCAAAACAGTGTATGCTACAGATTATGATATTTATATCGATGTCGATGCGTTTCGGGATCTGAACGGCCGATATATTTTTTCCCGGCTGAAGCTTCACAATGCCGAGAAAGCGGGACTGCGGCTGACGGGAGAATACGCTGCGGACGATCGAAGTATGGAAGTGTATGTATACACGGCTGAGGGGTCGGATCCGTAGACAGGACAGATCATTCAAAATGGAAAATTCAAAGGAGAATAGTGTGAAAAATCACACTGATGTGCTGATTTTTCACACGGGAATTTGTGCCGGGGCGTCACAAATTCCCCTGATGGCAGACGCGAATTTGAGATTCGCGTCGCCCGTCGCGAAAACGCTCCGGAATGGAGAATAATATGTCGATCAGGGTACACAACTTCGGAGGAACGATAGGATGGAATGCGCGAAAATATCTGCCCAAACTGTCCAGTGAAAGCTATTTGAAACTCCAATTCATCACCAGAAGGCGGCAGCAGAAGAAATATATCGAATATTTTTTCGCGCAGCAGGAGCCGCCTCATCCTGTCGTGGTCAATCTGGAAACGGTCAACAGATGCAACAGCACATGCGAATTCTGCACGGCCAATATCCATGCGGAGAAACGTCCGTATCAGAAGATGGAGGACGAGATCTATTATTCCGTTATTGATCAGCTGCGCGACTGGAATTACAAGGGGCATCTGACGCTGTACGGGAACAATGAGCCATGGCTGGATACCAGAATCGTTGAATTTCACAAATATGCGAGGCGGCAGCTCCCGGACGCGTTTATTTTCATGTCCACAAACGGACTGCTTCTGGATATCGACAAGGTAAAGTCCATTGTTCCGTATGTAGATCAGCTGATCATCAACAATTACTGTCTTGACATGAAAATGCACGATAACATCAAAGAAATATACGATTATGTCAAGGCTCATCCCGATGAATTCAAGGATGTGGATATACTGATCCAGATCCGTTATCTGAAAGAGGTCCTTACCAACAGGGCCGGAAGCGCGCCGAATAAGCAGAGCAGCGGGAAGGTGATCCGCGAAACTTGTCTGATGCCGTATACGGATATGTGGATCATGCCCAACGGCAGGATGGGGATATGCTGCTGTGATAATTTTGAAGTGACCGATCTGGCGGATCTGCACGAAGTGTCCTTAAAGGACGGATGGAACAGCAGACCGTATCAGGAATTGCGGCAGGCGATCCGCAGCGGACGGCAGGATTATCCGTTCTGTAAAAACTGTGATTTCATAGACGCCGGTCTGAGAATGGATGCGGTGAACGATGTTTTAAAACATCACGAGAAACTGCACGGCGCCCGGCAGTCGGTTTTTAAACGGTGATAAGAGGAACATGAAATGCGGGGTACAGTGAGAAAGATCAGAATGGCAGGACTTCTGATGGGTATCTGCTTTCTGATGGTGAGCATGGCGGGCTGCGGCGATGCGAAAGTGCAGGTTCCGGAAACGCAGTCTGCGGAAAATACAACAGATACGGACGGTGCAGCGCAGACCGGCAATACGGACAACACGGCACCGGCGGCCGATGCGGACAACGCAGCACCGGCAGACGATGCGGCCGATGCAGACAGTGCGGATGATTCGATGCCGGCCGGTGATACGGATGATGAAGACAGAGTCTGTCTGTCCATTCTGGGTGACAGTATCTCTACCTTTGCGGGCTGGATACCGGAGAATTATGCGGTTTATTATCCGGAAGACGGAGAGCTGACGGACGTATCGCAGACATGGTGGATGATGGCCGTTGAAGAGATGGAAATGGAACTGTGTGTGAACGGTTCCAGTTCCGGGTCGACCTGCGCGGGAGATTCTCTGTCGCCGGATGATCCGATGAACGGCTGCAGCGGATACAGGATATCGGAACTGAGCGCACAGTATGGGAAGACACCCGATATCATCATCGTTTACATGGGCACTAACGATCTGCTCAAAAGCATCCCGATGGGCAGCAATGACGGCACAAAGCTTGTTGAGGCCGGAAAAGTGAAAAATTTCAGCGACGGCTATACGCTGATATTGGATGAACTGGAAAGCGAGTATCCTGCTGCACAGATATACTGCTGTACGCTGCTTCCGGTCGGCCTATGGGGAGCGGATACCGAGCAGTTTGAGGTCTGCGTCAACGGGTACGGGCTTACGGCGGCGGACTATTCGCAGCGGATCCGGGTGATAGCGGGCAATCGGGACATTCCGGTGATCGATCTGTCGGAGTGCGGGATCCGGATCGATAATCTGTCGGAAATGACGTCGGACGGCGTTCATCCTACTCCGGCCGGAATGAAATGTATCGCAGAAACAGTGGTGGAGGCGATACAATATACATGGGATTTTTAAAGGACGGAAAATTCACATGGAGATCGATCGGGGAGAGAAAGGGAAAATAAGGATCAGCAGAAAAAGGATCGCCGAGGGAATCTTTTTCCTGCTTGTCATGGCTCTGTCGTTTTATACGGTCTTTCGGGATCAGGATATGGAGAACATCGTCAAAGCGCTGCAGAAGCTTTCGCCGTGGGCACTGTGCCTCGCGCTTCTTGTCGCGCTGTTTTTTGTGAGCGCCGAAGGGATCATGATCTACTACCTGCTTCATTCCATGAACGGCAGGAGCAGCCTGCTCAGATGCATATCCTATTCTTTTATCGGCTTCTTCTATTCGGGAATCACCCCGTCGGCGACGGGAGGACAGCCGATGCAGCTGTATTACATGCGCAAAGACCACAACCGCCTGTCGGAAGCTTCCGTGGTATTAATGACGGTGGCCCTTATCTATAAATTCGTATTGGTCCTGATCGGGATCGGGATGCTGGTTTTCTGGTATCGGCCCCTGAAAACTTATTTAAATCGTTTTTTTTCTCTGTATCTTCTGGGTCTGGGGTTAAATCTGATTCTTGTTCTGGCCATCATGGCGGTCATGCTCATGCCCGATGTGGTCAAAAAAACCGCCATGCGGGCGGAAACTCTGCTTGTCAGGATCGGACTTCTCAAAAGTTCCGTTCAGAGGACGGAGAGGATAGAACGTTTTGTGGAAGGGTATCGGGATGCGGTCCGCTTTCTGATTACCAACCGGCGGAAAGTATTGAACGTGTGCCTGTTTACTTTTGTGCAGAGAGCCAGTGTGTTTATTCTGACATGGATCATCTATCGCGGATTTGCGCTGGAAGGAGCGGATGTGCTGACCGTATCATTGCTTCAGGCCTCCGTATATATTGCCGTGGATATGCTCCCTGTGCCGGGAGCGCAGGGGATCACGGAACTCATGTACCGTAACATATACGGAGCCGTTTTTACGGGAGGATATCTGATGCCGTCGCTCTATGTGACGAGAGGGATCAGTTTCTATTTTCTGCTGCTTGCAGGAGCGGCGGTGATCGCAGGGCGCGTGCTGTCTGAAAGGCGCCGCAGCGGCTTCCTTTCGTGATTTTGGCCCCTGCGGCTTCTCTTTATGATTTCTCTTCGTGATATTCTTTTTCCGTATTCACATTCCATATGTTATCTTTATTGTCGATGCCGTTCAGGATGTTCTTGACCGTTTCAAACGAAGTCATCATGGAATGGTCGATGTTGTTATAGCGGTGCTGCCCGTTGCGTCCTACGCAATAGAGATTATCGATGCTTTTCAGATAATCTATGAGCGTGTCGATCTCCTTGTAAGTATCGAAATAGGCCGGATATGCTTTCTTGACGGATTCCGAATGAGTGTCGAGCACATCCTCTTTACTGCCGATCAGCCCCATTTTGATCATTTCCGAAATGCCGAAGGCGGAAAACTCTTCTTCCGACATGTTCCAGAGGGTATCCCCCTCGCTGCAGAAGTATTCCAGTCCGATCCATACGGTATGCTCCAGATCGACGACCATATAAGGGGACCAGTTGTTGTATATCTGGAACCGGCCGACCTGTACCGTGCGGTCATGGACATAGATCCAGTTATCCGGAACGATATTTCCGATCGTCTTTATCTTGGTCTTGTTCGGAAGATCCAGTCTGCGGATCAATACGCCAAGCGTCCGGTAATCGCGATAAGGCAGTCCGGCTGCGATAGCCGCTTCTTTGGCGGGAACGTCATTCATGCCGCCCACCAGATCCTTAAGAGGCATGGAGGAAATAAAAATGTCGCCCTCCGCTCTGACCGGCTGGCCGTCTGTTTCATAGGTCAGCGAAACGATATGGTTGTCCGCATTTTTTTCTATGGCGGTCACTTTACAGCCGGTCTGGATGACACCGCCCATTTTCCGGATCTCTTCGGCGGTCACGTCCCACAGCTGGCCGGGACCGAGTTTCGGATAGCTGAAAGATTCGATCAGCGAAGTTTCCACATGACGGTTTTTTGCGCCGGGAAGCATCTTGCCGAACATATCTTTGATAATGGCAAACACGGAAAGCCCTTTGGCGCGCTGCGCGCCCCAGCTTGGATCGATCTCTCTGGGATGGCGTCCCCAAAGATTTTCCGTATAGCGCTCAAAAAATATGGAGTAAAGTTTACGGCCGAAACGATTGATATAGAAATCTTCCAAAGAATTTTCTTTTCGTTTGTGCACGACGGAGGCAAGATAACTGAAACCGGCGGCAATATCCGTAGCCAAGCCCAAATTGGCGAAAGTTTCCCATTTCAGGCTGATAGGATAGTCAAAGAATTTCTGATCATAATATATGCGGGACACCCGGTTCCTCTTCAGCATGACCCGGTCTTCCTTTTCGGGATCCGGGCCCCCTTTGGCAAGGGGTACATCTCTGGACAGCGCAATGTCGTCGTAAGCCGGACTTCCCTGAAGGGGGAGCATATCGTTCCACCATTTGTTTACTTCCGGCACTTTGGAGAAAAAGCGGTGTCCGCCCATATCCATCCGGTTGCCTTTATAATTGACGGTCTTCGAGATACCGCCCATGGCATCGCTCTCTTCTAAGACCGTCACGTCATAGTCTTTTCCGTGTTTCAACAATTCGTATGCGGCGGTAAGACCTGCGGGGCCTGCGCCGATAACATAAACTTTTTTCATCGAGTACCTCACATCCGGCCAGCCGCATGAAGAACGGAACCGACCGTTAATAACGTTAATAGTGTATCACATTTGCGGGAAAATGTACAGTGTGGTATACTGACTCCAGAATCTGTCCGCTGCGCGGCCGTCGTGCCGCACATGCAAAGATTCTGCCGTTACCGGATCGTACATTGTTTCAAAGAGGGTATCGTATGTTTCATGTTCTTGGTTTGCTGTTCTGGCTCGTTGTCATACCGTTTTGTATCGGGCTGATACCGGCCGGTTTTCTGCCGGAGGAAAAGAGAAGGCCCGGCGTTGTGCTGCTGGCGGGATATTTCCTTATGTGGTCGTTGTTTGAAGCGGCGGCCATACCGGCGGTGTTATGGGTTAAGTACGAAAATTTTAAGACGGCCTCGGCCTGTTTTATGATCGTCAGTATCGTGTGCGCGGCGGCGGGCCTTTGGACCGCAGTACGCAGGGAGAAAACAAAACGGGCCGTTCCTTCCCTGAGCGGCGTGAAAGCGCGTTTGGGGCTGCTTTCGCCCGCTGAGCGGATAGAGTGGGCGGTGTTTTTTGTGCTTCTGGGCGTGCAGCTGTATATGGCGGCGGCTTATACATCCTTTGACGGTGACGACGCTTTTTATGTCGTGGAGTCGTTGATCGCGCAGCAGGCGGACGTGATGTACCGTATCCTGCCTTATACGGGCAGGAGTACGACTCTGGATATACGGCATGCGCTCGCCGCGTTTCCGATGTGGGTGGCTTATGCGGCGGTCAAGAGCGATATCCATGCGACCGTCATGTCCCATCTCGTGATGCCGTTTGTACTGATCCCGTTGAGTTATCTGGTCTATTATGAGATCGGACGGGTTCTGTTTGTCCGCAGCAGAGAGCCTGCAGGCGGGACGGATACCGTATTTTACAGGGAGAATCTGCCGATCTTTATGATTATCATGGCCTTTTTTCAGATCTTCGGGAACGTGTCGATCTATACGAATGAAACCTTTTTTCTGACCCGGACATGGCAGGGCAAGGCGGCGGCAGGCAGTATCGTGATCCCGGCGCTGCTCTGGGCCGTTCTGGAGATATACGAAGGAGAAAAGACGCGCCGCCGGGATCCCGGATCGTGGATGCTGTTGGTATGCGTCAATATGACGGCAGGGCTGTGCAGTTCCATTGCGGTATTTCTTGTGAGCATGCTGATGGCGGTAACGGCTCTGTGTCTTGCGGCGGTTGAAAGAGATCTTAAGATCCTTTTCAAGATGGCCGCGGCCTGTATTCCAAACATGATCTATATGGCGATCTATGCGGTCTGGTCGTACAGCCATCCGCTGATATGATTTCGGCATGTCTGACGGAAGCAGATCACATCGTCCGGCGCAGCAGCCCGGCACAACAGGAGTAGTCTATGTGGGGTATCTTTTTAGAGAGCGTGGTAATTTTCAAAAATTATATGGGATTTGATCAGCACGGATATCTTGCGGGCATTTATCTTTTCATGCTTCTGTATCTGTGGCTGACGGAAAAAGACAAAAGGATAAAGGCGGTTTTGGTCTACGCGCCGACGCTGATCCTGCTGTTGTTTTTCTGTCCTCTGTTCCGCAGAGTGTTCGTAGCACTGGTGGATGATTCAGGGATATATTACAGACTGCTGTGGCTTCTGCAGATGAGTCTGGTGAGCGCTTACGGCATGATCAAATTGTGCGGCAGACACCGCCGGATCGGCCTTGCGTTCATGTGCGCGGCAATCGTGGTCTGCGGTAATTTCGTATATGACAGCGAGTATATTACCAAGGCGGAAAACGTCTATCATCTGCCTCAGGAGGCCATCGATATCGTGGACCGGATCGAACCGGAACAGGGAAGGATCACCGTGTTGTTCCCGGCTGATCTCATCTATTTCGTGCGCCAATACAGTACCAACATCGAACTCCCCTACGGCCGGGAGATGCTCATCGCCGGGTGGGACTACGGAAACGATATGTATACGGCGATGGAAGAAGCGGAAGTGATACAGACGGATTCTTTCGTGGAACTTGCGCGGACATATCCGTGTGCGTATATCGTGCTGAAAGAGGAGAGAAAACTGGAAGAGCCCCTGACCGATTACGGATATGACCTGTGCGGACAGGTAGGGGAATATCTGATCTATAAAGATATGGAAACGGATATCACCGGCGCGCCGTAAAGGCACGCCGGATAAAGCGCACGCATTGACCGGAGCAGGATATGAGATATTCCGCGGCCCGGTCAGACCGGAACCGGACGCCCTATTGATCCCCGTCGGGATCGGGAAAGATACATTCCTGAAATCTTTGGGCGAGCAGTTCGCGGCCGGCGTCGTTAAAGTGGATATAGTCGGTCATATAATCCAGATAATTGTCTTCGTTGACGGCACCGTAGAAATTGTCGATGAACGAAACACCGCAATCCATGCAGGTGTCCAGTTCTTTCTGCAGATAGTGGCTGATCGTTCCGTTGCCCAGATCTGCCCGGTCGCCGTTTTGGTAGTTGCCCTCATCGTTGATAGAGTGGCAGAAGGTGTGTGACATCACAACGATGCGGATATGCGGATAAGCTTCCTGAATCGCCGTGATACCTGCTCTTAACGCTCCGGTATAGGTTATGATGTCATAGGGCGCATTGGGGTCGTCGCAGGGGCGTTTGTTGATATAATCGCTGGCGTCGTACATGATGCAGAGCACGTCGATGCTGTTCATGTCAAGAGATTTCAGCATGGCAGCGGTGTCCTGAATGACGGGGTTGCTGCTGAATTCAGCGGCGTGGTCTATCTGGGCGAAGTCACCTGTCGCAAGACTCCTGGCTATATAGGAGAAGGAAAAAGCGTCCAACATGTACCAGTCATAGTAAGTCGGGTTTAATGCCGATATGGTAGTGCCGGTAACGGAACCGTTGTAAACGACGGCGCCGGTCTTGGCCGCGATCTGTTCCGCAAGTCCGCCCTCTCCCTGATCCAGTGAAAAAGGATCGTCGCCGAGGCAGAGGATAGTGGTAACTCCGTCGTCTTCATGGCCTTCCAGATTCTCAGGCAGCAGGGGAATAATATAATCCAACACCTCGACGTCGAAATCCGTTGTCTGATAGTTCGGATCGTAATCCGACGGCACGCCTTTGTTCCATTTATATAATTTGAAGGCGGCATAACCTATGATCAATACGATAAAGCACAGCAGCAGGAGATGGATGTTGATATGAAAATGTCTGCCCTGTGTTTCTGATCCCCGCTCCGCGTCATCCTCGGAAAGGGTGATATCCTCGACCGGCTGGTCTTGTTCTGTCTGTTTCGGTTTCATTTGCTTCTCCTTCTTGTCTTTTTGAGATCGCATGCGGATCCTCTCTCGCCGTGGCCGGATAGGCGGGCCGGGAATCTTTGTTGACCGATCCTGATCATGCTTTGATTATTTTACTATGAAATCTCATAAAAATCCATGGATTCTTTATTTTTAATAAATTTTTAGGTTTTACGGCATGAAAATGGGAGTATCCCTGATCGTTCCGGAGATACTCCCGCGCAAAAGCGTCGTGTGAAAGTCAAACCATAGGCACGGCGTTATCCAAAGGAGGTCTGTCTGCCATCGGATACGTTATGATCGTGGTCTGAGGGAACTGCTCATGCAGTTCCTTGTACCATTTACTGTATTTGTACATACGGTATGTAGTACTCAGACTCTGGAGCTGATCCTCGTCCGCACAGCAGCTGTTCAGCTGTTCCCGTTCGCTCATGTCCATGGTTACATAATCCATGTAAGTGATCTTCAATTCCGTGATCCGCTCATGGCATCTGGGACATTGCTGCTTGTGCCCGTTCAGCATATAGACCCGTTGACAACGCTTACAGTAGTGCATGTACATCATAGTGAATTCCCCTTTTCTGATTAAAATGATTGTTGAAATTGTAAGGTTGCACTTGTATTGTGTCAGTTATGGAAAATAAAGTCAAGCGTATTTTAACGGAATATGGCGCTTTAAGCGATGTTAAATATCGCGTAAAAGAACAAATATTATGTAAATCATACGAAATTCGGAAGAAATGCAAACATCCTTGATGTTGACGCAGTTGTATGATATAATATTACAGAATTGTTAAAAAATAAGGGTTTACATAAGGTATATGTCTGCCGCATGAGGCGGGCAGGCGGTCCGCGGCGGTCTGTGCGGATCCAAAACGGAGGACGAATGAAAGAGAATAAGAACGGCAGCAAAAAGAAGGCAACGAAGGGATTGTCTTTTGAGGATCTTCTTGACGATGAGAGGTTTGATGAAGAGGACGAGGACAGCGTTACGGATGATACGCTGGAGTTTTTGTGCCTTGACGATGAGATGGCGGAGAGCCGTCAGGATCAGCGCGGGGCGGCTTCTGATCAGCGGAAAGCGTCCGCACGGCAGTATGAAGACGAGGACGAAGATTACGGGGACGACCGTGAAGATTATGAAGACGACGAGGACGATGAGGAAGATTACGAAGACGATTATTACGAAGATGAAGAAGACTATGACGAGGACGAGGACTACGACGACGAAGAAGAGTATGATTACGATGATGGCCGCGGCGGTCTGCTGGTAAGGTTCAAACGTTATCTGACGCAGATCAGCACTCTGGATATGATCGTAGCGATGCTGGGGCTTGTTGTGATCGCAGGCGCTGTCGTTTCCGGTTCTCTGTATGTCAATGCCAAAAGCGTTGCCAGACAGGTCGAAACGTTCGCATCTGTAGGAGAACAGGTGGAAGGCATATCCGTGATCGGAGAGAGCGGGCTTGTGGCGGTGTCCGAGTCGGCGAGGCTGGCGTCCATGATCGACATGGAGGAAACGGAAGAAGGAGAAGGAGGAGAGGTTGAGGCTGTTCAGCCGGAGGAAGAGGAAACCAAGCGGATCGAAGTGACGGTGAATCTGACTTCCGTACAGTCCGATCTGAAGATCAAGTTTGTTAATAAGGCGAGCGGCAAGCTGATCGGCGGCGTGCCGTTTGAGGTGGATGTGTCCAACGGCCAGCAGTCGTTTGGATTGAAGGATGAAGATAAAGACGGCATTATATATCAGACAGGAATCAGCGCGGGGACCTATCAGGTGACGGCGGTGCCTTTCAAAGAAGGAGAGTTTGAGAGTTATGTGCTGCCTGCCGCGTCCACGAGCGTTAAAGTCACGGACACTATCGCCTATAAAAAAGTAGAGGTTGAGGATGAAGTCAAGACGGAAGCGGAGGTCAATGCGGCGGTCGAAGATACCGCCAAGCAGGATACCGTGGAGGAATCCACGCTTCAGAATACGGTCGAGTGGGTAGAATCGACCCGGACCACGCTTAACGAGGATGAAAATTATCAGGAAATAGGAAAAGATATGATACCTGATCCGGCTTCAATCAGCGCGGCCGGCGGTTTTAGAAAGATCGTGGAAACCGGGGATCCGGGCGGGACGCAGACGCCGCAGCCGGCGTCGAACGAGCAGCCGCCGGACAACCAGACGCCTGTGACCGAACAGCCGGCGGATCAGGGAACTTCCACTCCGGAGCCAGAGCCGCAGCCACAGAGTAATCCCGAACCTGCTGCGGCAACGTGCATATGCACCGCGGACGATGTAAAATGTACGGCGGATCACATCAAACAGGGCTGTACCGTGTGCGCTGCGGATCCTTCCGCCTGTCCGGGGAAAGCCGCCGTGGAAACGGCTCCGCCCGTGCCGGTGTGCACATGCGACCCCAACGGAATAAAGTGTACTGCTGACAATAAGCAGAAAAGTGACTGCCCCGTATGCGCCGGTGATCCTGCACAGTGCGTGGGCACGGTGGTACAACAGCCCCCTGCACAGCCTGCCGGTTATACGATAACGGCGGTCAGCTGCCCGTCGGTCATGACGGTCGGTTCGGCGGGACAGGCAACGGCGTCGATCTCTCCGGCAGGCGGCACTTTCATCTGGCTGAGCAGCGATCCGAATATCGTGTCGATCGACCCGAATACCGGCCTGATGATAGCGAAAGCCATAGGAACCGTTTCCATAACGGCAGCATGTGACAACTCTTCCCAGTCGGCGTCTGTCACCGTGGAAAATGCCAAGTATACGGGGATCACCCTGAGCGGAACGAATAAAGTCAGCGTGGGATCGATCGAACTGGTCTACGGACAGACTACGCCCGCAGGCGGTGCGATTACATGGTCGAGCAGCGATGAACGGATCCTTAAGATCGAGGCCCAAAACGGTGAAACGGCTAATTTCAAAGGAATTGCGGAGGGTACTGCTATGGTCGTCGCACAGTGCGGCGAGGCTTCCGCGACGTGGACCGTTACGGTGGTGAACGGCAAAGCGGCCGACAACCAGACGAAGTTAAAAGACAAAAACGGTAATCAGGTCTATGTTATCAAGGACGGAAAGTATGTCGAGGCGACTTACGCCGATTATTATGTGGAAGGCATGAAATTCTATCTGCTGAAAGCCTCTTATTCCTACACCGGATGGCAGACGATAGACGGCAGCGTATACTTTTATGACAAAAACGGTAACTATGTAACGGGAGAACAGGTCATTCAGGGCGCCAAGTACACATTCGGCAGCGACGGCAGACTTTCTTCCGGGTCCGGTTCCATGGGGATCGATGTGTCCAAGTGGAACGGAAATATCGACTGGAACGCTGTCAAGAATTCCGGTGTATCCTTTGTCATTATCCGCTGCGGTTACAGAGGTTCCTCGACGGGTGCGCTCATAGAGGATCCGAAGTTCAGAAGCAACATCAAGGGGGCAAAAGCCGCAGGATTGAAAGTCGGACTGTACTTCTTCAGTCAGGCAGTCAATGAGGTGGAAGCGGTGGAAGAGGCGTCCATGGCGATCAGTCTGGCCAGCGGATATGGATTGAATTATCCGATCTTTCTGGATGTGGAGGCCAGCGGAGGCCGTGCGGACGGGGTGAGCAAGGAAACGCGGACCGCCGTGTGCAAAGCGTTCTGCGCCACAATACAGAATTCCGGTTATTCTACCGGCATCTATGCCAATAAGACATGGCTTAACGATAAGATCGATGCCGGGAGCCTGACCGCGTATAAGATATGGCTGGCCCAGTACGCCAGCGCTCCGACGTACACGGCTACCCGGTATGATATGTGGCAGTATTCCTCCAAAGGAAAAGTCAGCGGTATCAGCGGAAACGTAGATATGAACATCAGTTACATGAGTTACTGATCATGTTTTGAAAGGATATAAAACAATATGAGAACTTATCTTGTGACGGGCGGGGCCGGTTTTATCGGCTCCAACTACATACACTATATGTTTGGCAAATACGATAAGGAGATCCGGATCATCAATGTGGATGCGCTGACCTATGCGGGCAATCTGGAAAACCTTAAGGATCTTGAAGACAGAGATAATTATACGTTTGTCAAAGCAAACATCTGTGATAAAGAGGCGATCGCGCGTATCTTTGCGGAAAACGAGATCGACCGGGTGGTGCATTTCGCGGCGGAGAGCCATGTGGACCGAAGCATTAAGGATCCGGAGATCTTTGTACAGACCAATGTATTGGGTACGGCGGTGATGCTCAACTGCGCAAAGGCCGCATGGGAGCTGCCGGACGGAAGCTACAAGCCGGACAAGAAGTTCCTGCATGTTTCCACCGATGAAGTATACGGCTCACTGGAAGAAGACGGCGGGTATTTCTATGAAACGACTCCCTATGCCCCGCACAGTCCGTATTCGGCGAGCAAAGCCGGATCCGATATGCTTGTGAAGGCTTACATGGATACCTACAGATTTCCTGCGAATATCACCAACTGTTCCAATAATTACGGCCCGTACCAGTTCCCGGAGAAGCTGATCCCGCTCATTATCAACAATGCCCTTCAGGGGAAGAAGCTCCCGGTCTATGGCGACGGCAAAAATGTCCGTGACTGGCTGTATGTTGAGGATCATGCCAAAGCGATCGATATGGTTCAGGAAAAGGGAAGACTTTTTGAAACGTATAACGTCGGCGGTCATAACGAAAAGCAGAATATCGAGATCATAAAGATCATTATCGAAACTCTGCGGGAAATGCTGCCGGAGGACGATCCGCGCAGAGAGCATGTCAGCGAGGATCTGATCACTTATGTCGAAGACCGCAAAGGCCATGACAGGCGGTATGCGATCGCTCCGGACAAGATCAGATCGGAGATCGGATGGGAACCGGAAACGATGTTTAAAGAAGGGATCCGCCGCACGATCCGGTGGTTTTTTGAACACGAGGACTGGATGCGCAATGTCACAAGCGGTGATTATCAGAAGTATTATGAGGAGATGTACAAGCAGTAACGGACGGCGGAAGGCCGCACGGCTGTTTGAGATCGGAGGACAACATGAAAGGAATCATACTTGCGGGCGGATCCGGCACGCGGCTGTATCCGCTGACGAAAGCTATCTCCAAACAGATCATGCCGGTATATGACAAACCGATGATCTACTATCCGCTGTCGATCCTGATGCTGGCGGGAATAAGAGATATCCTGATCATTTCAACTCCGCGGGATCTGCCAGTGTTCCGGGAACTGTTCGGAACCGGAGAACAGCTCGGACTGCGCATGGAATATGCGGTTCAGGAAAGCCCCAGAGGATTGGCGGACGCGTTTATCATCGGCGCGGATTTTATCGGTGCAGATAACGTGGCGCTTATACTTGGCGATAATATTTTCTACGGACAAAGTTTTTCCAAAGTGCTCAGGGAAGCTGCCGCCAGACAGTCGGGTGCGACTATTTTCGGATATTATGTGAGGGATCCGAGAGAATACGGCGTCGTGGAGTTCGACGAGAACGGCAGGGCGTTATCCATAGAGGAGAAACCGGAAAACCCGAAGAGCAATTACGCGGTGCCAGGACTCTATTTCTACGACAATCAGGTGGTGGATATTGCCGCGAACGTAAAACCCTCCGCAAGGGGAGAGATAGAGATCACAAGTATCAACAACGAGTATCTGCGCAGGGGAGAACTCTATGTAGAAACTCTGGGGCGCGGTTTCGCATGGCTGGATACGGGAAATCATGATTCGCTGTTGGACGCTGCGGATTTCGTAGCCGCTTTTCAGAAAAGGCAGGGACTATACATTTCCTGTATTGAGGAGATCGCATACAAAAGAGGATTTATTACAAAGGAACAACTGCTGAAACTGGCGGAGCCGCTCATGAAGACGGCATACGGCCAATATATGGTTGAGGTTGCAAATGGGCTCTAAGAAAATGCGGAGAGTGCTGATCGCCATGATCGCTCTGTTTGTGGCGGTGATCGGCATCATAGCTGCGGTCAATCTTGATACGGTGATGCAGAAACTGGGGCTTGCCCCGGCCAAACAGGCGGTCCAGACTGCGGATACGGCCGAACAGGCGGAGCCGGTGCAGTCCGGCGGAGATCTGTCGGCATTTCTTGACGACGAAACTTTTTTCGATCCGGAAGTGAAATTTAAAAGCATTGAGAGTTATTCCGGCAGGCGGGTTTCTCTTGTGATGAGTTCCGTTGCAAAGGATCTGCGCGTCATGATAGTGGACAGCATGGGCAGACTGGTAACGGGATTTCCTTTTGTAGTCAGGATACAGGAGATCGGAGAGTATACGGATTCCAATGAGGACGGGATCGTCTATGTTGACGGGCTCCGGGCAGGGGAATACAGCGTTTCGCTGGAGGAGGCGCAGGGCTATATCGTCCCGAATACAATCACCACGATCCAAGTCAGGCAGGACGTCGAGTACCGTGTCTTGGACGATATCGAGTATATGATATTGACGGAAGACGACGTCGATGCGGAAGAAGAGGATAAATTCGTGCACAGCGCCGAAGAAACGGCGGACGGCAGCGAGAATACCGATCTGGAGTTCGGCAGCGGAAACGGCAGGCGGGGAATCGACGTATCGAAATGGAATAAGACCATCGACTGGGAAAAAGTAAAAGAAGCCGGTGTAGAATTTGCCATTATCCGATGCGGTTACCGCGGTGCATCGACCGGTGCGCTGGTGCTGGATCCTATGTTTCAGGAGAATATAAAGGGCGCGGCCGCGGCGGGGATTCCCGTGGGAGTCTATTTCTTTACGCAGGCGGTCACCGAAGTGGAGGCCATAGAGGAGGCCAGTATGGTGATCAGCCTGATCAAGGATTACGATGTGGATTATCCGGTGTTCCTTGACAGTGAGAGCGCGGGCGGAACGGGAAGAGCCGACCAGCTGGACGCTTCGACGCGGACCCGGTGCCATAAGGCTTTTCTTGAAACGATCGCCTCTGCGGGTTATGAGTCGGGAGTCTATGCCTCGAAAAACTGGCTGAACAACAGATTGGATGCCGCTCAGCTGTCACAATATAAGATATGGATGGCGGAATATGCCGACGTGCCCACTTATGATAAGTATTATGATATGTGGCAGCACACGTCGAAAGGCACGGTGGACGGCATAGAAACCAAGGTGGACCTGGATATCAGTTATATGAATATCGATACCTCCATTGATCATGCAAGGGGATCTGAGGCGTACTCCGGAGTCATTGACGGCGACAGCGGAAATGTTCCGACCGGAACGGAGGAAGAATAGACATCTGCCAAAGGACGAATGAATAAGACGATAGAAAGGGATATGGAGATCATGGGAAAAATAACAGTGGAAACATGCGGGATCGAAGGGCTGAAGGTGATCACCCCGACCGTGTTTGAAGACGCGCGCGGTTACTTTATGGAGAGTTATAACTATAACGATTACAAAGAGGCCGGGATCGATCAGATCTTTGTTCAGGACAACCAGTCCGCATCGCGGAAAGGCGTTCTCCGGGGACTGCATTTTCAGATCGATTATCCGCAGGACAAACTGGTGCGCGTCCTGCGCGGGGAGGTCTATGACGTTGCGGTGGACCTGCGTCAGGGCTCGGCCACTTACGGCAAGTGGTACGGCGTGCTTTTGTCCGAGGAGAATAAGAAACAGTTTTTTGTTCCGAAGAATTTTGCGCATGGATTTTATGTGGTGTCCGATTACGCGGAATTTGCATACAAGTGTACGGATTTCTATCATCCGAACGACGAGGGCGGTATCCTTTGGAACGATCCCGACGTCGGCGTGAAATGGCCGATACCGGAAGGGACCAGTCCGATCTTGTCCGATAAGGATACCCGGAATCAGGGATTTGAGGAGTTTACCAGAAAATATCGTAAATAATCCGAAGGAAATCGTTACAGCAGAGGATTTGCAGGCGTGAAAAAAACAGGATGTGATAATAACCCGGATCGTAAGGCCAGATATTTTAAAAAGCCCGCAGGAATAGCAATATTCTGGGGGCTTGGACTGATTTTGGCACTGGTGCTTGTCAACCACCACAATCCGTTGGCGGACCAAGTGACAGAGCAGATGAAAAAGTTCAGCGGCTGTGTGCTGATCGTCTTTACCTGCGCTATTTTTGCCATCTACTATGACAGGATCATGACGATTCCGGCGGAACTGTTCCAGAGCAGGAAACTGATCTGGAAGCTGTCCAAGAATGATTTTAAAAAGCGCTATGCAGGTTCGTATCTGGGCATCGTTTGGGCGATGGCCCAGCCGGTCGTTACCGTGGTGATGTACTGGATCGTGTTCGACAAGGTGTTTGACACGAGAAGCCAGATGGTGGCAAGCGGACTCAATGTGCCCTATGTGCTGTACCTGACGGCGGGACTGGTACCGTGGTTTTACTTTTCGGAAGCGATCACGCAGGGCACCATGGCGCTGATCGAGTATAATTATCTTGTCAAAAAAGTAGTGTTCAATATCAGTATTCTTCCGATCATCAAAGTGATCGCCGCTACTTTTATCCATATCTTCTTTGTGGCGGTATTGCTGTTGGTGGCTGTGGGATACGGTTATTATCCGAGCATCTATACGCTGCAGCTGATATATTACAGCCTCTGTATGTTCCTTCTGGTGCTGGGCATGAGTTATCTGACCTGCGCGCTGGTCGTATTTATCAGGGATCTGCAGCAGATCATCAGTATCGCCCTGCAGATCGGCATGTGGGCGACGCCGATCCTCTGGGATATTTCGATGCTTAAAACGGACAATATGAAGACGCTTTTTAAACTGAATCCGCTTGTCTATGTGGTAAACGGCTACAGGAGCGCGATCTATGAGAAAGAGTGGTTTTGGGAGCATTTCTACTCCTCCACTTATTTCTGGATCTTTACGATCAGTCTGTTTTGTATCGGCACGCTCATTTTCAGGAAACTAAGGGTGCATTTTGCGGATGTGCTTTAATTCAGGGATAAAAGATTATGCATAATGATACGATTGCGATTCAGGTGACCAATCTGGAAAAAGTCTATAAGCTGTATGACAAACCGTCTGACCGGATCAAGGAGGCGCTCGGCTTCGGCCGCGGCAGGCACCATACGGAGCATCACGCCCTGAAGGGGGTGAACCTGACGGTGCGGCAGGGCGAGTGCATCGGGATCATCGGGACAAACGGATCAGGAAAATCTACTATCTTGAAGATCATCACGGGCGTCCTGAACCCGACCAGCGGCGATGTGGCCGTAAACGGGCGTATCTCCGCGCTGTTGGAGCTTGGCGCAGGATTCAATATGGAATATAACGGGATCGAGAATATCTATCTGAACGGGACCATGATCGGTTTCAGCGAGAAAGAGATCAAGGAGAAGATGGACGCCATTCTGGAATTTGCCGATATCGGCGAGTATGTATATCAGCCGGTCAAGACCTATTCAAGCGGTATGTTCGTGCGGCTTGCCTTTGCGGTGGCGATCAACATCGATCCGGAGATCCTCATAGTAGACGAGGCGCTCTCCGTCGGAGATGTTTTTTTTCAGGCAAAATGCTATCATAAATTCGAAGAATTTAAATCCATGGGAAAGACGATCGTGTTCGTGAGCCATGATCTGAGCAGTATCAGCAAGTACTGCGACCGGGTCGTGCTTCTCAATCAGGGCGTTAAACTGGGAGAAGGCGAGCCCAAGAAGATGATCGATATCTATAAGCAGGTGCTGGTGGGACAGTATGCGTTACCGGAATCCGGGACGGACAGTCTGCTGGACGATGAGGACGTGCGCTCTGCCGCCGGTGGACAGCGCCCGAAGGCATCGGCAGAGCATACCCCGGACGCCGCAGCGAAGGAACGGCAGTCAGCAGAAAACCCTGAGCTTTTGGAGTACGGGTCTAAAAAGGCTGTGATCACGGAATACTATATCACGGACGAAAAGGGAAACAGGACGCCTGCGATCCTGAAGGGAAGCACGTTCGCGATCCATATGAAAGTGCGTATGGAGGAGCATATCAGCGCGCCGATCTTTGCTTTTACGATCAAGAATGTAAAAGGGACGGAGATCACCGGTACGAACACCATGTTTGAAAAGGCGTTTTTGGAGCCGGTGGAAGCGGGTGAAGAACGGGAAGTGACTTTTACGCAGGAAATGAATCTTCAGGGCGGGGATTATCTCTTGTCCTTGGGAGTCACGGGGTATGAGAACGACGATTTTACGGTGTACCATAGACTGTACGATGTACTGGATCTGACGGTTATCTCCGATAAGGACACGGTCGGATTCTATGACATGAACTCAAAGGTAGAGGTGCATTGACAGGAAGGCGCAGGAATATAGACAATGTCTGGAGATCATATTGAGGAAATCGGCAGGATAAAACTGAATCTGAAACATTACCCCGGCGAGGACTATTACTGCGACGGTGAAGTAGAAGACGAACTTTTGGATATCGCCCGTAATTATTCGCAGGCGGAGTATGGGCGGATCATTGAGGAGCGGCGCAGCTGGCCTATATTGTATCATCTGTCGCCGCTGAGAGAGAATATCGTGGAGTGGCTGCCGATCACAAAAGATATGAAGGTGTTGGAGGTGGGTTCCGGCTGCGGCGCAGTCACGGGAGCGCTCGCGAGGAAGGCGGGCGAGGTGTCCTGCATAGAATTGTCCCGCAAAAGGAGCCGGATCAATGCCTATCGCCATATGGATGCGGATAACGTAACGATCCATGTAGGGAACTTTCAGGATGTGGAGCCGGATCTGGACTGTGACTACGATTATATCTGCCTGATCGGCGTGTTCGAGTATGCGCAGGCATATATAGAGTCGAGCACCCCCTATGTGGACTTCCTGAACATTATCCGGAAACATGTCAAAGCGGACGGGCATATCGCGATAGCGATTGAGAATAAGTTCGGACTGAAATACTGGGCAGGCTGCCAGGAAGATCATCTGGGCACTTATTTCAGCAGTCTGGAGGATTATCCCGACGGCGGCGTGGTGAGGACATTTACGGCGGACGGGCTGCGCAGAATCGCGGGCCAGTGCGGATATCGGCAGGCATGGATGTATTATCCCTATCCCGATTATAAATTTATGACCTGTCTGTACTCCGACGACAGACTTCCGAAGACCGGTGAGCTCACTCTTAACATGCGCAATTTTGACCGGGAGAGATTGGCACTGTTTGACGAGAAAAAGGTGTTCGATACGATCCTTCAGGAGGAACAGTTCCCGCTGTTCTCCAATTCCTATATGATGCTTCTGGGACCCGAACCGGAAGAAAAATATGTGAAATATTCCAATGACAGGCTGCCGCAGTTCTGCATTAAGACTGTTCTTTGCAGGACGGGATCGGAGAAAATAATAGAAAAACACCCGTTATGCGAAGAAGCATATGACCATATCAGAAAGACTGCGGAGGCCTACCGCGGACTGGCCGAGCGGTATGCGGGAAGCGGACTGTCCATTAACCGCTGCTCTCTGGCAGAGGATCCGCACCCGTATCTGCGTCTGGAGTATCTTGAAGGCAGAACGCTTGCGGAGATCATGGACGAGAGATTGGCGCACAATGATGAGGAAGGTTTCCAAAGCCTGTTTGACGAATACCTTAAGCGCATTGCGGTTGGCGGACAAGAGAAAACGTCTGACTACGATCTTGTTTTTTCAAACATTATTGTACCGGATAACATAAATAACACATGGAACGTTATCGACTGCGAATGGAGTTTTGAGCAGCCCATCGAAACAAAACAAATTGCTTTCCGGGCGGTGTATTGTTATCTGTTGGAAGATGAAAAAAGAAATATATTAAATCAAGATTTAATATTTAAGAAGCTCCGGATCGACCAGACGGATGCGGAGCAGTACCGAAAACAGGAAATGAGATTTCAAAAATATATCACGGGCAGAAAAATGTCGATGGCAGAGATAAGAGATAACATTGGTTATCCTGTCTACACGCTGGAAGCGTTCCAAAGAGGGCAGGCGGCGGCAGGGGCCGAAAGCCGTGTACAGATCTACGAAGATACCGGCAGCGGATTTAGTGAGGAACAGTCTTATTTCCTTGACGAAAACATGGGCAGTCAGATCCGCGTCACTCCGGAGGGTATGACGGAATTGGAACTGGCGGTGGCAGGCGGACGGAGCGCGCTGCGGATCGACCCCGGCAGCGAATCCTGCATGGTCTACATTCAGGAGATCAGATGGAACGGGGAGCCGTTGCCGTGGAAAGGAAAGCGGATAACGGCCAACGGATTCAAAGTCGGTGACAATACCTATGTGTTTCCCACTCAGGACCCCAATATTACGGTTTCTCTGGCGGGAATACACAGCGAAGCGGATAATCTGATGCAGGTCCGCATGGAAGTGACAAGGCTTCCGGAAGAAACGGCAAAGCACATTAAAAAAAGGGGTTTGCTCTGATCGATGAGAGAACAATCGGGTCGTTATGACTGGGCCGCCTACTATGCGGCAGAATATGAGAAGGAAAGAAAAGAAAATATCGTGCTGGCAGGTAAAATAGCCGACGCACAGAGGCGGCAGACGGATCTGGAGGGCAGCTTGAACCGTATTTATGCCAGTCCTTTCTGGAAGGCGGCCGGTCCTTTGCGGAAATTGTACCACGGATTGAAGGGCGGCGTGCGTCGGCATAAAGACACGGACAGGAGTTTGGAAACGAACCCCTGTCTTCTGCGTTATAAACGGGAACTGTACCGCCAGCAGCATCCCTATCTGGAATGGATACGCGAAGAAAATAACACGGGCCACGATAAAATAACGGATGTTACAGGATGGTGCGCGATCCGGATCCCGGAGTCGGATATCATGATCCTGACTTATGGCAGGGGGAAATTATCGGGCAGCACGTTCGATAGAATTAAATCTTGTTTTAATAATAAGAAAAATTGTATGATCGCCTATGCCGACGAAGATTTTTACTGGCAGGATCCCCGCCTGCGGATGTGTCCGTGGTTCAAACCGGATTACTCTCCGGACACTCTGCTTGCCTTTAACTATTGGGGACATATGGCGGCGGTCAGAGCCGACCTGCTGTCGGATGTGCTCAGCGGTGAAGGAGCGGTTTCCAAGGACGAAAAGAGCAGCCAGACGGCACGTTTTTATGAGATATGTCTGCGTCTGGAGGAAACGGTGCAGAGAAGGTGCATGGTGAGCGGCATCCCGGCCGGTGAGAGCATCTGCCATATCGACGATGTCCTTTATCATCAGGAATATGAAGCCTCGGCGGAAACGAAGCGCATGATGGAGGGGACAGAGGATCCGGAAGAGCGTTTTGAAATAGCCGAACAGTGTCTGATAAAGGAACTGGAAAGCGGCAGGTATCTGGCGGGAGCAGGGAAGGACTGCGCTGCGGTCAGGGAGGCGGCGCTTGCCAGACGGGGCATCAAAGCGAGCCTTATAAGCGGACAGGAACCGGATCTTTACCATGTGCTCTACGACACATCCATATCCGGCAGAGAGCGGTGCGCCCGCGCTCAGAGTCCCAACGGACATATGCAGCCGCATCATGTGGTATCCGTAGTGATCCTGTCCAAAGATCATCCCGGTGTGCTGGAACGGTGCCTTGATTCTTTTCGGAAAAAGACGGAATATGTCTATTATGAGTGGATCGTCGTGGATAACGGGAGCAGCGGGCCGAACCGGGAGAAGATGGAAGAACTGCAGCGCAGATACGGATTCGTCTATCTGTATGAGCCGATGCCCTTCAATTTCTCCAAAATGTGCAACATGGGCGTAAAGCGGGCATCGGGCGATCTGATCCTGTTTATGAATGATGATATCGAGATCGTCGAACAGAGCTGGCTGAGGCGCATGGCAGGTCAGGCCCTGCAGCCGCAGACAGGCGCCGTAGGGGCAAAATTGTGGTATTCGGGGACCAGGAACATTCAACATGCAGGCATCACCAATATGCAGATTGGACCGTCCCACAAACTGGTCACGTTCCCGGACGACCGGGATTATTATTATGGACGCAGCCGGGTCGTATACGATATGATAGGAGTAACGGGAGCCTGCCTGATGGTGAGCCGTGAGAAATATGAGGAAATAGGCGGCTTGGACGAAACGATGCCGGTGGCGTACAACGATGTGGATCTCTGCTTCCGGCTGATCGAAGCCGGGTATTACAATGTGCAGCGGAACGACGCCGTGTTGTATCACCACGAATCTTTGAGCAGAGGATCGGATGAACAGGACGAGGGCAAATGGGAGAGGCTCCTTGCCGAGAAAGAACGCCTTTATCGGAAACATCCCCGCATGTTAGGCAGGGATGCCTTTTATCACAGAGCTTTGGTCGATAATGCGTCCGATTACAGGTGTAATTATAAATTTCCGTATGAAGAGCAGCTGCGGACGGCGGACGTTGAACCGCTTTCTTCCGAATGGATCGGCAAAGCGGATCAAAACCGTCTGCGGCTGACGATAGACCACGCGCGGATACAGCACAAGATCCATGCAGATGAACCGGACATATTATGGATCATGGGTTGGTGTTATATACCGGGCGCAGACAATGCGCTTTACGACAAGCATGTGCTGCTGCGCGCGGAAGAAAGAGGCGGGAAGGACGAGAAGACGGAGGGATATACCGCCGTGCCGTTTGACTGGAACCGCAGGGATGTGGAATCCATCCTGCCCATGGAACGGAATGTGGGTCTGGCGGGGTTCGTGCTGCGCGTCAGATGCGGGGATCTGCAGCCGGGAAGTTACCGCGTCGGTATGCTGTGTACGGATGGGCAGGAAGAAAGGACGCTTGCGTGGAGCGATAAAATTTTTACGCTGGAGTCATAGAAAAGGACCGCCGTCCGCCAAAAGGGTATCGCCGCTTTATAGAAAGGGTATCGCCGTATGGAACAGAGAGAACCGGAAAACATGACGGAGGAGGAAAGACTCCGTTATTACAAGGACGCTTACGAGCGGGAAAAGCAGAAGGGAAGAACGCTTACCGGCAGGCTGGAGGACGCTGAGCGGCAGAACGCCGCCTTGGAAGAGCGTCTTGGCCGGATCAAGGGCAGTATGGTCTGGCGTCTGTCCAAGCCGCTGCGTTCGTTGGTGCATTGGGTGCGCAGGACCAGAGAACGTCTGGGCTGTTACGGCAGCGTCAAGGGCGTGATGCGCAAACTGGATTCCAAGAGGATCGAACGGAAAGCGCGCGCACAGCACGGTACGGCCAGTTTCCCGGATGCGGAGGAAGCTAAGCGGCAGAGCGGGGAAACATTCAGCAGACGCGTAAAATTCAGCATACTGGTGCCGCTTTATAATACACCGGAAAAATATCTGCGGCAGGCCGTTGATTCCGTCCGGGCCCAGACTTATGCGGATTGGGAGCTGTGCCTTGCGGACGGTTCCGACGCGGAACATGCCTATGTGGGCCGGATCTGTGCGGAATATGCGCGGCAGGACAAGCGCATCCTGTATCGGAAACTGCCGAAGAACGAAGGGATATCGGGCAATACCAACGCCTGTCTTGCCATGGCGTCGGGAGATTATATCGCTCTTTTTGACCATGACGACGTGCTTCATCCGAGCGTGCTGTATGAATATATGAAGGTGATCTGCGGCAGGGGCGCGGACTATATTTACTGCGACGAAGCCACTTTTAAGGGAAATAAGACGATAGACGACATGATCACGCTGCATTTTAAGCCGGATTTTGCTCCGGACAACCTCCGCGCGAACAATTACATCTGTCATTTCAGCGCCTTTGACAGAAAACTGTTGGACGGCGGCGTTGTTTTCCGGTCGGAATTTGACGGAAGCCAGGACCACGATATGATCCTGAGGCTGACCGCCAGAGCAGAGTGCGTAGTGCATGTGCCGAAACTGCTCTATTACTGGCGCTCGCATGAGGGCAGCGTGGCAGCGGACATCAATGCCAAAAGCTATGCTGTGGAGGCGGCCAAAGGGGCCGTGGCGGCGCATCTGAGAGATCAGGGGTTCGAGAATTTTGAGATCCGGTCCACCAAGGCGTTTGAAACCATTTTTCAGATCAAATATGAGATCAAGGGGAACCCCCTCGTGAGTATCGTGATCCCCAATAAAGACCACAAAGAGGATCTGGAGCGCTGCATAACGTCTATTTTGGAAAAAAGCAGTTACGGACACTATGAGATCATTGTGGTGGAAAATAACAGCGGGAGCGGGGAGATCTTTGAATATTACAGGAAAATACAGGAGAATCCCAATATCCGCGTCATAACCTATGAAGGCGGCTTTAACTATTCCAAGATCAATAATCTGGGCGCTGCCGAGGCGCGCGGCGAATATATCGTTCTGCTCAACAATGACACCGCCGTGATCTCCTTAGACTGGATCGAGGAACTGCTCATGTACGCACAGCGTCCCGATGTAGGAGCGGTGGGCGCCAAACTTTACTATGCCGACAGGACCATCCAGCACGCCGGTGTGGTGCTGGGGTTAGGACAGCACAGAACGGCGGGACACAGCCATTACCGCGTCAGCTCCAACAATCTCGGATACATGGGACGGCTCTGCTATGCGCAGAACGTAATGGCGGTGACGGGAGCCTGCCTGATGATGCGCAAAGAACTTTTTGACAGGCTGCACGGTCTGGATGAACAGTTTGCCGTATCCCTGAATGACGTGGATCTCTGCATCAGGGCGTGGAAAGCGGGCTGTGTCAATGTGTTTACGCCGTTTGCGGAGTTGTACCACTATGAATCCGCCTCCCGCGGGTCGGATGCCCAAGGGGAGAAAGCGGAGCGGTATGCCAAGGAGTCTGAGGTCTTTCGCGCCAAATGGAAAGAACTTCTCGACCGGGGCGATCCGTACTATAATCCCAATTTTTCACTGGATCGGAGCGATTTCGCGTTGAAGCTTGCGGAGAAAGGCGGAAACGTGCTAAAATAATATCCATAAGAGTGCCGGAAAGCGGAAACATCTCTGAAACCGCTTTTTTGCAATGAATCGGAACGGAGGGATCATCATGGGCTACAGAGAACAATTTGATTTTTGGTTAGAAGACTCTTACTTTGACGACGCTACCAAACAGGAGCTTCTTGCGATCAGAAACAACGAAGAGGAAGTGGAAGACCGCTTCTATAAGGAACTTGAGTTCGGAACCGGCGGTCTGCGCGGCGTGATCGGTGCAGGTACGAACCGCATGAATATCTATACGGTCCGCAAAGCGACACAGGGACTTGCCAACTACATAAAGAAGCAGGGCGGAGAGGCGAAAGGAGTTGCCATCGCCTATGATTCCAGACGGAAATCGCCTGAATTTGCGGATGAAGCCGCGCTTTGTCTTGCGGCAAACGGGATCAAGGCATATGTGTTTGACGCGCTGCGGCCTACGCCGGAGCTGTCGTTTGCCCTGAGAGAATTGGGCTGCGTATCGGGTATTGTTATCACGGCCAGCCATAATCCGCCGGAGTATAACGGCTACAAGTGCTATTGGGAGGACGGCGCGCAGGTCACCGCTCCCAAAGATAAAGAGATCATCACGGAAGTCAAGAATGTGACCGATTATCATACGGTCAAGACCATGAGTAAGGAGGAGGCCGTAAAAGCAGGGCTCTATGTTGTTATCGGCAAAGAGATCGACGACAAATACATGGCCGAACTGAAGAAACAGATCATTCATCCGGATGTGATCAAGGAAATGGCGGAAGATATGAAGATCGTCTACTCGCCTTTTAACGGAACGGGAAATGTTCCGGTCAGAAGGATCCTGTCGGAACTTGGCTTTAAGAATGTGTATGTGGTTCCTGAACAGGAAATGCCCGATCCCGATTTTACCACGCTTGAATACCCCAATCCGGAAGATCCCAAGGCGTTTACACTGGCCCTTAAACTGGCAAAAGAGAAGAAAGCGGACATTGTTCTGGCGACCGATCCCGACGCCGACCGGCTGGGGATCTATGCACTGGATACCAGATCCGGAGAATATGTTGCTTTTACGGGCAATATGTCCGGTATGCTGATTGCCGAATACATACTGCGTGAGAGGACCGCGACGGGTACGATGCCGACGGATCCCGCCCTTGTCACAACGATCGTCACGACGAATATGGCGCGCGCGATCGCGGAAGACTATCATGTGAAGTTTATTGAAGTCCTGACCGGATTCAAATATATCGGCGAACAGATCAAGCTCTTTGAACAGAGCGGTTCCAATCATTATGTATTCGGTCTGGAAGAAAGCTACGGATGTCTTGCGGGAACACATGCGAGAGATAAAGATGCGGTCGTTGCGGTCATGTGTCTGTGCGAGATGGCGGCATGGTGCAAGAAACACGGCAAGACCGTATGGGATCAGATGATCACATTGTATGAGAAGTACGGATACTTCAAAGAAAGCCAGTATTCCATCACGATGAAAGGGATCGACGGCACAAAGCAGATCGAGGAGATCATGAATAAGCTGAGAAGCAATCCGCCCAAGAATTTCGGGGATCTGAAAGTGAAAGAATTCAGAGATTACGATACGGGCAAGACGCTGAATCTGGAAACCGGAGAAGAAGGCGTGACAGGACTTCCGAAGTCCAACGTGCTCTACTTTGACCTGACCAACGATTCATGGTGCTGTGCGCGCCCGTCAGGTACGGAGCCGAAGATCAAGTTCTATATGGGCGTTAAGGGCACCGGTCTGGAAGACGCCGAGAAGCGGCTGCAAAAGCTGACGGAAGATCTGAAAGCATATCTTTAAGGCAAAAAAGGGTGTCGCCCTGCGTATTCTGCAGGGCGACGATCGTTTATAGGGCGAAAGACCGCTGCGGCTGCGGATCATGTGGAGAAGATATGGGTCGTAAGATTTTGAAACTCGACAATTTAAAAAAGACCGTGCGCTATTTGAAGAAAAACGGCGTCCGCCATACCTATTATGCGGCGAAAGAACGGATCGGCGAAGAAAGGAAACAGGATTACCGCTATGAGGAGCCGCTGCGGGAGATCTTGGAAAAACAGCGGGAGGAATCCGTGGGCTGGGAGGATATGTTCAGTATCGTCGTGCCAGCCTACGAAACCGATGAAGGTTTTCTGCGGGAAATGCTGGATTCCGTGATCAGACAGAGTTATCCCAAATGGGAGCTGGTCATTGTCGATGCGGGCAGAAGCGGTACGGTCAGTAAAGCTGTGGAGGAAAGATCCGCGCAGACCGGCGGCCGGCGCATTAAATATATGCATCTGGAGGAAAATAAGGGCATAGCGGAGAATACGAATGTGGGGATCGGACTGGCCGGAGGGAATTATATCGCACTGTTGGATCATGACGATCTTCTCGCGCCGGACGCCCTTTATCATATGGCTGCGGCGCTGCGGCGCCTGCGGCGGCAGGGGACGGAACCAGTGCTGCTTTATACGGATGAAGACAAATATGACGATGGAGCAAAGCGGTATCTGGCGCCCAATAAGAAAGAAAAATTTAATCTGGATTTAATTTTATCGAATAATTACATGTGTCATTTTATGGCAGTCGAGGCACAGACATTCAAAAGATTCGGTCTGCGCAGGGAATTTGACGGCGCGCAGGACTATGATCTGGTATTGCGGATCATCGGCAGTCTGTACGGAAAAACAGCGGATCGGGAATGGGAGCAGAAGGTTGTCCACATTCCGAGAGTGCTGTATCATTGGCGGTGCCATGCCGGTTCTACCGCGGGCAATACCGCCAGCAAGTCCTATGCCTATGAGGCCGGGCGGAAAGCGCTTCTGGAGTTCTGCATGCGTCAAAACTGGAATGTCCGGGTGGAGCACAGCCTGCATCTGGGCTTCTATGAGATCACCTATCTGCCGGATATCCTGACAGCCAGAGAAGATGTGGGCATCGTGTGCGGCAGCCTGCTGGATGCCCGCGGCAGGATCTGTTCGGGAGCCATGACGCAGGACGGAAAAATCATGTATGAAGGGCTGCATAAGGAATACAGCGGCGGGTCCACACATCGGGCCGCATTGAAGCAGGACGTGGAGGCGGCCGATATACGGTGCCTGCGGGTCCGGCCGGAATTGAGGGACGCGTATGAGCAGATCACGGGTCTGGCGTACGGCGAACGCAGGGTCCGCTGCCTGACGGCGTCCACAGGCAGAGAGGTCCGTATAGCGGATGCAACAGGCCTGTCCTGTGACGAAGCGGGATACCGCAGGCTCAGTATAGAACTTGGCCGCGCGGCGGCAAAACGAGGATACCGCATCCTGTGGGATCCGAAAATGACAGTGCGCTGTGACGGATAGGAGGAAATGGGATGGAGCGGCCGATACGGTCCACGATCGTGATACCGAATTACAACGGAATGAAATATATAGAAGACTGCCTTTTGTCACTGGACGGCGAACCGGCGCACATCATCGTGGTGGACAACGGTTCCACGGATGGCAGCAGACAGCTTGTCCGGGACCGTTTTCCTCAGGTTGAATTGATCTGTCTGGATAAAAATTACGGTTTCTGCAGGGCGGTCAATGCCGGGATCGAAGGATCAAAAACAACATATGTTATTTTATTAAACAACGACACTACGGTGGCTCCGGGATTCGTGCGGGCCTTGGAACGTCCTCTGGAAACACATCCGGAAGTGTTTTCGGGATCGGCCCAGATGAGAAATATGCACCGCCCGGAAGTGATGGACGACGCCGGTGATCTATACTGCGCGCTCGGTTGGGCGTTCGCCAGAGGAAAAGACAAGCCGGTCCGTGACTATCAGCAGGGGCGGAGGATCTTTGCGGCGTGCGGCGGAGCGGCCATTTATCGGCGGAAGCTGTTCGGGGAGATCGGGCTGATGGATGAAACCCATTTCGCTTATCTGGAGGATATCGATATCGGATACCGGGCGCGGATCCACGGCTATGTCAATCTGTATATTCCGGAGGCGGTGGTCTTCCACGCGGGCAGCGGGGCGAGTGGCTCCCGGTACAATGCCTTTAAGGCGTCGTTGGCTTCCAGAAACAGCATATACCTGATCTACAAGAACATGCCGCCGCTGCAGATCCTTATCAACCTGCCGTTTCTGACCGCCGGTTATATAGTCAAAACCGTGTTCTTTATCAGAAAAGGACTGGGCGCGGCTTATCTGAAAGGGCTCCGGCAAGGCTTTGCTTTGTGCGGGTCCGAACGGGCCGGATCCAAAAGGATACGTTTCCGCAGAGAGAACCTGTGTCATTATTTCCGGATCCAGATGGAATTATGGTGCAATCTGTGGCGCCGGCTGGAGGAGTGCCGCCGCGGCTGATCGCGTATGGATGCGGCGCGCGGCGCCGGGATCGCATCAAATGTTGTTTTTTTAGACAAAATATTGTATGATACGAGCATAGAGGCTTGGGGTATGATCAAAGATAATCAGAAGTATTTCAACAGGCTGCATGTAGTTTTGGATGCTGCGATCATAGTGATTTCCTATATGCTGGCATGGTATTTACGGTTTGCCAGTCCTTTTTCCGACATCGGCGAAAACGTCGGGGTCCTTTCCGCGCGCACCTATTTTCAGATGCTCTATGTGATCGTGCCGGGTTATCTGATCCTTTATTACAACTTCAATCTGTATACGCCAAAGCGGGCGACCGTGCATAAGTACGAGATACTCAACATTTTTCAGGCTAATGTGGTAGGACTGATCCTTTTGATGGCAGGCTGGTATCTCGTCGCACAGATCCATTTCTCCCGTGCCATGATGGCGTATTTTTTTGTGATCAATATTCTGCTGACGAACGTCGGGCGCTCCCTGATAAGGGCGCTGCTGCAGTATTTCCGTGAAAAGGGCTACAATCTCAAATACATCCTTCTGGTCGGCTATTCCCGCGCGGCGGAGGAATACATCAACCGCATCAACTCCAATCCACAGTGGGGCTATGTCGTGCGGGGGATCTTGGACGACAGCGTGCCGAGGGGAACGGTCTATAAGGGCGTCAAGGTGGTGGGAACGATCGAGAACCTGCTCTATATCCTTCCGGAGAATAAACTGGACGAGATCGCGATCACCCTGTCGCTGAAAGATTATGACGATCTGGAGCGGATCGTGGATATCTGTGAAAATTCCGGCGTCCATACGAAGTTCATCCCCGATTACAACAGCATGTTCCCAAGCAGACCGTACACGGAGGACCTGATGGGCCTCCCGGTCATCAACATCCGTTATGTGCCTCTCACCAATACGCTGAACTGGGTGGCTAAGAGAGTGGTGGATGTGGCGGTTTCGCTGGTCGGACTGGTGATCGCATCCCCGGTCATGCTGGCTGCGGCGGCCGCCGTCGGGTGCACGTCGCGCGGGCCGATCATTTTTAAACAGGAGCGGATCGGGCTGCACAACAAACCGTTCAAGATGTACAAATTCCGCACGATGAAGGTACAGAAACAGGCGGCGGAAGAGCAGGCTTGGACGACCAAGGATGATCCGCGGGTGACAAAAGTCGGCAGATTCCTGAGGCGGACAAGCATTGACGAACTTCCGCAGCTGTTCAATATCCTGAGGGGCGATATGAGCGTGGTGGGTCCCAGACCGGAAAGACCGCAGTTCGTGGAGAAATTCAAGGAGGAGATACCGCGCTACATGGTAAAGCATCAGGTCAGACCCGGACTCACCGGATGGGCGCAGATCAACGGCTACCGGGGCGACACTTCCATCAAACGGAGAATCGAGTACGATATCTTCTATATTGAAAACTGGACGATGTCTTTTGATATCAAGATCATGTTCCTTACGATTTTTAAAGGATTCATAAATAAAAACGCCTATTAGTGAGATACTATTTGGAAAATCGGAACGGGTTTCTTAATTCTTAAAAAGAACGCATCATTTGCTTAAGAACGCGTTAATAGGTTGCAATTATATCAAGATGTAGTATAATCATAGATAAGTGTACGCTACAGCTTGATTTTTGCGTAAACTTATGAGAAAATATGATCTGGCGGTATTTTACGATTTTTTAGAATTAAGGGAGTACAGCACATGGCCAAGTATATGGAAGATGAATATGAAGAGGAACGTCCGAAAAAGAAATCCGCTTCCGGGAGCAGCAAAAACGGCAGGAAGCCTTCCGGCGGCAAGAGTTCCGGCGGGAAAAGTTCCAACAGAAACTCAGGCGCCAAGAGCACAAACGGTAAAGGTTCGGGCAAAAAAGGTTCGAGCAGGAAGCAGAAGGCAAGAAAACAGCGCAGGAGGATCATTATTTTTGTCATTGAGATCATCATCCTTGTGATAGCGGTCGTCGTTCTCTACAGTGTCCTGACGGCGACAAAAGGCGGCAAGATGGAGATCGAGGAAGAAGATATCATCATCAACGAAACGGTTAAGCAGGAACAGGAAGAAACGATGAAAGGGTATCGCAACATTGCTCTGTTCGGCGTGGATTCGACTACCGGCGCCCTGACGAAGAACACGCGGAGCGACTCGATCATGATCGCTTCGATCAATCAGGATACGGGTGAATGTAAGCTGGTATCGGTATATCGCGATACTTATCTGAACCTGAGCAACGACTCTTATAATAAATGCAACGCCGCATATGCCAAGGGCGGTCCGGAGATGGCGATCAATATGCTGAACATGAATCTGGACATGAACATCACCGATTTTGTCACCGTAGGTTTTGCGGGACTGACAGATACCATCGACGCTCTGGGCGGCGTCTATATCGATGTGGACGGGGCGGAGATCGATCATGTGAACAGCTACCAGTACTGTATGGCGGAGAATCTGAAACGCGACTACACGCCGGTAGAAAACACCGGTTATCAGCTGCTGAACGGTCTTCAGGCTACGGGATACTGCCGTGTCAGATACACCGCAGGCGACGATTTCAAGAGAGCGGAAAGACAGCGGGAAGTCTTAAGCGCGGTAGCGGATCAGGCGAAGAAGGCTTCCGTGACAAAGCTGACCGATACGGCTCAGGCTGTATTTGAAGAAACCTATACATCTCTGGATCTGTCGGAGATCGTTGAGATGCTGGGCGATATAAGCAAGTATTATATTTCCGATACGGCCGGATTCCCGCAGGAGTCCAACCGTGCGACGGGAACGATCGGATCGAAAGGTTCCTGTGTCGTTCCGGTCAATCTGGAAGAAAATGTCAAATGGCTGCACCAGTTCCTGTTTGACGATTATGATTATGAACCGTCTGCCACGGTAAAAACATGCAGCGACCAGATCTATTCCGATACAAACGGATATCTGAATAAATAAGCAGAGCAAAGGGGCCGGTTTTGTTGGCCCTTTCGCTTTCGGAGGGGAAAAGCGGACGTGGATAAGGTAGATGTTATCATCCCCGTATACAAGCCGGATCAAAAGTTTCTGACGCTGATCGAACGGTTGGAGGAGCAGAGCGTTTCGGTAAACCGTATCATTATCATGAACACGGAGCAGAAATATTTTGACCGGTTGTTTTATGGCACTTCTTATAAGAAAGATTATCATAATATTGTGGTAAAGCATCTGTCAAAACGGGAGTTTGATCATGGAAAGACCAGAAACCGGGGCGTACAGTGCTCGGACGCGGATTATTTTGTCATGATGACCCAAGATGCGGTACCGGCGGACCGGAACCTTCTGGAGGAACTGTTGAAGCCTCTTCATGAAGAGAAGACCGCCGCCGCATACGCGCGGCAGCTTGCGGACGAATCGTGCAGCGAAGCCGAGAAATATACGCGGGCCTTCAATTATCCGGACCGCCCGGCGGTCAAGACCAAAGCGGATCTGGAGAAACTCGGCGTCAAGACGTTTTTCTGTTCCAATGTGTGCGCGGCTTACAACAGAGCGATATTTGACGTATTGGGCGGTTTTGTCAAACATACAATATTCAATGAGGATATGATCTATGCCGCGAAGGCGATAGAGAAAGGCTACAGCATCGCGTATGCCGCCGGAGCCAAAGTGTATCATTCGCATGAATACAGCTTTCGGGAACAGTTTCACAGGAATTTTGATCTGGGCGTGTCGCAGGCGCAGCATCCCGAAGTGTTTGCGGCATATCCTTCCGAATCGGAGGGGATCCGTCTGGTAAAGCAGACCGTGCGGCATTTGTGGGAAGTCCACAGGAAGAAGGAGATCCCCGCCGTGGTCATGCAGAGCGCGTTTAAATATGCGGGTTATACATTGGGAAAACACTATTATATGTTACCGGGGAGATTCGTGACGGCGATGTCTTCCAACAAAGATTACTGGAAATTCTAAAACAGGGCGGCATACGCCGGGAGGGATAAAGCATGTGTGGAATCGTAGGGTATATTGGAACGAAACAGGCAGCCCCCATCATCTTGGATGGGCTTGAAAAGCTTGAATACCGCGGATATGATTCGGCGGGCATGGCCGTATATGACGGAAAGAAGATTAATATCACGAAATCCGTCGGACGGCTTAAGGTGTTGGAAAATCTGACGCATGGCGGCGAGACCCTGCCGGGCGTCTGCGGCATCGGGCATACCAGATGGGCGACTCACGGCGCTCCCAGCGATACAAATGCGCACCCGCATTTTAATAAAGACGAAACGATAACGGTTGTACATAACGGCATTATCGAGAATTATATACATCTCCGCCAGATGCTGACAGACAAAGGCTATGAGTTTGTGTCCGATACGGATACGGAGGTGCTGGCGCATCTTCTGGATTACTACTATAAGGGCAACCCTCTGGAGGCGGTGACGAAAGTCCTGCACCGTGTGGAAGGTTCTTACGCGCTGGGGATCCTTTTTGCAGACTGCCCGGATCAGATCTTTGCCACGAGAAAAGACTCGCCGCTTATCGTAGGGCAGAGCAAGGAAGGCTGCTTTATCGCATCCGATGTACCGGCGATCCTGAAATATACCAGAAAAGTGTATTATGTGGACAATCAGGAAGTCGTGCGTCTGCGTGCGGATCACATGCATTTCTATACGGTGGACGAAGAAGAAATACAGAAGGAACCCGTCACCATCGAGTGGGATGCGGATGCCGCGGAAAAAGCCGGTTACGAGCATTTTATGCTGAAAGAGATGTATGAGCAGCCGAAGACCGTGACGGATACCCTGATGCCGCGGATCAAAGACGACGACATCGTGATCGACGAACTCAATATGACCGACGGGGAACTGGCAGCCATCAGAAAGATCCACATTGTGGCCTGCGGTTCGGCCTATCATGCGGGCGTGACCGGCAAGTATGTGATAGAAGGACTGGCGCGGATCCCCGTGGAAGTGGATCTCGCTTCTGAATTCCGATACCGCAACCCGATTCTGGAGGAGGGCGCCATGGTCGTGGTGATCAGCCAGTCCGGTGAAACGGCGGATACGCTGGCCGCGTTAAGAGAATCGAAGGCGCGCGGATTTAAAGTTCTGGGGATCGTCAACGTAGTGGGCAGTTCCATTGCCAGAGAGGCGGACAATGTGATGTATACATGGGCGGGGCCGGAGATCGCGGTCGCCACGACCAAGGCGTACAGCGCGCAGCTGATCGCCCTGTATCTGCTTGCCGTAAAACTGGGCAGAGTCCGCGGCGGGATCGACGATCAGATGTTTTCTTCGCTTCTCGCGGATCTGAAATGTCTGCCGGACCAGATCGAAATGCTGCTGAACAACAAACAGAAAATACAGAAATTTGCCAATCGGTATGTGGGCGCGAGAGATGTCTTTTTTATCGGACGGGGCATAGACTATGCGATCTCGCTGGAGGGCTCCCTTAAGCTGAAGGAGATATCCTATATCCATTCCGAGGCGTACGCGGCCGGTGAACTGAAACACGGAACGATTTCTCTGATAGAGGAAGGAACGCTTGTCGCGGCCGTTTCGACGCAGCCGGATCTGTATGCCAAGACCATAAGCAATATGGTGGAAGTCAAGGCAAGAGGGGCTTTTGTACTGGCGGTCACCTGCGAGGAGAACAAAGCCATCGAGAAGGCCGCGGATTATGTGATCTATATTCCGGAAACCAATCCGTATTTTGCCAATTCGCTGGCGATCATACCGCTGCAGCTGTTCGGATACTATGTCGCCGTGGGCAAGGGCTGCGACGTGGATAAGCCGAGAAATCTGGCGAAATCCGTCACCGTGGAGTGATCTTTGCCATTGGCTGTATGAAAACAGCACCTGTGGAGAACACAATGTTGACATTTTATAAACACAATTATTATAAAAAGCCGTCACAGTTTCTACACAATTACAGAATATACTAGCCTCAAGATCAAAGAAGAGATCGGCGGGAACCGACCTGTAGTTTGGGAAGGAGCGACAGTATTATGTACGACAATAATTATCCAAATTCAAATTCCAATTCAAATTATGAAAATACGGATCAGCCGAACGCAAACCGGAACAACGGCTCTTATGTACAGAACGGAGCAGGAAATCCTTACAGCGGCCGCACGGCAGATCATCCATATGGAGGCCATACGGCGGATGATCCGTATGGAAACCGCACGACGGGCGGTATGTATTCCGGAAATGCGGCCAATTATTACGGCAATGTTTATCCGAACGATTATGGGCAGATGAATCCGGATAAGGGGCAGAAGAAAAAGAAAAAGACGAAAGAACACAGTGGATTTTTCAAGAAAGCGCTTGTTTCCGTATCCTTGGGAGTGCTGTTCGGGATTTTTGCGGGCGTCGGCCTGTACGCGGTACAGTCCGTGACAGACCTTTTTGAAAACGAGCCGAAAACGCAGGAAACGCAGCAGTCGGAAGCGCTGATCGAAGAGGCGGATGAAGTGATCGAGGACGCCGAGGAGGCGACCGGTAAACAGGTGAGCGGCCTGCCTGCGCAGGATGCCCTGTCGGATTCGGAGGACGGCATCCGCGTAACCGACGACGCTGCGACGATCGTATCGGATGTATCCGGGGTGGTTCAGGAAGTGATGCCCGCCATGGTATCGATCAACAATCACTATACCGAGAAGATGTCTTTCTTCGGACAGTCGTATGTCAATGAAGCGGACGCCAGCGGGTCCGGGATCATCGTAGGGAAAAACGACACGGAACTTTTGATCGTGACCAATTATCATGTGATCGCCGACGCGGAGAAACTGACGGTGCAGTTCGTGGAAGGAAGCGAGATCGAAGCTTCCGTCAAGGGCACGGACGCGGATATGGATCTGGCGGTGATTGCGGTAGCTTTGGACAATATAGACAACAGCACGATGGATCAGATCGCCATTGCAACGCTCGGCGATTCCGATTCACTGGAACTTGGCGAACCTGCGATAGCCATAGGCAATTCCCTTGGATACGGACAGTCCGTGACAACGGGCGTGATCAGCGCTCTGGACAGAAACATAACCCTTTCGGACGGTTCTGACGGAACCTTTATCCAGACGGATGCAGCGATCAATCCGGGCAATTCCGGCGGCGCTCTTTTGAATATGAAGGGGGAAGTCATCGGTATCAATTCCAATAAGATCGGCGGCAGCGTGGTCGAAGGCATGGGTTATGCGATCCCGATCTCGTCAGCCAGTCCTATCATAGCGGACCTGATGCTGAAAGAAACCAAGAACAGAGTGGCGGAAGAAGAGAGAGGCTATCTGGGGATTTCGGGTATCGACGTTACGGAAGACGTATCCCAGATGTACGGAATACCGGAAGGCGTATTCATCACTCAGGTCTATGAGGGTACTGCGGCATCGTCGGCAGGATTGCAGAAGGGCGATATCATTACGGAGTTTGACGGAGATTCGATCCGATCTATGGATGAACTTCAGGAGGAACTGGAGTTCTATGCCAAAGGCGACACCGTGGAAGTCACCGTTATGTCGGCGTCCAACAACGGGTATGTGAGCAGGAATGTCACGCTGACCCTTGGGACAAAGAAGTAAGGACGGCGCATGGAGCGCAGACAAATACAGATGCCGGTGCATCAGAAAAGAATAAGGCAGGTATCGGCATACGATCGATACGGCAAAAGATAGGAAAAGGGCGGCGGACGGCTGCCCTTTTTCGGCTGCCGCTTTCCGGCGTGCGTTCCTTTATAAAATGTTTACTTGTGAGATGTCCCTTTTTATAATATGATAGAGATAAGCAGCAGGAAACGCTTTATTCAACGAGAAAGGTGTGGACTTGGACGATGGATGATAACAGATATGATGATACCAAAGATGATATAAACGGGGAAAACGCCGGAACAGAAGAAAAACAGAGCGATTACGAGGACGTCTGCTTTATCTGCCGCAGACCGGAGAGCAAAGCCGGAAAAATGTTCCGCCTGCCCAATCACATCTGCATCTGCGACGACTGTATGCACAAAACGATGGATACGGTCAGCCAGTTCGATTATCAGGGACTGCTGAATCAGCCGCCGACAGATCATAACAACGGGAATAACCGATTTCCCAATATCAGCTTTGTCAACCTTGCAGATCTTCAGGGCGACGGCGGTATTCCCAACAAGCAGAAGATCAGGAAGAAGAAGGCGTCGGGAGAAAAACCGGAGATCGATATTCGGAACATCATGCCGCCTCATAAGATCAAAGAAAAACTGGATGAGTATGTAGTGGGGCAGGAGTATGCCAAAAAAGTGGTGTCGGTCGCCGTTTATAACCATTACAAGAGGGTGGCCACCGGCACGATGGACGAGATCGAGATCGAAAAGTCCAATATGCTGATGATCGGGCCTACGGGCTGCGGAAAGACGTATCTTGTGAAAACACTGGCCCGGCTGCTGGACGTGCCGCTTGCGATCACCGACGCCACTTCCCTGACGGAGGCGGGCTATATCGGCGACGATATCGAGAGCGTCGTGTCAAAACTTCTGGCGGCGGCCGACAATGACGTGGAAAGAGCGGAGCGCGGTATTATTTTCATAGACGAGATCGACAAGATCGCCAAGAAGAAAAATACGACTTCCAGAGATGTCAGCGGTGAATCCGTACAGCAGGGGATGCTCAAACTGTTGGAGGGCGCGGAGGTGGAGGTGCCTGTGGGCGCCAATTCCAAAAATGCCATGGTGCCTCTTGCGACAGTCAACACGAGAAATATCCTCTTTATCTGCGGCGGCGCTTTTCCGGATCTGGAAGAGATCATCAAACAGCGCCTGAACAAGAAGACTTCCATTGGTTATAATGCGGAACTGCGCGATAAATACGACAAAGAAAAGAACATACTGAACAGGGTCACTGTGGAGGATATCAAGAAGTTCGGCATGATCCCTGAATTTATCGGCCGTCTTCCGGTTATCTTTACGCTCGACGGCCTGAGCAAAGACATGATGGTCAAGATCCTCTCGGAGCCCAAGAACGCTATTTTAAAACAGTATCAGAAGCTGCTTGAACTGGATGAGGTGCAGCTGGAGTTCGAGCAGGACGCTCTGGAAGCGATTGCGGAGAAGGCGATGGAGAAGGACACCGGAGCGCGTGCTCTGCGCGCGATCATCGAGGAGTTTATGCTGGATATCATGTATGAGGTGCCTAAAGACGACAATATCGGCAGAGTGACGATCACGAGGGACTATATCCAGGGCACAGGCGGACCGATCATCGACATCCGCAGCAATTCTCTGGAACATCCGGACCGTTTGAAAGTAATAGAGAATGGCAATGCGGGCGCGCAGGCATAGAATAATAGGGAAGATGTGTGAAAGACCAGTCCCTATTATATAATAGCGGATGTTATTTAAAAGATGACTTGCAGGGAAAAGATCCTATCAAATGAGTACGCCGATCTGATAACGGATTACAGAACGGCGGAAGAACTGCTGAACATATCGTCCATGGATCTGTGTATCCACGACATAGACGCCGGTTATGCGGTCGCAAATGTTGATCGAAACGTGATCCCGCCAATGTCTGCGGCGACTTACGGCTACTCGCTCATACCGTCGCTTTACGGTCTGATGCAGGTTGGCGGAAATTTGTTTAACCCGGAGAACCTTGCCGAAACGGGAAGCATCCGTATCCAGAATCCTCCGCTTTCGCTTACCGGAGAAGGCGTTATTCTGGGGATCATCGACACAGGGATCCGATATGAGTCGGAAGTGTTCCGCCGGGAAGACGGTTCAAGCCGTATCATGGCTATCTGGGATCAGACGATTCAGGACGGGGAACCTCCGGAGGGGTTCCAATACGGCACGGAATATACAAGAGCGGATATCAACCGGGCGCTTATCTCGGATGCGCCGCGGTCGATCGTTCCGTCCACGGACACGGACGGGCACGGGACGCAGATGGCGTCCGCCGCGGCCGGAAGCGTGATCGACGGCGGTTTTATATTCCGCGGCGCTGCGCCGCAGGCCGAGATAGCGGTGGTCAAACTGAAAGGCGCCAAACAGTATCTGCGGGATTTCTATCTGATCGCCGACGGCGCCGCCGCGTATCAGGAAAATGACATCATGGAAGCCGTCAGGTACTTGGAGCGCATGGCGATCGTGCTGCAAAGGCCCGTAGTGATCGTGCTGGGGATCGGCACCAATCTGGGAAGCCATAACGGCACGTCGCCGCTGGCATCCTATCTGAACATCGTTGCAAGCCGCAGGAGCCGTGCGATCATCGTGTGCGGCGGCAACGAAGGCGACAAGGAGCACCACTATGAAGGGATCGTGCCGGAAGACGTCGAGATCCGTGTAGCGCAGGAAACAAGGGGATTCTGCCTTGAATTGTGGGGCGCTCTGCCGGACACTTATTCCGTCCGGGTCCGGTCGCCCGGCGGCGAGAATTCCGCGGAGATCGATTTCCGGAACAAAGGGGATACCGAGGTTGATTTTGTCTTTGAAAATACCCGTATTTTTATAAGTAATGTGGTGGTGGAACGGGATTCGGGGGAACAGCTGATCTTCTTCCGCTTTCTGGATCCCACGCCGGGCATATGGACTTTACGCATTTTTCCCCCGCAGGAAGGACAGAGCGGGGCGGGAAATTTCAATCTCTGGCTTCCGATCACAGAATTTATTGACACAAGTGTCACATTTATAGCGCCAAGTCCGGATGTGACGCTGACGGAACCGTCAAATGCGTCGCAGGTCCTTACCATATCCGCATACAACGGATTGACCGGCAGTTGGTTTGCGCAGTCGGGAAGAGGATATACGAAGAGCGGGGCCGTTAAGCCGGATCTGTCCGCTCCCGGCGTGGAGGTTTCCACGGTATTGGGGCCTGTGACCGGTTCCTGTATGGCTGCGGCGCTTGCGGCGGGCTGCGTGGCGCAGTTCATGGAGTGGGCGGTAGTGGACGGCCATGTGCCCAGCGTGTCGGGAAAAGGCATCAAAAGTTTTCTGACGCTTGGCGCGGACAGACCGGGCGATATCGTGTATCCGGACAATCGATGGGGATACGGACGCATTGACGTAAACGGTACCTTCGAGATACTGGCGAGATTGAACTGAAAGGATTCTTTATGACAGCTGTTTGGTGTTCTCTGCTTGCGGTAGGGATATTTGCCGCAGATCTTTTGATCAAGAACTATATTGAGCGGACAGTGGCAGAGGGAGAAGTGCGGCCTTTTTGCCGGGGAAAGCTTCTGATCCGCAGATATCACAACAAAGGGGCCGCCTTCGATATCGGAGAACGAAGGAGAGGATTGACAGCCGTTTTGTCTGTGGCAATGACTTTGGGCGCCACGGTGCTTTTTGCTGCGGCGTTCACATTCCGGGGAAATCGTCTGCTGAAAGCCGGATTGGCCTTTCTTCTGGGCGGAGCATACAGCAACACCTATGACAGGCTCGCCCGGAAATATGTGGTGGATTACGTCAGTTTTCCCGTGAAAAATAAAAAAATCAGAAATATCGTTTTTAATATTTCTGATTTCTGTATCGTGATAGGAGCGCTTCTGATGGTGATCGGAAGCGCCAAAGCCGCATCGTAAAATCACATCGTAATGAAAGTGCCGCATTTTCCTTTGATCGCTTCCGTGACGGAGGCGATGGAGGTGATCAGCACCCTGCCCGCCGGATTTTTTTCCAGATAGGCGATGGACGCTTCGATCTTCGGAAGCATGGTGCCTTCCTCGAATTGTCCTGCGGCGCACAGTTCTTTCGCTTCGGCGGCAGTCAGGCGTTCAAGCGGTTTCTGATCCGCCGAACCGTAATTCATGTAGACGCACGGAACGCCGGTGAGGATGATCAGTTCGTCAACATTCAGATCGCCCGCCAGTTTCCCGGCGATGGAGTCCTTCTCGATCACCGCGGAAGCGCCTTTCAGCGCGTGGCTCTGTTCGATTACGGGTATCCCGCCGCCGCCGCAGGCAATGACGATCTGATCCGCTTCGACCAGAGCCCGGATCGCTTCGATCTCGACGACGTCGATCGGTTTCGGGGCCGCAACGACGCGGCGGAAACCTTTTCCGGGTTCTTCTGCCACATAATTTCCTTTTTTTATCTCTGTTTCCGCATCTTCTTTGGACATGTAGCGGCCGATCACTTTGGTCGGTTCGTAAAATGCTTCGTCGTAGGGATCCACAGTCACCTGTGTCAATATCGTGCTGACGGGCTTGGAGATGCCGCGGCTGAGGAGTTCCGCGCGAAGGGAATTCTGGATGTCATAGCCGACGTATCCTTGGCTCATGGCGGAACAGACGCACATAGGGGCCGGTGTGTAGTCGATATAGATACGCCGCAGTTCCGTCATTGCTTTGTGGATCATGCTGACCTGCGGGCCGTTGCTGTGCGTGATCGTAAGCTGATAGTCGGATTCCACCAGATCCGCCAGCGCCCTGGCGGTCACTTTGACGGCGTCCCATTGTTCCAGTATCGTATAGCCAAGCGCCTCGTGGCCAAGCGAAACGACTGCTCTTTTTTTGCTCATATCGATCCTCCGTTGACAAAATTCCCGAAACCCTTAAGTCCTGTTTATGCGGCTTATGGTTCCTTCTTTTTTAAAATATGCCTTTAGTATATCAAAATCCCGCAGTTTTGTATAGGATGTATTTCTGTTGAATCGGATATAAAATGTATTTCAAGAATGTATTTCTATTGAACCGGGTGGATTGACATTGTAAAATGTGGCAAGTATAATATTTGTTAAGTATGGGAGCAGAACAGTCTGTCCGTTTTTGGGGGGGGGGAGAATGGGCGGAGGGTCTATGCAGGTTTCGGAATCATGAGGATCCCGGAACGATTAAAATCCCGGAAGGTTGAAAGAGGGTTGGCAATATGGGATATGAAAAGGTTTTGCAGGAGTTGTCGTTAGAGCAGCTTACGGCAGTAATCGAAGTGCTTCAGAAGTCTTCCGATTCCTATTTTTACATTATGGATCTGGAAACGTACACTTACATAGCAACGGAAAAACTGGTGAAGCGTTTTCCGTTTGGAGGAACATTCGTCGAGGATACGCATGCTGTTTTCAGCAAGCTGGTCTATCCGTCCGATATGCCCAAGCTTCAGGAAGATATCCGCAGATGCGCCGCAGGCGGGCAGGATGAGCACGAGATGGAATACCGCTGGCTCGACAAGGACGGCCGGATCGTCTGGATCGACTGCCATGGCGTGGTCATTCAGGGAAAAGACGGACACCGCCTGCTGTTTGGCAGAGTGACGGAACTGGGCAAAGAGGCGAAGGCGGACAATATCACCGGACTGCGCAGAGAAACCCGTTTCCGTTACGATACGGAGGAGCTGCTCCGCGATATGCCGGAAACGATCAATTACATGATGCGCATCGGCATCGATAACTTTAAGGAGATTAATGAGAAAGAAGGCGTGGAGGCCGGTGACAATGTTCTGCGGGAACTGGCTGACTGCATCGTCGCGTCGGTGGACAGCAAAGTGGACGTGTACCGTCTGATGGCGGACGAGTTTATGATCGTGGACGCCGATCCGGAATCCGAGAAGGAAGCGGCAGACATATACGATGAGATCAAGAACAAAGTCGCCGATACGGTCCGGAAGAAAGAATACAGCTGTTTCTATACGATTTCCGCCGGAGTGCTTCAGGACGGGTTTGAGAATAAGACCGCGGAGGGGATTCTGCGGCTGACAGAGTTTGCGTTAAATGAGGCGAAGCGCAACGGCAAGAATCAGATGGCGCTGTTCGACCGTGAGGCTTACGACGGATACCTGAAGCGGCTGGATATCCGCAAATTGATGCGGCGGGATGTCAACAACGATTTCAAAGGTTTTCAGGTGTTCTATCAGCCTATCGTGTCAACGCCGGACTATCGGATCATCGGGGCGGAAGCGCTCCTGCGCTGGAACTGTGAAAAGTACGGCAGCGTGTCACCGGCGGTGTTTATCCCGATCCTTGAAGAGAGCGGCCTGATCATTCCGGTGGGGAAATATGTCCTGTGGCAGGCTGCCCGGACCTGTAAGAAGTGGAAGGAGATCATCCCGGATTTCCACATCAATGTAAATCTGTCTTATGTCCAGATCCACAAGAGCAATCTGCTCGCCGATGTGGACAGATGCGTCAAGGAAGTGGGGATCCCGCCGGAAAGCCTTGTGCTGGAACTGACGGAGAGCGGATACATAGAAACAGACAGCCGGATCAAGGAACTTTTCCGGGATCTGAAAGCCAAGAAATACGATGTGGCTCTGGACGATTTCGGGACCGGCTATTCCAATATGCGGTATCTTCAGGAGATCGAGGCGACGACGGTAAAGATCGACAGAAGTTTTGTCATGAAAGCGCTTCAGAACGAGCACGATTATAACATCATCACCCATATCATCGATATGGTGCACAGTCTTGGTTCTTCCGTATGTATGGAAGGGATCGAGAAAGAAGACGAACTCAACAAGATGATGAAGACAAGACCGGATATGATACAGGGATATTATTTCGGCAAACCTTCCTCGACGGAACAGTTTGAAGAACAGTTCCTGAATATCAAAGATTCTCTTTGATGCGGATGTCGATATCCACATAGTTGTATTCCGCGGCAGGCAGTCCGCCTGACGTCAGATGGGTAAACAGGATTTCAAGAGGTTTGTAACCTTGTAAAAAGGGCTGTTGGCAGATAGTAGCTGCGATCAGTCCTTTTTCTATATATTCTCTGGTAGTGTCCACCATGTCATAGGTAATGACGGTCATATCCGCTGCGCGGCCGGAGTCGGCGACAGCCCGGCATCCGCCGTAGACGCCTCCGGCGGTAAAATAGAGCGCGTTGATTTCAGGATGTCTGGACAGAAGAGCGGCGGTCAGGTCATAGCTTTCCGACTCGTCGTCGTTGTTGTTGACCGTTTCCACGATATGGATCCGTCCGCAGGGCGTGATGGCGCTGCGAAAACCCGCGATACGCTCCGTATGGCACAGGATGTCGCGCGATCCGGAAATGATGCCCGTGTGGATGCTGCCGTGGGTCATCAGCCGCATCAGACCGCCCGCAGTTTCGCCGGAACGGTAGAAGTGGCTCCCGACATAGGCGATACGATGTGAATTCTCGATATCGGTGTTCAGAGTTACCACCGGTATGCCCATGGCGTGGAGTTCGTCGATCTTTTCGCGTATGGCGGGATCGTTGTACGGGGAGATCGCCAGTCCGTTGATCCCTTCCGCTATGAGTCCGTCGATGGCGTGCAGCTGTTGGCTGAGATTGTAATAGGTCTGGCGGATCAGGACCGAACAGTTGTAATCGGACAATTCCGCAGCCTTGGCCTGTATGCCGGACAGGATCTCGTCGTAAAAGACGGTTCCCAGACCCAGAAGGACAACGCCGATCTTCAGATTCTTCTTGCGGGCGGCGAGGACGATGCCCGCTTTGTTAGGCTTGTAGTCAAGCGTCTGCATGATCTCCAGAATCTTCTGTTCCGTCTGCGGATTGACGGAGCCGCGGTGATTGAGCACGCGGTCCACCGTACCGCGGGATACTCCCGCCATAGCGGCGATCTCTTTGATGGTTGCCATGTTGCCGGCCGTCCTTTCCGAATGTTATATACACGGATAAAGCGTAGCACAACCAAACCTGCAAGTCAAATCCTGACCGGCGGAAAGGGTAAGAGGAAATAGACAATATACGGTTGTCAAATTTGTGTATTTCTACGAAAATTTATTCTTCTATTGATTTTCTTCCTGATAAATAATATCATTAAATTAATACAAAGCGTGCCCGTGCACGGTCATAAAGCACGGACAGACGGCATAGACTGTTATTGTTTAGGACATGTATTGGGAACGCACAGAATATTTGGTCGAATAGGAGGGGTATTATGCTTTATATTGGCGTTGATCTTGGAACCAGTGCCGTAAAGCTTCTGCTGATGGAAGGCAGCGGCAGGATCGTAAACATCGTATCGAAAGAGTATCCGATCTATTTCCCGCATCCGGGATGGTCGGAGCAGAAACCGGAAGACTGGTATGCGCAGAGTATAGCCGGTATCAAAGAGCTGATTGCCGGTGTGGATAAGAGCCAGATCGCGGGAATCAGTTTTGGCGGGCAGATGCACGGCCTTGTGATCTTGGATGAGAACGATGAAGTGATCCGTCCGGCGATCTTGTGGAACGACGGCAGGACGGCGGAAGAGTGCGATTATCTGAACAACGTCATCGGCAAGGAAAAACTGTCGGCGTACACGGCGAATATCTCTTTTACGGGCTTTACCGCTCCGAAGATCCTCTGGGTGAAAAACAAAGAGCCGGAGAATTTCGCGAAGATCAGTAAGATCATGCTTCCCAAGGACTATATCGCATACAAGCTTACGGGCGTTCACTGTACGGACGTGTCGGATGCGTCCGGTATGCTTCTGTTCGACGTTAAGAACCGCTGCTGGTCCAAAGAAATGTGCGGAATCTGCGGCGTGAAGGAAGAGCAGCTGGCTAAGATCTATGAAAGTTATGAAACGGTGGGATGCGTGCTCCCGCAGATTGCGGAAGAGCTCGGCATACCTAAGACCGTAAAGGTGGCGGCAGGCGCAGGCGACAACGCGGCGGCGGCGGTCGGGACCGGAACGGTGGGCGACGGCATGTGCAATATATCGCTTGGAACCAGCGGAACGATCTTCATATCTTCCGATAAATTCGGCGTGGACAAATTCAATGCTCTGCACGCTTTTGCCCATGCGGACGGACATTACCACCTGATGGGATGTATGCTGAGCGCGGCGTCCTGCAACAAATGGTGGATGGATGATATCATCGGGACCACGGATTACGCGGCGCAGCAGAAAGATATCACGGATGATAAGCTTGGCTGCAATCATGTGTATTTCCTGCCGTACCTGATGGGAGAGCGCTCTCCGCATAACAATCCCAACGCAAGAGGCACATTCATCGGAATGACGATGGATACGTCCAGATCCGATATGACACAGGCAGTTCTGGAGGGCGTGGCTTTTGCTCTGCGCGATTCTCTGGAAGTCGCAAGATCTCTCGGCATCAAGATCGAGAGGACCAAGATCTGCGGCGGCGGAGCCAAGAGTCCGCTCTGGAAAAAGATGATCGCCAACATCATGGATCTGAAAGTAGATGTGATCGAGAGCGAGGAAGGTCCGGCGATGGGCGGCGCCATGCTGGCGGCGGTTGCATGCGGCGAATATGCCAGTGTGGAAGAAGCGGCGGCAAAGATCGTAAGAGTCGTAGACACAGTCGAACCGGATGCGGAACTTGCGGCAAGGTATGAAGCGCGTTATCAGCAGTTCAGGCAGATCTATCCCGCATGTAAGGAACTGTTTGATAAGATACAGTAAATAACGGCGAAAGACAAAAAATCAAATGGAGAAAGGGGTATGGCAGAATGGAGATCAAAAAGATTACGGATCCCGCCTTTCGTAAGTATGGCAGGATCGTGCAGGGGATCGATTTTGGTGAACTCATAGAAGCGATCAAAAAAGAAACTCCCCTGCCGGACGGCGTGGCTTATGAACCGTCGATAGCGGCGCTTGAAGCTACGAAGACCGCGAAGGAGCTGCAAAGACGTACATACGGCGAACTTCCTATCGAAGTAGGGTACTGCAACGGACACAATTATAAACTCAATGCCGTGGAGTATCACAGAAGTTCGGAGATCAACGTGGCGGCCACGGATGCGGTGCTGATTTTGGGGATGCAGCAGGATATCACGGACGATTTTACCTATGATACGTCCAAGATGGAGGCGTTTCTGGTACCGGCGGGCACGGCGGTAGAGGTTTATGCGACGACCCTGCATTATGCACCGTGCAGCGCGGACGATGGCGGGTTTAAGGTTGGGATCGTTCTTCCGGCGGGAACGAACTATCCGTTGAAAGAAACCCATGACGGCTGGGAAGATTCCCTGATCACCGCCCAGAACAAATGGCTGATCGGCCATGCGGAAGGCGGTTTGGACGCAGGAGCCCATATCGGACTGAAAGGCAAGAATCTGGATATTCGGGAGTAGGCCAAGCTGAGGCCGTTTCTCTTTGACCCGGTCTTGAGAGGGGCCGTAAAAAGCGGCGGTTTTGCTCTACCGTGATACAGTGTATATTATACCGGCAGCGCCGGTCATAAAGGAGGATATAATACTATGAACAATTTACCGAAAGTAAAAATTGGTATCGTTGCTGTAAGCCGTGACTGTTTTCCGGCATCCCTTGCGGTAAACAGAAGGAAAGCCCTTGTGGAAGCTTACAAGGCAAAATATGATGCGGCGGATATCTACGAGTGCCCTGTCTGCATCATCGAGAGCGAGATCGATATGGTGAATGCGCTCAAAGATGTAAAGGAAAACAACTGTAATGCGCTCTGCGTATATCTGGGCAACTTTGGTCCGGAGATCTCCGAAACGCTTCTCGCCAAACATTTTGAAGGTCCTAAGATGTTTGTCGCAGCCGCAGAGGAATCTCAGGGCGATCTGGTTCAGGGCCGTGGCGATGCATACTGCGGTATGCTGAACGCAAGCTACAACCTGAAACTCCGCAATGTAAAAGCGTATATTCCGGAGTATCCGGTAGGCGACGCCGACGACTGTGCGGACATGATTCACGAGTTTATCCCGATCGCAAGAGCGATCGTCGGATTGTCCAGCCTGAAGATCATATCTTTCGGCCCCAGACCGCTTAACTTCCTTGCCTGCAACGCACCGATCAAACAGCTTTACAATCTGGGCGTTGAGATCGAAGAGAACTCCGAACTGGATCTTTTTGAAGCATTTAACAAACATGCAGGCGATCCCCGTATCCCTGATGTGGTTAAGGATATGGAAGCGGAACTTGGCGCGGGCAACAACAAACCGACCATTCTGCCTAAACTGGCACAGTACGAACTGACGCTGCTTGACTGGATCGAAGAACACAAGGGTTATCGTGAGTATGTGGCGATCGCAGGCAAGTGCTGGCCCGCTTTCCAGACACAGTTCGGCTTTGTTCCCTGCTATGTGAACAGCCGTCTGACAGGCAGAGGGATCCCGGTATCCTGCGAAGTAGATATCTACGGCTGCCTGAGCGAGTTTATCGGCGAAGCGGTCAGCGACGATATCGTTACGCTGCTTGACATCAACAACTCCGTGCCGAAGGATATGTACAAAGAGTCCATCGAAGGCAAGTTTGATTATAAGTTCACAGATACATTCATGGGCTTCCACTGTGGCAATACATGTTCCAAGAAGCTGTCCAAGTGCAGCATGGAATATCAGATGATCATGGCGAGAACGCTTCCTGAGGAAGTAACACAGGGTACGTTGGAAGGCGACATTGTTCCCGGCGATATCACATTCTATCGTCTGCAGAGCACGGCTGACAACATCCTGCGTGCATACGTTGCAGAGGGCGAGGTACTTCCGGTAGCCACCAAATCTTTCGGCGGCATCGGCGTATTCGCGATACCGGAGATGGGAAGATTCTATCGCCATGTATTGATCGAGAAGAATTATCCCCACCATGGCGCTGTTGCGTTCGGACATTTCGGCAAAGCGCTGTTTGAAGTATTCAAATATATCGGTGTGGATGTCAGCGAGATCGGTTATAACCAGCCGAAGAGCCTGCCGTATCCGACCGAGAATCCTTTTGCATAAGACGAATTACCCACATAAAAAAGAAAAGCACCGGTTTTCCGGTGCTTTTCTAATGCTATAACACGGCATTGATTACATTGTGGTATCCAGTACGGTTCCCGCTTCACCGGCGCTGTATGTTCCCTGACTGGTGTAAGTCTGATCTGCCAGTGTACCGCCCTGCGTTGCGTATTTGTAGATCTGGTTGATCCTGTCAGTCATTTTTTCACTGAAAGAATATGCGCCCGTAAACAGATCCTTTACATTGCTCATATCGGAATCCTTGAATTTTTCTTCATCGATCGACAAAGTGTTGTCGCCGTTGACCGTTATGCCCATTCTCGCAAACGCACTCTTATTGCCGTTCACAAGATTTCTTAAGTAGTCCGCCTGATGGATCACGTTGGAGTTCACGCTCTCCAAAGCGTTCTTCATAAGACTGTTGTAATCTTTGATAAACGTATTGAACGCCTCAAAGATATTGTCTTTATTGTCGTTATCGATCTGCATAGAGCCCATCTTGTCAATGGATTTGTAAAGCGCGCTTGCCGCCGCAGCCGATGCGGAATCCTTCGCTGTTTTGGAAGAACCGGGAGCCGCTTTCGTTTCGTCGGTATCGTCTGTCTTGTCAGCCGGCGTGTAACTGCCTGCGCTGCCTGCATACTTTGCCTTGGAAGAGGTGACGGATTCGCCTTCGCCCGCAGTCCGGTACAGCTTGCTCATCTTGTCGGTCAGCTTGTCGGCATAGGAGCCGTATCCCTGAAACAGTGTCTTTAAAGTGGGAACGTTTGTGGCGCCCGTTTTTTCATTGACCTTCTTGAAAGTATCCTCGTCAATGGACAGCGTACGGTCGGAGTTCATGGTGATGCCGACCCGTGCAAGCAGTTTGTAGTTAGAGTATGTCAGATCATTGATGGCGTCAGCCTGCTTCTTTACATCATCCAGCTTGCTGTTGGACGCGTTCTTGATCATTGTATTGTAGTCTTTGATGAAAGCGGATACGCTGTCATACAGACCGTCGATATTCTCCTCGCTGTAATCAAGAGAATTCATACCGGAAGCCGTTTCGTAAAATCTCCGCGCTGCGCTTGCGGTTGCGCCGTCTGTTTCTTTTGTTTTGGAATCACTCTTGGAAGAGGATTCCGTTTCTTCTTCACCGACTTTGGCATAATATGCTTTCATCATCTTGCCGTAGCTTCCGTTCTTGATGGAAGCGTAGTCCGACAGAAGCGTCGAGGAACCCGATGCGCTGCTGCCCGTTCCGCCGAGTAATGAAGAATACATGTCCTGCATACCGGAATTTAATCCGTTTAATCCAATACCCATCTGTTTTCCCTCCATGTTCTTATAGATTGCGACGTCCGTGTCTTGTTTTGATTGTTTCTGCTGTATGTTATGTAACCCAGTCGCAGAGCGCGACAGAACATAACTGCTCTTACATATATTATTTCGTATTTTCTACCAGTTTGTAAAGAGCAAAAATGAAATTTTTTATGTTTTTTGTGTGTTTTTCATGACGTTTTTTGGGATGCTCATGACATTTCGGCCGACAGACACGGGAGCGCGGATAAATACCACGTTTTGTTGTATGATGACGGCGGATGTTTGGAAGAATCGCAAGAAATTTATAGAATAAACCGAAAGAAATCTGCAGAATGGATTTACAGAAGCAAAAAAATACGCTATATTTTTAACAGTAACAGGATCGGGGGACACAAAATGAAAAGGGCAGGAAACGAATTGCTGCAATTTCTGGCAGGACTGGCAATGCTCATAGCGGGACTCTTTATTTTTGCCCAGAAAGTTACCGTCACATCCGGATTTTTCGGCATGGGTTTGAGGATCGGCGGTTTCTATATGAGCAACGGACTTATTATGGTGCCGTTTATCATAGGCATAGTCTGGATGTTTGCGTCGGGAGGCAGCTTCCCGTCCAAAGCAGTCACGGCGGCCGGTGTACTGATCATTATCCTCGCGGTCATTATGACGACCAATATCCGTCTGACGCATGTCACATTGTACGAATGGGCGCTGATTTTGGTCCTCATATTTGGCGGAGCGGGCCTTTTAGCCAGAGTCCTTTTCGGGAGCGGACACGCCTCCAAGGAGCAGCAGCCGGAGGATCCACAGATCAGCCGGACAAAAAAACAGATGGATTCCATAGAAGCCGAACTGGAGCGGATGAAAAAAAATCAGTAATTAAGCGTAAACGTGAATATACCCTGCATATACTTTAATAACAACTGTATGCAGGGTATTATTATGCGTAAAAACGAGATATCTTGGAACGATAAGATTAAGCTGGCTTTGCGTGAACTGGAAAGGAAGATGCAGAAAGAAGGCGGCAGGGACGGCGTGTGGCCAAGACCTGAGGAAGTGGAGGCATGGACAGCAGAAAGGCAGCAGCGGCGGAACAGCGGGCAGTACTGCGGCGTCAGCGTGCATGCAGAAAATAAGACAAAAGAGGAGATAAGGCGGAAAAACTTCGCCCAGACGGTATTGATACAAGTTGCGAAGTCGGCCGCTTTTGCCTTGGCGACCATCGCATTGCTTCAGGGCGTTGGGCGTCTGCTGCCGGACTCCGTTACGGTCAGCAATACCGTGAACGGGCGGGAACTGCCGATCTACTGCGTGCAGACCGACGAAAAGAAAGTGGCGCTGAGTTTTGATGCGGCATGGGGAAACGAGGACACGCAGAAGATTCTGGATATTTTGAAAAAGCATAACGTGAAGGTCACTTTTTTTATGACGGGAGGGTGGGTAGAATCCTATCCCGACGATGTGAAAAGGATCCTTGCGGACGGGCATGATCTGGGAAATCACAGCGAAAATCATAAAAATATGAGCCAGCTCTCTGACGAGGAAAAACGGTCGGAGTTGATGGACGTACATACTAAGGTGCAGGAACTGACGGGCTATGAGATGTTTCTGTTCCGGCCGCCCTACGGGGATTATGACAATAATGTCATAAAAGTGGCAAGGGAGTGTGGCTATTATCCGATTCAGTGGGATGTGGACTCTCTCGACTGGAAGGATTACGGCGTGGATTCCATCATCAAGACGGTCACGGAGCACAAACATCTTGGCAACGGCAGTATAATCTTGTGCCACAACGGCGCAAAGTACACGGCGGATGCGTTGGATACGCTGATCACGACATTGGAAGAGAAAGGGTATCAGATCATACCGATCTCGGAACTGATCTATCGGGACAATTATCATCTGGATCATGAGGGGAGGCAGATCGGGAATTAGGACGAAATATGTTCTGGGAGAGAGTGCGGCAGGATCGAGGGGATTAATCTGGCGGGAAATGAGGATATGGAGGGAGGATATTATTTGGAGAGATATAGAAATACCTAGGCGTGATGCCTAGGTATTTTTAGATGATATTCGCAGATAGGATATATCCATATATAGGAGAACAAAAAATGTTTTTTTGTCTAGTGCGTGTACTACTGAACATTTTATTTAAGTCTTTCTTCTAATGCTTGATAGTTGATCTTTCCATTTGGCAAAAGTGGCATTTTTTCTATTATCACATATTCTATTGGGCGATTATATGGCTCTAATCGTTCGGCAATATGTTCTTTTATTTTTTCTATTGGTTTTTCACAATCTTCTTTTAATTCTATAAATGCAATTGCCTTATTAATTAACCTGCTGTCTTCAACTACAACGATTGCCGCACGATTTACAATAGGACAATTATCAATTTCACCCTCAACATAATCCGGATACATTTTAAATATCATATTGCTTTCAAAATCAAATACTTGATAAATTCTTTTCAGTCTGCCTACTACATAGACATATCCTTCCTGGTCAATATAGCCTACGTCACCAGTATGCAGCCAGCGCATCCCGTCAGAATCAACATCTATGGCTTTAGCCGTTTCGTCCTTGTTATTTTGATATTCCAACATCATGCTTGGACTGCTGACCAGTATTTCTCCGGTTTTACAGTATGTAAGTTCTTTTTGCGTTTCAATATCTACTATCTTTGCAGATACATGGCTTAGAGGAATTCCTATACTTTTTACATTTTCTATGCCCTTTTGTTCAGTAATCACGGAAGAACTTAGCTCTGTCATCCCATATCCTGTAATCAGCTTTATTTTGGCACCATGTTCTGTAAGATAATGGTTGATTTGATTACGTTCTTCAGGTGAAATACTTTCTCCTCCAATGGCAAAATTTTTTAATTTTGACAAATCCATATTTTGCGTTAGAGGGCTGGCGGCAATAGCTTTAACATGTGCAACGCCTGCCATAAAATTATTGGGATTATAAGCCGCAAACATCTCAACGACTTTTTGAGGATCGGCATCCAGACCAATAATAGAACGCAATCCTAAACATAACGGCGTATGCATTTGTAATGTAAATCCCACCGCGAGATGCGGCGGTACGATTTCCAGGAACGTTTCGCCTCGTATAAAATCTAAATTTGCAATATTATATTGCCAAACAACACTATTAACATTTTTATTTGTTAACACGACTTTTTTGGCAATTGCTGTAGTACCCGAAGTTTGCACGATAACCGCCGGTTCATTCTCAGAAAAATGATATGAACTGCTGGTAATCTGTTGGTTTTCTAATAAACCTATAAATGCTTCAAATGTCAGATATTTGTCTACAGGCAAATTGAAACTGGGCATAGACTGAATATTAGTTTTTAATATGATTACTTTTTTTAACAACATATTGTTCAACGTTTTGGCATATGTTTCGTAAAATATATCTAAAACCAAAACTATTTTTGTGTTGGTTTCTTTTAATGATTGCTCTAATAATTGATTGGTTTGGGTAATGGGTTCCATAGAAACGATTGCCCCAATTTTATTCAGCGCATAAATGCTAGCTGTTGTTTCTGGAGTAGATAAGGATAAAACTGAAACAATATCCCCTTGTTTAACGCCCAACAAGCGAAATGAATTAGCAGCACTTTCAATAATTTGAAATAATTGCCTATATGATATTGTTTCATCGAAGTATATGATCGCTGTATCATCAGCATAATCTTTATTACATGACAACAAATATTCATATATTGAAGTTTCTGGAATTGCTGATGTAATAGCTTCTTCTGTGTAGTATTTTAACCACGGTTTGTCGATTGACGGGTAACCCGTCATATTTTTTCCTGTATTCATCGTATTTGCCTCCCAATAAAATTTAACTATATAGGCATAAAACAGCCTGTATAGTTCATAGAATTATAGCATAATAGCCCATACAATTCAAGTAAAATTAAACTGAAAGGGCGAATAACAAGTGGATTATTATGCAATTGGACAAAAGATACGAAAGATCAGGAAAGCAAGGGGATTGTCCCAAGAGGGTTTGGCGGAGAAAGTCGGCATATCGACTACCCATATGAGTCATATCGAAACCGGAAATACAAAAATGAGCCTGCCTACTTTTGTGGAGATTGCGTCGGCGTTAGAAGTGCGGACCGATGAAATTCTTTACGAAGACAGAGCGGAAAGCCGCAGCGCTTCCGTTGCCTATATCACAGAGTTGCTTGATAACTGCACCACTCAGCAGGTGCGCATTATTGAAGATATTGTCAAGGCAGCCAAAGAATCCTTAAATAAAAACATGTAATGTGGCAGAATTTGTTTTGCGGAAAAAGGAATATGTGGAAACATCGCCGACACGCGAGAGCGTTTGTACAATCAAGCGTGACGTTTACTATCTTATTACGCAATCGCGAGTGACATAGTCTGCTTGTGAGCGTTATATATTTGCTGTACTCTATTAAGCAAGATATACCATATAATACATTTTTTAGATCGGTTATTCGGTGTGGGGATCACGGCGCACAATTTTCCTCAAAAAATAAGGCCATTTTGACGGGCGTTTCAGGATCTGGTTAGACAACAGAGTATGAAGTGCAAATGTGTGGCGGGTTTTGCCAATAAATTTTTCAAAAAATTTTCTTTTAGATTTTTCTGGGATTTTTTCTGAAAAACAGCGCATTTTGAGCAAAAAAATACGTTGGATAGCTTTATTTGGGTTCGATTTTCGCAATTTTCAATATTTTTATTTGGGTATCTTTATATTGAAAATCAAAAATAAAGAGCGTTTGGAAGTGGCTTGGTGAACAGAGAAAAATGATATAATATTTGTATCACACAATTTAGGTGATGTGATCTGATTTTTTATTCGTTGTTCAGGAGCCGATGGCTTATATCTGAAGCACTATACAGCACTCTTGTGATAATAACAAGATTTTCTCTGATGACATAGAAAACCAGAAAGTTATCTATCGGAAGTTGACGGAATCCAAGCGTGTGTTCCGGTTCTGAAGTCATAAGTTGCGCACGTTCCGGAAAAGTGTCAAGACTTTCAATCGTTTCCGCAATGCGGTTATATTGTCCCATAGCATTTTCGGGTGCGTGTAATTGCTCCGCAATATAGGTATATATTTCTTCCATATCGGCGAGTGCCTGATCGGTGATCTGAACTTTGTATTTTTTCATATCAGTGTTCTTTCCTGAATTTTGCAAATGCTGATGCGGCGTCCTGCACTTTTCCGGCAGATATGTCATCATAACCTGTCTGTAATGCGGTGTGCAGTTCTTCGGCGCTCATAAGATCAGCGTTGACAAAGTGCGGTGCTTTAGGGAGAGTCACATTAAAAGGTATGCCGCCGGTCAGAGCAATCTGGTTCAGATACATATCAATAGCGGTTGACATGGGAATTCCCAGTTGTGCCAACACGTTCTCTGCTTTCTGCTTGACGACGGGATTTACTCTCAAATTTAAGGTTGCTGTTTTTTCCATGTTAATCATCTCCTGTATATAATTGTAACGCTGATGTCGTTACTTATCAATATATTTTGTGAACATATTTTGGAAATAATACTATTGCACTTTTCCATCTTGCCCGATCCCCAGGGTATTGTATAATGAACTCACCACAAAATCTAAATACTGGCATTTTCTACGGGCAGTTTTGCGACTGCTATTATATTTTTTCCCTTGTTTTTATTTGTATCAAATGCAGACTCTCTCGACTGGAAGGATTACGGCGTGGATTCCATCATCAAGACGGTCACGGAGCACAAACATCTTGGCAACGGCAGTATAATCTTATGCCACAACGGCGCAAAATACACGGCGGATGCGTTGGATACGCTGATCACGACATTGGAAGAGAAAGGGTATCAGATCGTACCAATCTCGGAACTGATCTATCGGGACAATTATCATCTTGACCACGAGGGAAGACAGATTGGAAATTAGGATGAACTATGTCCTGTGAGAGTGCGGCAGGATCGAGGGGATTGACCTGGCGGGAAATGAGGATATAGAAGTGAAGCGGAGGATATAAGGGAGATAAGATACAGAAGCAGCTGAAGGGGAATGTTAACCTTTAGCTGCTTTTGGAAATATTGTCCATAGCGCATAGCCGTGATGGCGTTCGCTTTGCGGATTCGCTTACTTTTGACAATAAATTTTTCAAAAAAATTACTTCATTGAATTTAATATCTATAATCATATGTAGCGAAATGCAGGAGTGTATGGTACACTATAAGTACTAAAAGCCGGTAGATAAGAACGGAGAATAAACATTGACATTTGAATAGGATGAAGAAAAAAATCTACTTAATCAGAGAAAACATGGCATATCGTTTGAAACGGCAGCTTATGTGTTTGAAGATGAGAATTACATAGAGATGTATGATTTTGAACATAGTAAAGAAGAAGACAGATATATAGCTATCGGCTGTGTAGGAGATGTACTTTTTGTGGTATTTACAGAAAGAAAGGAAAATATCAGATTGATTTCAGCCAGAGTAGCAACAGAGTCAGAAAGGAGGCTTTATTATGACCAAGACATTCGTTATCAATAAAGGGCAAAAACCGACAGATGAGCAGATCCAAGAAGTATTGGAAGCTAGGAAACAGCCAATCGTATTTGATGAGGATTCGCCAGAATTATCGTCTTCTATGTATAAGGCATTTCAGAGCGCGGTGGCGCAGAGAAATAGAAAAAAGAATGTTTAATTGAATTTTGCAAATGCAAATACGGCGTTTTGCGTTTTCTTGTTTTGTTCTATCGCACAGGATATTGTATAACGAACTCGCTATAAAATCTAAATACTGACATTTTTCTACGGGCAGTTTCGCGACTGCTATTATATTTTCCCATTGTTTTTATTTACGCGAGCAATGAGCCAAGCTGTCAAATCGGCTTGTCAATTTGGTGAATGCTGCGGTAATGGGAGTGCCGCAAAATAATAAAAAATGTATTTTGCAGCATCCCCGTTGATATCAAATGCAGACTCCCTCGACCGGAAGGATTACGGCATGGATTCCATCATTAAGACGGTCACGGAGCACAAACATCTTGGCAGCGGCAGTACATCAAGGAGCAATATGAGAGTGGCAGAATACAATTCAAAAATTAATTTATATATTATTGAATAATAGCACAAAAGAACATATAATAGTGACAGATAAAGCAAAACGCTTTTGCAAAGACCGCAGATTAAAGGAAGGAGCATTTTGTATGACAGAGATTCGGGAAAAGACAATGAAAATGCTGGAAAAACTGCCGGATGATAAAATGATTTATGTCTTTAACATTCTCCAAAATATTGAGGCGCTTTCAGCCGAGAAAGATACATCCGATATGGAAGAAAGAAGAAATGCCTTTAAGACTTTAATGCAGTACAGTGGGACTCTTCCGGCAGATTTTGACTATAAGGCGGAGTTGGAAGCGGCAAGGATAGAAAAATATGGTAGTATTAATTGATACAAATATAATACTTGATATGTTGGTAAAGAGGCAGCCATATTTAGAAGCAGCCATAAAAATAGTGAATCTTTGTACTGAAAAGATAATAAGAGGATGTCTTGCAGCACATACGGTATCAAATCTTTTTTATATTTTGAGAAAAGAATATTCTGTTACACAGCGCAGGGAGATGCTGATGGCACTCTGCAGGGTATTTGAGATATCAGAAATCAACGGAGAAAAGATAGCAAAAGCGTTAAAAAATGATCAGTTTGAAGATTTTGAAGATTGTCTGCAGGATGAATGTGCGGCTTCGTTGAAGGCGGATTATATTGTTACTAGGAATATAAAAGATTTTACCAATTCAAAAGTGCCAGCGATTCAGCCGGAGGAGTTCTTGAAATTGTTTTAGAACCTTGTCCCTGTATCAGGGAAACAGACGGCGGATGCGTTGGATACGCTGATCACGACGTTGGAAGAGAAAGGCTATCAGATCGTACCGATCTCGGAACTGATCTATCGGGACAATTATCATCTTGACCACGAGGGAAGACAGATCGGGAATTAGGAAAATTGAATATCGCATACGGAAAATAAAACTGAGAGGACATGAAAGTTTCCTCTCAGTTTTTTTATTTTGGCTGCGGCAAAGATCTCAGGACCCAGAATACCTTTTTCGCAGATTGTGCAGGTCTGCGAAAAAAATGACAATGCCTCTATGCTGATTATGCATAAGATATACTTAGTATAG
>CANRNJ010000005.1 GCA_947631955.1 uncultured Lachnospiraceae bacterium
TGGACAATATCTACTTTTCAAGGTTCATCCGACCGATGGATCTGGTCGGCAGGCTCAAGATTCCGAGAGCCTATTTTTCAAAAGGCTCATACACACCTCGGTGATCATTGTGCTGATTTCCTCGTCTGTAAAGCGGCACATTTTTGTGGCGCAAAGCGACGCGATCCCGTGTGTGTAGATCCAAAGATGATGATACAGCCTTTTCGCAGATGAATTGCTGATTTTGTAATCTTCTTGAATCGACAGTAAGATCCGCTCATAACTTTCATCTATCAGAGGAAGAACGCCTGATAAGTCAGGGATTTGTTTTTGCTCCGTCATAAAGAGAAGCTGAAAAAGTTTTGGCTCATTAACGGAAAAGAGGATATACTGCGTACCCACCCCTTTAAAAGGGTGCTCGGCTGTCAATCCTTTATCGACATATTCTTTATACAGAGTTTTCGCAGCTTCGATCATAGCCTGCTGAACTTCCTCCATATTTTTGAATACAGTAAAGATCGGTCTTGCCGAACTGCTGAGGTATGTTCCCAACGCTCTGGACGTCAAAGCTTCATATCCGTCCGCTCTGACAATATTTAATGCGGCTTCAATAATTTCTGCTCTTGCAAATTTGGCTTTCGGCGGCATGATTTTATTTCTCCTTTTATAAAATCGTTCGTTTTAAATCAAGCGTTTTAAAACGTCTGTTTTAATTATAGCCAATGCTGCCGTAAAAGTCAACAGGCTGATAAAAAAAGCCTCAACATTTCTGTCAAGGCTCTGGCAGGTTCTTCAATCAATGCACCATACGCAAAAGAGCACGATACGCCTCAAACGTCCCGTGCCCTCACATTCCTCATATGTAACCGGTCAATAGCCGATTCGGATCTTGCGTTCCTTTATCATCTCACGGATGGCGTCTTGGCTGACGCCCGTGGCCTCCGCCGTATCGGTTACGGATGCGCCCGCATGTGTTTCCACATATCTGCGCACTTTGCCGTAATCATCGTATGACAGATCGCCGCACTGTTCGCACACATACTCTCCGCAGCCCTGAAACACCAGTGTCCCTCCGCACACCTCGCATACGCCCTGTCTGCTGTAGGCATCTACCACTCTTGCCAGTGCTTTTCCCAGTTTATCCATTCTTTCCCCTCTCTTAATCCTTTCTACGGTCATAACAACGCTGTCGTAATTACTATACAGATTTATTGCAATAATTGCAAGACAAAATTCGGCTGCTGATTTGCCGTTGACTGATTCACCGCAACATTCTTTCCTGCCTGCATGATAGAATACAGACCGTTTAAACATCATGCGGAAAATAATACGATTGTAAATGTGAAAATAGTGTGAAAAATCACACTGATGCGCTGATTTTTCACACGGGAATGGAAATTAATATATTTTTCATTTTCTTTCATTTAGAAACGTATCATCGAAGCCTTCTCCGCACCCAAGAACATCACATTATAAATCGGCAGATATGTGATTTTTCCATTTGTTTTGATCTCGCGTGTATTGGACAGAACAAAAGCTTTTTTCACATGATAGTCATCGTTCTTTACAAAAGTATTCAATGCGCTGTGGACTGTGTAATCTTTACCGGATTTCACTTCAATAGGAACAGCGGAGAGGCTGTCGTAGTCATCGATCAGGAAATCGACTTCTCCCTTGCTGCGGTTATCATAATAATATAGATTGCAGCCGTGTGCAATCAGCTCACTGGCGACGGCGCACTCATATACGGAGCCTAAGTTAATGCTCTTCTCATCGTCCATGACCGCCCGTATATTGCTGCCGTACAAAATTGCCGTAAGGATCCCCACATCGTTCAGATACAGCTTCAACAGATTCTTTCCTGAAGATTCAATCAACGGGAAAGTCGGCGTAGAGATGGCCTGCACATTTAATGCAATACCGGAACTGACCAGATATTCAAACTCATCTTCATAGTTGGCAAAGGTGCTGCCCTTTTTGCCTTCGATCCGCTGCGCAACTACCCGTTTCTTTTTGTTCTCCAAGTTGGAAGGTATCTGATCATAAATCCGGCGGATCTTCAATTTGCGCTCCGCGCCATACTTGGATGCATCCGCTGCATAGTAATCGTGGATCTCAAACTGAATCTCCCGCACAGCCTGAATATTCATCGTTTCCAGATAGGCATTGACCGCTGCGGGCAAGCCGCCGACCAAAAGATAACGTTTGAAAAAATTCATCATCTTTTCGTGCATTGCCTCATCCAGCGATTCCCGTGCCTCATACTTCTTCTGCAGAGCATTGACGGCAAATTCGTTCATGCCGCTGGCATAAAGAAATTCTTCAAAATCCAGCGGGAACATGCGTACCTTACGGATACTTCCCATGGGAATGGACGTAGTTTCCGAAAGCGTCACGCCCAGTAAAGAGCCGCTGGCGATATAGGTAAAGCGATCATCGTCACGGAGAAATTTTAGCAGCGTAAGAAGATGAGGATAAGCCTGAATCTCATCAATGAAGATCAGTGTGTCCTCTGCTTTTCCCATCTTACTGCCATCAATCATGCTGACTCGGAGGTAAAAATCCTCCACTGTCGAAGCATTTTCAAATAACTTACTGCCGACGGAATCTTCCAGCATATTGATCTCGATGAAATTGATAAACAGCTTCTTTCCCACATAACGGATAATATATGTTTTCCCGACCTGCCGCGCACCGTCAATCAACAAAATGCGCTCAGAACCGGAACGAAAATGCTGTTCGATCAGGTCTGCAATTTTTCTCTTCAGCATAACAGATTACCTCGCAATAACTTTTCAAATATATAAAGCAAATTTTTTATAACTTTTCAAACATATTATATGTATTATTTTAAAACTTTTCAAATAAATAATACACAGTTTTTCACAACTTTTCAACATTTTTCAAATAAAAAACCCATCCTTGTGATCCACTCTTTACTCTAATGCCATTAAGTCAGACCACGTTCAGCCATAGAAAGAAGTGTTTCTTTACAATCAACTATTAAGGGTATATTTATTTTATAATCCTCTTGAAAGCTGTAAAAAGACGTATTTATATGAAAATTTCTTGAATGTGATAAAGTTTTTTCTTATCTTTCAGCAAAACAAATATCATTGGCAGGACAGACGCTGATCTCTTTTTCATTATTTGCCTCCATACTTGCCAAGATACAGTCTGAGAAAGTCTGCTCTCTAAAACAGATCGCTGTGCGTCCCGGTTCTGGTCAGGTACAGAATCAGCTCATCATGACTGATCTCGTAAATGAGCAGCCAGTCTGGGGCCACATGACATTCTCTGCATCCTGTACAATTCCCTGTAAGCGGATGATCTCTGTTCTTTTCCGGAAGGATTTCCCCATTGACCAGTTTTTTCAAGATTTCCGTGAGGAGCGAAAGATCATATCCCCTATTCTGTGCGCGTTTCAGATCCTTTTGGAATTTTGTCGTTGGTCTTAATTTATACATTGGACAAAAGATCCTCCATCATCTTGTCTACGTCCGTATATGTCTTTCCGAGATTTGGATCTGCTTTCATCATCTTCACTTCCTGAATTGCTTCTTTTGTTTCGGAATTCGGGTTTTCCCCACTGATCTCAAAGGGAATACGGTATTCACGGACTGCTTTTTTTGCAAAAATATTAAATGCCGCGCTCATCGTCAAACCCATATCTTCACAAAATTCTTCAAACTGGTGTTTCAGACCAGCATCCATACGAATGTTTACGTTTACATTTGCCATAAGCCAACATCTCCTTATTTATATTATATACATTGTATGGTTTTTTATGTACACAGTCAATATATTTTTCAACAGAGGTAAAATGCAGGGATCGCAGATCGTCCGTTCCATATCATGAACCGTCACCGTATTGCCGAAGGGGGTTCTGTACTAATTATCCCAATTTCGTGCAGTTCTTTTTTGTCTGTATAAACCTTAAAGCTATCTCTGCGCAGCAGGGTCGGAATATAGCCTGTTTTTACAGTAAAGGATCTCAGTTTCTTCGTTTATGTCTTGCGCACATAGGCTTTCTTTTGTTATGATAAGTTCTGGGTTATGAATACAGTAAGGAAAGGAATGAATAAAAATGACAACGATCACCAACGACATTCATTACATCGGCGTCAACGACCATAACATCGACCTGTTTGAGGGACAGTACATAGTGGAGAACGGCATGGCATACAACTCTTATGTCATAAAGGATGAAAAAATTGCCGTGATGGACACGGTGGACCGGCATTTCGGACAGGAATGGCTGCAGAATCTGAAACAGGTCCTGGGGGACTCGACGCCCGATTACCTCATCGTACAGCATATGGAGCCGGATCATTCCGCCAACATCGAAGTCTTTGCGCAGGCTTACCCCGGCGCCGTCATATGCGCATCCGCCGCGGCTTTTAACATGATGAAGCAGTTTTTCGGCACGGACTATGCCGACCGGCGCATGATCGTCAAAGAAGGCGACACCCTCTCTCTCGGCGCGCACACGCTGCATTTTGTCGCGGCGCCGATGGTACACTGGCCGGAAGTCATAGTCACATACGACAGCCATGACAAAGTGCTGTTTTCCGCAGACGGCTTCGGTAAATTCGGGGCGCTGGACGTGGAGGAAGACTGGGCCTGCGAGGCGCGCCGCTACTACTTTGGCATCGTCGGCAAATACGGTATGCAGGTGCAGAATCTGCTCAAAAAAGCCGCTGCATTGGATATCCAGACGATCTGTCCGCTGCACGGCCCTGTTTTAAAAGAAAATTTGGAATATTATGTAAACCTGTATCAGACATGGTCTTCCTACGGCGTAGAATCGGAAGGCGTAATGATCGCCTATGCGTCCATCTACGGACATACTCAGGCAGCCGCGGAACTGCTTGCCGAGAAGCTGACCGCAAAAGGCTGTCCGAAGGTAGTCGTGGCGGACCTCGCCAGAGAAGACATGGCCGAGTGTGTGGAAGACGCGTTCCGCTACGGCAGACTGGTACTTGCCAGCGTCACCTACAACACGGAGATATTCCCCTGTATGCGCGAATTTATAAACGACCTGTGCGAGCGCGGTTATCAGAAGCGCACCATCGCGCTGATAGAAAACGGTTCGTGGGCGCCCAATGCCGCCAAAGTCATGCGGGCAAAACTGGAGAACTGCAAAGAGATCACTTTCGCAGAACCTGTCGTAACCGTCAGATCCGCTCTCACCGAGGAAAACAAAGCGCAGCTTGACGCTCTGGCGGAAGAACTGATGAAATAAAACAAAGTTATGTAAACCCCGTGCTCTCCTGTTTAAGAGTACGGGGTTTTCTTTTTTCAAAAAAATGCGCCGCTTCCGCCTTATCTTTTCTGTATCACCGCGCACGGTTTCCGCCTTATCTTTTCTGCATCGCTGCGCACAGTTTCCGCCTTATCTTTTCTGTATCACCGCGTACGGTTTCCGCCTTATCTTTTCTGCAGCGGCACGCCTTCTACATCTCCACGCCAAGCTTGCGCAATTCTTCCGCCGCCTGCTCCGGATTCCGGAAAAGGATCGTATGTATCCCAAACTTCTGCGCGCCTTCCAGATTCGCCATCGTATCGTCCAAAAAAACGCACTCCTGCGGCACGAGCCCGTAACGTCTGATCAGCAGTTCATAGATCTCCGGCATGGGTTTTATCAGCTTCTCCCGATAAGACAGGATGCCGCCGTCCATGTAGGGAATAAAATCGAGCGCATAGGCGCACTCCGTTTCCGCTTTCTCGGAAAAATTCGACAGATACAGCAGCCGGTAGCCCTCGCCCTTTAACTTCTGGATCCACGGGATCGCATAATCATTCCTTTGCACCATCGTCTTGACATTGTCCATGACGCGCCGGATGTCCGCCTCGATCGCCGGATCCGCATCCACAAATTCCTGCATGATCTCTTCCAACGTCAAAGCCCCTTTGTCATACTCGTTCCATGCGGGCGTACGGACCGTCGCTTTCGCAATGCGCTCCACCATTTCCTCGTCGTAACCAAATCTTTCAAAATGCTCTTTCCATGTAAAATCGGCCAACACGTTGCCGATGTCAAAAATAATAGTTGTGATCACTTTTTCTCTCCTTTGGTCCTGTCGTATTAAATTCTGTGCTGCGGTGTCTTTGGTTTACATAATTTCCCCACAACAACACGTCAACTTATCCCTTCCAGTGTGCTAGTTTACATAACTCAACCTTTCCGGCAGTCGGCACGTTGATTTACATAACTCTTCTGGCATCCTATATTCACGCCGAGGTACATTGGTTTACATAACTCAACTACTCCAACAGCCGCAGCATGTTCCGCGCCGCCGCCGACAACGGATTCTTCGGATTGGTCACGACGCTGAAATGCCTTTTGGGTATGATCTTATTAAACCGCAGTTCAAACAGCCGTCCGTCCTCCAGATACTCTTTTGCAAAGTCCCGTATCACGCATCCCACGCCGAGGTTTCGCAGGGCGAACTGCACGATCATGCCGCTGGTCGCCAATTCAAATTCCGGCTGTATGTCCACATTGTTTTTCTGCAGAAAGGAATCCATATAACTTCTGGTACTGGTAGCCCCCGCCAGAAAGATGATCGGGATCCTTTCCAGTTCCTGAAGGTCGAGCATCCTGTTTTTATACTGGATGAACTTACGCCCTGCGACAAAAACGTCCTCGATCTCGCGCACGTCCATACTCTCCAGATCGCCCCGATCGTCAAAGGGCGTACTGACCACGCCGAAATCGATCAGATTTTCACGCAGATTGGCAAGCGTTTCCGGCGTCGGCGCATTCGTGACCGTCACCTTGATATGCGGATATTTTTCATGAAACCGCTCCAGATACGGAAGCAGATAGAATTGAAGCGTCATATCGCTGGCGCCGATATGGATCTCACCCAGTTCCAGATTGAGCATCTGCTCTAATTTCTGCTCGCCAAGTTCTATCTGCTCACAGCCTTTTGCCACATAACTGTAGAGGAGTTCCCCTTCCCCGGTCAGCCGCACGCCTTTGGATACTCTGGTAAAAAGCTTTGCGCCGACCGCCGTTTCAAGCTGTTTGACGGACTGGCTGACCGCAGGCTGCGAGATGTTCAGTTCGGCCGCCGCCGCCGTCAGGCTGCCCGACCTTGCCACATGATAAAAAACTTTATAATATTCCAGATTGGTGAGCATATTTTTACCCGCTTTCCGCCGCCCGGCTTTCCTCCCGGCTCCTTTCCTTCATTATACATGATTGCGGGGAAAAATACACAGCCTCGGCAAAAAAGATCGTTTCACCATAAAAAACTGCGCCCCGGTCAAAAGATCATCCTGCTGTCAGAAAACTGCGCCCCGGTCAAAAGATCATCTGCCTGCTGCCGGAAAAGAGCCAAGATCAATAAGATCTGCGGCCCATCCGTATGCCATCTGCCATCCGCGCCTGCCGCCATAAGAAAAACCGGCGGTCCATGATACGCCACGATCCGCCGGCTCCTGCCAGAATAATTTTTTTCTATGATCCTGTCCGCAGAGGATCTCCCGGCGGCCTTACCCGTCAGGCTTTCTTCAAAGGGCTCTTTCGGTAAATGATATCCTCCCGTCCCGGTCCGTTAGAAACCATGGTGATCGGATAACCGATCTGTTCCTCGATAAATTCCACATACCTGCGGCAGTTTTCGGGAAGTTCTTCATAATTCCTGATCCCTCGTATATCGCATTTCCAACCCGGCATCTTCTTCAGCACCGGACGCGCCTTCTCCAGCTTACAGGTGACGGGGAAATCCGTTGTGACTTCACCGTCTATCTCATACCCTACGCAGACCGGGATCTCGTCCAGATACCCCAGCACATCCAACACCGTAAACGCCACGTCGGTCGTGCCCTGCAGACGGCAGCCGTATTTGGACGCCACGCAGTCGAACCATCCCATACGGCGGGGACGTCCCGTCGTTGCGCCGTACTCGCCGCCGTCACCGCCGCGGTTGCGCAGTTCGTCCGCTTCTTCCCCGAAGATCTCCGACACAAAAGCGCCCGCGCCGACTGCCGACGAATAAGCCTTGCATACCGTAATGATCTCCTTGATCTCATGCGGCGGAAGCCCTGCGCCGATGGCGCCGTATGCCGCCAGTGTGGAAGAAGACGTCACCATCGGATAGATTCCGTGGTCGGGATCCTTCAATGTTCCAAGCTGTCCCTCCAGCAATATGGTCCTGCCCTCTTTTATCGCCTGATCCAGATATGCGGACACATCGCACACATAGGGCTCTATCATCTCTTTATACTCATGCAGCGTATCCAGAAGTTCTTTCGGATCGATAAGCGGCTTGTGATACAGATGCTCCAGAAGCACGTTCTTTGTTTCACAGATGCGCGGCACTTTATCTTTCAGGAGTTCCTCGTCGAAAAGTTCGCTTACCTGAAATCCGATCTTGGCATATTTATCCGAGTAAAAAGGGGCGATGCCCGATTTCGTCGAGCCGAAAGATTTTCCGCCCAGTCTTTCTTCTTCATACTGGTCGAACAAAATATGATACGGCATCACGATCTGGCACCTGTTGGATACAAGGATCTTCGGTTTCGGCACATTTCTGTCCGTGATGGATCTGATCTCCTGAATCAGCAACGGAATATTTAAGGCAACGCCGTTTCCGATAATGCTCGTGGTGTGGTTATAGAAAACACCGGACGGCAATGTATGAAGCGCAAATTTACCGTAATTGTTGACAATGGTATGTCCCGCATTGGCACCGCCCTGAAAGCGCACGATGATGTCGGCCTTTTCCGCCAGCATATCCGTGATCTTTCCCTTTCCTTCATCTCCCCAGTTGGCGCCCACAACCGCCTTTACCATAACAATTCCTCCTTCTGCTTACCATGTCGTTCACCCAGATTTCATCATAAGAGAAGCGGGTTGTAAAAACCCGCCGTTTCTTACTTTCTTATTATACTCCAGAAACATTTATAAGTAAAATCAATATTTATTATATGTGATATAATTTTTACTTATATTATGTGCTTATCATACCGCAGGGCCCTTGTCGCATTGAGCACCGCAATGATCATGACACCCACGTCCGCAAAGACAGCCCACCACATGTTCAGCGATCCGGCTGCTCCCAGGATCAGGCAGATCAATTTGACCGCCAAAGCAAAAACGATATTTTGATATACGATGCGGAGCGTCTTGCGGGATATGCCGATAGCCGTTGCGATCTTCTCCGGATCGTCGTCCATCAGCACGATGTCCGCCGCCTCGATCGCCGCGTCCGCTCCCATCGCTCCCATCGCTATGCCCAGATCCGCTCTGGAAAGGACGGGAGCGTCGTTGATGCCGTCCCCGACAAACGCCAGATTCTCTTTTCCGCTCTTCGCCGCCAGAAGCGCCTCCACCTCGTTCACTTTATCTTCCGGCAGCAGTTCGCTCTTGACCATATCGACTCCCAGTTCGTCCGCTGCTGCTTCGGCCGCGCTTTTCGCATCTCCGGTCAGCATGACTATGTGTTTGACCCCTGCCGCGCGCATTGCCGCTATCGCCGCTTTCGCGTTCGGCTTCACCACGTCGGAGATCAGTATATAACCTGCGTACTTCCCGTCTATGACCACATGGACTTCCGTTCCGGCCGCCTGAGGCGTCTGATACGCTATATTCAGCCGTTTCATCAGCTTCACGTTGCCGACAGCCGTCTTTCTGCCTTCCACGACCGCCGTCACGCCGTGCCCGCCGATCTCTTCCACATCACTTATCCTGTCGGCGTCGATCGGTCCGCCGTAAGCTTCTTTCAGGCTCTTGCTGATGGGATGGTTGGAATAATGCTCGGCATATGCCGCCGTCTTCAGCAGTTCTTTTTCCGAAAAACCGTCCGCGGGCTCGATGTGCGTCACTTCAAACACGCCTTTCGTGAGCGTGCCGGTCTTATCGCACACCACATAGGTCGTCTTGGAGAGCGCCTCCAGATAGTTGGATCCCTTAACTAAGATCCCCTTGGCAGAAGCGCCGCCGATGCCGCCGAAGAAGCTGAGTGGAATGGAGATCACGAGCGCGCACGGACAGCTGATGACCAGCGTCGTCAGCGCCCGGATAAGCCACTGGGACCACCCGGCGCTGCGCCCCGCGATCAAATTGAACATCGGCGGCAGGACCGCCAGCGCCAGTGCGCCGAAACATACGGCAGGCGTATAATACTTGGCAAACCGCGTGATGAAATTTTCCGATCTGGATTTCTTCATACTGGAATTTTCCACCAGATCAAGGATCTTGGAAACCGTTGATTCGCCGAACGGCTTGGTGGTCCTGATGCGGAGCACCCCGGACATATTGACGCAGCCGCTGATAACCTCGTCGCCCTCGTTTGCTTCTCTGGGCAGGCTCTCGCCCGTCAGTGCGCTCGTGTTCAGCGAAGAAGAGCCACTCACGATCACGCCGTCGATCGGCACTTTTTCCCCCGGCTGCACCGTGATCACGCTGCCGGGCTCCACTTCATCGGGATCCACCTGAACCAGTTCCCCGTCCCGCTCCACGTTGGCGTAATCGGGCCTTATATCCATCAGCTGCGTTATATTTCTGCGGCTTTTTCCGACCGCATAACTCTGGAACAATTCTCCGATCTGGTAAAAAAGCATGACCGCCGTGCCCTCGACATACTCGCCGAGCGCGATCGCTCCCACGGTCGCCACCGCCATCAGGAAGTTTTCGTCAAAAACTTCTCCGTGCACGATCCCAAGCAGCGCTTTTTTTAAGATATCATAGCCGATGATCAGATACGGTATCAGAAACAGTCCCGCTCTGACATAGGTGTTTTCGATCGGTATCAGGCTCAACGCCGCCACCAGCAGGGCGGAAATAATGATCCTTATCAATACTTTCTTCTGTTTTCTTGTCATGGTCGTTCTCCGGTTTCTGTGGTTTTTATATGAACATATGAATATTTAATCATATGTTTTCATTTCTGTCAATACATTTTCCAATATCCTTTTTAATTTTCCCGTACACCCTTTCAAATTTTTCTAATACTCTTTTTAATTTTTCCTTATACTCCTTCAAATCTTCCCCTGGCTGCCCTGTGGTGTCGATCTGGATGCTGCCTCTCATGTCCCTCCTTTTGAACGCAAAAAAGCGCATGGTCTACGATTTACTGTTCCATGCGCCTTTAGGCTGTTACACAGTCAAAGGTTCCCATTTATATAAAGGATATACTTTACAGTCCTCACGCCGGATTGACATGCACCATGATGTGTTTTACCTTCGGGAAAGACTGCTCTATGGCGTCATGCACATGCTCTGCGATGCCGTGCGCATCCCGCAGCCGCATATCCCCGTCCACTTCGATCTCGATATCGACATATATCTTATTTCCAAACACACGGGTATGAAGCAGATCGACGGCCTGTACGCCCGCTTGGCTCTGGGCGCACTCCCTGAGCATCTGCTCCACCTCGTCGTCGCAGGCTTTATCTACCATCTTATCCACCGCGTCCATAAAGATATCATAGGCCGCTTTTTCAATAAAAACGCATATGACAAGGCTCGCGGCCGGATCCAAGATAGGAAAGCCGATCCTTGCGCCCGCGATACCGATCAGCGCGCCGATCGAGGACAGTGCGTCGGAGCGGTGGTGCCATGCGTCCGCCATCAATGCGCCGGAATCGATCTTCCGGGCATAGACCTTTGTGTATTGATACATGCCTTCCTTGGTCAGAATGGATACGACGGCTGCGATCAGCGCCAGCACTCCGGGAACCGCGAGCCGCGAATAATCTCCGCCCGCCACTTTGCCAACCGCCGTATAGCCGATCCCCAGTCCGGTAACGGCCAAGATCGTTGACAGAACGATGGCGGCCACACATTCCATGCGCTCGTGTCCGTACGGGTGGTCTTTGTCCGACTCTTTGCTTGATATCCGGATGCCGATGATCACCACGATCGTGCTGAACACGTCCGAAGCCGAATGGATCGCGTCCGATACCATTGCTCCCGAATGGGCGATCAGACCGGCGGCAAGCTTAAAGACCGTAAGGATCAGATTGGATACAATGCTGACATGCGACACTTTCATCGCCACTTTTTCGTATTCCGTTTCCTTCGCCATGTCCGCCGCACGGCCTGCGGCGTCACTCTTCTGTGCGTTTCTCATAGACATTCCTCCATGTCGCATACAGCGCAGCAGCCGCTATGGCCATGAGCCCCAGTTCGACCGCCCACACAGGCAGATAGGCAGCCGCTATGACCGTCAGGAAATCCACCAGCCAGTGAAGCCCGTATGCACCGGCCAGATACCCGGCCCGTCCCGATCTCACAAACATGTACACCAGAAGGGAGCAGCATATCTGAATCGCAATGGCCGATATCCTTTCCACGCCCGCCATATAAAACGAATAGGCCGGCAGCTGCCATAGAGCCTGAAGCTGATCGTAGACCGTCTGCTTCATGGCGGGATCCATCTGCGCCACAGCCAGGCGGATGCCGCCGGAATTTATCAGCGCCGACGTGATCACGTTGTTGACGCATGCGATCCCCACGATCAGGACCGACTCCGTGCCGCCGTGTCCTATGCCGTACATCAGCGCGTCGTTCTTTGTCAGCTGCTTCTTTTTGAGAAATTTCATGGCCGCCAAACGCCCCGTTTCTTCAAACAGGGCCGCAGCGCATGCGCCGTAGAGGCCATACAGCACGATACTGTCCTGCAGCAGCGTACCCGTCAGCCCCATCACGACCATATGCAGGATCTGCTCCAAGATCAGGGCAGATATGATAAAAGTAATGCCTCCAGCCAGACATGCGGCGATCCTTGCATGGGTTTTCTTATAAAGGACGATTCCCAGTGCCACCGGCAGTCCCACAGAGATCACCAAAGAAACTGCCATACCCGCCATATTCGCCGCCGGAACGATTCCCCATTCCATATCTTTTCTCTCCTTTTTATCATCCGTTCGGGATCCGGAGCACCTGGCCGATCTGCAGGATGTCTCCGGTCAGCCCGTTCAGTCTTTTGATCGCATCGACCGTCGTTCCAAACCTTCTGGACAAGGTCCACAGTGTATCCCCGGACCGGACCGTATATTCAAAATAGTCGTAACCCTCAGGCGTCGGGATCCGGAGCACTTGGCCGATCTGCAGGATATCTCCGGTCAGTCCGTTCAGTTTCTTGATCGCATCGACCGTGGTCCCGAACCTTCTGGACAGTATCCACAGCGTATCCCCGGACTGGACCGTATACTCGAAGTAATCGTCCGACGGGCTGCCGGAGGGTATATTCTCCCGGACGTTCAGATACACGTCGTAGAGCGCCTGCCATGTGGCCGGTCCCACCACCCCATCGGCTGTAAGTCCGCGCATCCGCTGAAAGGCAGTCACCGCCTGTCTTGTCGAAGACCCAAAACTGCTGTCCTGCACCACACTCGGCACATCCGGATAAAACTCCGAAATAACATTGAGCAGGTACTGCAGAGTCAGCACGTCGTTTCCCTTTGATCCTTGGCGCAGGACGGAAGCTGGCGGAACCGTCCCGATCCCCAGTTCCGTTCCCTCGCTGTCCAGTTCCGCAAGCCTTGTCACAGCGGTGTATATCTGCGAGATCTTATACCATGTGGATTTGCCCACCACGCCGTCCGCCGCCAGGTTGAAGATACTCTGGAACTTCCTGACCGCCGCATCCGTACCGCTGCCAAACACGCCCGCCGCGTCCGCGATCATCGGAATGGCCGGATAATTCCTGCGGATCCTGTTCAGATAGATCTGGATATTCTGCACGTCCAGACCGGCGCTTCCGATCCTGAGCGGAGTCCCCGGATAGGAAGTCAGAACGTCCGATACGGCTTCCGCCTCGGCAATCGTCACGTCATTCGGATAATAATACCGCAGTATCTGTATCGGCGTCCTTCCCTGATTGGCAAGGGAAACGGTTCCCCACTGTGACAATCCCTGACAGGTGACTGTCGTGCCGTTGCAGAAGGATGTAAAAAAGGGCGCGTTCTGCCCCGGCCTTGTCACATACTCATTAAAGATCTCATCCACGATCCGGTTGATCGACTCGTAAGTCACCCTTCCGTACACAAACGCCTGATCGTAAGCCGTGCTGTTCGTGATATCAAAAGAGTATCCCTGACTCCTGTACCACTCGGTAAAGATGCGGTTGAGCGCAAAGGTGATGATAACATAAATATTCGCCCGCAGAGCGGCGTCGGGCCATGTGGGATAGATCTCGCTGCTCGCCGCGTTTTTCACATAATCGGTAAAAGGGACCTGAACATTGGAAGCCGCCGCGGACGGACTGCCCAAATGCACCGTGATCCGGTTGGGAATGACCACCTGCCGCAGCAGATAAGGCTGCACAGTCAATCCCTGCTGGGAATGGGGTTCTTTTCCGGCAGCGGCCGGAGGACCCATCGTGATGCGCGAAACGTCGCCGCTGCGCCCGGCTGCCTGATCCGGTATCAGCGTCATGGGCTGAAGGGCCGTTTCGTTCTCATAGATCGGAATATCCTCTACATACAAAGACTGAAACCCCGGAGCCTGCGCGAGTACATCATAACTGACATAAGGCGTCCCGGCGTATTCCGGATCCATGGAAAGCCCTGCCGCCACCGTTTCCAGAGAAACCGCCGGGGTCTCTCCGCTCTCATCGGTTATCAGGTCGTACAGCCTGCGGCCCTGATCATCCAGTATCCTGACCCGGACTCCTTCAAGCGGAACCGCTTCGTCTGCGACTCTCGTCTGTATCATTAAATAACCAATCGCCATAAAATGCAACACTCCTTTTTTCTATGCTATATTATATAAAACACGAAAAAAAGTGTGCCCCTACGGCGCTTCGCCCGATTCCCGCCATTTTGGAAAACGGCAGATATTTCCGTTATTATAGCATACGGCGCCGGATTCCTCAACAAATTCATGCACATCATTCAAATGCTGACTTACACCGCACCGCTCAGATACTTTTCATACAGCATCGTCCAAATGCCGATTCACACCGCGCCGCTCAGATACTGGTCGATCCCCTGCGCGATCCCTTCCGCGATCCTCTCCTGATATGCTCCCGTGCACAGTCTGGCACGCTCTTCCTTGTTGGAAAGGAAACCCGTTTCGATCAGGCAGGACGGCATGTTACTCATTTTAAGCACGCACAGCTCAGAGTCCGGCACAAGTTTTCTTTCCACGGCGCCTGTGGACCCGACGGTTTCCTGCTGGATCGACTGGGCAAGCCGCCTGCTTTCCCCCGTGCCGTCGTTTTCGTCATACCACGTTTCGATCCCTTCCACGCTCTTTACCCCGCAGGAGTTCTGGTGTATGCTGACATAGAGTCTGGCATTTCTGCTGTTGGCGTTTCTAACGCGCTCCGCTTTATCCACATAGGTGTCTTCCGTTCTGGTAAGTATCACAGTGTACCCCATTTTTTCCAATCTCTCCGCCACAGCCTGCGCGATCTCCAGATTGATCTCCTTCTCCGGCACATCGTCAAACATGCATCCGCCGTCGATGCCGCCGTGTCCGGGATCGATCACGACCGCTCTGTCCGCCTCCGCTGCGGCCTGTTCCTCTAAGGCTTTCTGCTCCTCCATGATCCGTTCGATCCGTTCCGTTTCAGTCTGTACGATCAGCCGCTGGCTGTCGGCGATCGCCCGGACGATATCCGCTATCTCTCCGCCGCCGTCCTGTGCGGATCCGGACACCGGCTCGGATTCCGCCGCGATCACCTGTATGGCTTTGGCGCGGGACGCCGTGACGGCGCATACAAGGATGATGCAGAGCGCAGTCAGGATCCACATGATCGTTCTAAGACATTTAGACGCTTTCCTGCCGCTCCTTTGAGATCGATAACCGCTCCGCCTTGGGGATAGATAACTTCTTCTTTTGTACATAAAAATGATGCTCCTCTCCTGAATCTGCTTACAGCATACAGAAAAGGTGCATCATAATCTCATCATTTTTGCATCCGAATCCCATCATTTTTGCATCATTTTTGCATCATTCATTTACTGATCTTCAAAAAGAGTTCTTGGATGCCGTCATAGAACCCGACCGTCACCACCGTGCGGTCTTCTCCCATTCCCTCAAATACATATTTTTTGTAATAAGGCGTCGTTTCAAGGAGCGGATTGTCGTTCTCGTACTCTTGCGGCTCTGTCAGTCCCATATAGGAAGCCCACTGTTCCACCAGCACATCCGTATCGATATCCTCCCATTTCAGCTGCGAACGGACATAAAATTCATAGATCTTTCCGTCGTCCGCATCGATATAGGCGTCGATCAGACGGTTTTCCTTGTTGACATTCTGGATGCTTCCCGCCAGACTCAGTTTCCAGACAGCCACGTTATTGCGCGGTTCGGGGACATCGATGGCGGAATATAAGGTAGCCGTATAAGAACCGGCCTGAACCTCTTTCACACTGTCGGGCAGGATCTTCAATTCCTTCAGCGTATCGATGCCTTCATTGACCGTCGCATAGATCTCTTCGTCGGTGATCTCCTGACCGGACGGACCGTTATGGTTCACCACAAAAGCGTATGTGCCGGTGAGGTCCTGATACTCCGGCTCCCTCGTCCTGAGGCTCTGCTCCGTACCGGGCACGCTCTGGGAATTAAGACATTGTGAGAGGATATAAAGCTTTTCGTTGCGGTTCAGCTGATAACGATAGCCCTCCGCTCCCGTTTCTTCCTCCTGCGTCCGGATCTGGCCCAGTATGTCTTTGTCTTTGTAACGTGTGATCTGTTCGGGCCCCCATATGGAAACGGCTACCGCGGCGGCCGTCAAGGCAAGGAGCGCCAGATTAAGCGCGTTTTTCTTCATGCTCTGCCTCCTTTCCGTCCTCTTTGAGAAGGAAGCTTACGGTCGTTCCCTCGCCGGGCACGCTCTCGATCTCCAGTCTGCTGTCATGCAGAGCGAGGATCTGGGTGCAGAGCGCCAGCCCCAGACCCGCGCCGTTCCGGCTGCGCGATCTGGATTTGTCCACCATATAAAACGCCTGCGTGATCTTGGACAGCTCCTCCTGCGGGATACCGATCCCGTGGTCTTTCACCACAAACCGATAACCTCCCTCTTCCGAGCTGCCGCCCGCCTCGATCCGGCCGCCCGTTTCCGAAGCCTTGCAGGCATTGTCCAGAAGATTCACCAGAACCGTCTGGATCAGCGCCGGATCCGCCAGCACATACGCCTGTTCATAGGAAAACAGGATATCCGTTTCCCCGTTTGGAAGAAACATGCGGCGGAGATATTCAAACAAAGACTCCACGGACATTTTCTGAAGCTTTGCCCCTTCCTTCTTCGTCACCATGATATCCAGAAGGCGCAGCGACATCGTTTCCAGTCTTTTGCCCTCCGTATATATATAATTGGCGGAAAGCAGGCTCTGCTCTTCATCCAGTTTTCTGGAGCGCAGCATGTCCGCGTACCCGATAATGGAAGTCAGCGGGGTCTTTAATTCATGCGCAAAAGCGCCCACGAAATCCTCCCGCGCCCGGACTTCCCCTTCCAGCTGGTCGATCGTCTGTTCAAGCGCTTCCGCCATGCGGTTGAAATCCTGCGTCAGCCTGCCCAGTTCATCGCTGCTGACCTGTCTGGCGCGGTAGCTGTAGTCACCTGCCGCCATCTCTTTGGTCGCCTTCACCAACAGCCGGATCGGCTTGGTAAGGCGCGAGGCGATGACATACATGACGACGACACCCATCACGAGCATGAGCATCATCACACGCCGATAAACGACAAATCCCGTCTGTCTTTCCTCAAAGACCTGCGAAACATCCCGGAGAGTTTCCAGATACAGCGTCCGCCCCAAGGCGTTCACGTTGCTCCCTGTCTGGATATAGTATTGGTTCCCCAGACGGATCACGCGGTAAGAATACCGGTCCGCCTGCGCCGTATTCAGCAGTTCGTCGTCCGCCTCGAACCCGTCGCTGACATAAATGACCTGCTTCTCTTCATCGGAGATCCTCAGAAGCCGTCCGTCGCCCTGCCCGCTCGTTTCCAGATTGGAAGCGATCTGTTCCACCGAACCGTCCTGAAGCAGATCGTATTTGGCGGGAACGTTGAGCGCCGCCGTTTCAAAGGCGAACCGCAGGATACTGTTTTCGTCCAGCGCCTGTCCCACTTCTCTTGAAAGAGATGTTTCAAACACATAGTTGACAAAATAATAGCCGCTGAAACCGAGGGTGAGGGCTAAGATGATAACGGTCCACAACACCAATTTCTGCGAAAATTTCATTGTGTCCAGTCCCCCTTATATTTCCAACCGGTAGCCTATTTTGTATACCGCCACGAGATTCTTCTCCCAGCCCAGTTTCCGTCTGAGCCGCTGCACATGAAGATCCAGAGTCCTGCTGTTGGCATAATACTCGTCGTCCCATACCTTCTCGTACAGGTTCTCGCGAAACAGCGCTACGTTCCTGTTCTCTGCAAAAAGCATCAGCAGATCAAATTCCTTGCTCGTCAGCGGGACCGGTTCTCCCGCTCTTTTGACACGCCTCGCCTCGATATCGATCTCCACATCCCCGACCGTCAGCTTCTTATCCGCCTTGTTGTATCTGCGGAGGACCGCTTCCACTCTGGCGAGAAGCTCCGCCACGTCAAAAGGCTTGATCAGATAGTCGTCCGCTCCCAGTTTCAGCCCCTTGACGCGGTCCCGCACCTCATGCTTGGCGGAAACAAAGATCACCGGGATCTTAAGAGGTCTGATATACTCCATGACATCATAGCCGTCCGCTCCCGGAAGCATGATATCCAGAAGGATCAGATCGAAATCATGGCTGTCCACCGCGTCGATCGCCGCCAGACCGTCCTGAACCGCCACGCAGGAATAACCCGCCGCCGTCAGGTTCATGTCGATCAGATCCCGGATCGGTTTTTCATCATCTACGATCAATATCTTAATCATGTCTTCGGACTCCATCCCCAATATGCTCTCGCCCTGTCTACCAGTTCCGACGCCGTATCCGCGTCGCTGCACCGCACCTTGCTCTTTACTTCCGTATCCGTTTCAAATCCGTCGGTCCGCTGATAATAGATCGAATAATCGCACTCCGTTATCAGTTCGTTCCGGCTCCCCGCATAACTGTACCGCGCCAGTACAAGGATATCTTTCATGCCGTCGCCGTCGATATCCCTGCATGTGATCCCTTTTAAGGAATACAGATTTTCAAAATCTCCCATGGGCTGAAAACTCCACACAATATCGCCCTGTTCGTTCACCAGATAGACCATGAAAGTGGAAAATTCCCCTGCCGTATAGCTTCCCGGCAATACCTCCAGATACCCCAGTTTTTCAAATTGTCTGGAATAATCCAGTTCCTCTATGACCTCAAAACCGTTTCGGATCAGTTCCTCTCTGGTCGAGGCCGTATAGAGGAACTCCGTGGAATAACCGTCGCGCACATAGGCGATGATGCAATCGGCGCTCTTGTTCATCCCAAACCGGTTGATCTTGTCCGAGATCCGGTAATCGCGGTAAAAACAGTCCTCTCCCTGAAACAGAACGTCCCCCACCTTATAATCTTTGGACGCGTAGGCGCCCGTCCTGTTGCGGCAGTCGGCGATCAGCACGATATCGATCCTGCCGTCCCGGTTCAGATCCGGAAAAGCGACGGCGGAAAGTTTCCGGACAGGCTGCTCCAAACTTCCCTCATACCAGTTGTCGGCCTCCAGCTGATCCGTTCTGTAGACCACCGTGCCGTCCTCTCTGGTGAAAAAAATCACCAGCCGGTTGTATTCCGGATCCATGGCAGGCACGAACAGCACCGCTCCGAAGCACTCCGTTTCGATCCAGAAGATCTGATCCTCAATGATCTCAAAACCGCTGCCCTCTATCTGCCACTGATACTGGATGCCGTTCATGCGCTGCTGATAGTCCTCATAATCCGCCATCAGCTGCCGGTTCGACGCCTCAGTTTCCGTCCCGGTAAGAACGGGCTCCCCGCTCTTGGCCAAAACAGGCGCAGACGCCGCTGCGCCTGCCAGAAATACAGCCGCAGACACTATGAACTTGACCCATGACTTTTTCTTTTGCAGTATATTCATCGAACTATCCTGTACGTTACCTGTATGTCGCGCTTATTCTTTCCTTCTGTGCGCTGCCTTACACCGCTCTTGTTCCTTCTTCTGTGCGCTGCCTTACACCGCTCTTGTTCCTTCTTCTGTGCGCTGCCTTACATCGCTCTTTGTTCCTTCTTCTGCGCGCTGCCTTACATCGCTCTTGTTCTTTCCTTCTGTGCGCCGCCTTACATCACTCTTGTTCTTTCTTCTGCTCTTCTTTCTGTTCGTCCTTCTGCTCGCTTTTCTTGGTGGAATAAATGCTCGCCGCAAAGATTCCCAGAACCAGACAGACGACCACAATGCCTAAGCCGACGCCGTACTTTTTCTGGTTTTCGGAATCACTATAGTGCTCGACGATCCTTTGCTCTTCCTCCGCCACGTTATTCATCTGTGTTTCAAGCTCCTCCGCGTCCTCTATCGCAAACGCTTCCAGTGCGGTGGCGGGAACATATCCTTCCAGATCCTGATAGAACACTTTGCACCATTCCCCATCCTGACTCTCTACAATGACCGCCGTCCCCGCATCCAGACTGCCCAGAACTGCGGAATCGCCGTCGGCCGTTTCCTTTACGTCCACATCGACGGACAGCGTCTGCATCGTACCGACCAGACCGTCATTCTCTTCCGCCGCCACAGCGCATAGACCGGACACCGACAGCATGATCACGCATGCCGCAGCGCAGCATAATCTCTTTATGTTGGTAAACATGATGTTCTCCCTTCCTGATACCGTCATTCCGATATATCATCTTCCGATACTCTCTCATTCTGACAGACCTCATTGCGATATATCATCTTCCGATATTCTCTCATTCTGACAGACCTCATTGCGATATACCGTAAAACGCAATGCGGGGGACCATAAATGTCCCCCGTTTGTCATATCTTATTTAGATTATACGCCTGATTATTTTGCTACAACAGCGTATGTTGCAAGACCAGCCTTGATCTCGAACGTAACGGATGCCGGTGAATCATCCTGATCCTGAAGGACCGTAACTACACCGCCGGGCTGAACGCAGATAACATAATATGTCTTGCTGGTATCAGCCTTCTTAGGAAGACCTACTACCATACCCGCGCTGCCGTTGGACAGGGATACGATCTTGCCGTTTTCTTTAGCGCCCAGTGTAACGTTGATCGCCGTTACGAAAGAAGCGCCGAGAGAATCTGCTGCTGCATTGACGCACTGCATAGCCTTACTGCTCTTCTTAAGATCGGTATCGAAAGCGATGATGTAAGGGGTCTGCTTGTCGGTCAAACCAAGGCTTGCCTTAACCTCTGCCAGAGGAGTGATGACTGCTACACCCTGAAGAGAGTCAACCTTGATAGAGCCTGCTACTGTCGTTCTAACGGAAGTACCTGCGATAGATACCGGTGCGTTAGCAGAAACGACCTGAACGCTGCTCGATGCTGCCGAAGATCCGGTAGAAGCAGAAGAAGAACCGCTTGAAGCGACACTTGCCGGAACTACGTTGTTGGTTTCCGTAACGGTGCTTCCGTTACCGGAAACAGTGTCGGAACTTGTGCTGCCTGTGTTACCGGTGCTTTGGTTGCCGGAAACAGTGCTCTGGCTTGCGCTGCCGGTGCTTGAATTACCGGAAACGTCTGCTGCGCTGACTGTCAATGCAGAGCCCAAAACCATGGTTACTGCAAGCGTTACAGTCAGCATTTTCTTGATGCTGTTGATTTTCATAGTTGTATGCCTCCTTGTTGTACTGTGTGCTTATACACCTCAATCAATATACAACTTTTTGGCTGCGTTTACAACCCCTTTTTAACAATTTTTTTTGAGCCCCCCCCCCGGTTTTTTCCCATTTTCTGCCCTTTTTTATACATTGATCTGTGCCTTGAAGCCAAGTAATTGCTGGTTTTCCTCAAGGATCGGCGATACCACCTCTTCCAGAAATTTCCTTACCTGAAGAGGCGCGCGGCCCACATACCGTGAAGGATCCATTGTCTTGACAAGCTCCTCCTGCGTCATGTTGAAAGAAGGATCCGCCGCGATCAGTTCCAACAGGTTGTTGTCCTTTCCTTCCCGCTTCACATTGGCTCCGGCCTCCATGGACAGTTTCCGGATCTTCTCATGGAGTTCCTGACGGTTGCCGCCCATCTTGACGGCGTCCATCATGATGTTTTCCGTCGCCATAAAAGGCAGTTCGCTCATCAGATGCTTGGTGATCACCTTGTCGTATACCACAAGCCCATCCACCACATTGAGGCACAGATCCAGTATGCCGTCCGTCGCCAGAAACGCCTCAGGAATGGACAGACGCTTATTGGCCGAGTCGTCCAGAGTCCTCTCGAACCATTGCGTGGCAGATGTGACGGCGGGATTCAGAGCGTCGATCATCACAAACCGGGACAGCGACGCGATGCGCTCGCTCCGCATGGGATTTCTCTTGTATGCCATGGCTGAGGAACCGATCTGGCTCTTTTCAAAAGGCTCCTCCACTTCTTTCAGATGCTGCAGCAGCCGGATGTCGTTGGACATCTTGTGCGCCGACGCCGCGATGCCCGCCAGAACGTTGCAGACTCTCGTATCCACCTTGCGCGAATAAGTCTGGCCGGACACCGGACAGCACTTTTCAAATCCCATCTTCCGAGCGATCATGGGATCGATCTGATCGATCTTCTCCTGATCCCCGTCAAACAGTTCCAGAAAAGAAGCCTGCGTTCCTGTAGTTCCCTTGGAGCCGAGCAGTTTCATCGTAGACAGCACATGATCCAGATCCTCCAGATCAAGACAGAACTCCTGCGCCCACAGAGTCGCCCTCTTGCCCACGGTAGTGGGCTGTGCAGGCTGAAAATGGGTAAAGGCAAGAGTCGGCAGATCCTTGTACTTCTCTGCGAAATCCGCCAGTTCCGCGATCACATTCACCAGCTTTTTCTTCACCAGTCTGAGCGCTTCTGTCATCACGATGATGTCGGTATTGTCCCCCACATAGCAGGACGTGGCTCCCAGATGGATGATGCCCGCCGCCTTGGGGCACTGTTGCCCGTAAGCGTACACATGGCTCATGACGTCATGCCGCACTTCTTTCTCCCGCGCCTTTGCCACCTCGTAGTTGATATCTTCCGCGTGCTCCTTCATTTCGTCGATCTGCTCTTGGGTAATGACCGGGCGGCCGTTCTGGCTCAGTCCCAGTTCCATTTCCGTTTCCGCCAGTGCGATCCACAATTTTCTCCATGTCCTGAATTTCATGTCGGGTGAAAAAATGTACTGCATCTCCCTGCTCGCATAACGCTCCGACAACGGGCTTACATATCTGTCTGTGCTCATAATCCTGTTTCCTTGTCCTTTCTATCGATCATTGTATTTGAAATGTCCGGCTTTGGCCCCTATTTTTCATACTCGCCCCGGATGTCTTCCGTCGGGGGATCAAGCGGATAGTTCCCTGTAAAACATCCCGTGCATATGCCGAGATGGCCCGCGATCTCCTCCAGTCTTTCCAAGCGAAGATACGCCAGAGAATCCGCGCCGATGATCCCGCATATATCGTCCACGGACCGGTTATAGGCGATCAGCTGTTCCCTTGCAGGCACATCCGTACCGAAATAACAGGGCCACAGAAACGGCGGCGAGCTGACCCGCATGTGCACTTCCTTTGCACCCGCCTCCCGCAGCATCCTGACGATGCGGTCCGAAGTCGTTCCCCGTACGATGGAATCGTCGATCATGATGATACGTTTTCCCCGCACCGCCTCCCGGATCGCGTTCAGCTTCACCTGAACGCTGCTTTCGCGGCTCTTCTGCCCCGGCTTGATAAACGTGCGCCCCACATATGCATTTTTTACAAAAGCCTGTCCGTAAGGTATCCCGGACTGCATGGAATACCCAAGCGCCGCACAGTTGCCGGACTCCGGCACTCCCACGACCAGATCGGCCTCCACCGGCGAGTCCATGGCCAGAAACTTTCCCGCCATGATACGGGAATCGTATACGCTGACGCCGTCGATATGGCTGTCCGGTCTGGCAAAATAAATATACTCGAACACACATCTGCCGTGCTGTTCTGCGGGCAGGCACATACTCCTGTCCGACTCGATCCCGTTCTCCGGCGATATGGTGACGATCTCTCCGGGCTCCACGTCCCGTACGAACTCTGCGCCGATCGTATCCAGTGCGCAGGTTTCCGAGGCAAGGATATAGGCTTGGTCGCGCTTTCCTATGCACAGGGGCCGGAACCCGTACGGATCCCTCGCGCCGATCAGTTTGCGCGGCGACATGACGATCAGGGAATAGGCGCCTTTGATCTTGCCCATGGCGCGCCGTACCGCTTCTTCGGCCGTCCTGCTGTTGAGCCGCTCTCTGGCTATGTGATACGCTATGACCTCCGAGTCGATCGTCGTCTGGAAAATAGCGCCGGTATATTCCAGTTCGTGCCGCAGCTGTGCGGCGTTGATCAGATTGCCGTTGTGCGCAAGCCCCAGTGTGCCCTTCACATAATTGAGCACGAGCGGCTGCGCATTTTCCCTTGTGCTGCTCCCCGCCGTGGAATACCGCACATGGCCTACGCCGATATCGCCCTTTAACTTGTTCAGATTCTCCGGCGTAAAGTTTTCATTCAGCAGCCCCATCTCCTTGATACTGGAAACTTTTCCTTTGGGGCCCGACGTATCGCTCACCGCGATGCCGCAGCTCTCCTGTCCTCTGTGCTGCAGGGCAAAGAGTCCGTAATAGATCGTGGACGCCACATCGTGCCCCTCGAAATCATAGATGCCGAATACCCCGCACTCTTCGCCCGGCTTGTCCGCCAACTCTTCCCGTTCCGTTTCTGTGTTCATTCCAAGTCCTCTCTTCCGTCTAGGATTTTCCACGCCGTATCCCTATATCCCTATGCGGTCTTTTCCTTTTTCCGGCCCTACCCTTTTGCATATTTCTTCTCGTATTCTTCGACGGCCGCCATGACCTCTTTTGCGTACTGCGGATACTTCTCCACCAATTCCTTGATCTCCTTCTGGGAACCGCCCGCCACCACTTCTTTATTGTAATCCATCCTGCGCCGCAGCGACTGCCGCCTGATGATCAGATTGTGGCGTATCTCGACCATTTCCTTGTGGTCCAGAATGGCCTCCGTCTGGTGGAGCCATATCGCGGGATCCTTGATCTGATAGCGTTTCAACATCTGCAGCAGCTCCTGCTGGTTATAGTCCAGATCGATCTCGGCCTGACGGATCTTTTCCCGCTCTTCCTTCTCGATCTTATAATTTTCCCACAGATCCGCCAGTTCCTGCGACCCCGACACGCCGTACTTCAAATACAGATAATCAAGCAGGTTCGTGTTGTTGACATACCGGATCTTTACCTTGTTCTGGAGCAGGATGATCTTGTTGATCCCCCGTTCCACTCGATGAAGCTCCCGTCTGGCGTCCATATGCTTGACATAGATCAGCGTGATCGCCAAAGCCGCCGCCAGCGCCGTGATAAGATATCCCGCCTTCGTGTCCATGTCAAAGAAGAACTGCAAAAACAGCAGAAGCAGGATACACAGTCCGAGCGCCGTCACGCAGATCACCGCCATTCCTCTGGTGTCCGATATCATATTGCTGACTTCGTTTTTGCGGTACAGATACGCGTGTTTCTCGCCGTCCAGCCTGCTTAGATCCTGCCGGATCAGTTCCTGATAGTCTTCCGCCTCTTTCAGCTTCCGGCAGCCTTCCTCCACTTCATCGGCCATGCGCTCGATCTGCTGATATTTTTCATCGGTAATGCGGTGGGGCCGTTCCATAAAACCGGCCTTGCTGTCCTGCAGGAGCGCGACCCTTTTCGCACACTCTTTAAGCTGCCCGCTCTCTTCGTCCGGAAGCGCTTCGATCTCTTCCATATCCTTCAGATAGGAAGTCACCATATCATACTCAAATGTCAGGTTCTCCAGTTCCCGCGTGGCCTCCGCCATCCGTTCAAGACAGTTTCGGACATAATCGTTTCTCTGTTCCCTGTCGTTATAATCGATCCGACGGCCGGCTTCTTCATCCTCCCACTCTTCATCGTAGTCGTCTTCGTCCGTCCGCCGGAACCATTTTGCCGTTAATTTCTTAAACCAACCCATTTTAACTCCTTAATTGATCTATGACACATATTCTCTGTACGATTCTTTGAGCCCGGCGGTCAGCCTCTCGATCTCCTGATAATACCGAGCGCTGCCCTCCGCCATGCCGTTTCCCTCTTCCTTAAACACCTGAAGCGTAAAGAGCATACGGTTTTCGTCCGTTCCCTCAAACTGCCCGTCCGCACGGTTTATGATCCGCTCCACCTTAAGGGAGGCGTCGTGATAATCCGGGTGTTCCGCTATATAAGCGATATAATCCGCATCCCCGCGGCACATCCGCAGAGCCGCCAGATGCGATTCCAAGCTTTCCTCTCCGCGGTCCTCTTCGTAGGCCGCCAGAAAATGCCCGGCCGCCTGCTCGAACCGGAACAGCTTAGCGCAAGCCACCCCCATATTGTGCCGGATCTTTGCCCGGAACGCGCCGTCCGTTTCGGGGATCTGCGCAAGCAGCGCATAATACTGTTTGAGGGCGCTTTGATATTTCCGGTTCTGCAGCATATAATCCGCCTTGGCTTTCCCGCGTTCATTGGGATCCAGTCCCTCATTGTCCCGAATGATCCGCTCCGTCTGCGCCACCGTTTCCGCCGGATACAGATTGACATACTCCAATATCGTTCCCGCAAAAGCCACGACGGAACCGTTCTGATTCAGGAGCGCATAAAGCGTGTGCGCCAGCTGATCCAGTCCGCACTGTTCATCCAGCCATTTGACCAGATCGCGGCACAGGATATCCTCGTCCAGAAATTCCGCCTTTTCAACAATAAGATAGCACAATTCTTCCACGGAATAAAGGTTTACATAAAATTTGTCCACATAGTAAGGGATCTCGGCGCAGACGCCGGTTCCCAATATGATCCTGCCCATAGTATCCGTTTTATCCTCCTGCCGCGTTTTGGTCCGCCGTCCGCAGATATCTCTACGACAGATCGATCGTTCCTTCCCACGTTCTGTGTTCCGACGGGAAGAAATCTCCGAAGCCGAGATCGGTCACGGCGACGCGGATCTTCTCCGGGGCGCTCATGTCCAGCTTAAGGTGATACCTCGTGTAAGGCGCCTCACCCGAAAATCCTTCCGGCAGCCGGACCGTTTTCGTTTCGATGTCCTTCCCGTTGAGCGGCGTGACCACAAGATCCAGTTCGCGGTCGTCCGCCAGTATCAGATCGCACTCCTTTGAAACCTCATACCAGTTCTCACCGGCGTCAAGAAGCGCATAATAAGATTCTTTCCCCTGTTTCAGCACATTCATGCCGATATTGGATTTCAGCTTGTCTTTTCCAAGGAAAACATGGGTCTTCCCCTCCTCGCCGGGTTCCAGTTTTTCCTGAAGTCCGTAGCACGCGCCCTTGCTGAAAAGGTTATTTCCTCGAAAAACTCTCCTATTACGGCAGAGAAATTGCAAGGATTCCTTATTCCATTCTTCCCGGAATCCGTCCCCCAGAAGATAGGCTGACGACACGATCCTTCCTTCGCACATTTTCCGAAGGATGCCTAAGAAACGCTCGTCCGCCACGCGGTAAGCGTCCTGCCTGATCGTTTCCTCCTCCGTGTCCTCCGGAATGACGATCGTGTCATATTCCTGTTCGTCGATCAGAACGACGATCGGCGTCGTGTGCTTATTACATTCCATCCGGTACGTCTTCAATCTCGTCCTGTCGTATTCGCACGCGATCACCTGATAGTTCCACAGATCCTTGGGCTGATGGAGCATGAAATAATAAAAGCTTTCCGTATGGCTCTGAAAATAGACATGCGGCGTTTTCAGTCCAAGATTGGCCGACGCCCGCAGCAGGACCTCCACCATCCGGTCGTCCAGTTCCTCCACGGTGAACATGATCGCGTCTATCTTGCCGATCGGCGCGATAAAGTTCATCAGCGTCATGCTCCTTTTCAAAAACAGCGTCAGCAGCGCAACGGGGTCATAGCTTTCCTCGTCCAGACGGATCTCCTCGCCCTTTCTGGCCAAAGACAAAAGCCCGTCCACCGGATAGACCCCTTCTTCCTCCGCATTTTTGACGGCATCCTTACCGTAAAACCATTGGTTGACGCCTTTTCGTTTACATAACATGGTCGGAATGTTGTACTGCTCCGTTCCGACCACAGTGGCTGCGGTTTCCACGTCTTCCTGCCCGTAGACGCAGTAACTGATCTGCGAATAACGCTCCCCCAGATCGTAGCCGACTAAGATACTTCCCTTATGCAGTTTGTCCTTTTCCTTCCGGTCCGCAAACATATTAATCCCCTAACGCATCTTAAAGACCGCATCCGTCACATAATCCTGCCGGTAATACTCCCTCAGCAGATCGTCCACCGTATCGTAATCGTTCAGCGTCATGCCGACCATGATATCGTTCAGCATCGTGAACCGGCTCTCCGGTTCCTCCTGAAAGATATCGCTCTTATCCACCGCACCGCTTTTGGTCAGCTGCTCGCCGCCTGCCGCCTCTTCCGTGATATAATACTGTAATTTTTCACCGAAAAACAGCACAAAATCTTTGACGCAGATGCCCGCGAACATATTTTTCATCTCTTCCTTGCGGTACTCGCTCCGGGCGCTGCCGCCGCTTTGGACCACATAATGGATAACCGCCCTGTTTCCCGGTTTGACGCGGTATTCCACCATCGTCTTATCCTGATATTCATCCATCTGTGAAATATAACCCTGATACTCTTTATAGACCGGCAGCACGATATCCTCGTTTACCAGATCCCTCAAAAAACTGCAGCAGACCTGCCTTATGGTCCCGTTCTGCTCCTGCCTGTCCTCCGCATGATACTGCAGAAAAGCCACCTTGCAGACCAGATGCAGCGGTACGTCATCCAGATACATCTGCATGATGCTGTGAAAAATATACGGCTCCGTGATCTGTTCCCCGACCACATAATCATAGCAGCACCGGGTCACAAAAGCGGCTTTCAGTTCCGTATTGCCGCCGTTCCTGCAGTATGCTTTGTAGATCTCCGCCTTGTCGCCCACATGAGCGCCCGTATACAGCATCTGCACGATCATCCGCTCGCACAGCGCATAGGTATCCATGCCAAAATCCTCCGCGGTCTTCCAGATGTCGCGCATCTCCTTGACGCTCCCGGAAAAGAACCGGATCAGATAATTCAGCACGTTTTCATCATATTTTCCCTTTTTGACCGCATAGCACAGCACCCCGGTCATGACCGGATCTTCCTCGAAACGCTCCTCCTCCAGCAGACGGCTGCACAGCTTGACCAGTATCTTGGCGTCAACGCCGTACGGCCCGCAGCGGCGCACCCACGCAAACGCTTCCTCATACATGCCGCGCACGCACATATAACGGATCAGTTCTCCGCGGTCTTTGCCGGAAACATCCTCTATCGCCAGTTCCGACAGGTAATCGTCCAGTTCCCTCATTCTGTCGTTTTCATAATAAAAATGCACCAACTGCATACGGATCTCCTGACGGACCCGCTCATCGATCCGCCCGGAGTCTGCCAGATAACGGAAAAGGTCGGCGTTGTCGGCCTGCACGGAGAAAGTCTTCTGATATTCAAAGCACATGTACAGCGCAAAGCCCATCTCCTCCCGCACAAAGGGAGCGATCATGAACGCCAGTTTCGCGGGCGCGATAAGCTGCTTTTCATGGTACTGTGCGCTCACCGTACAGCGGTCGCCCTCGCCGTTCCCCAAAAGGATCTTGCAGTCGGAATCATAGATCGGCACCTGCGCCCGGCCGCCCGCCACCGGATAGACGTCTTCTCCCCGGCCGTAAGGATAGACCAGAACCACCTCCCGGATCCTGTCCGAATCCACCGTGATCTCCCGCATGAACAGCAGAGAGGCGAGCTGCTTTGCGATCTCCTCGTCAACCATGGGCGGAGTGATCAGACTGCGGTACAGATAAGCCAGATCCGCATTGATCCGGCCGCGCCGGATCTGTTCCAGAACAAACTGTTCCATGGCCGCAGTATAGTTTACATAAATATCCGGGATCTCCTCTCTGTGCCGATATACATAAGCGTACAGAAAAGCCGTGATCTCGTAATTCAGATCGCTCTGGTAAGCAAAATACATAAGGATGATCTTGGGCAGAACGCCGTCATATTTTAAGGAGATCGACATCATATAATATTCATAGAGTCTGGTGATCCTCAGATTCTGTTCCACCCCGGCGCGGTACCATTCAAAATACGCCTCCCCGTACCGGCTGCCCTTGATCAAAAGCGTGCAGACCGCGTGAAGGATATCGTTCTGCGGCCGCTTCTCATAGCACCCTTTCAGGATGGAAAAGACGCCGTCCGAATAAGATTTCTGTTTCTGCGCCAGATAGACGGTCTGCATGATGACCTCATCCGTCATAAGATCGTTTTTGACCGCATAACGCAGGATCTGCTGTTCAAAGGCATCCAGTTTCAGCAGCATGGACGGGTTGGCGCTCAGCATATGCCACGCCTCGATATAGATCACCGGAGATGTGCAGCGGTACCGGAACAGTTCTTCCAACAGTTCCCACCTGCGCATCGGGTCCTTGACATACTCTTCGGACAGATACAGCAGGAGCCATGCGATCCGCCAGCTGCCGCGGCGCCGCTCATAGATCTGGCGGACTTCCTCGGCCGCCTCGTCTACATATCGGTAGTCTTTGCTGTAAAGTGTGGTCAGATACAGATAATAGCACCATATTTCCGGCCGCTCATTCTGCGCAGCAAAAACCTCAGCGGCCTGTTTCTCCATCAGCCATTTGGCCTCATTGTAGCGTTCTTCCGTCAGCAGGAGCTGCACCCGGAACAGTTTGTACGCGATCTCCCTGTCGTCCAGTTCCATCAGGCGGTTCAACAGCTTATTCGTTTCCGCCATCCACGTCTTCGTGCTGATCTTTTTAAGACGGAACGCCTGATAATATTCCATGATCTCTACGGTGAGCCTCTCCTTTTCCCGGCGGATGCCCAGTGCTTTCCGCCCGGCGGCGTGCACCACGACACGGACGGGCACTTTGATCGTCTGATGCTCCTGAATGAGCAGGATACAGCCGTAATTGCAGCCGGAATGAAGCTTCTCGTGATCGATGTAGTAATAGACTCTGTATATGTTGCCCAGAAACGAAGCGTCTGACACGGTGTCTTCTTCCACCCGCAGGAATCCGCCTTCCGTTCCGATCTTCAGATGCGTGTACCCCCAGCCGTTCCGGCTGACCACCAGAGCATAGCGGGTCTGGGGCACAGGATCTTCGATCTTGACTTCCGTTTCTTCCAGTATGTATTCCAGCGGCTTCTTCTTGTGGATCTCCAACAGGAACTCTTCTACGTTGTGCTCATTGCCTTTGACTGCCGACAGCCCTTTGTAAGCCGCATAATACTGTTTGTCGTTTCCCTCGAAGACCGACTCAAACTCGTCGGAATAAAACAGCTTGACGGCCTCCTCCCAATTACTCTTGGCGAGATTGGTAAAAAGGAACAGGTTCTTGATGCCGCCCAGACTGGAAACGACTGTTTTTGGCTGGACCGCCGCCGAAAACGGCAGATAATATTCTCCGTGGTCGGAGATAATGCTGAAAGCGCCTTTGACTTCCTCACCCGCCTCCATTCCATGGGAATCGAACCGGCAGAGGATCTCGCTGTGCTCCCCCGAAAAAGAACGGGTCAGGCACTCCATGCGCAGATCGGAAGATACCACATACCCTTCCGCCGGAACCCCCTCCGGCCCGTATATCTCAAAAGAGCCCTCCCATACCGAATCGGCGCACAGGGAGATATCGATCCGGGAACAGGAAAGATCCAGAGGACCGTTATCGACATTAAATTTTCCGTTCAAGATCTCTTCTACGACCTGTTTCACGCTGCCGGGCTGCCTTTCTACATAGTTATTAAAATTATACCATTTCTGCAACAGTCAGCGCAATATCAAAAAAGAGTCATATGCCAAAAACTGAGAAAATACCACCCGGCTGCCGCCTTTAAAGATCCCCGTAACCTCTTGCGGCGTCCGGCATATCATATTGGGAAGAGAATGTTATGAGGTTATTTATGGAAGAACCCGTTTTACAAAGCACGCAGTCCGATGAACCGTCCCAAGGCAGACTTCAGATCAATGTCACCGCCAGTATAGGGCTGATCCCGATCCAAAACGCGAACATCACCATATCCTATACCGGGCAGCCGGAAAGTACGCTTGAAACGCTTACCACCGATTCTTCCGGGCAGACGGAAGCCGTACCCCTGAGCGCCCCTCCGCTCAATTACAGCCTGACGCCCAATTCTCCCATGCCCTACTCGGAATACACGTTAAACGTCACCGCGCCGGGCTATGAGCCGGTAACCGTATCGGGTGTGGAAGTGCTGCCGGATGTGACCGCCCTGCAGAATATCGAAATGGTTCCCACGGAGATATCGCAGGAAGACGAAGAAACGATCGTTATCCCCGACCATACGCTGTACGGCGACTACCCGCCCAAGATCCCGGAAGACGAGATCAAACCCATCGACGAATCCGGCGAGATCGTATTGAGCCGCGTCGTGATCCCCGAATACATCATTGTGCACGACGGCGTGCCCTCGGACTCCGCCGCCGCCGATTATTATGTCCGATACAGGGATTACATCAAAAACGTGGTTTCGTCAGAAATATACGCCACATGGCCGGAAAGCGCCATCTATGCGAACACGCTCGCCATCATGTCGTTTACCCTGAACCGGGTATATACGGAATGGTATCGGAACAGAGGCTACAACTTTACGATCACCTCGTCTACCGCCTACGACCAGAAATGGGTGCGCGGCAGGAATATCTACAGCAACATCGACCGGCTGGTAGACAGCATCTTCGCTAACTACCTCTCCCGCCCCGGCGTGCGGCAGCCCATCTTCACCTCTTACTGCGACGGCCGGAACGTGACCTGCAGCGGCTTAAGCCAATGGGGATCCAAATATCTCGGCGACGAGGGGTACAGCGCGATCGAGATCATACGCTACTATTACGGCAGCGACATGTACATCAACACGGCCACCGCCGTGTCCGGCGTCCCGTCGTCATGGCCCGGCTATAACCTGAATATCGGCGCGTCCGGCGCCAAAGTACTCCAGATACAGCAGCAGTTGAACCGCATCGGCCAGAATTATCCCGCCATACCGCAGATCGCGGCCGACGGCCTGTACGGATCCGCCACCGCCAACGCCGTCCGCACTTTTCAGAGCATCTTCAATCTTCCGGCGACCGGCATCGTGGACTATCCCACATGGTACAAGATCTCGGAGATCTATGTCGGCGTCAGCAGGATCTCGGAACCCGGCTGAACCAGATCCATCTGAGCCAGATCCGGCTGAGCCAAATCGACAAACAAGCTTGCCGGCTTGACTCATTCCCGCGTAAAAAGCGCCCCGCCTCTGTGTCCGCCGTTTACGGACGACATGGCGCGGGGCGCTTGGCCGATCGGTCTGCAGGTTTCTGCCGCGGCCTCATTTTTATTTATTCTCCTGAAGCTGCGTCTTACTTCGTCAGCATCATCATGATCTCGTTGCTTCTCGCCACAAACTTGGTCATTGCTTCCGGCTCCAGCGGCGCCTGCTGCAGAAGGGCCAGATCATACAGCTGTTCGCAGATCATCTTCACGTTGTCGCCTTCCTGATGCTCCAGAACATACTGGACAAGCGGATGATTGGCGTTCAGGATAAGGGTCTCGCCCTCCTTGCCGAACATGCCCATATCCATGCCGTTCATGGAATACATCTTCATCATATCCTGCATCCGGCGGGACTCCTCGGCCAAAGTGATCATAGAAGAGATCTTCTTGTTTTTCAGTTTTTCGACCTTCACCTTGATATTGTCCTTCTTCAGGACTTTCTTCATCAGCTTGGCGATGGCTTCCGCCTGTTCCTCCATCTCCTTCTCCGCCTTTTTGGAAGTCTTCGACCGGAAGACGTCCGTCAGATCGGCGTCGATCCTCTGGAACTTGATGCCCTCGTTCTTTGTTTCCAGCTGCGAGATAAAAGGCTGATCAATGTTGTGCGTAAGCACCACGGCGTCCATCTTGGCAGCTTTGAACATGTTGATATACTGGCTCTGCTGTTTTTCGTCCGTCACATAATAAATGACTTTTTCTTTCTTTTCGTCCTCTTGGTTCTCCTCGGTCTGGCCGGACAGGCTGTCACCCTTTTCGTCCACCACTTCGGCCTCCACCTTTTCGCCGTTTTCATCTACGGCCTTGGCTTCCGTCTTCCCGCCCTCAGCGTCTTCCTCCGCCTCGTCGGGGTCGATCTTATTGACCTCCAGACACTCCGGCAGCGTCATGTACACGCCGTCCAGATTCTTGAAAAGGATATAGTCGGTCATCTTCTCACAGAACTTATCGTCTTTCAGGCAGCCGAACTTGATGAACGGGCTGATATCGTCCCAGTATTTCTCATATTCTTCTTTTTCGGTCTTGCACATACCGGAAAGCTTGTCCGCAACCTTCTTCGTGATGTACTCGCTGATCTTCTGGACGAAACCGTCGTTCTGCAGCGCGCTTCTGGACACGTTGAGCGGCAGGTCCGGACAGTCGATCACGCCTTTGAGCAAAAGCAGGAATTCCGGAATGACTTCTTTGATGTTATCCGCGATGAACACCTGATTGTTGTACAGTTTGATCGTCCCCTCGATGGATTCGTACTCCATATTGATCTTGGGGAAGTAAAGGATCCCCTTCATGTTAAAAGGATAGTCCATGTTCAGATGGATCCAGAACAGCGGCTCCTTGTAATCCTGAAATACCTTGCGGTAAAATTCCAGATACTCTTCCCGTGTGCACTCGTTGGGATGCTTGGTCCAGAGGGGCTGCGTTTCGTTCAGCAGTTCCGGACGTTTCCGGATCTTAAGTTTCTGCTCGTCCTCTTCCTTCTCCTTCTTGATCTCCTCTATCACTTCATCGGTATCCAGTTTTTCATCCGCTTTGATGATCTGGGTATCCGTGCTGCCCGCCTTGGACAGATAGATCTCCGTAGGCATGAAAGAGCAGTATTTCTTGATGACTTCTTTTGCCTTATACTCATTGCAGAACTCCAGACAATCCTCGTTGATAAACAGCGTGATCTCTGTTCCCACCTCGGTGCGCGTTCCCTCTTTCATATCGAATTCCGTGCCGCCGTCGCACTCCCAATGTACGGCCTGCGCGCCGTTCTGATAGGACAGCGTGTCGATATGCACCGCGTCCGCCACCATAAACGCGGAGTAGAATCCCAGACCGAAATGTCCGATGATCTGGTCTTCGTTCGCTTTATCTTTGTATTTCTCGATGAAATCCGTCGCGCCCGAAAAAGCGATCTGATTGATGTATTCTTCCACTTCGTCCGCCGTCATACCGATTCCGTTATCGATAAACTTAAGCGTTTTCTCTTCCGGATTCACGATCACTTGGATCTGCGCCTTATAATCGTCCGGCAGGGTGTATTCGCCGATCATATCCAATTTCTTCAGCTTTGTGATCGCATCGCAGCCGTTGGAGATCAGTTCACGAAAAAAGATGTCGTGGTCGGAATACAGCCACTTCTTGATGATCGGGAAAATATTGTCGCTGTTGATTGATAAACTTCCATGTTTTTCTGCCATTTTTTCACGTCCTTTTCTCTTACTTCTTAATAACTCTCTTATACGTTTACCCGCAGCGCAGGGTATGCATCTCTTACAAAAAATTAGTTTAATACGGTTAAAATAAGAAGTCAAGACAAAATTAGCACTCATTTCATGTGAGTGCTAATAATTTGTGTCCTATGGCCGAAGAACAGCGGTTTTATGCATATTCCCGCAATTCTAAACTTTTTCTAAACTGCTGCCTATGCCTGAAATATTCCGCTTCCGAACCTTTACCTGCGCCCAAAATATTCCTCATAGATATCAAAAAAATCTTTTGTCGTCACATTCTCGTCATGGATAAACGTCACGCTGTCCCACAGTTCCTCGTTCAGGTTCCTTGTAAGGGTTTCCACATAGGCGTCATACTCTCTGCCGAACGCTTCCGCTTTCCGCTGGTCCATGATCTTCACCTTGTTGGCGTCCGTTTCATCTTTGTCAAAAGTGTTCAGGCATTTTATGATATGATAGCCGTATTCCGTTTCCACGATATCGCTGATCTCATCCTTGCCGAGGTTGAAGGCCGCCGTTTCAAAAGCCTCGTCCATCTCCCCTTTTCCGAATGAATAGGTGGCCTGATCGTCGTCGCTGTAACGGCGTATCAGTTCTTCAAAATCTTCCCCTTCCTTCGCCAGTTCCAACGCTTCGCAGGCTTTCTGGTAAGCCTCCTCTTTCGCTTTCTTCGTGTATTCTATTTTCTTGCCCGTTCCGTCCAAGGCATATGTCTTGATCAGAATATGCTGCACGGTGATCGTCCGCGCCTCGTCGTCACTGATCTCAGGATTGATGTCCTTGATCGTGTACTGATACATCTTCTCGGCCAGTGCGAACTCCATATACAGCTCGGTGATGGTGTCTTGGGATACCCCCATCTTCCCGATCTCCGTTTCGTTGAGCGAACGAAAATAAGCGCCCGAAGCGTTTTCGGCCAGCGCCTTTTCCTCGTCGCTCAATTCCACCTCATACTTCTCCGCCATCAGATTCATGGTCTTGATGCGGGCTATCTGCGCCAGCGCAATATCCTTGACGTTCTGCTCCAGAGTGACGCCGTCTACGCTCGTGTTCCAGATCTCCGCGCCGTATACGCCCTCATACCGGTTCTGGATATTCGTCAAATATACCATCAGTTCCGGCAGCGTGCATACGCTTGTTTCGATCCGGAACACTTCATCTTTTTCAAATCCGGTGGTGAGCACGACCTTGGTATCGCTGTCTTTGCCGCCGCAGCCGCTCACGACCGCCGCGCAGATCCCCGCGGCAAGGAGCATCTTTAATGCCTTTTTCAGTTTTCCTGCCATATATCCCTGTCTTTCCTGTCTGCCGGTCGATGCGTTTCGTTTCTATTTATATAAAAATATATAAAACAGGCTATTCTATCACTTGACCGTCTTTATCATACCATTTTTCGCCATCCGTCAATACGCGGTCTTCGTCGGAAAGGATCGCATGTACATAATCCGCCGCCGAAGAAATCCTCCGTCTGAAAGCGACTCCGCCGCCCAGAAGACGCACTCCGTGGACGTCCGATCCCGCGCTCATGGGCAGCCCATGCTGACGGGCGTAAGCGGCCGCTCTGGCGTCATACTCCGGATCGTTGTGCGCGGTGCTCTTGGAATTGGAATGAGCCGCGTTGATCCCCTCCACGCCGTCCACCCATTGAGGATACAGGCGGATTCTTGGGATATAAGGCTCTTCCCGGTACGGGTGCGCATGAATGACCATACCGCCCGCTTCATGCACCGCCGTATACTGCTGCTCCACCGTCGCCTCCCAAAGCTGCGGATGGCTCTTCATCCACGCCGGATCGACGCCGTATATCAGAAATTCGGTTCCTTGGTATCCGGCCTCATATCCGAAGAACACATCCAGTCCGATGCGGCTGCCTTCCGCCTTCGCGTGCTCGTACCCCTTCGCGAATCCTTCCACCCACTCTTCCCATGGAAGCGCCCGGTCCACCGCCGTATTGCCGCCCCAGTTGTGATCCGTCACAAAAATACCGGTGTAGCCGTATTCCCTGCATGCCCTCGCCATCTCTGCGCCCGTGTTTCTGGCGCAGGCGCTTGCCTCCGAAGTATGCAGATGTGTTTCATACAGATAAGGATACTGCTCCCATACTGCATCTGCCATTGTCCTGTCCCTGAAAAGGGATTAAATTGTATGCTCTGCATCCCAACTTAATCCCCTTCTTCTTTCCGTAAAATATGATTCTATCGGATCGTCCGGATCCATCCCTCAGGCGCTTTGATGTGGCCCATCTGGATGCCGGTCAGCGTATCATACAGCTTCTTTGTCACAGGACCCATCTCGTTCATTCCGCTGGGGAAATCGATCTCCCTGCCGTGGTCCACGATCCTGCCGACCGGGGAAATAACCGCCGCCGTACCGCACAGGCCGCACTCGGCGAAATCTTTCACCTCTTCCAAAGCGACGACACGTTCCTCCACTTCCAGTCCCAGATACTCTTTGGCAACGACCATCAGAGAACGTCTTGTGATGGACGGCAGGATACTGTTGGACTTCGGCGTCACCACCTTGTTGTCTTTGGTCACGAACAGGAAATTGGCGCCGCCCGTTTCCTCCACGTTGGTTCTCGTAGCCGCATCCAGATACATATTCTCGTCGTATCCTTCCGCATGCGCCGTCACGATCGCATGAAGACTCATGGCATAATTCAGACCGGCCTTGATGTGGCCCGTGCCGTGCGGGGCCGCTCTGTCAAAATCGCTGACCTTGATCGTCAGAGGTTTTACGCCGCCCTTAAAATAAGGTCCGACCGGTGTGGTAAAGATCCTGAACTGATATTCTTCGGCGGGTTTTACGCCGATCACAGAAGAACTTCCGAACATAAACGGACGGATATACAGTGTCGCGCCGGAGCCGTAAGGCGGAACATACGCTTCATTTGCCGCCACGGTATCGAGCACCGCCTGAACAAAACGTTCCTTGGGGAATACCGGCATCTCCAGTCTTTTACAGCTGTCTTCCATACGCTGTGCGTTCAGATCCGGGCGGAACGTTACGATATGTCCATCCTCTGTCGTATACGCCTTAAGTCCCTCAAAACAGGTCTGTGCATACTGGAATACGCCGGCGCACTCGTTGATCGCGATCGTCGCGTCGGATGTGAGCGTTCCCTCATCCCATGCCCCGTTCCTGTAGTTCGCCACAAACCTCTTATCCGTTTCCTGATAACCGAATCCGAGATTTGCCCAGTCTATATTCTTCTTCTCCATCTCGTACCCCTTCTTCCATAAAGTATTTATCTGTTACTTATATTATACCTTTACCTTTAAAAGTCAAGACAAGATTCGCCGGACGCTGCCTGTGCGCAAGCGGCGCAAAAACGGCTCTGCGCCTGTTACAGCACCGCGTTCACCACTTCCAGCGCGATGTCGTAAGCATAGTCCTTGACGGCCTTCTCACACAGCCGCAGCATCTTTTTATCCGATTCGGGACGGTCGTACCGCTTCAGTTCCTTAAGCTTCTCGTTGACGCTGTCGCCGTCGAAATCGTCCAGTCTGCCCGCCAGTTCCTTAAGCGCCTGTTTCCATTCGTCGTCGCTGATGGACAGTTTCCCGTCCTCGCTTTCGCTGCTCTCCTCCTGCGCAGGACTTTCGCTGTCCAGATAATTTTTCAGATCCCTGCGCATACTCTTCATCAGATTGAACAGGATCGGGGAACGGACCTCCACGTCTTCAAGCTGTCCGCCCTTGCTCATTTTCTCCAGTTCAAAGGCTTCATCCGCCAGATCGTCCGCCCCCACGTTGCGGGCATTGCCTTTCAGCGAATGGACGATGATCGCGTAACCCGGCATATCCCTCTTCTTAAGGAAATCGCGCAGGGCGTCCTCTTTTTCCTGAAGGATCAGGTGGAAATCATGGAGCACCTTATCGTACAGGGCCAGACTGTTCCCCATATATTTCAGTCCGTTGCGCACATTGAATCCGATGCCGCTCAGCTTGCTCTCCATGATGCTGATCTCCGTTTCCGACTGCTGGCCGTCCTCGTCCGAAGTACGGTCCTGATTCAGATAGACCACATTGTCGGGAAGGTACTCGATCAGCATGGTTTCAAATTTATCCGCATCGATGGGCTTAGTCAGATAATCCTGGAATCCCTCTTTCAGATAGTATTCCCTCGCCCCGGCGACTGCATTTGCGGTCAGCGCGATCACCGGCGTATTCGCGGAAGGGTTGCCCTCCAGTTTCCGGATGGCGTGGAGCGTTTCCACCCCGTCCATCACCGGCATCATATGATCCAGACAGATCACATGATAGGTCTTTCTGCGCAGCAGTTCCAGACACTTCTCACCGCTGTTCGCCACATCCACCTGAAGTCTGGTTTCTTTGAGGAGTCCCTGCGCCACCGCCAGATTCATGGCGTTATCGTCAACGATCAGCACCCTTCCCATGGGCGCGATAAATTTGTTCTTATAGTTGTTCGCACTGTGCAGGCTCTCGCTGTACTGCTTCTCGAAATCGCCCAGAGGCGCCGGATCCACGACCTTCTGGACCAGTTTAAAGGAAAAAGTGGAACCTTTGCCGCGCGTGCTCTGTACTTCCAGCCTGCCTCCCAGCAGTTCCACCAGACGGTTGGTTATGGCAAGGCCCAGTCCCGTGCGGTCATTGGTGTTTCTGGTCAGAGTGTCCATGCGTTGGAAGACCCCGAACAGCTTTTCGAAATCTTTTTCCTTGATGCCGACGCCCGTATCCTTTACCGCCAGCTCGATCTCGATCTCGTCCTCACTGATCTTAGTCCATCCGAGATGCAGCGTCACTTTGCCGCGTTCCGTATATTTGACGGCGTTGGACAGAAGGTTGTCGATGATCTGCCGGATATGGATCTCGTCCCCCGACAGCTTGTAGGGAATATCCCTCGCGATATCCAGTTCCAGATCCAGTTTTTTCTTGCGCAGCTGGATCGAAACGCCGTTGATCAGGTCGTTGAGCAGCGAACTGATATCATAGATGCCGTCGGTCAGCTCCATCTTGCCCGCCTGAAGCTTGGTGTAGTCGAGTATATCGCTGACGAGCGTCAGCAGGATGTTTCCGGCCTGCCGGATATCCAGCGCATATTCCTTGATGGCATCCTCCTGACTCTCCCGCAGGATCAGTTCGTTTAATCCCAGAATCGTGTTGATGGGCGTCCGAAGCTCATGCGACATGTTCATCAAAAAGATATCTCTTGCACTTTCCGCCGCGCTGATCGCCTCTTCCAATTCCTTGTTCGTCTGCCGGTCGTCCTGCTTTGACGCCGCAGAGTCTTTCCGTCCCTTCTCCTTCATTGATTCCTTCTCCATAAACATCTTCCCCACTTTCTTTATGATACCCTTATATCTTACAGCCGGACGCGTCAGCGCTCCCTCCGCCTGTTTTCCGGCCCGTTTTCTGCCGTCAGGCCGCAGACAGCGCCCTATCTGTTTTTCTTTCTCTTATTTTTTCTTTCCCTTATTCTTTCTTTCTTTTATTTTTTCTTTCTCTCATATTTTACGAACTCATACACAAGGTCAAAATACGTCTGCTCCTCGCTGTCCGCCGTGATCTCCCATTCATCATCCGCATCCAGATCCGGAAAAAAAGCGTCCGCCTCATACGCATGATCGATCTTCGTCACATGCGCCGTGTCGCAGTAAGGCAGCATCATACGGTAAACGCTCTCCCCGCCGATGATGTACACGTCCTTGCTCGGATAGGCTTTCAGTTTTTCCAAAAGTTCCTCTTTGCTGTGCACCACAACGGCATCCTTGACCTGATAGGACGGATTGGTTGACATAATAATATTCGTGCGGTCCTTCAACGGCATCCCCTGCGGAAATGTTTCCAGTGTCTTTCTGCCCAAAACCACCACTTTGCCCGTCGTTTCCTGACGGAAGAATTTATGATCCGCCGGGATACGCACAAGAAGGCTGTTTTTACAGCCGATCGCCCAATTTTTGTCTACTGCTACGATTAAGTTCATAGGGATCTCCATTCCGGAGCGTTCTCGCGGCGGGCTTAAAGTAAATTCCTTCAAAATCAACTTCGCCATCAGGAAAATCTGTGACACTCCGGCACAGATCTCCGTGTTATCCATGATGCGTTCCGTTTTTTCCGGGCGGCTGATATCTTCTCAGGCGGCGTCCTGTCCAACAGCCGTATCTTCTCAGGCGGCGTCCTGTCCAGCAGCCGTATCTTCTCAAGCGGCGTTCTGCCCGGCAGCCGTATCTTCTCAGGCGTCCCGTCCGGCAGCCGCATCCTTCCGTGCAGCGTCCCGTCCGGCGGCTGATATCTTCTCAGACAGCGATCGGTATCTGTTCGACCTGCGGCCCCGTAACGTAATTCTCCACCTTTACGTCGTCGCGCGTAAACTGATAGAAATCCTTGATCTCAGGATTGAGCCAGAATACCGGCGCGTCATAAACCGGTCTGGCGATCAGTTCCCGGATGATGGGAATGTGCCTGTCATAAATATGGGCGTCCGCGATAACGTGCACCAGTTCGCCCGCCTCCATATCACACACCTGCGCCAGCATATGCACCAGTACCGCATACTGCACCACATTCCAGTTGTTCGCCGCCAGCACATCCTGCGACCGCTGATTCAGGACCGCGTTCAACGTCAGCTTTCCGCTTCCCTTTTTCTGCGTCACATTAAACGTCATGCTGTAGGCGCAGGGATACAGGTTCATCTCGTGCAGGTCCTGATGGACGTACAGGTTCGTCAGGATACGCCTGCTGAACGGATTGTTCTTAAGATCATAGATCACACGATCGACCTGATCCATCATTCCTTCTTTGTACTGATGTTTGACGCCCATCTGATAGCCGTACGCCTTGCCGATGGATCCGTCCTCGTCCGCCCACTCGTCCCAGATATGGCTGTGCAGATCGTTGATATTGTTGGATTTCTGCTGCCATATCCACAGCATCTCATCGACCGCGCTCTTCAGCGCCGTCCTTCTGAGCGTCATGATCGGAAATTCCTGCGAAAGGTCATAGCGGTTCACCACGCCGAATTTCTTCACCGTGTACGCTGGCGTTCCGTCCGGCCAGTGCGGCCTGACTTTCTCCCCCTCCGTGCTCGTACCGTTTTCCAAGATATCCTTGCACATATCAATAAAAATTTTATCGGCCAAACTCATGGTCTGCTCTCCTATCATGCTGTCGCTGCATCCGCGCCGTCACGTTTTATCCTGCCTGCCGCGCAGGGGCATCCGCACCGCCGCACTTTATCCCGCCTGCCGTGCAGGGACATCCGCACCGCCGCACTTTATCCTGCCTGCCGCACAGGGGCATCTACGCCGTCACGTTTTATCCCACTTGTCGCACAGGGAATTGATCTGGTCCGCGAATTTCGCCAGATCCTTGTTCGCACCGCCCTCGTTCTTATGAATGACGGCGATAAGACGCTGCCCGCTCGCAAGCAGTCTTGCGAAGACGTCGGATATGCCTTTGGCTTTCTTCTTGACGGATACCGGCTCGGCCTCATACAGAAAGCTGCCGTCCGTCAAATCAAACCGCGTGCCGCTGTACGGCGCATAGGCGTCTATGCCGTGCTCGACCTTAAGACATTCCGTAAACAGTTTGCACACGCTGTCTTCCCCGTGCACCACAAACACTTTCTTCGGTTTGTCCCGGAAACCGTTGATCCAATCGATCAGCCCATTCTTGTCGGCATGGCCGCTCATACCGATCAGCTGCCGGATCTGCGCCCGCACCTCGATCGGCTCCCCGAACAGCTTTACCTCTTTTGCTCCCTCTATGACGGCCCTTCCAAGCGTTCCCACCGCCTGATAGCCCACAAACAATATCGTACATTCCGGCCGCCACAGATTATGTTTCAGATGATGCCGGATGCGCCCCGCCTCGCACATGCCCGATGCGGACAGGATGACCTTTGGTTCGTTGTCAAAATTGATCGCTTTCGATTCGTCACTGGTGATCGCCAGCCGCAGTCCCGGAAACGCGATCGGATTCACGCCTTGGCGCACCAGTGCCATGGCCTGATCGTCAAAACATTCATACTCGTTCTTCTGGAAGATCCCCGTGGCCTCCACCGCCAGCGGGCTGTCCACATAGACCGGAAAATCCTCGTGTCCCTTCACCAGACGGTCCGCCTTGATCTGTCTTAAAAAGTACAGTATCTCCTGTGTCCTTCCGACTGCAAAAGAAGGGATCACGACATTGCCGCCTTTGTCGAAAGTCGTCTTTAAGATCTCTGTCAGTCCGCCGATATAATCCGGTCTTTCCGAGCCGTGGAACCGATCGCCGTAAGTGGACTCCATGACCACATAGTCCGCATCCTCCGTCTTCTTGGGATCCTTGATCAACGGCTGGTTCACATTGCCGATGTCGCCGGAAAAGACTATTTTTCTGGTAACGCCGTCCTCTTCGGCCCACACCTCGATACTGGCGGAACCAAGCAGATGGCCGATGTCGGTGAACCGGATCTTCACGCCCCCGCAGACATCTATCACTTTTTCATAATCACACGGGATCAGTCTTTTGATCGTCCCGTCTGCATCTTCCATCGTATAGAGAGGCTCTGTTTCTTCATGATCCGCGCTCCTTCTGGCTTTGCGGTTCTTCCACTCCGTTTCCTGAAGCTGGATGTGCGCGCAGTCGCGAAGCATGATGCTGCACAGATCGCAGGTGGCCTTCGTGGCGTAGATGCTTCCGCGGAATCCTCTGGCGTACAGAAGCGGCAGCAGCCCCGAATGGTCTATGTGCGCATGGGTCAGGAAAACATAATGGATCATTGCCGCGTCCACCGGCAGTTCACAGTTCTCAAAGACGTTGACGCCCTGCTCCATTCCGTAATCGATCAAGATATTGATATCGCCGACGCGAAGATAGTGGCAGCTGCCCGTGACCTCGTGGTCGGCGCCGATAAACATTAATTCCATCCGGAAACCCTCCTGCTTTTTATCATACCATTTTTTGCCGCAGGCGTAAATAAAATTCGGCAACTCTTGACGTTTTTTCCATACAATAATAGCGATAAGAATCCCATCGAGGTGTAATCTGTGTCATGTCTTTTTCTTTCTCCGCGCTGCTGCTCTTTCTGACAGCCGTATCCGTCGACTCGCTGACCGCCGGACTGACCTACGGCACGCAGCGCGTTCATATAAAACTTTCCTCATACGCTATCCTGATCTGTGTCCCGGCCGCGTTCATAGCCGCGTCCAACCGTATCGGTTCCTGCATCGGCCTGCTCTTTTCTCCATCGCTTCTCCCCATCCTCTCCTTTATCCTTCTTACGTTCATCGGACTCAGCAAACTGTCGGAGAGCCTGATCCGGCTCTTAGCGCGAAGACACCCCAGTCTGCGGAGAAACTGGGGCTGTAAGATCAAACAGATCCATATCGTCTTCACCGTGTACCTGTCGCCGGAGGACGCCAACGGCGGCGACCTGCAGATCCTGAGTCCAAAGGAAGCGCTGCTTCTGTCCCTCGCCCTTTCGCTGGACAGCGTGCTGGCCGGTATGGCTTTCGCCGCGGTCCCCATGTCCTTTGCGGTCCTCTTCGGTCTTGCCGCCGTCTTCAACCTGCTGCTCTTCTCGGCCGGATACGGTTTCGGGCATCTGCTCTCCACCGTTGTGCATATCGATCTTTCATGGCTCAGCGGACTGTTTCTGCTTCTTCTTGCAGTTCAGGCTCTGCTGTGACGGATTCCTTTTTCTTCCCGTTTACCGCCACCAAAAGTTCATGGACGATCAACGGCGTGGCGGACAGCGCCATAAGCTGCCCCCATTCCTGAAAACTCAGGCGCACCGTGCCGAACAGACCGATCAGGAAGGGGATCTCCGTCACCGCCGCCTGAAGTATCACCCCGGCCGCAAACGCTCCGAGCATATACGGATTGTTTCTGTGGTTCATCCGGAATACCGAGCGGTTGACATCCCGCATCCCGATCGCGTGGAACAGCTGGCTGATCCCCAGGACCGTAAACGCGTGCGTCTGCGCTCTGGACAGCACCGATGCGATACTCAGTCCTTGGACTATATTATGTAAACTAACAGGCAGTCCCTCCGACACGGCCCAGTCATAGGGCACTTTTAAAAACGCCGCCAGACTTACGCCGCCGATCACAAGGCCGTAACAGATCACGCAGAGCAGCCCGCCTTTGGCGAAAAGCGACTCTCCTTTCCGGCGCGGCCTCTCCCGCATCAGCCTCTCGCCCTCGTTGTCGTCCACTCCCAGTGCGAGCGCCGGCAGCGAATCGGTGATCAGATTGATCCATAAAATGAAACCGGCCTTCAGCGGACTGGGAAGCCCCGCCACGATCGTAAGGAGCATGGTCATGATTTCTCCCAGATTGGACGACAGGAGAAAGAGCACCGACTTTCTGATGTTTTCGTAGATCCCCCGCCCTTCCCGGATGGCAAGATGTATGGTCGCAAAGTTATCGTCCATCAGCACAAAATCCGCCGCGCCGCGCGCCACATCCGTTCCGTTCTGTCCCATTGCGATCCCGATATCCGCCGCCTGAAGGGAAGGCGCGTCGTTGACGCCGTCCCCCGTCATTGCAACGGTCTTTCCGAGCGCCTTGTATCCTTCCACGATCCTTACCTTATGTTCCGGGGTCACTCTGGCAAACACGCGCAGACCGTTCAGCCTCTGTAAGAAGCCGTGGTCCTTAATACGGTCGAGCTCCCGGCCCGTGATGCACTGATCCGGGCGGTCCGCGATCCCCAGTTCCTTAGCGATACAGTAGGCGGTGTCCGGATGATCTCCCGTGATCATCACCGTGGACACGCCCGCTTTGGCAAAATCCGCCACAGCCTGCATGGCTTCCGGCCGGATCGGGTCGCGCATACTGAACAGTCCTAAGAAGATCATATTTTTTTCCTGAACGCCGCCGTCCGTATCCATCGCCAGCGCCATCACACGCCTGCCTTCTCCCATGAGGCGCTTCTGGACAGCGGCTATGGCGTCCCTGTCGGATGGCGAAACGTCGCATATACCGCCCATACGGCAGATCCGGCTGCAATTCTCCAGAATACGCTCGGCCGCTCCCTTGGTATAGGAAACGACTCTGCCGTCCAACCGGTGCACCGTGGTCATCATCTTGCGCTCGGAGTCGAATCCCTTCTCCGCGATCCGCGGACCGTCCGCGCGGAGCTTCTCGATATCCGCGCCGCACTCCTGCGCCATGTACAGCAGGGCAAGTTCCGTAGGATCGCCGGACTTGTCCTCTTCTGTCAGGATCCCGTCGTTGCACAGAACGCATCCCTGTATAAAATACATCGGCAGACGCTCTCTGAACTGTTCCTGCCGGATGATCCTTCCGTCCAGATAACATTCCGTCACCGTCATTTTATTCTGTGTCAGCGTTCCGGTCTTGTCCGAGCAGACCACTTCCACGGCGCCCAATGTTTCCACGGAAGAAAGCTTCCGCACGATGGTTCTGGCACGCACCATGCGGGACACGCTCAGGGCAAGCACGATCGTCACGATGGCCGGAAGTCCTTCGGGCACGGCCGCCACGGCCAGAGATACGGAAGTCAGCAGCATGTCCCCCGTATTACGCTTCTGCAGGACCGCCACGACAAACAAAAAAACGCATATCCCCACCGCCGTAATACTCAGGATCCTGCCCAGTTCCCCCAGTTTGACCTGAAGCGGCGTCAGCTTCTCCCGGCTCCCGTGGAGCATATCCGCGATATGCCCTACCCGTGTGTCCATGCCTGTGGCAACGACTACGCCGCGCCCGCGTCCTTTCGTCACATAGGTAGACATATACGCCATGTTTTTGTCGCTGTTGTCCCCGGACGCTTCCGCGGTATAAGCGGCGTCTTTTTCCACCGGCACAGACTCTCCTGTTAGGGTAGACTCTTCTACACACATCCCCTGTGTATCAATCAATCTTAGGTCCGCCGGTATTCTGTTTCCCGCTTCCAGAAGCACGATGTCACCCTGTACCAGATCTTCCGCCGGGATCTTTTCCCTTGTGCCCTCCCGCATGACGACCGCCTGCGGGGACGAGATCTTCCGCAGCGCTTCCACCGCCTTTCCTGCTTTGCCTTCCTGAATGATGCCTGCCGCAGCGTTTAGAACGACCACCGTGATAATAATGACCGCGTCGCCGAACTCGTTCAGCATTACCGAAACGGCCATCGCGACTATGAGGATCAGTATGAGCGGATCGTTAAGCTGCTCCAATATCATACGGCCCACACTCTTTTGTTCCTGATCCTTCAGCTTATTCGGTCCGTACTTCACCTTGCGTTCCATCGCATCTAAGCGTCTTAAGCCTTTATCCTTGTCCGTTTCCAGTATCCGAATCGTTTCCGCCGCTGTCTTTACCTCATACATGTTTTGTCCTCCTGCGATCTGCCATACATGCGCTTATGACCGCTGTCACATGCGCTTTGTAAGGTATATGCAGAGGCTGTCCCAATTATGCCAAGGGCTGTCCGCGGCTTGTCAACGGCGTATCCTGCGCAGAAACGAGATGAAACATGCTTTGCGGGTTTTACTCGTAAAAAAAGGAGTTTCTTTTCAGAAACTCCTTATCTTATCGCTGCCGTCGTCCACTGTATTCTCTATGGACTTTATCACGACGTAATAGCCGCTCCCCGCATTGACTTCCACATAGACTCTGTCGCCCTCTTTATGTCCGAGAAGCGCTTTCCCCAACGGTGATTCTGTACTGATCAGCCCTGCCAGAGAATTGCCCCGGACCGTTGTGACCAGTTTGTACGTTTCCGTCACATTGTCTTCCTCAAAGAAAACTTCCACCGTATTGTTGATGCCCACCTCGTCTTCCGCCGATTCATCGGAGATCACCACCGCTGTCTTGATCATCCGCTCCAGATAACGTATCCGGCTCTCGTTCTGATTCTTGAACTTCTTTGCGGCGTGATACTCAAAATTCTCGCTTAGATCGCCGTGGGCTCTGGCCTCCTTGACGTCTTCAAGAGCCTGCTTGCGCACAACCAGTTTCCTGTATTCGATTTCCTCTTCCATCTTTTCGATGTCTTTGCGCGTCAATTCGTTGTGCATAACGCCCTGCTCCTAAATTTTGAATTTCGATACGTCCTCCAGAAGAGTCTTGACTTTGTCGTCCAGATCGAGCACGATCTGATTTGAGCCGTCTACCATATTGGCAAGCTCGCCCGTCATGGCGGAAGTCTGCTGAGCGACCGCGGCATTATCCTGTGCCAGCTGATTCAGCACGTCAAGAGCGTTGGTCACATTGATCCTCTGGTGCTCGATCTCGCCGGTCATATTTCCGATCGACTGAACCGCACCAACGCAGTTATCCAGCTCATGATACAATTTTTCAAATGTTTCGTAAGTTTCCGACAAAGAATTTACCTGTACATCCACCGACTCGTTCATATCTTTCATGATCTGGACGGACTTCGACGTATTATCCGTCAGTTCCTCGATAACGCGCCTGATCTCCTCAACGGAGGAAGTGGACTGATGCGCAAGTTTGCCGATCTCGTCCGCAACGACCGCGAAACCTCTTCCCGACTCGCCTGCTCTTGCCGCCTCAATGCTTGCATTTAAGGCCAGCAGATTGGTCTGATCCGCGATCTCATTGATCAGATTTGCAGCCATCTCGATCTTCTGTACCGCCAGATTGGTAGACTGCGTCTGTTCATTCATGGTTTCAATGTTCTTTCTCGTATTGTCATTGACTTTGATCAGATTGTTCAAAGTATCCATGGACTGTTCGCTCAGACGCTTCATATCGTTGGCATTATCGTCAAGGACTTTGATCTCCCCGTCCGTCTTCTCAATGTGGTCAGCCATAACGCCGACTTCGCCGGTCGCATTGTCCGTAGAAGAAGCCTGCTCGCTGACGTTGCCCGCGATCGAATTGACTGCGGTGGACGTCTGATCGATGGACGTCTTCATATCGTTGAACGCCTGATCAAAATTGCCGAGCGCGCCGTTGACGTTTCTTGCCACATCCGTGATATCCTGAATAAGTCTGCGCATATTCTGCTGCGCGACGCTGAGCAGATCGGCCGTCTGCCCGATCTCATTTTTCTGCTTAACGTGCACTTCCGTAACCATGTCGCCCTCAGACAAATGTTTTGCAAACATCTGGATCTCGGTGAGAGGTTTTACCATATGGGCGCCGAAGAAGAACGCGATCACAAGCGCCGCGATGATAACGATCACAAACACAATGCCGATCCGTATGTTCATGCCGTTTGTCGTAACGGACAGTTCGCTTTGAACCTGTTCCATGCCCGCCTGCATATCATCCACATAGTTGCCTGTAGACACTACCCAGCCCCACGGTTCAAATATCTGGGAATACGCCACCTTGGGAGCGACGGTCACGCCGTCCGCCTTCGTGAACGCAAATTCGTTATAGCCGCCCTTATCGGCGCTCTGGCATACGTTCATGATCTCCTGAATGATCATGACGCCGTTCTGATCTTCCAGATCGTAACGGTTATTGCCTTCCTGCTCCGGCAGTACCGGATGCATGATCAATGTATAATCTGTATCGTCGATCCAGAAATATCCGCTTTGATCGTCGCGGTAACGCATGATGCGGATGATCTCCTTAGCATCTTCCTTAGCTTGTTCTTCTGTTTTCTCTCCCGCCTGCACTTTATCGTATTCGCTCTGCAGAACCGCTATCGTGCTCTGTACCTGAGATTTGATCTCCTGCTTGTAACCATCGTTTTCCGCGTTCTGATAAATCTCATTTGCATAACTGGATAACGCCCCAACCGAAACAAACGCAATGATTCCGATCACAGCTGCCGTCAGTATAACGACACCGGCAACCAAAAACATGATCGAATTACGCAGACTCTTACGTGTACCTCTTTTTTCCATTTGTACCAGTCTCCATTCCGTTTTTTATGTACCAGACCATGCTGTCTGTCAGGTTTTTTGTTACACCCAATTAAAATTATACTACGATTTCAGATTTTTTCAATCATTCTTTACAACAGTTTCTGCGTACATCTTTACGGCTGTTTCTGCGTACATTTATATGGCCGTTTCTGCGTATATTTATATGGCCGTTTCATATACTGATAAAAAGAGGCATGTTATGATCGTGCCGAAAAAACTTTGTGCTGAAAAAGTCTACTGTTTCGGCTGATAGACCACAAATCCGACCGTGCCGTCCTCATTTAACGTAAACACCTCGATGCAGAGTGTGTCAAGGGTCCCGCTGGAACTCCAGCCGCCGATCTTGACCGTGCCTGCCTGCTTATCCGGAAAGATCCAGTCAACAAGCATCCTTGCATGTTCAGAACCCGCGCCGCTCTCCATCCTCCACTGGTAAGAGATCATGCCGTCCGCATCAGGCGTACATAACATCCGTGTATACTCCACCGGTTCGGCATATTCGTCGAGATTTTCCGAAGTCAGCTTCTCCATAAAAACGTCGGCTTCGGTCAACGGCTCCGAAACGTCTTCTTCGTCCGAACCGCCCTCCGCTCCGGAGCCGTTCATTTTTTCCTCAAACTGCTCCAGATATTCAGCCGCTGCAGCCGGGTCAGCTTTTGCGGGATCTACCGGCAGGGTGAAGAGCGCGTTTACGCCGTTGTAGTCAGTGTTCCGCGTGATCTCGCCGGTAATTTCATCATAGCGGTATGCGCCCGCTTCGTAGAAACTTCCGCTGCTCACGCCCACATAGATGCCCCTGTCCGCAAACATTTCCAGATTGTCCATCTCCAGTATCCTGTATTCGATGCCGTCTTTTACCAGAGCGGTATATCCGCCGCCCATGCTCATCAGGCTGTACCGCATCGGATCAAGCCCCCGGATATAATGCGACACATAGAAAGATTCTCTGCCGTAATCGTCCGAGGAGGTGGGCTCCATGGGTGTGCCGTCCTCATGCTCGATCGCCACTACCGTGTAGATCCTGTCGTCCTCGACCTGACCGTCTTCCATAGACAGATAGTCGCTGATATTCCTGCCCGCCACGCTCCCCAGAAGAGTGATCCGGTAGCCGCCGCACTCCTGAGTTTCATTGACCAAAATCGCATCGTCGCCCAAAAACGCATCGGTAAGCGCCGCATCTCCTGTTTCATCCACGATCTCCGCAGGCGTAAGATACTTGTATGCCGCATAAGACGTGGCCGATGCAAACAGCACCGCGCACAGACCCACAGCGGCGGCGGGGATTCTTCTTCTGTTTTTTTTCTTATCCATCATTTTCTGTTCCTCCATTTCAATATGAGAAAGGACCTGACGGTTCAGACTCTCTTCCGGCAAATATGCCGGGGCCAGTGCCAGTCTTAATAAATCATCCATATCATTTTTCATATCTGCCATCCTCCAAGTCTTTTTTCAGGATCGTTTTCGCCCGTCTAAGCCTCGTCTTCACGGCTCCCTCCGACAGATTCAGAATATGCGCTATTTCCTTCTGCGGAAGTTCTTCCATATAATACAGAAGGACCGGCATCCGGTACTTGTCCGGCAGCCTTTCCACCGCGTTTCGCAGAATACCGTATGTTTCCCGCAGCTCGACCTGTTCTTCCGTCGAGCGTCCGCCGGACGGAAGATGCGCCATGATCTCCTCCGCCGGATATTCCATACCGGCGATCCGGTTTCTTATGGAATGTTTGCGTTTATAATTCCGATACAGATTCATGGCAACACTCATAAGAAAACTTTTGGCGTTCTTCTCGATGGACAGTTTTTCCATGCTTTCATACAGCTTCAAAAAAGTATCCTGATAAAGTTCTTCCGCATCCTGACGGTTGTGCGTTACAAAACAGCAGAACGAAAATAGATCCCTGCCATAGGTTTCGATCATCTGTTCAAGTTCTTCCCGTTGCATTGATAAACCTCCGGTTCCGGCAGCCCTCATGATGACTGTCGAAGTTAGGATATCCTCCAAATAGATTTGATCTATTTACTAGTATAGGGTAATGACGGGGAAAAAGGTTTCATTTTCTCATACCAAATATTCCTGATATTTCCATTGATTTTCTGTGTATCTTGTCATATAATCATTTTATATAATATTATATACTATTTATTATGATTCATAGAAAAACAGGTGGATAAACAATGCTTTTTGAATATTTAAAAAAGAATTATGCTCCCGGAGAGCCTATCTTCACAGAGGATATCCATATAGAAGGCATGAACCGCCCCAATTTTATCCAGCAGCTCAAGACCCTGACAGACAATGGCAGGATCGTCCGATATGAAAAGGGAATCTATTATATTCCAAAAGAAACACGTTTTGGCCATGCGGCCGGTCCGAGTCCGGAAACCATCGCACGGTACAAATACATCTCACGCATGGGGAAAACGGACGGATATTATTCCGGCGGCACCTTTGCCAATCTGATCGGTATATCCCTTCAGGTTCCCATGAAAAAAGAGATCGTCAGCAACAATACCGCTGCCATTGTGCGGGAAGTCCTGATCGGAAAACAGACCTTTATCGTGCGGCGTACCAATGTTCCTGTTTCCACCGAAAATGTCCATGTTTTACAGCTTTTAGAGCTTTTGAAAAATCTGGACAGCTATATGGACGGAGATTATAATGAAGCGAGAGAGAAAATAGCAAAATATACACTTGCAAACAGTATGCAGAAAACGGATATTGACCGGTATATCCGGTATTATCCGGATTCCACTTTCCGATTCTATTACGAAATGAGGTTAGACGATGTACTTGCATGATAACAGATCACTCTTTGCAGATGTCATAGAAGAAACCAATATCCGCACCGGTATCGCACATTCCATTATCGAGAAAGACTATTATGTGACTATGCTCTTAAAACTGCTTGCCGCCGCAAATCCTGAAATTGTTTTTAAAGGCGGCACTTCCCTCTCAAAGTGCTTCCACCTGATCGACCGGTTTTCCGAGGATATCGACATCACATTCACGGAACACATCGGTGAGGCCAGAAGGAAAAAACTCAAATACTCCGTTTTGAAACCCATCAGCGAAGAACTGCATATGCCGATTGAAAACTGGGATTCTATCGAAAGCGACAGAGATTACAATTATTACCTGTTCCAGTACCGGCCAGTAACGGAATATCCCATAGAAAGTATTCTTCCCGGAATCAAACTGGAAACAGCGCTCATTTCCTATTCCTTCCCGACCGAGGAACAGGAAGTCAGTTCCATTATCTTTGAATCGCTTCATGACGATATGCCGGAACTGGAAACACAATATGAGCTTGCCCCATTCCGGATGCAGGTGCAGTCTGTCAGCAGGACATTCATTGATAAGATCTACGCGCTCTGCGACTATTACATGGACCAAAGAACAAAGCGGTTTTCACGCCATCTTTATGACATCTATAAACTTTATCCCGTCGTCACGTTTGACGACGCTTTTAAGAAATTGATCTGTCAGGTCCGCGAACACCGCTCGCATCTGTCCATCTGTCCCTCTGCCCAACAGGGTGTTAATATAAAAGCACTTATATATGAATTTCTGGACAATGAATTTTACAGGCACGACTATGAAAGCATAACAAGGTTCTTGATCTCCGATCATGTAACCTATGAACAGACCGCCAAACGGCTCCGCGAGATTGCAGATATGCTGTTTTGACGGTTAGGACCCCAAAACCGCTGCAGCTTACAGCGTACTCTCACACCCATGCTGTGGCAGTTTTTATTTTCCTGCTTCTCTTTTGGAGGACAATAAAAAGAGCTGCCGCTCCATAGATAATTCATCTATTTTGCAACAGCCCTTTCCTTATGATAGTCTGTTATTTACTTGTCTGCCTATCCGGCTTTTCTCATGACTTTTTTCAGGACTAAGATCATCCTAGGGCCAAAATCAGCCGAGTAAGGACAGTGCCAGCTGATTACTCTGGTTAGCCTGTGACAGCATCGACGTACCGGCCTGCTGTAAGATGTTGTTGTTCGCATACTTAACCATCTCGGTAGCGATATCGGTATCGCGGATCTGTGCCTCAGCACTGGTCGTGTTCTCTACAACGTTGTCCAAGTTGTTGATGGTATGCTCCAGTCTGTTCTGTACGGCACCGAGTGCGGAACGCTGTCTGGAAACATGGGAAACCGCCGCTTTGATCGTGTCGATCGCACTGGTCGCATCATCCTGAGTCATAACGCCTGTCTTAGACAGAATATCTACACCGATGCCTTCTGCGGACATCGCATCGATCGATACGGAAATTTTGTTCGCCGGATCAGATTCTGCACCTACATGGAGGCTGAACTCCAGCGCTTTGGTCGTGGTCACACTCACGTCCTTGGTTTCTCCTTTTACCTCCGGTGTAACCTTGACATAATTTCCAATCTGCTCCGCTCCGACTTCTGTCCAATCTCCATCGGCGTTTAACTTATAAAGACCACCTTTATAAGTGCCGTCATCATTAAAGAATGATGCCAGATCTTCCGCCTTGACTTCCGTGCCTGCATCATCCTTCGCCAAAGCGCTGGACTGAGAGCCAAAGTAGGTCTTGACAGTATCCAAAGAAACAATTGTGTCTTTCGTCTGCGCACCAAATTCACCTGCATCATCTGCTGCTGCCGTATAAATCGCCATGCCATCCTTGAATTTGATTTCGCCATTTTCGTCAAATTCCAACATACCAATAACATCACCGGCTGACAACTTATCCGTCGTTTCGCCTTTCGCGTACCACTCTACTTTAGGAAAACCAGTATCCGGATCATCATTCGTACATACAATTGATTTAATAGTCGGATCATAGCCGTCCGCGTACTCAGCCTTCATCGGCGTATCCACGGTCGTTTCCGTTCCGCCGCCCTTTAACAGCGCGAGCTCGTTAAAAGTCGTGGTTTCGGATACACGGTCGATCTCGGTGATCAGCTGATCGATCTCATCCTGCACCGCCTGACGGTCTTCCGTCGTCATAGTGCCATTGGCCGCCTTGGTTGCCAGTTCATCCATTCTCTGCAGCATGTCGTGTACTTCTGTGAGCGCGCCTTCTGCTGTCTGCACGCAGGAGATACCGTCCTGAGCATTTAAAGACGCCTGTGTCAGACCTCTGATCTGACGCCTCATCTTCTCGGAGATCGTCAGCCCTGCTGCATCGTCCGCCGCGCGGTTGATCTTATAACCGGAAGAAAGCTTCTCCGTAGACTTTGCCTGTGCACTGGTCGTAAGACCGAGCATCCTGTTAGAGTTCATTGCTGTAATGTTGTGTTGTACTATCATAATGTTACCTCCTTGTGGTTGTTTTCCCCGCAAATCCGTTTACGGGGTTATTGTAGTTTTCCGGGTCTGTCTGGCAGATCCGGGGCAGGCTGTGCTCAAAAAAGCCTCGCCTGTCATTTATGCAATAAACCGGAAGCCTAGGATTTCCGGCTATTACCGTAAAACTTCCATGCTCTCTCCGTACCTTGGAGCATCCTTCCTTTGTGCGCCTGCATCCGCCGCCATCCACAGCGCTTATGCCTGTGTCCGTGTCTGCACCCGCGTATCGTTGATAATAACGTTTTTCTTCCTGCGGTACTTTTCCGGCGTTTCCGGCTCCGCGTAGTACTTTGGCAGCTTCGCCCGTTCTTCGGGATCGGGCGTGTGCTTTTCGATGGATCTTCCTCTCACCACGTTTACATCCTTTGGCGCATCCACCATGATCCGCAGATGCTTCCCTGTACCGCCTAAAAATACGACCTTGACGTTATCGCCGAGCTGTAAATATTCCTCTGTCGAAAGTGTCAGTCTTAACATGCCGTTACCTCCTTGTATTGTCTGGCGTCCCTGCCGCCGATGTTTTCTGCACATCCTATTGCCTAAATGACACTTTTTGTTATATTTTGTTTCATCGTGCGAAGCTTTTTTCTCCAAAAAAGCGCAAAAAAAAAGACCGGTCATACCGATCTTTTCTCCAACGCTCCACTCAATCTTTTTTATTTTTGACTGCTTTCCACAAACTGTGCCATTGTCATAATAGTCGGCGTTTCCATCTCTAATGCATGGAAATCTTTGTCCCCCGTCACCAAAACATCCACATTTTCCATTATTGCCGTCGCCAGAATCGGCGAATCCTTGGCATCTCTGATCTGCGGAAGTTCACTCGGATTTATCTTGCCCGGCGTATAAACCATCTCAAACGGCAGTTCTACAAAGAATTGATTCAGATCCGCCGTTTTGTGCGGAAATTTTCTTTCTGTGACAAGGCGGAGTTCCTCGATCACATAATCGCAGATAACGATTCGGTGGTCTTCGGACAAAACTCTCGCAAATTCCCGTGTTACTGCGGACGGGAAAAATATCATGGAAACCAGAATGTTCGTGTCTAACATAACCCGCACGTCAGTATCCCCTCACTTCCTTCCGGATTTCTTTCATATAATCCTGCATTTCCTCTTCTGTCTTGAATCCGGCCTTTTGTGCCTCACCGGCGAACCTCTCCGCTACGCGGCTAAAAGCGACCATTGCCGAATTTTCCATATAGAAGCGGCCGTTTTCTTCCAGAATCAAAACCTTGTCCCCGGCCTTTAATTTCAATTTTTCTCTCACGGAAACCGGTATTGTGATCTGCCCTTTGCTTGATATTTTTGCTACTTCCATTTGACTGTCCCCTTTCCGTTCCTGCCCGGCTGATTTCTTTACTTTCTTTACTTTTTATTATATACCGCTCTGTGATATTTAGCAATGAAATTCACCCATAACTGCCGGAAACTTATGCCAAAAAAGGGCCGCCGATAAATTGGCCGCCCCTTTTCTTATGATAGTCTGTTATTTACTTGTCTGCCTATCCGGCTTTTCGCATGGCTTTTGTTTTTTTCAGGATTAAGATATCCTAAAGCCAAGATTATCCGAGTAAGGACAGCGCCAACTGATTACTCTGGTTAGCCTGTGACAGCATCGACGTACCGGCCTGCTGTAAGATGTTGTTGTTCGCATACTTGACCATCTCGGTAGCGATATCGGTATCGCGGATCTGTGCTTCCGCAGCTGTGGTATTCTCTACGATGTTATCCAGATTGTTGATGGTATGCTCCAGTCTGTTCTGGACTGCGCCGAGTGCGGAACGCTGTGCAGAAACTCTGCTCAGAGCCGCGGAAATGGTTTCGATCGCATCTCTGCCGTTGGTGTCGTCCTTGCCGTCCACTCTCAGGCCGCTGATCCCAAGAACCTCAGCGCTCATAGCGTCGATGTCCACGGAGATTTGATTGTTCTCTGTCGCGTCAGCACCCACATGGAGCGTCAGCGTCAGTGCACCGGTGGAGTATTTACCATCTTTATTCACCATCTCATCAACATAGTCCTGCGTCGCCAACGTCACGGAGTCTCCCACCTTCACATACAGATCAGCGTCAGCTTTCAGTGTGCCGTCATCGTTCAAATACTTATACAGGCCGTTATCCGCAATCTCATTACCGTCCTTGTCCACGAACTGCACCTTCTTGCTCTCTGACTTTACCGCCGCTACTTTAGCGCCCTGATCCAGAGTTGCCTCACCTACATTTTTATAGTAGTTGGCAGCCGTGAAGTCGTCTTCTTTGATAAGTGTCCCGCCTTTGACCGCGTTACCGTCCTTATCCCATATCTTGCCGTCAGCCTTAACCTCTACAGCATTTACACCGTCAAAACCAGTACCGACAGTTTTCTCTGTAGCGCTATCGATCTCTCCATCCGCCAGCGATACTGTATAAACCTTATCTCCGGCCTTGATTTCCGCATTGGCGTCCAACTCTACATAGTTGCCGTCGGCATCTTTTTTATATATGCCGGTCTGCCCAACGATAAGTTTGCCTTTTGTAATGGTCTGCCCATCTTCATCATCGACAGCGCCAACGCCTTCACCAATCTTACCAACGCCGTCGCTAGAATAATAGGTTCGACTATCTGTGTCCACAGCGCTTGCAAGACTGCCTTTTTCAAGTTTTTTGACCTTACCGTTTTCTACGTAGTAATAATCCTCTGCGGTAACTTCCGCCGCCTTGTACTTGAAATTTGTCTTCTTAGCCGCGGTATCGTCGCCTTTGAGCAGATACGTTTCGTTGAACTTTGTGGTTTCAGCCACACGGTCGATCTCTGTTACCAACTGGTCGATCTCGTCCTGAATCGCCTGACGGTCGGATTCGGAATTGGTGCCGTTGGATGCCTTGACAGCCAGCTCGTTCATTCTCTGCAGCATATCGTGTACTTCTGTGAGTGCACCTTCTGCCGTCTGTACTGCACTGATACCGTCCTGTGCGTTCAGAGAAGCCTGTGTCAGACCTCTGATCTGACGCCTCATCTTCTCGGAGATTGCAAGTCCTGCCGCATCGTCAGCCGCGCGGTTGATCTTATAACCGGAAGAAAGCTTCTCCGTGGACTTCGCCTGTGCACTGGTCGTAAGACCGAGCATCCTGTTAGAGTTCATTGCTGTAATGTTGTGTTGTACTATCATAATGTTACCTCCTTGTGGTTGTTTTCCCCGCAAATCCGTTTACGGGGTTATTGTAGTTTTCCGGGTCTGTCTGGCAGATCCGGGGCAGGCTGTGCTCAAAAAAGCCTCGCCTGTCATTTATGCAATAAACCGGAAGCCTAGGATTTCCGGCTATTACCGTAAAACTTCCATGCTCTCTCCGTACCTTGGAGCATCCTTCCTTTGTGCGCCTGCATCCGCCGCCATCCACAGCGCTTATGCCTGTGTCCGTGTCTGCACCCGCGTATCGTTGATAATAACGTTTTTCTTCCTGCGGTACTTTTCCGGCGTTTCCGGCTCCGCGTAGTACTTTGGCAGCTTCGCCCGTTCTTCGGGATCGGGCGTGTGCTTTTCGATGGATCTTCCTCTCACCACGTTTACATCCTTTGGCGCATCCACCATGATCCGCAGATGCTTCCCTGTACCGCCTAAAAATACGACCTTGACGTTATCGCCGAGCTGTAAATATTCCTCTGTCGAAAGTGTCAGTCTTAACATGCCGTTACCTCCTTGTATTGTCTGGCGTCCCTGCCGCCGATGTTTTCTGCACATCCTATTGCCTAAATGACACTTTTTGTTATATTTTGTTTCATCGTGCGAAGCTTTTTTCTCCAAAAAAGCGCAAAAAAAAGACCGGTCATACCGATCTTTTTTCTCATATATGCAAAAAAGGGGCCGCCGATAAATCGGCCGCCCCTTTTCTTATGATAGTCTGTTATTTACTTGTCTGCCTATCCGGCTTTTCTCATGGCTTTTGTTTTTTCAGGATTAAGATATCCTAAAACCAAGATCATCCGAGTAAGGACAGTGCCAGCTGATTGGTCTGGTTAGCCTGTGACAGCATCGACGTACCGGCCTGCTGTAAGATGTTGTTGTTCGCATACTTAACCATCTCGGTAGCGATATCGGTATCGCGGATCTGTGCTTCTGCACTGGTCGTGTTCTCCACGATGTTGTCCAAGTTGTTGATGGTGTGCTCCAGTCTGTTCTGGACCGCACCGAGATCATTTCTCTGCTTGGACACTTCCGCCAACGCATACTTAACGACCGCGTTCAGGCTTGCAAAGTCTTTGCTCTCCGCAAAAGTATCTGACTCATCCTTATTAAAGCTGGTGTAGAACTTGTCAATGACCGCATCGGTGATGGTGCTCGAAATAGTGGCTGTCGACTCCGAACCGTCGGTATCCTTGAAGCCATATTTCTTGTCATCATAGTTATCCGCCACACTGTCAAACAGCGCACTTACGGACATCTGCCTGATAGAGATGTTGATATGCTGGCCTGCTTCCGCGCCAACCTGAATTGCCTTTGCCGTGAACTCGCCTGTCAGGAGGTTCTGCTCGTTGAAGGTCGTTGTGCTCTGTACACGGTCGATCTCACTCATCAACTGCTGTACTTCCATCATGACGTAGGAACGGTCTGCGGAAGTCATGGACGGTTCCGTTTCACCTTTGACTGCCAGTTCGTTGATACGCTGTAACATATCGTGTACTTCTGTAAGCGCGCCTTCTGCCGTCTGTACGCAGGAGATGCCGTCCTGTGCGTTTGCGGAAGCCTGTGTCAGACCTCTGATCTGACGCCTCATCTTCTCGGAGATCGCAAGCCCTGCCGCATCGTCCGCTGCGCGGTTGATCTTGTAGCCCGATGATAACTTCTCTGTGGCCTTTGCCTGTGCACTGGTCGTAAGACCGAGCATCCTGTTAGAGTTCATTGCTGTAATGTTGTGTTGTACTACCATAATCTTACCTCCTTGTGGTTGTTTTCCCCGCAAATCCGTTTACGGGCCGTTATTGTTTTTCCGGGTCTGTCTGGCAGATCCGGGTCAGGCTGCGCTTAAAAAGCTGTGCCCGCCATCTATGCAATAAACCGGAAGCCTAGGATTTCCGGCTATTACCGTAATACTTTCATGCTCTCTCCGTGCCTTAGAGCATCCTTCTTTTGTGCATCTGCATCCGCCGCCATCCACAGCGCCTTATCCCTGCGCCTGTATCCACGTGCCGCTGTCAACAGCGCTCCTCTTTGGGCGGTACTTTTCCGGCGTTTCCGGCTCTGCATAGTACTTTGGCAGCTTCGCCCTTTCTTCGGGATTGGGCGTATGCTTTTCGATGGATCTTCCTCTTACCACGTTGACATCTTTGGGCGCATCCACCATGATCCGCAGATGCTTTCCCGTACCGCCTAAAAAAACAATCTTGACGTTATCGCCGAGCTGTAAATATTCCTCTGTCGAAAGTGTCAGTCTTAACATGCCGTTACCTCCTTGTATCCCGTGGCGTCCCTGCCGCCGATGTTTTTTCACATTCCTGTTACTAAACAGCACAGATTGTTATAGAATGTTGCATTTTTTATCTTCACAACATATATCGGCCTAGCGCCAAAATACTTTAGAGCAAAATAAAATTTTTTTTGTAAATTTTTTTGAAAGTTCGCATTTTGCCCTTTACAAGGGGATTACGGGCTTTTTTACAGAAGGATCTGCTGAAAAATCTCGTCTTTTTCGTCTTGCTCGATGCAGAGGTAGCGGACGGTGATCTGGTAAGAGGAATGATTGAAGATCTTCATCAGCATCACCGGCGGAACGCCCTGCTTCCACGCGTGGTAGCCAAAAGTCTTGCGCAGGGAGTGGCAGCTTACATGCTCTTCTAAACCCGTGTAAGCGGCGGCGGCCCTTGTGATGCGAAATGCCTGAAAGCGGCTGAGCGGATAACCTTTCTGCTTTTTACTCTGAAAAAGATAATCGTCTTCCAAGGCTGTTGGGTTTTCCTCGCGGAACAACAACAGCTTTTCCCACAATATGTGGTTGATCGCTACGATGTTGAGTTTTCCAGTCTTTTGTTCACGCACGCGGATGTGCTCGCGGATCTGTTTCTTTTCAAAATCATATACGTCCTTCCATCTTAGATCCAGAATATCGCCGATACGCAGCGCCGTGTTCAGGCCAAGCGTTATGAGGAGCGCATTGCGGCTGTCGGGATGAACGCTTTCATAGTATGATTTGAATTTTATCAGGTCTTGTTTGTTTTTGATTGGTTCGGTTGTGCCCATATAACCCCTCCTTTGTCTGTAAGAATATTACCCTTGATACAACATTCTATAACAGAATGTTGCATTTTTTTGTTTTATGAGTTGAATAAACCTGAGTTTTGCATCTATAATACAGCAAAATAAGTGCGCTTTCGATCTTAAACTTCTCTTTAATGTGCGCATTTTACATTTTGTCGAAATATTATATTTCTTATTGACAATTAAACAAATATTGAATATTATAATTGCATAGATTAACGCGATAAGGGGGTATATATCATGGGAACAGGGAGCACAACATTGTTTTAGACCCATTATTACAGTAATTGTTTAGGAAATAAACGCTTTTTATTAAAGCCGCCCGGCGCTCTTTCTCTCGACAGACACAAGCGCCGGGTAGTTTTATGCTCAAAATGCGGGATAAAAACCCACTAAAAAAAGCGAAAACGCGGATCCAACAATCAGCATTTCCACTTCATTAAAAAGAGCGCGAGACGGGACTCGAACCCGCGACCCCGACCTTGGCAAGGTCGTGCTCCACCAACTGAGCCACTCGCGCATAACTTATTTGTCCGGCGCTCTGAACGCTCGGACAAATAATACTATACTATATGAATTTTCCTTTGTCAATATCAAAATTTTTATTTTTACGGATGCTTTTTACGGATGCGGATTTTTTTATTTTTACAGCCGCAAAAAATCTGTACCGGCGTATTTTCAAAGCGTGCAGTCCTGATATTACTGCAGCTTATCCGCGCATTTGATCCGGTAGATACGATTCAATGACTCATCGATCCTTTCCTCAGGGATCGTACCATCCTGTACCGCCGCCAGAACCGCCTCGTAAGCTTCATAGAAATCTTCCGGCATAAGCAGCATATCCGCACCGGCTTCGATCGCCCCCACAGCCGCCTCCGCCGATGTGTAATACTCGGTGACAGCGCTCATGTTAAGCGCATCCGTAATGATCACGCCTTCAAACCCCAATTCGTTTCTGAGCACATCCGTCATGATTGTTTTGGACAGCGTGGACGGGACCGCTTCTTCGCTTCCGTCCGCAACGGCAACATGGCTGACCATCACCATATCGGCGCCCGCTTCGATCCCCGCTTTAAACGGTATAAAATCATTGTTCCGCATCTCGTCCAGTGTCTTGGTCGTTTCCACCCTGCCGTCGTGCGTATCTTCCTCTACATATCCGATCCCCGGAAAATGCTTCAGGCATGAACTTACTCCGCTGCTTTCAATGCCTTTCACCGCATTGGACACCATCTCGCCTACGGCCTGCGCATCTGAACCAAATACGCGGTTCCCCAGTTCGCTTCCCTCTGCCCCGGCTACATCGGCCACCGGTGCAAAGTCCAGATTAAATCCCAAATCTTTCAGATATGCGCCGATCGTTGTCCCGGCTTCAAGCGCCTGCGCCGCATCCTGACTTTCTCCGATTGCCGCCATATCTCCGACCTGAGCCACTTCGATACTGCTCTGGGCGACCCGGCTGACGGAGCCGCCTTCCTCGTCAACCGCAAGGAAGATCGGATATTTGCTCATAGAATCCGTATTGGCAAGCATCTCTTTAAGCTGCGCTTCATCGATAATATTCTTCTCAAAATAGATCAGCCCGCCTACCGCATACTCATTTAAAGCTGTCTGGGTGCCTTCTCCCGCCTGTATCGCGGTAGACACGCCGGTTATCGCCTCCGGAGTCACAATAAACAGACCCGCCACTTTATCTCCAAGCGGCATTTCAGAGAGATAGGAATCCACCAATTCCCCCAGATAATCTTCCTCCGGCTCCTCTGCCGTTTCCGGCTCTTCCGGCAGCGTTTCAGGAGTATCGATCACGAGCTCCCGGTCTGCTTCCGCTTCCTGTTCTTCCTGAATCTGTCTTTCCAGTTCGGCCTGCGCCTGCTTTTTCTCCTGTATTGAAACGGCAATGTTCTTTCCTAGATAAACGCCCCCGGCAATAAGACCGCCCAACAGTACCGCCACAACGGCATAGCAGATGATCTGGTTACGGATCCTTCTGCGGCGGCGATAGGCGCGGCGGTCTTCTTCTGTATCCTCTTCCTCGTCGTCCTCTTCGTCTTCCTCATCTTCATCGTCGTCTTCCGGATCATCTTCCTCAGGATCGTCGTTATCTTCGGAATCGTCCTCTTCAGAATCATCATTATCTTCGGAATCATCCTCTTCAGGATCATCGTTATCTTCGGAATCGTCTTCTTCAGGATCGTCATTATCTTCAGAATCATTCTCATCCTCAGGGTCGTCTATTTCATCTTCTTTATCAAATCTATCGTCGTCAAATTCTTCATCCGAATATTTCTTTTTCCCATGAAGCATTTTTTTCATATCGTACCTCTTTCCACATATTTTCCTATGTATCAAATACAAGATGTGGTATGTGACAAGTATACTATACCCTATTTATACAAAATATGCCACATATTTTTTCAATTTCAGCCGGATTAGGATATTTTTTCAATTTTTGCAGGAACAGGATATTTTTAATTGCTTCATGATCTGTCTGATTGCACATTCCCGTTTCCTTTGAAGGCCCTTCTTTCCATAAACATACGAAGCGGGTATCGATCCTTTGTGATCAACACCCGCTTCTAAACTATACTATCCAATGGTCCTTACCTCCGTTTTTTCTTTCGTACTCTTTCCATTCATCTTTTGTATTCGTATACCGTAACGTCCTATTCTCTTTTCCTTAGTGATTCGTTACTTTTTCTCATGTACTCGACTACGTTTCCGTTGCTTTGTCATTGGTTCCTTATTCATTTGTACTTCTTACCGGTTTTAAATTATGCTTTCGGTGGACCATACCTCTCTTTCTTTTATGATATCTATGTGAATTTGTTTTGTTTATGTTTTTATTATATCATCAGGTTTTAATTTGTCAACACATTTTTTCAAATTTTTTAAATTTTTTTCATTTTATTTTCTTTTATCCCTATATTTTCAAATTTTTTCCATTTTTATCCATCAATTAACAGTCATTTTACACCCAAAGAGTCCGTTGCCGTGCATTTGCCGGTATGCTATAATGGATTTTGAAATTTATTATCTTAATCATGACTGCCCGCAATGGGAATACAAACGATGCAGGAGGAAATTATGTCTTACCTAACAACAGCTTACGAAAAACAAGCTCAGACGATCATCAGCAATCTGGCAAAACGCAATATGGAAGGATGTTACTATAATACGGCGGCGGAATGTACGCGCGCCGTCCTTGAATCCATTCCCAAGCGGTCCGTGATCAGCTGGGGCGGCAGCGAAAGCATCAAGGAATGTGGACTGATGGACGCCATACACAACGGCGACTATCAGTTGATCGACCGCTCCGCGGCCAAGACTCCCGACGAATCCAGAGTGCTGTACTCGCAGGCGGTGCTTTCCGATTATTACCTTATGAGCAGCAACGCCATCACATTAGACGGCGAACTTATTAACATCGACGGCAACGGCAACCGCGTCGCATGTCTTATTCAGGGTCCGAGCCACGTTCTTTTGATCGTCGGCATGAACAAGGTCGTTACGGACGTTAAAAGCGGCATTGCCAGAGTCCGAAACACAGCTTCACCGGCCAACGCGGTCCGCCTTGACCGAAAGCTGCCCTGCGCCGCATCCGGCGTCTGCCATGACTGTCTTGCGCCGGATTGTTTCTGCAACCAGATCGTGGTCACAAGACGCAGCGGACACACCGGAAGGATCAAAGTATACCTCGTGGGAGAGCCTCTCGGCTACTGAGATCCGTGAGGGACGATCCTGCGGCAGCCGCAAAAAAGCCGGTTCAGGCTATACTGAACCGGCTTTCCATATACCATTTTCAATTTTTTTATGCCGACAATGCTGCCAGCTTATCTTTCAGGCTTGCGGAAATGCCGCTTACCATATCCGCAGACGCTGCGATCTCTTCCGTCGAAGCCGCCAGATTGGTGACTCTTAAGTTGACACCGTCGATAATCTCGATCAGTTTCTCCGCATTGCCGAGCAGTTCCTCGATTGCGCCCTGAATCTGTTCCTTATTGGAATCGCTGTCGCTTGCCGTGTCTTTCGAGAGATCGGCCAGTTTCTTGATATTCTCCGCGATGATTGCGAAACCTCTTCCGGATTCTCCCGCTCTGGCCGCTTCAATACTTGCGTTCAAGGCAAGCAGATTCGTTTCTTCCGCCACATTGGTGATCTCCAGATTGTTCTCTTCCAACTTAACCAACAGTTCCTGAATACCGTTCAGCGCTTCTTTCAGCTGATCGCAGAACGTAACCACGTCCGCCATGGACTGGGATATGCCCGTACTCTCGCGGCCGTTGCTGTTATTTCCGGCTGCCATATCCTTGATGGACGTATCCAGATTGGTGAAATCTTCATTGACTTCCGAAACCAGAGAGGCAATCATGTTGTTCTTCTCCATGATCTCATTGTTCTTAAGCTCCATCTCTTCCGCCATCTGCTTGGCAAGTTCGCTGTCCTTCTCCACCTCGCCCTTTACGAACTGGATACAGTTGTCCTTGTAATTGCACTCATTATAGATCGCCGCAGCCATATCCTTACAGGTATTGTATCCGCACGCCGAACAGTTGATCTTGCGCTGCTCTTCCGTGCGTTTCTCCATGTCGTTGAAAATATCGTTCAGCACGGAAGTGTTGGGCTTCTGTATCTCCAGTCCCTTGGACTTATCCGTGTAATGTCTGATAAAGTCGTTGATGTCCAGCTCCTTAAACTGCTTGTTGAATCTGTCCAGCCTCTGTTTCGGCGACAGGTTCCTGCTCCATGCGTTGAGCCTGCCGTTTTTCTTGCTGGCTTCCTTGATCTTCTGCAGTTCATACAGCGTATCGTCGGTCTTGGTCTTGGCGTCCTCAACGCCCGTACCGTAGATACACCCTTTGGCGCAGTTGAGCGCGTCGACCATAAAAGGAAGTTCCTTGTGTCCAAGCACCCTGCTCTTATAATCCTCAAGAAATTCATAGGCGTGCTTCTCGCCTTCGATCTGACGGATGAAGACATCATCGCCGCAGAACCAGTATACATTCTCTTTCAGACCGCCGGGCATCGGATAGATAGACCCAAGACCGTACTCGATCTCGTCCGTGACCGCCGGGCCGGAGATATTGTGTTTGCGCACATATTCCATCAGATGGTCAAAGGTTACGTTATAGGAAACGTACCCGCCGCAGTTAGGATCGTCTATCTCATTCTTCTTTGCGATACAAGGACTGATAAACGCCAGTTTATCGGGTACTTTCATATATTTCTTGACATAGATCGCGCCGCACATCATCGGCGAGTGGACCGGCACCAGACTCGGAATCAATTCCGGGATATATTTTTCGATATAGCCGACGATTGCCGGGCAGGGCTGCGAAATACCGCCCGTAAAGTTGTGCTCCGTTATGTACTTGATATATCCCCATGTGGTGATATCTGCACCGAAGCTGACACTGATGATGCGGTTGACGCCCAACTGTTTCAAGCCGCCCAGCACGGTGCTGTATTCTCTGGGATAATTGGCCAGAAATGCCGGTGCAAGGAGCAGCGATATCTTTTCGCCCTTTTTCAGATCCTCAAAAAAGCGCTCGGTATCGTCGTTGAAACTTCTTGCCTCATGCGCACATGCATCGAAACATGCGCCGCATGCCACGCACTGTTTACCGTCCACAACGATCTTGTTCTTGCCGTCCTCTATGACCGCATGGTTGGCGGTAAGGACGGGACAGACAGAAATACATTTGTTGCATCCTACACAATTATCGTTGGTGAAGACCAATGAGTCTGTTTTCTGATTTGCCATATGTACCTCCCCGTGATAGTAAATACAGTATATCCGCGTACTTCGTTTTGTTGTAACGCCTTAGACTGCTAAACGTATAACCCCAAGATAAAACTACTTTAATTATGCCATATTCTCTGATGCCAACACCGTATATCATTTCAGGAGAATTGCAAAGCAATTCTCTTAGCGCAGATTGCTGAATCTGCGCTTATTATACCATATCAGCAGGAAATCAAGCGCGAGCACAGCGAGCATTTGATTTCACCTAATATGGTAACGACAGAATCTTATAGTGCGTCAGCACGACGGCTGCGCAGCAGACGGATTCTGGAGTTACTATACTATATTCTCAGATGCTGGTACCGTATATCATTCCAGGAGAATTGCGAAGCGATTCTCTTAGTGCAGGCTGCTGAGCCTGCACTTATTATATCATATTTCTACAAAAAGAAAAGCAAAAGGTGAACGATTCAGCAAAAAATAATCAAAAAAACTCGTTTTTTTGGTCTAAAATAACCACATCAGATCTGAATCCGCACAAAAATGTCGTAAATCGCTTTGATCGCCGTTTCAAAATCGGAATTGGCCACGCCGATGATGATATTCAGTTCACTGGAACCCTGATCGATCATCTTGACATTGACGTTGGCGTGCGCCAGAGCGGAAAAGATCCTCCCGGCCGTACCGCGCGTCGATTTCATGCCGCGTCCCACAACCGCGATAAGCGCCAGATCGCCCTCGATCTCGATGTGGTCCGGCTCCGCAAGCCTGTGGATGCCGGATACGACCTGCTGCTCCTTGTGCATAAATTCGTCCTGATGGACAAAAACCGTCATGGTATCTATGCCTGAGGGAACATGCTCGAACGAAATGCCGTTCTCCTCAAAAGCCTGAAGGACTTTGCGCCCAAAACCGATCTCGGAATTCATCATATCCTTATCGATGTTGACGGAGCAGAAACCCTTCTTGCCCGCGATCCCCGTAATGACATATTTCGGCTTCTGGCAGGTGCTCTCCACGATCCATGTGCCTTCATCGTCCGGTGCGTTGGTATTGCGGATATTGATCGGGATGCCCTCTCTCCTGACCGGAAAGATCGCGTCCTCATGAAGCACGCCCGCGCCCATGTAGGACAACTCCCGCAGTTCCTTGTATGTAATGGTATCGATCCCCTCCGGTTTATAGATGATCCGGGGATCCGCGATCAGAAAGCCCGATACATCCGTCCAGTTTTCATACACGTTGGCTTTGACGGCACGCGCTACGATGGAACCTGTTATATCGGAACCGCCTCTGGAAAAAGTCTTGACCGTACCGTTTTCGTAAGCGCCGTAGAATCCCGGAATGACCGCCGCATCCACGCCGTTCAATCTTTCCCTCAGAAGGGTGTTGGTCGTTTCCGGATCAAACTCCCCCTCGTCCGTAAAACGTATGACCTGCGCGGCGTCCACAAACTCGAAGCCCAGATACGCCGCCATGATGATGCCGTTGAGATACTCTCCGCGGGATGCCGCATAATTGTCACCGGCTTTGTCCTTAAAATTCTTCTCGATCACTTTAAATTCATCGTCGAGGGACAGATCGAGTCCGAGTCCGTCTATGATCTCCTGATAGCGGTCCTTGATCGCCTGCAGCTGTACTTTAAAATCCTTGTCCTCCCCGGCAAGCGCATAGCAGGCATAGAGCATGTCGGTAACTTTGGTGTCGTCGGGATTTCTTTTGCCGGGTGCGGAAGGCACTACAAAACTGCGCTCTTTGTCCGCCCGGATGATGTCCCCTGCTTTTTTGAACTGTTCGGCGCTCGCCAGTGAACTGCCGCCGAATTTCACTACTTTTTTCATACTGATCTCCTCATATCACCGTGCAGTCCTTCCGAAATCCAAGACGCCAACGGAGGACACCGCCCGGCTGCATATATTTACGCGCTTAAGATGCGGATCCGATTGATGCATCCGCCCAGTTTCTCTATTTTATCGTTAAAATCCTTTTCTTTCATTACATGGGTCATAAAGGCAAATTCTTCCGCAATGCCCACGCTGATCTCCGCGAGAGAGCCGAAGATCTCCATCGCTTCGTCTTTTTTCCCGGCAGGCACCCTGACAAAGTATTTTCCTTCGTCTTCCTCGATTCCGGTAACTTTGACGTCCTCGTTTTCCCAGAAACACATAACCGTCCTGCCAAGATGTCTTGCACAGTCCACCACATCGGATACCACCGCACTCGCCGTGGGCAGCTTGCCCGCCCCGCGTCCGTAGTACATGGAATCTCCCAGCATATTGCCGTGCACATAAACTGCGTTGAACACGTCGCTCACACTGTAGAGCGGATGTTCCCTTGAAATCAGAAAAGGAGCGACCATCGCGAAGAATCCTTTGTCCGTATCTCTGCTCATGGCAAGCAGCTTGATGGATTTATTCATCTGCTTGGCATACCGGAAATCCTCAGGGGTGATCTTGGTGATCCCTTCCGTATAGATCTCCTCGTATTTTACATTCTTGCCGCACATAAGCGACGAAAGGATAGCGATCTTGCGGCATGCGTCATAACCCTCCACATCCGCTTCGGGGTTGCGCTCCGCATAGCCCTTCTCCTGCGCTTCTTTCAGCACTTCATTAAAATCGGCGCCCTCCCGGTCCATCTTGGTAAGGATATAATTGGTCGTGCCGTTCAATATCCCCGTGATCGCATCGATCTTCTCCGCCGTAAGCGAATAGTTCAGCGGGCGTATGATCGGGATGCCGCCGCCCACGCTGGCTTCAAAGAGATAGTTACAGTGATGCTCCCTCGCGGCTGCGATCAGTTCCGGCCCATGCGCTGCGACCAGTTCCTTGTTGGACGTACACACGCTCTTGCCTGCCAGAAGCGCCTGTTTTGTAAAATCATAAGCCGGTTTTATCCCGCCCATCGTTTCACATATCACGGCCACTTCCGGGTCGTTCAGGATCATCCCGTAATCATGCACGACCTTATCCTCATACGGATCTCCCGGAAAATCCCTCAGATCCAGAATATATTTGATATTCAACTCTGCGCCCGCGCGCTTATTGACAGCGGATTTATTGGTTTCTATCACCTCTACCACGCCGCTGCCGACCGTACCGTATCCCAGTACCGCAATATTTACCATGTTATCCATATGCCTGTCCACCATACTGCTCCTCTCGCGTCATATCGTATCTTTCGGCGCGGATCTCTCCGAAAGCAGGATCCGCCGGGCATCCGTTTCAGATCAACGGATATTTGTCCGTCAGCGTCTTGACAATGGCGCGCGCCTTGTCAATACCGGCTTCTCCTTCTTTGATCACGATGGAGATCGCCTCGGCAACCTGATCCATATCCTGCGTGTTCAATCCTCTGGATGTAGCCGCAGGGGTTCCCAGACGGATACCGCTTGTGACAAACGGAGATTTCGGATCGTTCGGTATCGTATTCTTGTTGGCGGTGATATGAGCCTCGTCGAGAAGTTTTTCCACCGCTTTGCCCGTCAGATCATACGGAGTCAGATCGACCAGCATCAGATGATTGTCCGTACCGCCGGATACGATCTTCACATCCCTGCTCTGCAGTCCCTTGCAGAGAGCCTGCGCATTATCTATGATATTCTGTGCGTACTGCTTAAAAGAAGGATCCAGCGCTTCCTTAAAGCAGACCGCTTTCGCCGCTATCACATGCATCAGCGGGCCGCCCTGAATACCGGGGAAGATCGCTTTGTTGAAATTATATTTGTCAGCCACTTCCTGACTGGACATGATCATGCCGCCGCGCGGACCGCGGAGCGTCTTATGCGTCGTCGTCGTCGTAACATGCGCATACGGGATCGGGCTCGGATGAAGTCCCGTCGCCACAAGCCCCGCAATGTGGGCAATATCCACCATCAGGACCGCGCCGACCTCGTCAGCTATCTCTCGGAACCGTTTAAAATCAATGGTCCGCGCGTACGCTGAAGCTCCCGCCACGATCAGCTTGGGCCTGCACTCCAGCGCGATCTTACGCACATTATCGTAATCAAGGAATCCGTCGTCATTGACGCCGTAAGGTACGCACTTAAAATATTTACCGGACATATTGACCGGCGAACCGTGGGATAAATGTCCGCCATGGTCCAGATTCATTCCCATGAAAGTATCGCCCGGCTCCATCACAGCAAAAAATACCGCCATGTTCGCCTGTGCGCCGGAGTGAGGCTGCACATTGACATATTCACAGCCAAACAGCTGCTTCGCCCGGTCCCTTGCCAGATCCTCCACTACGTCCACGCACTCGCAGCCGCCGTAATATCTTTTCCCCGGATATCCTTCCGCATATTTATTGGTGAGAGGGCTGCCCATTGCCGCCATGACTGCCTTGCTCACCCAGTTCTCGGATGCGATCAGTTCGATGTGGGAATTCTGTCTGCTCTGTTCGTCCACGATCGCCTGCGCTATTTCCGGATCTACCTTTTTAACCTCGTCCAATGAATACATTCCCTGTTCCCGCCTTTCCAAATAAAATCAGCATTAGTATACCACATAGAGTGATTGCGGCGCAACAGCATCTTTTTGTACATGATGCGATTTTCTTTTTACACATAATATACATTTTTTCAAGAAATATTAAGAAATTTTTATGGAAATCTTATTTTGACTTTTATACATTATCTGCTATGATTACAACTATAAATAGTAGTAAACACCGGCGGCGGACGGAGCGCCTGCGCGCCTCTGCCGAAAGCCGTGCAGGATGGCCCGGAAGCAAAGCGAGGTAAGGAAGATTGGAAACTTTTGAAAAAAAGCAGAATCGGTTTGTTATGTTCATGAACAAATACAGACATGCGGTCCCGCTTATCATCTATGGGATCATTTATCTTGCTTGGTTCAACTATCTGGAAAGGACCATCACCAAGCCTTATCGGATCATCCATGTATCCCTCGACGACAAGATCCCTTTCTGCGAAGTTTTTGTTATTCCGTATATGTTATGGTTTCTCTATGTCGCCGTAACGGTCGCTTACTTTTTCCTGCGTGACAAAGACAGCTACGTCAAGGCCCTTATTTTCTTATTCACCGGCATGACCATATTTCTGCTGATATCGACCCTGTTTCCCAACGGGCACAACTTAAGACCGAATACCATGCCGCGCGACAACTTTTTCACGCAGCTGGTCGCTACCCTCTATCGAATCGACACACCGACCAACTTGTGGCCAAGTATCCATGTGTATAATTCCCTCGGCTGCCACATTGCAGTCATGCACAGTCCTCAGCTGAAAAAGCATAAGAGCGTTCGTATCGGCTCTTTCATCCTCTGCACCTCGATTATTATGTCAACCATGTTTATCAAGCAGCACTCTGTATTCGATGTGACTACGGCATTTATCATGGCGGCAGTCATGTATGGGATCGTATATCAGTCCGACATCCTGCTGAACCACTCCCGGAGTCTGCAGAACCGCCGCGGCCGCAACCCGAAGATCAGCTGAAGTTCTTTGTTCCACTCTCAAAACCCTGTAAAACTCCACAAACTAAAGAGAATCAATTAAGGTGGCCAAAGCCGCCGGTTACGGGCAGATCCAACAGCTCTAACCGGAGCAGCCAGTCACAGGCAGATCCAGCCGGGTCATGACATCAAGCCGATCGGGCTGTCAGTTAAATTTGAAAAACCTTCTGCAGATCTTATACCCTTCCACAGATATCTTCCTTCCCCCTTTGCCGGGCAGATTCATGGAATTGCCCAGTACACCGTACCGGAGTCTTATATAGATCCGCAGATCTTTCTTTTTAATGTAATTCCACAATTCCTGTTTCTTCTTAAGGTTCTCCTCCGTACCGGACCGGATCAATAGTATAGAAGAAATCACCGTAATGATCTCCAGATAATTCAGCATATAATTTTTCAGTTTGCGGCGGATGCACAGTTTATCCATATTCTCCGCCAGATAGTCCATCATGATCTTATTGACTTTGATCTGCTGATCTATTCTGGATATCATGATCTCTTCGTTGACGGACTGTCCTTCCCTGCCGATATAATAGCGGTAGAAATTGACGTCCAGATAATACATGTTGCGCACAAACGGAAGCGGTTCAAAAACAAAGATGTTATCTACATAGAAAGTATTGTCCGGCAGTTTTAATCCGCTTTCCCTGAGCAGTCTTGTCCGAAAGATCACCGAATGCATCAGAATATACTGCCCTTTGTGAAAATGTCTGACGTCATTCCATGTAAATATCTGGTCCTGCGGAAGGGCATGGCGGTATTTCATGACTTTATGCTTCGCCTCTCCCTCTTTCTCATAGACGAAATTACTGATCAGCATATCAAGCGTCGTATCGCCCGCCGTAATGTCCCTGAGCACTTCAAGGATCTTAAAATAGGCGCTCTCTTTGACCCAGTCGTCGCTGTCAACCACCTTAAAATACACCCCGGAAGCCTGCGCCAGTCCGGCGTTGACCGCAGAGCCGTGACCGCCGTTCTCCTTATGAATGACCTTGACGATAGACGGATGCCGGGATGCATACCCATCCGCAATAGCCGCCGTGTTGTCCGTCGAGCCGTCGTCTACGATCAGTATCTCCACGTCCTCTCCGCCTATCAGCAAAGAATCTATGCACTTTCTCATATAGTCCTGTGAATTGTAACAGGGAACCGCCACCGACAATAATTTCATATAATCAATTCTCCATTCCGGAGCGTTCTTACAGCGGGCGGCGCGAATCTCAAATCCGCGCCTGCCATCATGGGAACTTGTGACGCTCCAGCACAAATCCCATCAGGACAGGGTCCATCACAAAGCGCTGATCATGCGCATATACGCGGCATAAGCCGACGGGATAGGATACCGTTCTTTCATTTCGCTCACTTCGACAAATTCATATTCTCCCATGCCCTCCAGATCATCCACACGGATCAGATATCCCGTCATGTGCCATTCTTTGTGGGTAAAAATATGCTTTGCCGGTTCCAGTCTGCGGATCCTGAGAGGCGAAACGCCGCTCTGACGCAGATACTCCAACACCTGTTTTTCTTTCCGGTGTCCCTCCATAGTGGGAAATTCGTACATCCCCGCGAGCAGCCCCTCGCCGGGACGCCTGCGCAGCGCTATCTTATGACCGTACTGTATGACCAGAATCGTTTTCTTTTCTATCGCCCGCGGTTTCTTTGCCGCTTTCAAGGGATACTGCTGCGTCGCCTTTGCCGCTCTTGCTCTGCACAGTTCCTTCCACGGACATATGCCGCATTTGGGTTCGCCGTTGGGCACGCAGACCGTAGCGCCCAATTCCATCAATGCCTGATTAAAATCTCCCGGCCTGTCCTTGGGCATAACGCTGCGAAGTTCGTCTTCTATATCTTTCCTGACTCTGGCCTCAGAAATATTTCTTTCATCCATCCGCAGTCTGGACAGCACCCGCAGGACATTGCCGTCCACGGCCGGCACCGGACGCCCAAAGGCAATCGACGCCACGGCTCCTGCCGTATAGCTGCCGATCCCGCTCAACCGCATCAGGCCGTCATGATCCGAGGGCATCCTGCCGCCGTATTCGGACATGATCATCTGTGCCGCCTTCTTAAGGTTTCTCGCCCTGTTATAGTATCCGAGCCCTTCCCACAGTTTCAGCAGTTTTTCCTCATCCGCCTCGGCAAGACTTTTGATGTCCGGCAGTTCCCTGAGAAAACGGTCATAATAAGGTTTCACCGCTTCTACCCTCGTCTGCTGCAGCATGATCTCGGACAGCCAGACATGATACGGCGAAGGATCCTCCCTCCATGGCAGGATACGCTTATTGCCGTCATACCATGTAAGCAATGGCTCTGTAATGAGATCCAGTTCGTCTACGACAACCGGGATCTCTTTGTCTATTGCAAGAAAGTCTTCTTCCACCACGCAGTCACAGGCGAGCAGGTGCACTCCGGCGTTTCTGGCTCTTAACAGTGCGTCCCCGAACGCCGGCTGCGTATGCCGGTTTGGTTCCACATATCTGACGCCGCACATCTGCACGACAAAGATCAGGTACGCTTCATAGCCTTGTCCGTGCGCCGCAATGAGTTCTTCCACATGCTTTACGGCCCGCTCGGAAGGCGCATCGGGAAAGGAAGCGATATCATCGTTTTCCAGTGTAACGCCTTTGACTTCTATAAAAGCTTTCCGGCCGGAACCACTCTCTGCATAGAAATCAAATCGGGAACTGCCAAACACTGTTTCCGGCCGTATCAGGCAGATGTCCTCATACAGCCCTCCCGCCGCAAGCCATTCGCCCACGACCTTATTCGGAGCACTGGAATCCATGTTGACAAGTCTTGCTCCTTTATTGACCGCCACCAGATCGTAGGCGGTAGCCCGATCGGGATTATCGCTTTTCGCAAGGTACACCGCGGCATTGTCCGTCAGCAGTTCCCGGCATCTCCCCGTATTCTTTACATGTACTTTGGTTCTTTTCCCCGCTATATCCACATAGGCGATAAAACGATTCGGCCTTTCTATGAAATTGGCTTTGACGATTTCATTATATTTCATCTCATATTTTCAGTTTTTATCATTTTATCCAAAATATTGCGCAGATCCCGCAGGGTTATGACTTTTCTGCCCGATCCGCCCGGCTCCATACCGTCAGCTGCTGTCCAAAACACAGCCGCCGTCAAGATCTTTGCTCTTATATGGCACCCGTGCCGCCGGAACGACCTCGGACGCCGGTTCGGTATGTACCGACTGATCATCGAAGAAGATATGCGCGCCGAATGATTGAAGCACATCTTTCTTGCGTATCCCGCCGAGGAAAAAGACCTCGTCGATCCGCACATTCCACGCGCGCAGCGTGCGGATGACCCTCTCGTGCGCCGGAGCGCATCTGGTAGTGACAAGCGCCGTTCTGATGGGAGCGTCTTCCTGCGTGAAATCCTTTTGCAGATTTGACAACGTTTTCAGGAATTTTGCGAACGGCCCCGCTTGAAGCGGATTGCCTGCATTGCGCCGCTCGTTCTCCTCAAACGCCGCCAGTCCATGTTCCTGATAGATCCTTTCCGATTCATCGGAGAAAAGCACCGCATCCCCGTCAAATGCGATCCGGATCTGTTTGATCTGATGTTCGCAGTCATAAGTGCGCAGTCCGTCGGTACAGATGATGCCCGCCGCAATATTCGAGTCTATGGCGCTCTGCACATCGTCCTCATAGGCCGACAGGAAAAGATCCGTCTTAAATGCCGCAAGGTACGGCGCCAAAGACGCCCCGCTCGCCAAAACCGCTCTGGTTATATTCAACCCGTAATGTTCGATCGCCTTAAAGACCCGCAGCGAGGAGTCCGGGCTGTTTCTGGACATGATGATAACTTCCACACAGCCTTCGTGATTCGGCAGGTTATTCAGGTTGAGCAGCGCTTTGATCAGAGGGAAACCCGGCCCCGGACGCAGTATATCATTCTCATGTTCAACCTGATACCGGCAGTATGCTTCCACACCTTCCGACTCAAATATCGTATTTTCATAAGTAAGATCAAACAAAGCCCGCGAGGATACCCCTACTACCAGCCTGTTCTCTAAATCATACGCCATCAAGCCACCTCCTGACACCGTCTGCGACATTCTCATGCCGCGCTGGGATTCTCCGGAAATGGCTCTGCGGTGCGATCCGCCTTAATCAGCTATCGCAGTCTGTTACACTCATACTTTTCAAAAGTAAGCAGACAATTCTTAAACTCCTCATACCGGGTTTCCACATCGCCGTCTTTGATCTCCAGATCAACGGCCGCCGCCATCGTGTTGATCATATCGTCGGTTATTCTGGGGCGAAGGGATGTTAAGACGTCAAGTTTCCGCTCATAAGTATCTGCATCCAGAAATTCCATCACCAGAGGATCAATATTCACTTCTTCGTTCCTGTCTTCATTTGTGCCCGACGGCTGTTCCGATACCGCCGGTTGTTCCGCCGTCTGCGTCTGCCGTACTGTCTTGGCCTGTTCCGCTTCCTGCGTCTGTCCCATGGTCTTCGTCCGCTCTGTCATCTGCGTCTGTGCTGCCACGGTTCTCAGCTGTTCCGCTGTCTTGGCCTGCTCCGCTTCCTGCCCTATATTATCCATATCCTGAAGCAGTTCAAAACGATATCGCTGTTTCGCCTCAGGATACTTTGACCGGTCCACTTCATCCATAAACATTGCCAGAGGTCTGACATAAATCTGGAACGTGTCGTACATCGCCTGATAAACTACCATTGTTTCGCCTGTTTCGCTGTGTTTTGCAAGACAACGGATCTGATATATATTTCCTTTAAAATGTCTGTACATTTCCAGAGGTTTGGGATTTGATCTCATATCATGCTCCAATCTGATTTACTCGAAGCAGGCGTATCGTGAAACCTGTCTGCTCCATCTTTACTAGTATAATCCCAAATCCTGAAAATGTCATTCTTTTCTATTGAAGAAAAAAAATAAATCTTTCCGTTTTGCGAACAAATGTTCTGTATAATTAATATAAAACATATGTTCGATTCTGTCAATATCCTGCTGCCGGTTCCGCGCTTTTTAATGCTGTGCGCAAATCAGCCGAACACATATTGAAATGTGCACGTTTCCTCCTGAAACTCCGCTGCGGACAACAGATCCGCCAGAGCGGCCTTATCCTCGCCGTTCATCCGGTCCAGCCTTCTGTGATGAATGAGTATCGTATATTCCCGGCTGCCGTTTTCATCGGCGACCCATCTGAGATCAAGCCCGCAGTCATGAAGCCCCTGTCCCTCTAACGTCTTCCTTGCACTGTTGACAAATTCCTGTTCCAGAGCCGCATAATAATGATTATTGCGTTCACAGCCCTTCTTTTCCCTGCTCATAACCGTCCCTTTAACACAGAAAATAATGATCAGCACAAGCAGGACCGTGAGAAAACCAAACGCCTTCCCGCTCCGCTTTTCTCTGCTTATGTACTTTTCACCGGATCTGCCGACCATGTCCTTTCCGTTTGATCTGCTGCCGCTTATCTGCCTTTCAGCGGCCCTGTTTCCGCTCATATACTTTTCGCTAGATCTGCTGCCGCCGCTCATATGCCTTTCACCGGCCCCGCTTCCGCTTATATATTTTTCTCTCATTCTTCGTCCTCCCCGGCATTTTCGCCGCATTTTCATCTGCTGTTACAAATGTGCCTGCCTTTTGGTCAATTTCTGATAATAAAATATCATAGGTGATGTACCATATAACGGACTTGAATTGGAAAATAAAAATTTTTTTGCCTGCGGAACAGCATAAATATTGCGAAAAGCGCCCATGCAGCATCAAAACTGCATGAGCGCTCAAAAACTTTTCAATATTCAGCTGTTCTCCGGCATTATGACTACTCCAACCGTCACTCCAGAAATTGTTTGAGGACGCTCATAAACACATCTATATCAAGCGGTTTGGCGATATGGGCGTTCATGCCGTTTTTGAGGGCTTCCTCTTTATCCTCCTCAAGCGCGTTGGCCGTCATGGCTATGATTGGGATCGTATTGACGTCCTCTCTCGGCAGCGCCCTGATCGTCCGGGTCGCCTCATAGCCGTTCATCGTCGGCATCTGTATATCCATCAGTATAATATCGTAATAGTGTTCCGCCGACGCTCTTACCATCGCCACAGCGTCCGTTCCGTCCGGCGCCGACTCCACCACAAAGCCCGCCTCGCTCAATATCATCTCGGCGATCTCGCGGTTCATTTCGATATCTTCCACGAGAAGGATCCGTTTTCCGCCGAAGTCTTCTTTGGTCCAAGCCTGCGTTTCTTCCTCCTGCTCTTTGTCATTGGCCGCAAGCAGGGCGGATTTTAAATTGGACATAAAAAGCGGTTTCGCGCAGAAAGCGGTAACGCCCGCCGCTTTTGCCTCCTCCTCGATATCCGACCAGTCGTATGCCGTCATGATGATCACCGGAGCTTGAGGTCCGACCGCGTTTCGGATCATTCTGGCCGTTTCCACGCCGTTTGTTTCCGGCATCTGCCAATCTATGATATAGGTATGATAAGGATCTTTTTCTTCACTTGCGAACTTGGCGCGGTATACGGCATCTCTTCCCGACGTGGTCCACTCGGAACGCATCCCGATCTGTTTCAGCATCTTGCCGACGCTGTCACAGATATTGAAATCGTCGTCCACCACCAACGCCCGAAGTCCTTTCATTTCTTTGATGTGCTTCTCAGTTTCCTCCACGTCCTGAAGTTTCAGGCTGAGTTCCACGGTAAACGTGCTTCCTTTTCCGCGCTGGCTTTCAACATTTATCGTGCCGTTCATCATCTCCACGATATTCTTGGTGATCGCCATGCCCAGCCCGGTGCCTTGGATCCCCGACTGCGTCACCGTCGTTTCGCGCTCAAAGGGCTCAAAGATATGATCCACAAACTCCTGCGACATGCCTATTCCGTTATCCTTGACGACAAACATGTACTCGCCGTATCCGTCGTTCACCGAACGTTTCTGTATGATGCGGAAAGAGATATTGCCGTCCGCAGGCGTGTATTTTACCGCGTTGCTTAAAAGATTGATAAACACCTGATTCAGCTTCAAAGGATCGGCTATGATATCTTCGTTCTGTACATCGTAGGTATCCACGTCGAGTTTGATCTGCTTTGCTTTCACCTGAGGCTGTATGATGTTGATCAGATTGTGCATGATCTCGGCAAGATTACAATTCTGCTCCTTGATCTGGATCTTGCCGCTCTCGATCCGGCTCATATCCAGGATATCGTTGATCAGGCTCAGAAGGTGGTTACTGGAGGAAAGCACCTTCTGCAGGCAGTCTTTGACCTGTTCCTTGTTGTCGATGTGCCCCACGGCGATCGTCGCAAACCCGATGATCGCGTTCATAGGCGTACGGATATCGTGGGACATATTGGACAAGAACGTGGTTTTGGCCTTATTGGCGTGCTGCGCCTGAACCAGAGCGTCCTGAAGCGCCTGTGTTTCACGCAGACGTTTTTTCACCATCTCCGTCACATCCTTGGTCACGACCATGACCAGAATATCTCCCGTTTCATAATCGCGCGTCATGAGGAAAGACTGGCTGACACAGATGTCATTATCCGATATGTTTTCCGATACGTCTTTGCTCCAATATTCGACCGTCACTTCCGCCTCGCCGTTTTCAAACCGTTCGGTCAGCTTGGAAAAATCAGATGCGTCCGAATATTCCTGAAGGGATTCTTCCGCTATAAACCGTTTCCACCGTTCAAATACTTCCGACGCCCTGCAGGGCGCTTCCATGCCTACCTGTTGCAAAAGGGAAACCGGCTGCCCGTTCACCGTGCGTACGATATCTTCCTCCATGAGATCCTGCGTGAGATTAAACTCAAAAGTGCAGATTGCCGACGCCGTTACGGCGATCCTGTACTGCCGTTCCTTGCGGTCGGCGATCGACAGCTTCGCCTGGTTCTGCAGCTCGCGTTCCTTGACTTCCGTAATGTCCTGGCGCAGGAACAGGACTTTGGCTGCTTTGCCGTTTTTGCGCTCCAGACAGATGATGTTCACATGCTCCCACACTTGTTCCGTCCCGGCGTATGAATGAACTTCAAACCGCAGGCTGCTGTATTTTTCCATCGCTATGATAATGGATTCCTTGCTGATCTGGCCCAAAAATTTCTGGCGTTCGTTTTCATCGACCAAAAGCGAACTGAAATAAACGCGCAGATCTTCGTACGGACCCGACACCGCCACTCTGTCGTCCATCGGGCGCGTCCCCGCCAGATACCGATAGGTATCGTCCTCAAAATCGACCAGCGTGAACCGGGAAAACAGCGTAGTGACGCCGTCTATGATGTAACTCATTTCCTGATTTTCCCGCTCCAGTCTTTTCCGTTCATATCCGGCGCTGACCAGAAGGACGATGATGTAAACGGCAAACAGTATGATAAGCCCTGTTTCCAGACGGATACCGACCAGATTTTCATCTCTTATCATCTGCTGGGTCACATTCTTGGGAAACGTCTGCACGAGAACGTAACCGCTGCTCGGAAGACATTTGACACACACGTTGTCCGTCAGGCAGTCCTCTCTGCATATAAACGCGCCTTCCCCGCCGCCGTCAAACACTTCTTGCACTTTGGCCGCGGTGTCCGGGTCGATCACCTTGTCCTCGACGAGTTTTTCCGTGATCCTTGTGTCGTACAACTCCCCGCTGGAACCGGCAATGATCCTGCCGTCCGGCATACACAGATAGACTGCCGCCTTTTCTCCGAAATAGGTTACGGAAAGCATATTTTCCAGATATTCTTCCGCCAGAAAAGCGCCCCGCAGCACGCCGATGATCTCGCCGTCAAAATATACCGGAGCATAGAAACTTGCCATGGGTTCGTCGAAATAAGGGGAATCGAAAATGATCGAAACGCCGTCCTTACCCGCTATGCCGTTCCGATAATATTTTCTTTTGGAGGCGTCCGAGGTGCGTCCGTCCGCAGTATGATCGATGCCGTCTTTGTCCGTATACATCATCACGTCAAACAGGGCGTTCTCCTGCATCTGCGCGAGCATCTGCGTGTCTACCTCCGGGGTTTTGAGCCCTTGGCTCAGATAGTACGCATATATATTGATATGGTTCAAAGCGCTTGTCAGCTCTTCGTCGATACGATAGGCCGACACCCGCGCCGAATCCGCCGCATAATTTTTGTTGCGCTCCTCGATGCGGTTCCGGTTCTCACCCGTATACCAACAAAACAGAATGATCATTACTAACAGGACCAGAGAAACCAGCCCGACCTGTTGAAGCGATTTTTTCTTTTTATCCATGGAATCCCTCTTTATACTTTTATCTTATTATCCGTATTGTCATATGGCCGAAAAACACCGATATTATTATACTACCGACCCATCCGTTAATCAATGTAAAACCATTAAAAGCCTCCCAAAATCCATGCAGAACCATTGAATGATCCGTGCCGGGCCATGCGGGACCGCGCAAAAAAGCCAGTCCTGAATCGGGCTGGCTTCCATTGACATTATACCGGCGCATCCTGACGGACCGCCTTATTCCACTTTCCGGTACCGCGCAAAAACCTTATCTTCGCCGCACACATGCTTGGTCTTGTCCTCGTCAATAATGATATAATCTCCCTCGCCGATAAATGTACGGCCGCGGCGGTGCATGATATACGGGCATACGATCACGCCATTATCCCGTTTGACTTTGACCAGCGTATCGGTGACGATCCACCCTTTGGTTATCACATCGGACAACGGCTCGAAACCGTCCTCCAGTCCCTTTCCTGTTTCGTACTTCTCAACTTCCGCAACAAGCGGTATACGCGTACATTTCATTCCGCTTCCTCCTATCCTATTCGTCCGCAAGAGCCTTTTTGATTGCCGCCATCAGTTCCTCATAGGTTTCATAAGCCGGAATATCCGGGTTGTCTTTCTTGATCTGCTCCGTACTCTTAAAGAGAAATCCGGCCCTGCTTGCTTTGATCATGCCCAGATCGTTATGGCTGTCGCCGCTTGCGATCGTTTCAAATCCGATCGACTGCAGCGCCCGGACCGTACTCAGTTTGGAATTTTCGATCCGCATCTTAAAGCCTGTGATCCCGCCGTCCGGCCCGACCTCCAGCGAATTGCAGAAGATGGTCGGATAACCGAGTTTTTTCATGAGCGGACCGGCGAACTGGGTGAACGTGTCGCTGATAATAATGACCTGCGTTATGCTCCTGAGTTCATCCAGAAACTCTTTGGCGCCGGACATCGGATCGATGGACGCGATCGTATCCTGTATCTCTTTCAGCCCAAGGCCGTGCTCTTTAAGGATCCCGATCCTCCAGTTCATCAGCTTATCGTAATCGGGCTCATCTCTGGTCGTTCTCTTAAGTTCGGGAATACCGCTGGCCTCGGCAAAAGCGATCCAGATCTCCGGCACGAGCACGCCTTCCAGATCCAGACATACGATATTCATGCCCATGTCTTATACCTCCGTCCGTATATCTTTTATTTTCTGTTAGTTCGTATTTCCGTTATTGCGTACAGCTTCTATTTCCTGCCGTTTCGTATATCTTTGTTTCGTGCATCTTTTATCCTGCATACATGCACATCTTTTCTGCAGGGTCTGCGTGCGCCGCGGCCAAACGGGCTGTATCAAATACAGTATAGCTTACGCCGCCGGTATCCGCAACCCAAAAACCAAACTTTTCAAAACCATAAAACACACTTTCTAAAACCGGACTTTCCGAAACAGACTTTCTAAAAAGCCGCTTCCAGTTTCACGCTCTCCCTGCCGGTAAGTTCACAGGTGCGCCGGTCAGGCTGTCCGGTCCCGACATAGAGCGTATACCGATCCGAATCGGCCACAAACTCGCCCGCATCGTTCACCGCGCCGAAAGCATTTCCCGACACCTCGATCCGAAGTTCCGTACTCTCGCCCGCCTTCAGCGATACCCTTTGAAAAGCGCACAGGCTGTGGTTCGGGACCGCATAGGGCGACTGAGAATCTTTTACATACACCTGTATGACGTCGTCCGTCGCCACGCTGCCGTGATTGGCCGCGCAGACCCGCAGAACGACCTTGCGCGCCGCCGCATCCTGCTCGATGATCTCGGCTTTTTCCACCACAACATCCCCGTAAGTCAGTCCATATCCGAACGGATAGAGCGCTTCGCCTGTCATATAGCGGTAAGTGCGGCCTTTCATGCTGTAATCCTCAAATGCCGGAAGTTCTTCAAGAGATCGGTAAAAGGTTACCGGAAGCTTGCCGGACGGAGAACACTCTCCGAACAGGATATCCGCCACTGGATCGCCGCCGCGCGCTCCGGGATACCAGAGCTGCAATACCGCCGCCGCTTTGTCCTGCGCTGTGGAGAGATCGATTGCGCTTCCCGCCATCAGGCACACGATAACCGGTTTCCCGACAGCCAGGACCGCGTCCGCCAGATCTCTCTGGGACTGCGGAAGCTGCAGATCGACTTTATCGCCCGACGCATAGCTGTTGCCGGTATCGCCTTCTTCGCCTTCCAATGTTTCGTCCAGACCTATGCACAGGATCACCACATCGCTGTGCTTTGCCACCGTGACGGCTTCCGCGATCCTGTCATTTTTCCATGCAAGGCCTTCCACCCTGTCTTTGAACAAATGACAGCCCTCGGAGTACAAAACTCTGCCATTATGTCCTACTTTATTCTGGATTCCTTCTAAAACCGTTATGTATCTGGAAGAAGTTCCGTGATAATTTCCTACAAGCGCCGCCCTGCTGTCAGCGTTGGGACCGATCACGCCGATCGTCTGCCCGGCGCCCGCGTCAAGCGGAAGGATCCCATTATTTTTGAGAAGCACGACGGACTCTTTTGTCAGCTGAGCCGCCACCTTCAAATGCTCCTCGCACTCCACTTTCTCGTACGGGATCGCATCGTACTCGCTGCCATCCATGAGTCCGAGCAGATATCTGGTGGTAAACGCTCTCTCCGCCGCCGCCGTGATCTCTTCCTCGGTCACGAGTCCTTCTTCAAGCGCTTTGAGAAGGTGCAGATAGGTCACGCCGCAGTTGATGTCGCATCCCGCTTTCAGAGCCATTGCCGCGGACTCTTCCGGCGATTTCGTCACCATATGGTGCTCGTGGAAATCCCGGATCGCCCAGCAGTCCGACACATAATGCCCCTCGAATCCCCACTCGCCGCGGAGGATATCCTGCATCAGCGTCTTGCTGCCGCAGCACGGCTCGCCGTTCGTCCTGTTGTAAGCACCCATTACCGCCTCCACTTCGGCCTCCTGTACGCAGGCTTTGAACGCCGGCAGATAGGTTTCCGCCATATCCTTTTTGCTTGCTTTGGCATCAAACTCATGCCGTACCGCTTCCGGGCCGGAATGAACGGCAAAATGCTTCGCGCAGGCCGCGCTCTTAAGCGTATCTCCGCTGCCCTGCAGTCCCATGACGTAAGCCACGCCAAGCCTCCCTGTCAGATATGGGTCTTCCCCGTATGTTTCATGGCCGCGTCCCCATCTGGGATCACGGAAGATATTTACATTGGGCGACCAGAACGTCAATCCCTTGTAGATATCCCTGTCGCCTTCTTTGGAAAGCGCATTGTATTTTGCCCGCCCTTCGGTGGCCGCGACATCTCCCGCCTTTTCGACCAGTTCAGGATCAAAGGCTGCCGCCATGCCGATCGCCTGCGGAAAACTCGTCGCCGTACCGGCGCGCGCCACGCCGTGCAGCGCTTCATTCCACCAGTTATATGCCGGAACATTCAGCCTCTCAATGGCCGGTGCGTCATAGCGCAGCTGGGACGCCCGCTCCTCTATAGTCATTCTGCTCACTAACTCTTTTGCTTTTTCCGCTGCTCTTTTTCTGGCTTCGCTTCTTTTACCCATACATTTTTTCCTTTCAATCACATGATCAGGTTTTCGGTTTTCCTATGTCCGGCGTTTGTATCCGGCTGCGCCGTCGGCAGGAACGTCAACGATCTATTACTATTACTGAATATACAGTATACTATAACCGTCGGAACAAATGCAATAACGATCACGGCAAATTTGCTTTTTTTACTTTTTGTGGTATTATCAAAAATAGAAAAAAGCAATTTTTCGTAATTGATTATGACCAAAGGAGAACCTGTCGGATATGATAGAAGTGCTGAACGGTATCAGAGAAACCGTAGTTTACAAAAAGATCGAAAGCTTCATGCTGTTTGACAACACCGATTACGAAGCCTATCCCGATCATTGGCACACGCAGATCGAGATCGTCATGCCTTTGGAAGATTCCTATCAGGTTTCCTGCCCGGATTCCGGTTACACGCTTAAAGAGGGCGACCTGCTCTTCATCAATTCCGGCGTGATCCACAGTATGCCCGCCATGCGCGGTGAACGGCTGATCTTTCAGGCGGATTTCTCCCTGCTGCACAACGTGGCGGACGTCGAATCCATTCTGACGAACCTGCCGTCCGCCCTGCTCATCACCCCGGACAGCGCGCCGTCCATACACGAGAGGCTCAAAGCCCTGATGCTCGACATCTATACCGAATATTTCAGCGACTCGATCCTCATAAGCGCTTCCATTTATTCCAAACTGATCGAAATGCTGGTCATGATCGGAAGAGAATGGGCCGTAAACGGCAGAGCCTTTGACGTGACCCGCACCAAGCAGAAAGAATATACCGAAAAATTTATGGCGGTATGCAGTTACATCCACGAGCACTGTACCGAGGATCTGTGTCTGGACAACGTGGCGGATCTTGCCGGATTCTCCAAATATCATTTTACAAGGCTGTTCAAGCGTTTCACCGGCATTTCTTTTTACAAATATCTGAACAAAAAACGGATCGAACATGCGGAGATGCTTCTGGTAGACCCCGAAATATCCATCACGGAAGTCGCCCTGCAGTCGGGCTTTTCCAGTCTTTCCGCATTTATCCGGATGTTCAAACTGATCAAGAACTGCACCCCTACCGAGTTTCGGAACATGCACGAAGACTGAGGGTCTTACCCGCCTCCAAGAGGACATGCCCGCCTTCCACACACAGATAGAGCGGTACGGCGGCCGGATTGTACAGCATCGTTCCGTCTACGGACAAAACAAGGGAACGCATCGCCGTTACATACTCATAGATCTCTATATTTGCCGCATACCACACGTCTTGGCGCCCGTGGAGTTTATCGCATATATGCGCGATATGGTCCCAATTCCGGTTCCTCTCAAACTCAAAACTATGTCCCCAGATATACAGCAGCGACAGATTCCGAAATCCCTGCGGATGCAGGAAATCGTCCATAAACGCATCCGTCGCCTTGTCGTGGTGGCAGCTGGGGTGCCAGCGCATGAAATCAGAAGGAAGGGCGAAATTCATCGTATCCTCGACTGTACGGCTGTATACGATGCCGAGGTTTTTGGCCGCTGCGATCAGGCGGTCGTTATACTCGCCGAAAGGATAGGACAACCCACGGACGATCCGGCCGCTGTACTGCTCCAGCGCCGCTCTGTCCTCATACAGTTCGGCCACGGTCTGCGCCATGGACAGCTGATTGAAATACGGATGCGTCACGGCATGGCACGCGACCTCATGACCGGCGTAAAGATCCTGCACTTCGCCGGACGGGATGAACCCCTCCTGATCCAGAGTCCCGCTGTTCAGATGGAAAGTCGCCTTCATGCCGTATTGGTTAAAGATATCGATCAGGCGCCTGTCGTATATCTGCGCGTCGTCATAGCTGAATGTCAGCGCTTTATCTCTCCACTCCGGAAAAAGAAATTTGATCTGTCTTGTTTTACCTTCTGTCATTGCCTTCTCTTCTTACCTCCATGATCCTGTCACGCTGCCGCGCCGTTTCTGATCTGCTGTTCCGGCCGCGCTGCTTCTGACCGCGTTATTCCGGCCGCGCTGTTTTGGTCCTGCTGCCGCGCCGGTCTACAGCGGTTCCCGGCAGAAATAGCAGCTGTATTTCATCCGCGGCGCCGCCGGGATCAGGTTCTGCGCGCCGCAGTAGCCGCAGGATACGCACTGTTTATTCGGCGGCACGGGATCGCCGTCCAGAAAACGCTCCGCCGCCGTCAGTCTGCCCTTTTCCGCGTCGAGCCGCTTCTGCTCCACATATTTTTCTCTGGCATGTTCTTTTTCGTCCGCCGCCGCCTTTTCCATCAGATAGGCCGTGGTGGTATTTCCGTCCTCTTTCGCCTCCTGTATGGCCGACTGGACCGTCGTCTGGCGCGCTGCCTGCTGTGCGCCATGCCCGGCCATCGGACGCTGTTTCTGCTGCGTGTCCGGCCGTCCTGTGGGCCATGGACCTGCCTGCTGCGGCATTGAGGCATTGGGCCGCCGCTGATTTTCCATTTCCTCCTGCCTGCGTTTCTGTACTGTTTTATAGATCTTAACACCTATGAAGATGATAATAATCAGTTCAATCATTTTATTCTCCATTCTGGAGCGTTCTCGCGACGGGGCGGCGCGAATCTCAAATTCGCGTCTGCCATCAGGGGAATTTGTGACGCTCCGGCACAAATTCTCGTGTGAAAAATAAGCTATCAAGCTTATTTTTCAATCTATTCTCCTCCAAAATCATTGTCCGGACATCCGGCCCCGCGCCGTCCTTCCCACTCTGCCGGGATACGCGCCTAAGATGCGGCGCTGTATTTCACGATCAGCAGTTCCACGCTCATCACATCGTCCAGTCTGCCCGTCTTGACCGCTTCTTCCGTTTCCACACAGTCTGTCAGCGCCCTGCGCAGATCGTCCTCCCGGAAACCGGCCGCCTGCGCCGCGTATTTTCGGACTATAAAACCTGCCAGTCCCACCTTTTTTCCGATGTCTTCCACGCCATAGCCTTTGTTCCTGAGTTCCTTGACCTGAAGAAGCATATTGAACTGTCTGGCGATCAGAAACAGGATACGCATGGGCGGTTCCCTGAGCGCCAGAAGATCATAGTACAGTTCCATCGCTTTCTTCTGTTTCTTTTCCGCCAGAGCGTTGATCATATCAAAGATGCGGCTGCTCATCTGCCTTGTGCACACCGCCTCGATATCCTGCGCCGTGACCACCTCTTTGTCCATGCAGTAACACAGCAGTTTCTCCAGTTCGCCCCGGATGTTCACCATATCCGGGCCCGTTCTGTCCAGAAAAAAGTTTAAGTCGCTCTCTGTGATCTTTTTATTCTCCTTATTCAGGATGCCGAGTATCCAGCGTTTCAGCGTCGTTTCGTCCTGCGCGGCGAACTCGATCGCACGCCCTTTGGCCGTCGCCGCCTTGTAGAGCCTGCTCCGCTTATCCACGGTCTGTTCCACAAATACAAAGTACGCCGTTTCACACGGGTCCTGCAGATACTCCGCAAGTTCTTCCCCGCCATGGGCAAACAGTCCGCTGTTTTCCAACAGGATCACCCTGCGTTCAGCCAGAAAAGGCATGGTCTGCGCAAGGTCGATCAGTTCTCCCACCCGGATGTTTTTCCCCTCAAAATAGTGGAAGTTCATGGCGTCGCCGCCTGCAAGCAGCGCATCTTTCAGCCGGTTCTTATACTGGTTCCGCAGATACGCTTCTTCGCCGTAGAGGATATAGACCTGTTTCAGTTGACCCGATTTGATTTCTTCCAACAGCTTCTTCATAAATTCAGTATAGAGTAGTTTGCGTTATAAATCAAATCCAATTTTCCACAGGTTTTGCACGGTCTAAATGCTATCCGCAATGAAACGCCCCTATCTCTCACACAGAAAAGGCAGCAGATAGATCGGCAGGTATCTGAGTCCGTCGGCTCTGTTCAGATCTTTCTGTGAAAGGATGACGCTCCCGCCAGCATGACCCGCGTATTTCTTTCTGAATTCCATCAGGGATTCATGTCTGCCTGTCCCGGCGGACTTGACCTCCAGAGCCGTAATCTTCGTTCCCTGCGCCAGAAGGAAATCTATCTCATAATAATGCGTACTCCCCGTTTTCTCCCATGTATGATAATACAGTTCCCTTCCCGACGACGCTATGAGCTGAGCGGCGAGGTTTTCATACAAATACCCCAGATTGGCCGGCAGCTTATCCGACAGCAGCTTGACATAGATCTCATTTTCGGCCTCCGGTCTGTCGATAAACATCAGCGTGATAAACAATCCCGTGTCTGCGACATACAACTTGTAGCTGTCCGTATCTTTTGTAAGCGGCAGACTGACTCTCGGATCTGTGACATTGTAGGATGGCAGTACCGTCCCCGAATCTATCAGGTCATAAACAAGCGCTTCGTCTTTCGCCGTTTTCCTGCGTCCGACCGCCTGTGTCAACCGATAACGCCTGACTCCTCTGGAAAGCTGCGCCGGTATGGAATGATAGATCATAGCCAGCCTGCCTGACGGATCCAGCCGTTTGAAGTCGTCTTCATAGAGTCTGATGATCTGCCGCTTGATCTGGTCTATCATTGCAAAGTTTTCACCGTTCACATACGCCTCGACCGCCTGCGGCATACCGCCTACTGCCATATACAGTCTAAGGTCACGCATAAGTTTTCGATTCGTCTGCTGTCCGATGCTCCTGTTTTTCTCATATATCCCGCCAAGCGCCTCATAGTTTTTTCCCACCGCCAGACAAAATTCCTCATAATCCATCGGGTATACATGGATCTTCATTTCCTCAGATGGGATCAGGATATTCTTGACATTCTTTTTAATCGAGATCAGCGATCCCGTTTCCAGATAATGGTATCTGCCGTCCTTCACCAAATGCTTGATTGCCTGTCTGGCTTTTGGAAATAACTGCACTTCGTCAAAAATCACCAGCGATTCATGCTCATACAGATCGACGCCGCGCACCGCCTGCAGCCTTAAAAAAAACATATCCAGATCGTGAATATCGTCAAAACAGGCAAGTTCTTCGTTCGACGTCCGGGAAAAATCCACCAAAATATAAGATCTGTACTCATTTGCAGCAAACCTTTCTGCAATCGTAGATTTTCCAACACGTCTTGCACCCTCCAACAGTACAGCGTATCGGTCGGCGTATTTTGTTTTCCATTGCACCAGGTCGTCATATACCTTCCGCCAAAAAAACATGCCGTCCACACCCCTTCAAATTCAGTGTTTACATTTCTTCAAAATAATAATATTGCATTTCATGCATTTCTTCAAGATTTTTTTGTTCTGTTTTATGCATTTCTTCAAGATTTATTTATCCCATTTCTTGCATTTCTTCAAGATTTGTTTATTCAATTTCATGCATTTCTTCCAAATTTTTATTTTGTTTCCCGTTCCCGGCCCGCTCGATCCTGCTCTCACATGAACAGACGCTCTCTTTTCTATCGGCAGTATTCCTCCACACGCACCCGTCCGCTTTTAACATACACCGTCACCGCGCCGCTCTCCTGCGTGCCGTATATCCGGCATCCCGCCTCTGTAAGTCTTTGCAGGAGTTCTTCGTGCGGATGGCCGTACCGGTTGTTCCTGCCGGAGGAGATCAGGGCGATCTTCGGCTCGACCGCGTTTAGGAAATCTCCGCCTGTGGAATTGCCCGACCCGTGGTGCGCCACTTTGAGCAGCGTGACGCCGCGCAGTCCTCTGTTCTTCAAATCCTGCATCGTCTTCGTCACCCTGTCCTCGCCTTCTCCTTCCAGATCGCCCGTAAAAAGGGCGCTGAAACCGCCGTAGGTCAGATACAGCACCGTCGAGTAGGCATTGACGTCCTCCGTATCCCATCCTGTTTCCGGATGTATGCAGATTAACATAACTTTCCCGAATTTCAGGGTATCTCCTCTGCCCAGATACCGAACGTCGGCTCCGGCTCTGCCCGCAGCATCCTCCAGATCGTGATACGCCTCATTCCTTCCGGTTTCTCCCACATCCGGCAGATACAGGGCCCCCACGGCGATCCTGTCCGTTTCCGGCTGTTCAAGCAGTTCGCGTATGCCGCTTATATGATCGCTGTCCGGATGGGTGACGACGACGGCATCAAGATATGACACGCCTTCATGCTTCAAATAAGGCATGATTTGATATTCCGCCACATTGCTCTTGTCGGAACTGCCGCCGTCGATCAGCAGATTCATGCCGCCGTCCTCGGTCAGACAGATGCAGTCGCCCTGCCCGACATCCAGCATCGTGATCTGCAGCCCCTGCGGCAGCCGGATCGACAGCACGCGCAGCGCGCACAGCACACACAGCCAGAAATGCATTTTGGACATCTTTCGGTTCCGCAGCACGGCTCCCGCAAGGATCGCCAGAAAAAAGGCGATCTGCCACGTTTCCGGGCATCCGGCGGCCCACCTGCTGCCCGGAATCCGGATAAAGAAGCCGCAGCACTTTTTGTAAAACGCGAGCATCAGATGCACCGGGTAAGCCGCAGCCGTCCCAAGCGGCAGACAGCACGCCGCGACGCCCAGAGCGGCCAGTCCGCCCGCGAGCACAAACGTCATGCACGGGATCACAAGAAGATTCAGCAGGATCGAGTACGGCGGAAACTCGTAATAGAACCGCAGATATACCGGGAGCGTAGACAGAGAGATGGCGGTGCCCGACAGCAGCGCTTTCTCCCATCGGCCGGTGCCCAGCTGATTCTCCTGCGCCGCAGGGAGGAAGACACCGATCCCGCATATCGCGCCGAAGGAAAAAAGGAAGCCGCTGTGCTGAACATATAACGGCTGAGAGGACAGCATCAGAAGCGCGGCGGCGGCCAGTGCGGTCAGAAGGTCGTAAGTCCGCCCGATCAGTTCCGCGCCCAGATGCAGGCCGAACATGATATACGCCCTGAGCATGGAGATCCCCATGCCGGTCATGACTCCGTATCCGTACATGAACGCTGCCGACAATATTATGTTGACCGTATCAGGAAATCTCATGCGCTTCATGATCCTGTGGAGCCCCATCCCGATAACGGACAGATGCAGGCCGCTGATCGCCAGTATATGCAGGATCCCGTTCTGGCGGTACAATTCTTTGATATCGCCGTTCAAAGTTCCTTTTTCTCCGAGCAGCATCGCCTTTATGACAGAAGCGTCCTCCGGGTCGAAACAGTGGTCCGCCAAAAGGCCCAGATACTCTTTCAGCCGGTTCAGTTTATCCCGAAACACGCTGTACGAGGCGCTCCGGGCAAGACAACGGCAGTTCATGATCCTGCCCTGCTGCCCCATGATGCGGTAATAGTCCGCCGAATCAAATTCGCCGGGATTGGACGCATGGGTAAAAGCGCGGAAGTCCCCCGCAACGACAACAAGGCTGCCGACGGGCGGCATATCGTCCGCGTCCATATAACACAAAACGCCTTCGATCCCTTCCGTATCCTGATCTTGCAGAGTTTTTCGGTTTTCTTTCCAGAAATGATGCAGTCCGCGCTGTGAAAGCTGATCAGAACGTAACAAGAATTGCTCCAGACTTGAAATATGACTTTCCGTAAGGACTGCTGCTTCCGATAAGGTAACGACCGGTGTTTTTCCGGCCGCCGTTTCTTTGTACTCCGTGTACTTTACATATCCCGCCGCCGTGACGGTTTTCCGGTCCAGTTCTTCATAGACCGGCGCTCCCCGCACCGTACATGCAGCGGCCGCCACCGCTGCCGCAAAGGCAAGCCCCGCAAGGCACAGCGGTCTTCTGACTGATAACAGATTAATCCTGATCGCCTCCTCCCGGCACAAGCAGATCCAGATTCCGCTCAAACACATTGTTCAGATCGATCTTTTCCCGGTAGGAAACGTTGGTTTCGCCGTTTACGCTGATCTGGACTTTATTGACGTCGGACAGTTCCACCAGTGAATTTGTGATGGAATATATCGTCACTTCCGGATTCACACTGTATGCCTGATTCAAAAAATTTTCATCCAAGTTTACATAACATACCCCGTCGTTGACCGTCACGCTGACGATCTTCGTCGCCGGATTCACCGTGGGATAAGCATCCTGCGATTCCGGACCTCCCACCAGTTTCTCCACCACCAGTTTTTCCAGAGAGATGTTGCTGCTGTATACTACGTTTCTACGGTTCTCCTCCACCAGACCCGTGCCGTCCTTATTGGCGAAATACAGATGCAGGGTGGTCTGCTCATAGGCGTTGATCTCCGTGCCCGCATTATCGATGAACAGATCCGGGGACATCGTGCCGATCGCCGTGCCGGAACTGTCTAAGAGCATGTCGCCCTGAATCGTAAAAGACACATGATCGATCCCGTCGATCTGGGTCAGAGTCCTTACGACCGCTGCCCTCGACAGCACTTCTTTGATGCTGTCCATCTCATTGTAGCGCTCGCTGAAATTCATCGTCAGCTGCCCGTTGTCCAACGTATAGCCCAACAGTTCCATGCTGCCCGTAAGCGGCGGCTTGTACTCCAGTTTGGCCGGGACCGTTGACAGCTGTTCGATCAGTTCCGCCAGCAGGCTTTCCGTATCCTGCGCTGTGCTGACGTAATTGCCGGTGACTGTTTTTGTTTCATCGTTGTTTACATAATATATCTCATATGTTTTCCCGCCCTCCGGCTCTTCTCTGCGGCCGCACGCCGTGCCAAGCATCATGACAGCGGCTGTGCAGATCCACAGCGCGGCGGATCTTATGATTCTTTTATAGGTCCTTTCATGGATCTTTTTATTTTTCAGGATCTCTTCGATCCTGCCGATAACTCTTTTCTTTTCCATTTCTGCCACATCCAAATCCGTTATGCGGCGGGCGCCGCATGATGTTTCCGCCCAAATCCGTTACAGCTTCCCTGCGCCGCTTGACATTTCTGTCCCAATCCGCTACAGCCGCTCGGCGCTTGGGCCGGACTCCGGCCGTTTGGCGCCCGTCCTTATTTATCGGTTCCGATATAGGAAAGCGGTATCTTTACCGTAAAGACCGTGCCCTCATCTTCGACGCTCTCTACCTTGATCGTCCCCCGGTGCATCAACACGGCGTTTTTGGCGATCGCCAGTCCGAGCCCCGTGCCGCCGATCTCTCTGGAACGGGACTTGTCCACGCGGTAGAATCTCTCATAAATATGGTCCAGTGAGTCTTCGGGAATACCGATGCCCGAATCGGCCACCACAACGGTAAAAAACTGATGATCGGCGTCCAGCGTCACTTTCACCCAACCGTGCTCTTTGTTATACTTGATCGCATTTTCCACCAGATTGGATACGATAAGCGTGAGTTTTACTTCATCCACGGCCGCTGTCACGGGTCTGACGCTCTCATATACAAGTTCTACATCCCGCTTCTGGGCAATGGGCCTCAGCCGCCGCATGATCAGTTCCACCAGCACGTTGACGTCCACTTCTGTGATCGTCAGATCCGCCGCCGTGCGGTCCATTTTGACCAAAGACAAAAGATCCGTAATGATCTTGTCTTCTCTCTCGATCTCTTTGGCGATATCTTCCATAAACTCCTGATAGACTTCTATCGGCACGTCATTCTGATTGATCAGGGAATCCGCCAGCACTTTCATGGAGGTGATCGGGGTCTTCAATTCGTGGGACACGTTGGAAACAAATTCCTGTCTGGAATCGTCCAGCACTTTCATCCTGCCCAGCACCCGGTTAAAGGCATCTCCGATGCGCTCCGTTTCTATCACGTCCGTGACCGATATGGGATCGTTGGTATAACCTTCCTGCGCCTGATCGAGCGCAAGCGTGATCTTTTCAAAGGGCCGGATCAGCACGCGGGCCGCCAGAACGGAAGCCACCACGATCGCCACGATAACGATCGCCTCTATGATCAGCGTCTGGCGGTTCAGCGCATCCAGCGTGGCCATGATGTTATCCGTAGAAACGCTTACCAGCATAACGCCGCGCATCACTTCCTTCTTGTCCCCCGCGCCGCTGCCTTCGCCGAAATCAGCCGTTTCCGTGATCGGGATCGTCATTTCGATATATCCGTTGTCGCGGTCGTATTTGCTGGTGCTCTCTCCTCTGGCGCAGCGCACCACTTCCTCGGAGATGATGGTTTTGTTCTCGCTGATACCGTAGGTGTCCTTGACGATGCGCAGGTCACTGTTGATAACCATGACACGTCCGTCATAAAGTGTGGATAACTGGTTGACTTCGGCATTGACCACTTCCGAGGAAGTGTCCTGCAGATAGTGATAGGTAATCAGATGGTTGGCCAGAATACGCAGCTGCATAGTGATATCGGAAGTTCTGACACCGACTGCGCGCCGCTCGTAATTCTGCATGACCGCATGACGCATACTGACACAAGGAACCAATCCGACAACAAGCATGAGCAGAAAGATCCTTGTTTTAAGACTTCGTAAGAAAGTAAATCTATGTATGTTTTTTCCCGCCTCAAAGATACTCGTTTTCACATTCAGCGCCTTATCTCCGTTTCCAAGATCTCATATCCTCTCTGCCGCGCATGGAAAACATCAGGCAAAGTAATAGCCGACGCCCCATTTGGTCCGGACATAGACCGGCTCGCTCGGAACGTTCTCGATCTTCTCTCTCAGCCGCCTGATATGTACGTCCACCGTCCTCACATCTCCCGGATAGTCGCTGCCCCACACAAGCTGCAGCAGCTTCTCGCGGCTGTATACTTTGCCCTGATTGCGCATCAGCAGTTCTAAGACCTCAAATTCTTTGGCCGTAAGATTGATCTCTTTTCCTTCTATGCTCACTCTCCTGCTGTCGCAGTCCAGACGCACACCGCTCATTTCCAGAAGGGCCGTGGGTTCCTTCGGCGCATCTTTCCGGTTCGTGCGCCGGATGATCGCCTTGATCCGCGCTTTGACTTCGAGGATATTGAACGGTTTCGTGATATAATCGTCCGCCCCATAGTCCAGACCGAGGATCTTATCCATATCGTCGCCTTTTGCGGTCAGCATGATGATGGGGACACTGGAAAATTCTCTGATCTGCTGGCATACCTCGAACCCGGTCATTTTGGGAAGCATCACATCCAGAAGGATCATGTCGTACTCTTTCTGACCGGCCAGACGCAGCGCCTCTTCGCCGTCATAGGCGCAGTCCACTTCCATACCGTCCTGCTCCAGACTGAACCGTATCCCTTTCACGATCAGTTTCTCGTCGTCAACCACTAATATTCTCTGTCCCATCCCTCATACCGCCTACTTTATTTTGATGCTGTCTTTTATTTTTTCAAAAGTCCCTTCTTTTATCCCGTCTACGTTCTTGATCTCTTCTATGGACGCAAAACCGCCTTTTTCCTGCCGGTATGCCACGATGGCCGCAGCCCTTACGGCTCCGATCCCCGGTATGCTGCACAGTTCCGATTCCGAAGCGGTATTGATATTGACCCTGCCATCCGACGCGCTGCCGGATCCGCCCGATGCACCGCCGAAGCTGCCTGACGCGCCGCCGGAACCGTCCGATATGCCGGCAGAGCTGCCCGCCGGTTCCAAATACCCGTATCCGCCAGACCCGGCCGCCTGCACCTGTTCATGAGTCGGAATGACAAGTTTCGTTCCGTCCGTAAGCGGCTGCGCTTGGTTTACATAATCTTCGTCGGCGTCTTCCGCAAATCCGCCCGCCGCTTCCACGGCCTCGTGCACACGGATACCCAGAGGCAGTTCATATACGCCCGGATCGTTGACCGCGCCGCACACATGCACGAAGATGGTCTGCGTTTCCTCTTCCCGGACAGTGCCTTCCGCCTGACCGGACTGTCCTGTCCCCGCCTGCCCGGATATCTCTTCTTCCGCCTGTTCGGATTTTCCTTCTTCCGTCTGCCCAGACAGCTCTGTTCCTGCCTGACCGGACTGTCCGGACTTTCCTTCTTCCGCCTGCACGGACTGCTCCACAGACAGTTCCTGCCACAGATCCTGCCCCGGCTCCTCCAAAAGAAGCTGTTCCCTGCGGGTGCACCCGCACAGGATGATCCCCGCCGTAAGCGCAGACAAGTACAACGAGCGGCGCAGACGCCGCCGTTTTGTATTCTTTCCGACGCTTTTGTTCTTCTCTTCCGTCTTTTTATGAATGGTCTTATGCATAGTTTCCTTTCCGAATCCGTTCCGTTCTTCAAGGATCGTCCCGCTATGCACTTTCCATTGTAAAGGAAATCCTGTCCTATGTCCACTTAAAAATCACAATTCCGGCGATCGCTGCACCCATACCGACGATCTTACGCATTTCAAGCGGCTGCTTTTCCACGCCGAACATGCCGAACAGTTCTATGACATAGGCCACGATCAGCTGCGCGATCACGATGAGCATGACAGCCCTTGCTGGCCCCAGAAGTTCCATTGCCTTGATAACGGTATAGGTGATGAAAGCGCCGATCGCGCCGCCCAAAAGCATATATTTCGGTTCCACTTTCCACAGGGCCGCGAAGGAAGACCGGTCCGTCACCAGCCATGCCGCCAGACAGACTAAAAGCGCCGTGAACTGAACAAACGCATTGGCCGTCCAGATACCGGAAGTCTTAGTCACCTGCGTGTTAAATACTCCCTGTATGCTCATGAGCGCTCCCGACAACAGTGCAATCAATAATCCAAACATAATGTACCCCTTTCCATAAAAAGACAAGGCCTGTTTCCGCCTTGTCTTATCCTTTCCATTATGCATGGCAAATATGCACTTTCAGCCAAAAAAACGCATCCTGCCGGGAAACTCGGCGCTCCGCGTCCGGCCGCTCTGTGCCCGGACATTCTATTCCGCGCTGCCGCCGCTCTGGTCTTCTCCGCTCTCTCCGCTTTCGTCCCCTTCTTCGGCGATCTCTTCCGTCGTTTCCCCGGTCGTTTCTTCCGGGACATCGATATACTCTTCTTCATACTGGCCGCCGACTACCTGCGCCATGATCTTCTCCGACAAAGCTTTCAGATCCTGATTGGCGTCCCCGCCGTCCCATATCTTGGCAAACGTGATCTCCAGTTCGACCCAGAAGTTGCTCGTTTCGATCATCTTCGGCATAGGGACCGAACTCATATATTCTTGAAGAAAAGCCGCCTTGTTCGGATCGTCGTAGGTGCTGCCGCCGTCATAGACAGGCAGTTTGCCGGTTCTCGCATAGAGCGTGTCCGTGGCATTTTCGGTCAGATAGACCGCAAAGTCGTTGGCCATCTCTTTCTTCTCGGAATAGCCGTTGACTGCCACACACTCGGTCACGGACAGCGATGAAGATTCCAGTTCTCCGCTCACGTCAGGCATGGTGGAGATGCCGTACTCATAAGTGAAATCACCGTCCGCGGCAGCCGCGTCGATCTTGGAGAGCGCATCCGTCGTCGCGACGGTATACACGATCCTGCCGTCCAAAAAGTCCTGAAGGACGCTGTCATAACTGGTTTCCACCGTATCGATGGAAAAGAACTGGTTCAGGTTCTGATACACTCTCATGCATCGGATCGCATCTTCATTGTAGATACAGATGGAATCCGCCTGATCGCCGTTTACGCCGCCCACATCGATGGAGGCTCCCACAAAGAAGTAGTTGTAAAAAATATCGGACACATCCCACTTGAAAACGTCCACCTGCTCCGGCGCGTCATACACGTCCGCAAAAGCCAGAATATCGTCTATCTTATGCGGAAGCGCCTCGTCCACCTTCTTTTCCACTTCTTCGTCGCTCACGGTGAGCTCCGCGGCCGCGTCGTCCGCCGCATCGGCCATATCCTCCTGCGGCTCCCCGCCGTTGTCCAGATCCTGCTGTGCCTCCTCGCCCGCAGCGGCGTCATATTCCGCTTGGATCTGCGCTCTGGCCCAATCTTTCAGATACGTCTTATTGTACAGAAGACAGCTGGTTTCAAAATAAAACGGGTAGCTGATCTGCTTATCGTGATAGGTCACAGCCCGTATCGCCGATTCCGGGAACTTATCCGCCATGGCAGGCGCGCCTTCCGGCAGCCGGATCTCACTGGCCAGTCCCGCCAGATACGCTTTTTCCAAAGAATCGTTGCTGATGATGTACAGATCCGGTATCTCCTCCCCGTTTAAGGAAGCCTGATTCAGCGTTTCCAGATATTCCCGCCCGGAAGTATAGACCGGGATCACCCTCACATCGCTCTGGTATTCACTGTAAGAAACGGCCGCGCTGTTGAGATAATCCGTCAGCGCTTCGTCCGTATACCACAGATAAAGCGTATCTCTGCGGCCAAAGAGGGAGTCGTCCTCGACCGTTTCCTCCTCACCGCCGGATACCGTGATCCCCATCGCGCCGATCCCGTATATGCCGCACGCACACAGCACGATCACAAAGATCATAATCAATCGTTTTTTCAGAGTCACTTTCGTTCTCCTTCTGTATTCCTGTCTTTTTGACCGTTCCTGCTGTTAATTCTTGCCGCCGCACACTTCGCTTATACTCTTTCGCAGGATCGCGGTCATTTCGTCCACATGTTCTCTGGTGATCACAAGCGGAGGGACAAGCCGTATGATGTTCGTTCCCGCATTGATCAGCACCAGTCCCTTGTCCATGGCATTGGTGATGATATCTCCCACGGGTCTGTCAAACACCAGCCCCTGCATCATTCCAACGCCGCGCCTTGTTTCCACGCAGGAGAAATCGTTCCTGACGGCGTCCAGACATTTTTCCAGATATCCGCCCACCTGCCGCACGTTATCGAGTACATTCAGTTTTTCAAACAGTTCGATCACCCGGCAGACCGCCGCGCAGGCAAGGGGATTGCCCCCGTAGGTCGTGCCGTGGTCGCCTGCGGCAAGGGAGTGGGCCCCCACTTTTTCCGTCATAAGAAAAGCGCCTACGGGCACGCCGCAGCCAAGCGCCTTGGCAGCCGCCATCACATCCGGCTTGATCCCGTAACGCTGCCATGCAAACATCTCTCCGGTCCGTCCCATCCCGCACTGGATCTCGTCAAGCATCATGAGGATGTCCTTTTCGTCGCACAGCGCGCGCACCTTCCGCAGGAACTCCTCCTCGGCCGGATAGACGCCGCCCTCGCCCTGAACCGTTTCCAGAAGGATGGCGCAGGTCCTGTCCGTGACCAGCCGCTCCACGCTGTCAAAATCATTTAACCGGGCAAATTTGATATTGCCGATCATCGGCTCGAAAGGCTCACGGTAATGAGGATTGCCCGTCACGGACAGCGCCCCCATGGTCCTGCCGTGAAAAGAATGTTCCATCGCAATGATCTCATGATCCGTCCTGCCGTCTTTCAGATAACCATATTTTCTCGCCGTTTTGATCGCGCCCTCGATGGCCTCGGCGCCGCTGTTCGTGAAGAACACCCGGTCCATGCCGGATATCTTCTTTAACTTCTTGGCCGCTTCGATGGCGGGAAGATTATAGTAGTAATTCGACGTATGAATGATCTTATCGATCTGATCCTTCAACGCGTCATTGTATTCTACGTTGTGATAACCGAGTGCAAACACCGCGATGCCGGACACAAAATCCAGATATTTCTTTCCGTCGGTGTCGTAGAGATATACGCCTTCGCCCCTCTCGAATATGACCTGATAACGGTTATAGGTGTGCAATAAGACTTTCTCCGCCTCGTCTATTTCTCTCTGCATCGTCTGACTCATGATCCGCCCCTGACTTTCCTTTTGATCGTATCTGACCGGCCGTCCGCCGGTCCCCTGTTCACCTGACTGCGGCGTCCGCCGCCGCACAATGCCTGCGCATCCTTCCTGCCGTCACTCCGACAGCGCCGCCCTGTCCTTGTCCGCTATAATGGCGGTGCCGATACCTTTGTCCGTAAAGATCTCCAGAAGAAGACAGTGCGCGATACGGCCGTCCAAAATGTGGACCCGGTTGACTCCCTGCCGGATGGCGTCCGTACAGTTGCTCAGTTTCGGCAGCATCCCGCCGCCGATGCAGCCGCTGCCGATCAGTTCGTCCGCCTGCGACGCCGTCAGTCTGGAGATAAAGCTGCTCTTGTCCTCGATATCTTTGTACAGTCCCTCGATATCGGTCAAAAAGACCAGTTTGTCCGCGCCCACCGCCTTGGCGATCGCACACGCGGCATCATCCGCGTTGATATTGTAAGTCACATAGTCCGCATCCAATCCGACCGGCGCTACGATCGGCAGAAAATCTTTTTCCAGAAGATCGTACAGCACCTTGGGGTCTACGTCCTCGATGTCCCCCACATAACCGATATCCTCGCCGCCCGGACATTTCTTCCTGCACTTTAAGAGTCCGCCGTCTTTGCCGCTGATCCCGACCGCGCGCACGCCCAACTCCTCCACCATCCGGACTAGGTTCTTATTGACTTTGTTGAGCACCATCTCCGCTATCTCCATCGTTTCGTCGTCCGTCACGCGGAGGCCGTTCACGAATCTCGCCTCCTTGCCGACTTTGCCGACCCAGCGGCTGATCTCCTTGCCGCCGCCGTGCACGATGATGGGTTTAAACCCTACCAGTTTGAGCAGGGTGACGTCTTTTATCACGTTTTTCTGCAGCTCCTCGTTGCTCATGGCGCTGCCGCCGTACTTCACGACGATGATCTTTCGGTTGAATTTCTGAATGTAGGGGAGCGCCTCGATCAGCACCTCCGCCTTGCTCAGGATCTTGTCCATTTCTTTCTGTTCCATAATCATCGGTCCTCTGTTATTTTTTTCTGTCTTTCTGCCAGCTGTTCCGTCTTTCGGTTATCCCTTCCGCTTCATGGCTGTCTTCGGGACCATCCCGCCTTAAGTCCTCGGAACCTTTTTGTCCTTGGCGGTCCCCGTCAGGCCGCAGGATTCAGCTTCGATAATCCGCGTTGATCTTCACATAGTCGTAACTCAGATCGCATCCCCATGCGGACGCCTCCGCTTCTCCCATGTGCATGTCCACAAGCACTCTTACCTCCGGCGACGCCAGTACCTGCGACGCTTCCTCCTCGCTGTAGGACACGGCAGCACCGTCCTTGAAGATCAGGATGCTTTTCTCCCCGTTTTCAAAATACAGTTCGATCTTGTCCGGATCAAACTGCACGCCGGAATAACCCAGAGCGCACAGGAATCTGCCGAAATTGGCATCATGTCCGTAGATCGCCGCCTTGCACAGATTGGAGGAGATCACGCTCCGGCTCAGCACCCTCGCGTCCTGCTTCGTGGCCGCGTGGATCACTTTTGTTTCAAACAGCGCCGTGGCGCCTTCCCCGTCCCCCGCCATCATCTTGGCAAGCGTGGTATCGATATGGTTCAGCGCTTCTTTGAAGCGGTAATAATCGTCGTTCTTTTCCCGGATCTCCTCGTTCCCCGCCATGCCGTTGGCAAGCACGACCAGTGTGTCGTTTGTGGACGTGTCCCCGTCCACCGAGATCATGTTGAAGGTATCCGCCACGTCCTCCCGGAGAGCCTCCTGAAGGAGCTCTTTGGAGATCGCTGTATCCGTTGTGATAAATCCGAGCATCGTGCACATCTGAGGATGGATCATTCCGGATCCCTTGCACATGCCGCCTATCGTGACCGTCCGGCCGCCTATCTCGATCTGCACCGCGGCCTGTTTCGATATGGTATCGGTGGTCATGATCGCTTCCGCAGCCATCGTTCCCGCCTCAAAAGTTGCGGCTTTGCAGGCTGCCAGTTTCTCCACTCCGTCAAGGACCCGGTCCATCGGAAGCGGACTGCCGATAACGCCTGTGGATGCCACCAGTACCGCGTCGGGTGAGATCCCGAAAAGTCCGGCCGCTTTCTCGGCCGTCTGCCTGCAGCACTCGTACCCCTGTCTGCCGGTAGCCGCGTTGGCGATGCCCGAATTGACGACGACCGCCTGAACGCAGGCGGAGTGTTCCACCACTTCCTTATCCCATCGTACGGGAGCCGCCTTTACCACGTTGCTCGTGAACACGCCTGCCGCCGTACAGGGCGCAGCGCTGTACACAAGCGCCATATCTTTTCTGTTCCGGTATTTGATCCCCGCCTCGACTCCGGCCGCCTCAAAACCGGCCGCCGCGGTGACACCTCCGTCTATGATCTTCATCGTCGCCCACCATGCCTTTCTTTCCCGTTTGTCCGCGCATCTGCGGAATCGGTACACTTTTCCTATTTTAATACAATTACATGGAAAAAGGAAGTCAAATTTTATTAAAGGCGGTAATATTCTCTGCATTGAGCGTGAAATCGTAATAGTTCAGATCTTCCCGTTTCGTCCAGCCGATCTGTTTCCAGAACGCATTGCCGATGTCGTTGGCCGTAAATGCGATCAGGGACACCTTGTTGATCTCCTCCGCCTTAAGAGCTTCCATACAGAAGACCACCATCGCTTTTCCGATGCCCCGCATACGGTACTGTTCCGCCACGCACACATGATACAGGCACCCTCTCCGGCCGTCGTGGCCGCACAGGATGGCCCCCACGATCCTGCCGTCCTCGACCGCCACCGCGCTGGTAGACGGATTTCTCTTAAGGAACCGCTCGACTCCCTCTCTGGAATCGTCTATGCTCCGGATCGCAAATCCCTTAATGGTCATCCACAGCGCCTTCACTTCGTCATAGTCGTCTATTGTCATGAAACGTATCATATCCCTCTCTCCGATCCTGTCCTGTTATAAAATCAATGCCCGCATCTATTCTCCGGTCAGTTCCACTTCCGTATATTCATGTCCCACATACGGCAGGAACCGTTCCAGCACATCCGCCGTCCTCAGCCGCAGACTGGAGGTGTTCACGCACGGGTGGCACCCTATGTATTCTTCCGCCAGCACGTCGCGGTCGATCAGCAGGCGGACCCGCTTATCCTTATCGTTCATCAGCCCCATCACGCTGACGCTTCCCGGAGTGATGTTCAAAAACTCCTCCATATATTCCTCTTCCGCAAAAGAAAGCCGCGCGCTGTTGATCTGGGCCGAGAGTTCCTTTGTCTTAAACTTCTTGCCGCCCGGCATCATCAACAGATAAAACTGGGTCCGCTGGGAATTGCACAAAAAAAGGTTTTTACAGATATGTATCCCTAAGATGCTTTCCACATCATGGCAGGCTTCCACGGACGCCGTCACCTCGTGATCCAGCCGCAGATAAGGGATCTGTAACTGTTCAAGCAGATCATATACGGCCATTTCTTTTGAAAGTCTACCCTTATGGGATGGTTTTGTATCTACCGGCGTCAGCGCCATTTCCCGTTCTTCCACAGATCTTCCCTCCCGTCTATGCGCATAATCATACGCTCAATATGCATAATATGCAAGTATTTTTTTATCTTTATGCATAAAAACACAAAATATTCATTTGTTTATGCATAAAATTACGCTTGCATTATGCCCGGTCTTGTTGTATATTGTTCATAAGCTGTTTTATGAACGATGCAAAAAAAGAAACGCGTTCAAAAAGAGAAACGATCAAACGGAGGAGATTATCATGAAAGAAAAAGTTATTCTTGCTTATTCCGGCGGACTTGACACAACTGTCATTATTCCGTGGTTAAAGGAAAATTTTGATTACGAAGTCATCTGCGTATGCGGCAACTGCGGGCAGGCAGAGGAACTTGACGGTTTGGAGGAAAGAGCTTTGTCGAGCGGCGCGTCCAAACTATATATAGAAGATCTTACGGACGAATTCTGCAACGATTTCATCGTTCCCTGCGTACAGGCCCACGCCGTATATGAGAACAAATATCTGCTCGGAACTTCCATGGCAAGGCCCGTGATCGCCAAGAAACTGGTAGAGATTGCCCGCAAGGAAGGCGCGAGCGCGATCTGCCACGGCGCAACCGGTAAGGGCAACGACCAGATCCGTTTTGAGTTGGCTATCAAAGCGCTGGCTCCCGATCTTAAGATCATCGCCGCATGGAGAAACGAGAAATGGACCATGCAGTCGCGTGAAGACGAGATCGAGTACTGCCGCCAGCACGGCATCCACCTTCCTTTTTCCGCGGACTCAAGCTACAGCCGCGATCGCAACCTCTGGCATATCAGCCACGAAGGTCTGGAATTGGAAGATCCCGCCAACGAACCCAATTACGACCATCTTCTCGTCCTCGGCACGACGCCTGAGAAAGCGCCCGACGAAGGCGAGTATGTCACCATGACGTTTGAAAAAGGCGTTCCCACTTCCGTGAACGGCAAAAAGATGAAAGTCGCCGACATCATCGCCACGCTCAACGAACTGGGCGGCAGGCACGGCATCGGCATCGTCGATATCGTGGAGAACCGTGTCGTAGGCATGAAGTCCCGCGGTGTATACGAAACGCCCGGCGGAACGATCCTCTACGAGGCGCATCAGCAGTTGGAAGAATTGATCCTTGACCGCGATACCTACGCTATGAAAGCGGATATGGGCAACAAATTCGCCCAGATCGTATACGAGGGCAAATGGTTCACCCCGCTGCGCGAAGCGGTACAGGCTTTCATCGAATCCACACAGCGCTATGTGACCGGCGAAGTAAAGTTCAAACTGTACAAGGGCAATATCATCAAAGCGGGCACTACTTCACCGTATACGCTGTACAACGAGAGCATTGCATCCTTCACGACCGGCGATCTGTACGACCACCACGACGCAGAGGGCTTTATCAACCTGTTCGGCCTGTCCTGCAAAGTGCGCGCCATGAAGATGCAGGAAAACGGTGAGAAGCTTATATAAAAGATCGGTGCTATGAATCCAGTTACATTGATACTTATTTATCTGGCTGTTACCAATTTGATCAGTTTTACACTAATGGGGGTGGATAAATCCCGGTCGAAAAAGCGCGCATGGCGCATCCCGGAATCCACCCTGTTTGTGCTTGCCCTGATAGGCGGCAGCATCGGTTCGATCGCAGGCATGCATCTGTTTCACCACAAGACACGGCACTGGTACTTCCTGTATGGGATGCCTGCCATCCTCATTCTTCAGATCCTGATCGTCATCCTGCTGGCGACCTCTCCGATCGAGTTTCTGATCATGTAACTTCCGGCGGTCTGCGGAGCCGTCGGCGTTTTCGTATAAAACAGGGGGAATTTCATTTATGCATATTGCAATTTGCGATGATAATATCGCAGACAGAAAACAGATGGAACGTCTTTTGGAACGGGCTTCGGACCGGCGCATCCACACTACCGGCGTGTTCTATATCGACTCTTACGGCAACGTGGAAGCTGTCATGCGTTCTCCCATGCTCTACGACGCTTTCTTTATCGATATGACAAGCGGTCCGGTGAACGGTTTCCAACTCGCCCGCAGGCTGATCGACGCAGGCGTCACCGCCCCGATCGTACTGTGCATCTCCACGATCAATTACCGCGCCATCATAGACGCGGCCATCGCGGAAGCCCCCGACGCCGCTGCGGAAACATCCAACCACGACATCCTGCGCTGGAAACTCAAATCCCAGATCCAGTACCTGAACAAACCGATCCGCGTCGCGGAACTGGACGAGATGCTGGATTATGCCATAGACCAGAAATCCAAGACGATCCCGACCATAGAACTGCGCGGAGAACAGGATACCCTCTACGTCTATGAAGACGAGATCATGTATGCAGAAAAAAGCGGCAACTATGTCCATGTAACGCTGACGGAAGACAGGGATATCGATATCCTGTCCACCATGCGCAATCTTTACACGGAAGTTGCCGGTTTCGATCATTTCTTTCCGATATCGGAGCAGGTCTTTGTCAACGTGTCCTTTATCCAAAAACTGGCCATGCTGAAACTGACCATGCGGGACGGCAGATCCTTTACCGTATCCCCGCTGGAACTTTCCCTTATCAAAAAGGCGATGGAACGCTACCGCGCCCAGACGTAAAGACCGTTACAGCGTCACGATCACGCCGCCGTCATTCGCATACATGCTGCTGACACCGGCCATATCCATTACGACGATATCTCTGTAAGAAGCCCTCTTCTTCATCAGGTCGAGCATATACTCCGCTCTCTGCGGACAGTTACAGTGCGTGATCATCAGGGTGCGCTGCTCGATATCCGGCATCTTGGCAACGACCTGATCCGCCATCTTGGTAAGCGCCTTGTTCGTACCGATCGCCTGACCGCTCTGTTCGATCGAGCCGCGCACGCCGACTAGGATCGGCTTGATATTGAGCGAGGATGCCACGATTGCCTTGACGTTGCTGATCCTTCCGTTCTTCCGGAACGTTTCCAGATTGTCAAGCACAAAGTAGGTGCGCATCTTCAGTTTATAGTCTTCCACTTTTCTGACCGTTTCCTCAAAAGAAAGACCTGCTTCCTTGTATTCCAAGATCTTCATTGCCTGCTGCGTTTCGCCGCAGCTTGCGGATTCCGAATCCACGATATGGATCTTTTTTTCTCCGTGTTTCTCGATATACATGTCCCTGCCGACCGCGGCGCTGTTATAACTGCCGCTCAGATGGGAAGACAGCGTCACGACGTACACTTCGTCCACATCGCCTTCATACGATTCCATGTATTTCTCCGGCGACGGGCACGCCGATCTCGGACACTGAGGGCAGGCCGCCACTTTGGCAAGAAAATCTTTCTGGTCAAACGTTTCGTCATCGACGATCTTCTCACCGCCCACTTCCAAAGTAAGCGGCACGCTGATGAACCGCTCATCGTTCTTGTACTGCTCCGGCAGTTCGCAGCAGCTGTCTACAACAATTCTGTAACTCATAAAGCCTCCACAACCATTCAATGTAGTTTTCATTACTACATATAATAGCATAGTTGTGATGCAATGTAAATAGCAAGATAAAAAACTTGATTTCCCCCGCAGATGCTATATAATAGACTGCATAACCGGATCCGCATCAAACCTCGGTGCAGCGGCGGGATCCGTATATCGAGCACCGGGAACGGAGAGCCTGTATGACCGCGCTGAAAGTAACCAACGTCAAACAGTTCATGGCAAGACTTCTTACGGGAGAAGACTTCGACTGCTTTCTTCTGGAGGAGGCTTCCGTCAGCACATACAATACGTTTCTTATCGACGGGCACCAGAACAAAGCGTTCTACACGGCCGAAGAATGGGAAGACGAAACGGTACGCCCCTATGACCTGTCGGAGTGGAAAACGGTCCGACCGATCTGCTTTGACCTGATCAAAGGGACCCGTACGCCCGCCGCCTTCCGCTTCGTGCTGCATCTGATCCCGAAATACACGGAGTCCATCCTGACAAAAGGCGGATCATCCGTGTCCGCCGCGCAGGTGAAGGCCTTCGTCCTGACCATAAAATATGACGGCGCCGGCCTTATCTTAGTAAGCGGCACCGCCTTTCGCACTTTTCTTCCGGACAAAACGCCCGATACCCTGTGGGATCAGGCGCTTAAACGGTTCCTGTCCGAAAAAGACATATCGTTCGAGGAATTATAACGGCTTTCGGACGGCGTTCCTATCTTACGCCGTACCAGAACTGCCCGTGAGTGATCCCGTAATCCACCACCGCCAGAGCCATTGCGAACAAGAGCATAAGGCCGAGCATCACCACCGCGGCGAAATCATAGACGATCTTATATTTTCCGGTTCTGGACTTGTGGTCCTCTGCCAGTATCTCGCAGCCTAAAAGGATGAATATGACCGGCCAGATACGGAAAATGTACTCATATCTGACCAGCGGGCAGACCGTGTGGACCAGAAACAAGACCCCGTAACATATGAGGACCACCCCGAACGTCACCGATCCGACCCTGCGGACACGGTATTCTGTGTTCTCCTTTTCCATAGTCTTCTCAGTCCTCCTTGTCCCCAATCCCGCGGGCGGCCGCGGTATCCTGCAGATCCGCCGCGCTGTCCGGGTCCGCCGTGAAAGTCTTCTTTTTCCCCCTGAGCAGCGAAGCGCCGACCCAGATCACCGCTGCCGCAAACAGGACCCTTGGGAACACATCGTACAGATAATAGCAGACGATCTGCATATACCGGTTGTCATAGCCGAAGATATCCACCAGAATATCCAGCACAACGTTTCCCAACATGATAACGCCGAGAAAAAGCAGCACCGCCGCCACGATCTTTCTGTATTTTTCCACCAGTCCGATCCGGAACTCCTCGATGCCGTCGATCCCGCCCAAGCCGAACAGATACTCGTCTTTCATCGCGGCAAACGCCTCGTCGCTCAATCCGCCGAGATTATTGGCATGGAAAAAACTATAGACATACAGGACGACCGGGAAAATCGCCAGCACTCCCATGTTTGTGATCGCCGCAAAAGCGATCAGCCCCGCAAACCCCAGCATAAAGCTGACGCCCATTTTCATAAACCCAAGATACATCTGTCCTGCCCCCGGTATCAGGGACAAAATAAATAACCAAAATCTATTCTTCTTTTTCTGCATGATCTTCCTCCCTATCTGCGCCTGTTAATTCTGTGATCCTTTCGTTGAAGTTCTGAAATATTTCTTTGATGCCGCCGCTTTCCCGCGCTCTCCTGTACCGCTCCCACTGATCCTGCGCGTCCTTCTGGTGCTCTATGGCCATCTGCTCCATATTTTCGGCCGTCTGCTGCATCACGGACTCCTGACCCGGTTTCTCGGCGCCATCGTCCGGCAGCAGGACAAGAAACGTCAGGGCTGCCGCCATGGCCGCCAGTACCTTGGCCCGGTACAGCAGGATCTGTCTTTTCCCGCTCTTTTCCCTGCCGCGCCGTATCTGCGCCATGACGTCTTCTTTCAGGCGGGCGGGTGCGCGGAGCATTTCCTGCGACTCAACCTGTTCCATCAGTGCCCGCAGTTCGTCTTCGCTCAGGTATTCCAAGATGCCGGTGCGTTCTTCAGGATCGATCTTTTCTCTGTTTTCCATGTTTCTTATCATGTGTCTGACTCCTTTCCGTACATCTTGCGAAGCATTGCCCTTGCGCGGTAGACCTGCGTCTGTACTGTTTTGATCTTCATGCCTCTGGCGCGCGCGATCTGCGGCGCATCCATCTCGTCGTAATAGTACGCCTTGGCGATCTCGTCATAAGGCGGCTTCAGCGACCGGCATCTCTCCAACAGCGTCCGCCGCACTTCCTCTTCCAGACAGATATTCTCCGGCGATTGCGTTCCGGACGCCGGTATGTCCATTCCCGCATCCTCTGTCGGAATACTTCTTCTTCCCGCACTCTGCATATAATCTATACATTTGTTGGCGGCGATCCTGCACAGCCACGCCTTCTCATTTCCTCCGTCAAAGTTTTTCAGATGGCTGTATGCCGACAGGAACGTTTCCTGCGTCAGATCCTCGGAGGCAAAATAGTCCGCCGTCATCTTGTAGCATACGGAAAATACAAGGTGCTGGTAAGAATCGATCAGCGCTGATAATCGTTCTTCCCCGTTGATAACTATGTGCCCCCTTTCTTAAGTGCTTCTATCTATTATAACGGAACAAACACCGGATCGTCTTCAATCTGCGGCAGGAAATATCAAAATTTTTTGCCGCGCCGCCTGCACGGTCATGCGGGGCTGTTTTATCGGCAGGCCGCCTTTATCCGTTGGTCATGCGGTCTTATTCATGCAAAGCTGCTTTATCGGCAGACTGCCTTTATCCGCTAGTCGTGCGGGGCAGTTTTATTGCAGTTGATTTCTTTATCCGTATTGCATATAATAAATGCTGAAGAAAGGCGGTGTGCTATGAAAACAGGCGTTATAGATGTGGGCGGCGGATTCCGGGGGATCTATGCCTGCGGTGTGTTGGACTACTGTCTGGATCAGAATATCCGGTTTGACCTTGGGATCGGCATATCGGCGGGAAGCGCGAACCTCGCCTCTTTTATCGCCGGTCAAAGAGGACGCAACTATACCTTTTACACGGAATACGGTCTTAGAAAACAGTACGCGGGCGTGGGAAATTTCATACGGAAAAAGTCTTTTATCGATATGGACTACGTCTACGGCACACTCAGCAACCACGACGGAGAATACCCGCTTGATTACGCCGTATTGAAAGACAATCCGATGGAATTTATTGTGGTTGCGGCAGACGCCGTGACCGGAAAAGCAAAATATTTTGATAAACGGGATATCTGTCAGGACAACTACGATGTATTTAAAGCATCCTCGTCCATACCTTTTATCTGCCAGCCCTTCTTCATTCAGGGAACGCCCTATTACGACGGGGCGCTGGGCGATCCCGTTCCAGTGAAAAAAGCGTTTGCCATGGGATGCGATCGTGTGGTCTTATTGCTGACGAGGCCGGAAAATGTCCTGCGGACTCCGAAAAAAGACGAGGTACTGGCTGCCCGGATCCGTAAAAAATACCCCAATGCGGCGAAAAGGCTGCGGCAGAGAGCGGCCCGATACAATAAGGATGTTGCACTGGCACAGGAGTATGCAAAACAGGGAAAAGTGCTGATCGTTGCGCCGGACGACACCTGCGGCGTCAGTACGCTGTCCCGCGACCCGGCAGACATCAAACGGCTTTATGACAAAGGCTATGCCGATGGAGCAAAAATCAAATCTTTCCTGCATCAGAATTGACAGGCAGGCTTGGCTCATTATCCGCGTAAAAAAGACGGCCCGCACACCGGTACATCATTTAAGAAGCACCGGCCGCACGACCGTCTTTTGTTGATCTTGTTTTATCTTACTGCTTATCTTATTTTTGATCGGACTTTTATTTTACCGCTTATCTTATTTTTGATCCGATTTTTATTTTACTGCTTATTTTATCTTTAATCGGATTTTGATTTTATTGCTGATCTTACTGCTTATCTTATTTTGATCTGATTATTTACCTTCTTAAATCATCAGTTCTTAAGAAAAGCGACAACGCCGTTGTTCTGCAGGTTCAGGACAACATGGTCGTTTCTTACTTCCGTCACTTCCACGTCTGTCCATGCGCCGTCAACGTACTGTGCTGCCGTGACAGCATCTCCCTGTACAACGCCGGGCATATAGAAGTTGACAACTGCCGCTTTTGCCGGGAATGTCACCTTTACTACGTTCAGCACTGTGCCCTCGCGAGCCGCGCGTACGGAATTTACATAGAACGAAGATACTTTGGAGATCATCGCGGTCGCGTTCGTTTCCTTGCCGTCAATGATCAGGCCGCCGCCCTGTGCGACAGGCACTTCGCCTTCGATCCCTTCTGTGTTTATGACCGCATTGTTATAGTACTCGCCTGCAGATTTGCCCGCTGCCTGTGCAAGCTGCATATCCACCATGTTCTGGAATCCCAGTCTGCTTGCTTCCTGCGCCATCTGAGCCGTTGCTTTGGCTGCTGCCGTATCGCCCGGCTGCTTCGCAGGCTGCCCGCAGGACGCTGCCTCTCCGCTCTGGCTTTCCTCTCTCACAAGTGTCATAGGCGAGTAGGAGAAGATCGTATCGTCGTCCGTTCTTTTGATATTCCAGCATAACAGCGTATTATCATCCTTCAGCCAGTATACGCAGGCGTCCTCGCCTACCGCAAGTTCTGAGGGCTTCGTTTCTCCTCTCCACAGGTCGTAACCGACGGTCGTCGTACTGCCGTCATAGTACGTCAACGTCACGGTGTCGTTCTCCATATGATAGGTTCTGGAATTCCATCGGTCAGCGGCATAGCCGTCCTCTCCGAAAGTGCTGAAGCCGATCGGTGCGTCTGTTGTCCATGTGCCGACTATTTCTTCCTGCTTCACCTGCTCGGTCCTGTCCGCCGCTTCCGCCGTCGCAGGCAGGAACATACCGGCGCACAGCGCCGCCGCCATAGCGCATACTGCTGTTTTCATCCGTTTCATTTTCTTTTCCTCCTAATAATGCCGTTTCTGCCGCAAAAAACAAAAACGGCGCATTTTCTGTCACTCTGACAACCTTATTATACGCCCCCCCCCAAATATGGCAAGCACTTTTTGCCTTTTCGACCTTTTTTCGACCATTTTTCGACCTGCAGCTTTTCCTTCGTTTTTAATTTTTCTTGCATTGGTTTCTAAATAAAGCGCCTCCCATAACTTCACCCATTCCTTCCACTACTTTCTCATATTTTTTAGCGATTTCCCGGATCACATCATTTGCTGTTTCCAAAAGCGTTGTCCTGTCAAAATCCGACAAACTGCCTGCTTTTACCAGCGTGTCCAGACGTTCTATGATATCTCTGTATTCCTTTGTCCCTGCTGGCTGCAATTTTTTTTGCTATTTTTATCTATCTGTAAGCAGATAAGTGTTGCTGTCATTAGATAAATAACGAGTATCACACCCTCTAAAGCTATTGTGGAATAAGGGCGAGGATAAAAGTTTGACAATGTTCTCACTATAAATCTAATAGGAAAACATATTCCTACCCATACTGAAATCTTGTAAAATTTTTTACGAAATGCCTGCGCATTTTCATTCGCTTCACTTTTTCTCTTCTGATATGAATATTCGAATCCACCTATAATTACAACAAACGGTATGAAACTGAGCACGCCAAAGAATATATTTTGTAAAATGATAATTGCTATGAACTGAATAATCAATATCATAACTTCGAGCGTAATCATGAAAATCATAATTTGATGAAACCCATCGCTTTTTACTTCCTTAACCTTTGGTAAGTCATTATCGCTTTCATACTCATCATTCAAAAGATAATCCGTGGTAACTCCAAACAACCTGCTTAGATGTAAAATATTGGCAGCATCTGGCTGTGCTGTTGCACTTTCCCAACGAGAAATCGCTTGTCTGGATATATTTAGTTTTTCGGCTAAGTCTTCTTGCGACCAGCCATTTGATTTTCTAAGTTGAATGATCTTATCTGGCAGCTTCATAACGAAACCCTCCTTGCTTTGGTGATTCCATTGTAGCTGAAAGCTCCGTTTAATGCTACCACACCAACTTTACATTTCCGCAACATGACTTTACATCGCTAAAAAATCCCGATTTGTTTCACTGACATAATACCACAATCATACTCATTTACATATCACATCGGGCAGGGCTTCGACCAGGCCCACAATTCAGAAAGGGATTGCGAAGTTCAATAGCGTTTTGTGTTTTGGCAATTTGGGGTCAGCCTGTATATTTTCTGTATTTCTGATTCTTGCTGTTCGGTTTGTCAGGAATCGTGCGTTCAATCAGGTTCTGTTCCAGAGCCGGATTCAGATAATTCTTTCTGAAGGTCGGCCTATGAGAAAGATTGAGCCGCTCCATAAGTTCCGCAGCTGAGAGCGTATCATCGCCGAGGGCGGAGAGCAGACGCTCGACCGAAGTTTTATCTTGGACGGTTACTTGGTCGCTATCTTGATCGGTGATGCGGCCGACCTGTTCGCTGATCTCTGCAATCAGGAATATCATTTTATCCGTCATGTGAAACGGCGGTTTATAATCGCACGAAACATTTACCAAGCGTGCCCCTCCCTTCTTTTCACCGGTGCAGTTCCATTATACAAGACACTTTAAAAGTATTCAATTAATTGTTCACTATTCAACAATTAGTTATTCACTGTCGGTTGTTTTGGCTTGTCAAAAGACCTCTGCATCCTTAAACATCACGATTCACCAAAATAAAACGCCCGCCTCTGATACGGCTGACACATTCCAGCCGCCAGAAACGGACGTTTGGTCTTATCTTTATCTTATTGCTGTCTTATTTTGATCTTACTGCTTATCTTATTTTGATCTGATTATTTACCTTCTTAAATCATCAGTTCTTAAGAAAAGCGACAACGCCGTTGTTCTGCAGGTTCAGGACAACATGGTCGTTTCTTACTTCCGTCACTTCCACGTCTGTCCATGCGCCGTCAACGTACTGTGCTGCCGTGACAGCATCTCCCTGTACAACGCCGGGCATATAGAAGTTGACAACTGCCGCTTTTGCCGGGAATGTCACCTTTACTACGTTCAGCACTGTGCCCTCGCGAGCCGCGCGTACGGAATTTACATAGAACGAAGATACTTTGGAGATCATCGCGGTCGCGTTCGTTTCCTTGCCGTCAATGATCAGGCCGCCGCCCTGTGCGACAGGCACTTCGCCTTCGATCCCTTCTGTGTTTATGACCGCATTGTTATAGTACTCGCCTGCAGATTTGCCCGCTGCCTGTGCAAGCTGCATATCCACCATGTTCTGGAATCCCAGTCTGCTTGCTTCCTGCGCCATCTGAGCCGTTGCTTTGGCTGCTGCCGTATCGCCCGGCTGCTTCGCAGGCTGCCCGCAGGACGCTGCCTCTCCGCTCTGGCTTTCCTCTCTCACAAGTGTCATAGGCGAGTAGGAGAAGATCGTATCGTCGTCCGTTCTTTTGATATTCCAGCATAACAGCGTATTATCATCCTTCAGCCAGTATACGCAGGCGTCCTCGCCTACCGCAAGTTCTGAGGGCTTCGTTTCTCCTCTCCACAGGTCGTAACCGACGGTCGTCGTACTGCCGTCATAGTACGTCAACGTCACGGTGTCGTTCTCCATATGATAAGCTCTGGAACTCCACCCGTCGTCGGCATAGCCGTCCTCGCTGAATGTAGTAGCTCCGGTTGGAGGGCCGCCTAACCATGTGCCGACTATTTCTTCCTGCTTCACCGGCTCGGTCCTGTCCGCCGCTTCCGCCGTCGCAGGCAGGAACATACCGGCGCACAGCACCGCCGCCATAGCGCATACTGCTGTTTTCATCCGTTTCATTTTCTTTTCCTCCTATGGATGCCGTTTCTGCCGCAAAAAACAAAAACGGCGCATTTTCTGTCACTCTGACAACCTTATTATACGGCCCCCCCCAGAAAAAAAGCAAGTACTTTTTTCCTTTTCATCCTTTCATTTTCGGACGAAAGACAAGGCTTGCCAGATATCCGAACACGAGCGCAGCGCAGCACCCCACCGCGCCGGTCTTAAAGCCTCCCTGAAAAAGCCCGATAAACCCGCTTTCCGACACCGCTTCTTTCACGCCTTTCATCAGGATATTGCCATATCCGAGAAGCGGCACACTGGCGCCCGCGCCCGCATACTCCATAAAGGGCTCGTACCAGCCAAAGAAGCTGATCACCGCGCCGGTGCAGACAAGGAGCACCATGATACGCCCCGGCATCAGTTTGGTCTTTTCCATCAGGATCTGGACAAGGGCGCAGATCGCTCCGCCCACCCAGAAAGCATTGAAATAATCCATATGATCCACCATCCGTTCTATGAAAATATTCTGCACGGACCGCCGCCGCACGAAGGCATCCGGCAGATCCGTTTTCTTATATTTTCCGACGTTTGGGGGAATATTATACATCGATCACAGCAGCAGCTGCGCGATCTTCTCCACCGTTTCCCTGATCGACAGATGTTCGCAGTCGATTGTGATATCGGCGTATTTGTCGTACAGCGGGACCCGCTCGGCGTACAACCCCTGCAGATCCTGTCCGTCCCGCAGCGTGACGCCGCGCTCGCTTAAGTCGCCCAGTCTGTGCGAAACCGCTTCACAGGACAGTTTTAAGTAGACCACCGTTCCGATCTGCCGGAAATGTTCCATGGCTCTTCCGCCGTAAACGGCGCTGCCGCCCGTGGCGATCACGGTCCGGTCCGCATCGACGGAGAGGTTGACCCGCTCCTCTGTTTCCCAGAATCCTTCTGTCCCGCGTTCTTCTATGATCTCATGAAGCAGTTTTCCTTCTTCGGCCTGAATCAAAAGGTCTGAATCCACGAAAGCGTACCCCAGTTTTTTTGCAAGAACGACTCCTACCGTACTCTTGCCCGCTCCGGGCATACCGATCAGTATCACGTTATCCTTTTTCTTGTTCATGTGTTATGTAAACCTGTCGTGTATTATTAAACTGCTGTGTTACATAAATTTCCGTATTATAAAGCTTCCTGCATTACACAGGCTGCTGCATATTGTACGGTTTATATATTATGTAAACCTTTCGTTATTTTAAATACGCCGTTACTTCCACTTCGCACAGCACGTCTTTCGGGAGCTGCTTTACGGCCACACAGCTTCTGGCCGGTTTCTGCGTGAAATACTTTTCATACACGGCGTTGAAAGCTGCAAAATCAGCCATATCCGCCAGAAAACAGGTGGTCTTTACGACCTTGCCGTATTCCGTTCCCGCTTCCGCGAGGATCGCGCCGACATTCTCCATCACCTGCTGTGCCTGCTGTGTGATATCGTTTCCTTTGATGCTGCCTGTGGAAGGATCGATCGGGATCTGCCCCGAAGCGAACAGGAAATCTCCTGCGATGATCCCCTGTGAATAAGGTCCTATTGCCGCCGGCGCTTTGTCTGTAGATACTTTTGTGAACATACGATTATCCTCTCTTTCTGCTTTCCATATTCTCAGTAGTGATTAACGTCCCTCTTCAAGGACAAGACCGTACCGCGCGTCCGGCCGCCGCATTTTGGGACCGGCACACGCTTTATCATTCTCCGAAACGCACTTTTACATAGAATCCCCGCGCGTTCTCGATCACTTCCGTCACCACTCCTTCGCGCTCCAGCATACGCTCCCGAAAGGGAAAATTGCCGGACATTGCAAGGGAAGGGTCGATCGTATAATAATAATTGCTGGGTAGGACTCCCTCCGTCACGGTGACATGATCGCCTTCTTTCAACAGACCGGAACGTTCCATCTTAAACTCCATTTCCCGCATGGCCCGCACCTCTTTCCTATGATCTGCGATACTCGGCCCGCACGGCGGCAAGCGCTTTTTCCTGAGCCTCGATCACGCAGTCGCACCAACGGTCGAACTCCGGATCTTCCACCTGACATTCGGGGTGGCTGAGCACATGATCGACCGCCATGCGCATCCCCTGATCGAAGCGGACCGTCGCCGTATAATCCGGCACCAGACGTTTCAGCTTGGTGTTGTCAAATACCACCGAATTTGACTTGTCGCCGATCAGACTGCCGCGCAGATCCCATTCCTGCGGACAGCACTCGGCAAGAAACTCGCTGGAAACATAGCAGGCCTTAAGCGGCACACCCAGAGCGTCCGCTATCGCCTGATACACCTGATTCCATGTAAGCGATTCGTCGCTCGTGATCTGCACCGATTCGCCGATCGCATGGATATTTCCCATCAGTCCCACAAACCCTTTGGCAAAATCGGTATTGTAGGTCATGGTCCACAGAGATGTCCCATCTCCTTGGATCAGGACCTTCCTGCCTTCCATCATTCTCTTGACCACCTGATAGCTGCCCTTGGAGCCGTGGATGCCGAGAGGCACCGAACGCATGTCGTATGTATGGCTCGGACGGACGATCGTGACCGGAAATCCCTCTTCGCGGTACCGTTTCATCAGGAACTCCTCCCCCGCGATCTTGTTGCGCGAATACTCCCAATAGGGATTGGACAGCGGCGTACCCTCGTCGATGCGGTAGTCCGACAGGGGTTTCTGATAGGCCGAAGCGGAACTGATATAGATGAACTGTCTGGTCTTTCCTTTGAAAAGACGATAGTCCCGTTCCAACTGCTGCGGAACAAAGGCGATAAAGTCCGCCACCACATCAAAAGACATGCCCTCGATCTTCTTCGCCACATCCGCCTCGTCGGAGATATCCGCCTTGATGATGCGGGCGCCCGCGGGCAGCGCATCGTTGCGCGTGCCGCGGTTGATCAGCCATAACTCATGCCCTTCTTCGAGTAACTTAGCGGAAATCGCGGTACTTATCGTACCGGTTCCGCCGATCAATAATGCTTTCATTCTGATCTGCTCCCTTCTACTTTATATTTTTCATAATGTTCCAGTACGATCGCATGAGCGATCCCCGGTATGGTCTGTCCTTCGTTAAAACTGGTCTTGCTTAAAAGCGCGCCGGTGGGCACAAACAGCACTCTTTTCCAGATGCCCTCTTCGATCTTCTTAAGGATATAAGCCGAAAGCACCACCGCGCTGCAGCCGCACCCGGAACCGCCTGCGTTGGTATCCTGTTTCTTTCCGTCATACACTTCTATGCCGCAGTCCATGTGCTGTTTGGTAATGTCGATCTGGTGCTCCGCGAGCAGATCGAACAGAAGCTTCTGTCCTACCTCTCCCAGATCCCCCGTGATGATCTTGTCGTATTCTCTGGGCGCGCGCCCGAAATCCGCCAGATTCTGCCGGATCGTGTCCGCCGCCGCAGGAGCCATGCACGCCCCCATGTTCATGGAATCTTTCAGGCCGTAATCCACGATTTTGCCGATGGTCGCGCCTGATATGACCGCCCGCACCTGTTTGCCCGGCTGCGCCGACAGGATAAACGCGCCGCTTCCCGTCACCGTCCACGTTGCCGATTTCGGCCGCTGATTGCCGTAGGCTAACGGAAAACGAAATTCTTTTTCCGCACTGGCGAAATGACTGGACGTAACGCATGCCACGCGCTCCGCAAAAGCTCCCGTGACCGCCATGCTCCCCATCATAAGCGTCAGACCGCATGTGGAGCACGCCCCGTACAATCCGATATGAGGAAGCTGATAACCGGCCAGACCGAAACTGCTTGCAATGGACTGTCCCAGCAGATCGCCCGCATATACGATCTGAATATCCTGTTTCTGCAGCCCGCCTTTCCTCAGCGCGATCTCAAGCGCCTCTTTCTGCATGCTGCTCTCCGCTTCCTCCCATGTATCGGCGCCGAATTTATCGCCATAGCATACTTTATCGAATAACTGCCCCATCGGACCTTCCGCTTCCTTGCTTCCCACAATGGATCCGCTGCTGACCAGATACGGCTTATTTACAAATTGAAGACTCTGTTTTCCTAACATCCTGCTATCTCCTTTTACGAAATATTCTCAGAGATAGTATGGATTTATTGCCCGCGATCTATACCGTCCGGCGCATGATTCCTTCTTCCGGGCGTCAGAAAACGATTGGTATCATGCTGTACGCCGCATCCCTGTTTTCCTCGCAGCAGACCGCAACGCAGTAGTTTTCTATTTCAAAATATTCTTTCATATAATAATATTTTGCGTTAAAAGAATGTTTTACATGTATCTTGTCCGCGGCTTCGTCCACCGTCACGGCAAAATCGCCCAGCGAAAGGGAGATCCCTTTCCCCGTAGCTTTCAAAAACCCTTCCTTCATCGTCCAGATGCGGAACATCCGCCTGGTCGTTTCTTCCCCGCTTTCGGCCGCATACATCCAGTCCAGTTCTTCTTTTGCAAAAAAGCGATCCGCCACTTTCAGTCTTCCCGGCTTGATCTGTTCGATGTCGTTGCCCATTGCCCTGCCGCCGATGCTGCATATGGCGTAATCCCCCGAATGGGACAGGGAAAAATGTATGTTCGGCTGATATTTAAGCGACGGCTTGCCCCACTCGCCGAATTCATACTCGACGCTTTTTTCCCGCAGGCCGTACGGCTCCAGAGCGTGATCGAGCGCGATCCCCGCGCCAAGACTCCTGTTTTTGTCCTTTGCATGTTTTAAAAGCGCGATCTTCTGCTGCCTGTACGGGGAAAGCAGTTTCAGTTTTTCCTGAAAAAGCGTTTCGTTTTCAAATTGTGTGACATCGATATAGTATGTGTAGATCATCCTTTAACATGCCGCCTTCTGTGGCCGTTATGCGGATACCGGCGCATGGACCGCCGCACGCGGTCATCTTCTTCACCGCTTTCATGGTAACACTCCTGACAGATGGGATAGTTATAGTCCCAAGGCAGGGTCTTTCCGCAGATACGGCACTTTTTCTCAAATAATCCTTTGTTCTCCCGGAGCAGTTCGCCGATCTCCTGCTGCGCCCACTCGCGGTTGACCGCGATCTCCTCCTTGTCCACTTCCCAGTTCATCCTGCCGGAAAACTGGGTATACAGATCCAACTGTTTATAGTAGGATTCCAATCCCTCCAGACTGAAATCCTGAGGAAGCATCGGGCAGTTGTGGAACTCGGTCGGCCGCTCGCAGTAGCGGAGCCACAGCCGCAGAACGTCCCTGTCGTTGACGTCAAAAGGACAGGTGATCAGGGACAGCACAAATTTCCGATCGTTCATATAAGGCAGATTCTTTCGGTAGTTTCTGAGGAACCGGTACTTCTTGACGCTCTCCGACATGGAGATCTTGTCGTACATAGGCTGATTCTTCGTCTGCTCCCATGCCTCTATGATCTCATCCATCTCCATATCGATATCCAGCAGCACTTCGGGGAATCCCACTCTGGCCCTTTTTAACGGGTGGAACGGCTCCTCCAGTTTGCGCCCTATATATTCCGCATCCACCGCCGACTGTACATACCCTACGTCGTAATAGCCGTACCGTCCGGCGCGCCCGGCGATCTGCCGGATCTCTTCCGCTTCCAGTCTGCGCTTGCCTTTGCCGTCGAACTTCATGCTGTTCATAAAGACGATCCTCCGGATCGGAAGATTGATCCCCATTCCGATGGCGTCCGTGGCGACGACTACCTGATTGACGCCTTCCGTAAAAAGCCTCACCTGCTCCTGTCTGGTCTGCGGCGGCAGATTGCCGTATATGACACTGGCTTTGATCCCCCGGCTCTCCAACGCCGCGGCTATGGCAAGCACGTTTTTCTTGGAAAAAGCGATCAGGGCGTCCCCGGCTTCCACATCCCTGCCGATATCATACCGTTTCGGGATAAATTCCAGTCTGGTATTCCGCTCATGGTGCACGATCTCATAAGAATCGCCGCATCTTCGGATCATTCGGACAAGGATCTCCTCCGCCGTTGTGGAACAGCATACATGGATCTCCTCCGCGCGGATCCCTAAGATCGCCCGCGTCCAGAAACTTCCTCTGTTCTCGTCCGCCATCATCTGCGCCTCGTCTATCACGGCGATATCATACACTTCCCGGATATCCAGTATTTCCACCGTAGACGCTTGGACAAAGCTGCCCGGCGTGCGGATCGTTTCCTCTCCCGTGATCATGCTGCACGGGATCCCCGCCGTCATCATCCTGTCATAGACTTCCAGAGCCAAAAGCCGCAGCGGTCCCAGATAAATGCCGCGGTAAGCCTGTTTGAGCCGCTGCAGCGCCTGATAAGTCTTGCCGCTGTTGGTCGGCCCGATATGCAGGATAAAGTGCCGTTTCATACCCCGCGCTTCCGGATACTGTTTCTCCGGTTCCGCTTCCATCAGTTCCTCTATCCGCTGCCCGACCAGATACTGCATATATTCTTCTTTATAGATCTCGTAAAGCGACTTGGCGCGCAGAAGTTCGGCGGTCTTCTCCATTCCCGCAATGTCTTCCGGATTGGCGCCGGGCGCCATATCGTTCAGGAAACGGATGTCCAGTTCGGCCAGACGCCGCAGCACATGCCGGAATCTTTTATTCAGGTGTTTCTCCTTCTCCGCCACGGTGTAACCGATGAGCGCCGCGCGCTTGTGCAGTTCTTTCATGTCGGCAAGGACCTGATGGTTTTCCTGCCCTTTCTTGCGGGCGATACGGCCTTCAAGACGCCGGATCTGTTTCTCGCAGCCGCTGATGGTCCTTCTGCGCTGCTGCGGGTCGAACCGCAGGAAGGCTTCTATATAAGTATTCCAGACGCTCTCCGGCAGACTGGCGGAGATCTCCTGTTTTTCTTCTTCGTTGTGGTTTTCTGTGTTCATTACATTTCCATTCCGTATTCTATCGCTTTATTTCACATTCTGTCAGTTCGTTTCACATTTGATCCATTCCATACAGCAGGGCGTTACAGACTGCCGCCGCCACGTTGCTGCCCCCTTTGCGGCCCCTTGCCACGATGTAAGGCACATCCGCCTGCATGATCAGTTCTTTGGCCTCTGTCACATGCACAAATCCTACGGGGACGCCGATCACAAGCGCCGGATGCACCCTGTCTTCCTCGATCAGTTCATACAGGCGGATCAGGGCGGTGGGCGCATTTCCAATGACATAGATCGAGCGGTCCCCTATCGCGGCGGACTTCTCCATGCTGACCGCTGCTCTGGTGATCCCCCGCCTTGCGGCTTCCTCCGCCACATCCGCATCCGACATAAAGCAGTACACTTCCCCGCCGTAAGCCGCCAGACGTTTCTTGTTGATCCCGGCCTTGGCCATCTGCGTATCCGTGATCATATGGGCGCCCGCACGGATCGCTTCCCGCGCATGTTCCACCGCGTTCTTAGAAAAACACATGGTATCGGCGTAAGAAAAATCCGCCGTGGTGTGGATCACGCGCTTGATGATGGGAGCATGGACCGGATCCAGCGCATGCGGCAGTTCCCGTTCTATGATCTCAAAACTCTTCTGTTCTATCTGTGCCGGTGTGATCGGCTGCGGTATCCGCGGCATATCGTTCAAGACCCTGCCTCCTTGCTATGCTATCCTAACTATACCACTTTTGCACCCTGTCCGCCACCACGAATACATTTACGGGCTCCGAAACCTGCCTTTTATGATTCCGTCGTTCAACATCCATAGCCTGCCGTCTGCCTTTTACGGTTCCGTCGTTCAACTTTTGCAGGCTCCGATGATCTCATAGATCCGCTCCATGTCCACATGCTTTCTCACGGCATCCGCCAAAAGATCATACTGGGATTCCTTGAACGCGTGGTATGCGGCGGTATCCGCTATCGCTTTCTCCAGCCGGTTCCTGTCAAGCCCTTTTTCCACGCCCAGAAGCAGCAGGAGCCTTCCGGTAAATTCATCCGTTTCCAGAAGTCCGTGGAGATAAGTGCCGAGCACCCTGCCCGCCGCGCAGCCGTCCGCCCTGCCGTCCGACAATATGCTGAACGGAGCGAAGCCTCCCGTATTGCCCATCTCCGGTACGCTGCCCGCGCCGTCCGTTCCCGGCGCACCGTCCGCATGATACCGGCTCTCTCCCATATGGATCTCATAGCCGTCCACAGAAAGACCTGCAAGCGTCCGCCATTCCGGCGGCATACCGCACACCGTGCCCTTTATTCTGGTCCGCCTTTTTTCAGGCGTAAAAGCGGTCGTTATCGGGAGCAGTCCCATTCCGCGCACGTCGCCGCCGCCTTCGCTCCCCGTTTCGTCCGTGATCCTGCCGCCAAGCATCTGATAGCCGCCGCAGATGCCGATCAGTCTGCATCCCGCCGATACTTTGTCCCGTATCGCCGCTTCCAGTCCGGAATCCCGAAGCCACTCCATGTCCCGTATCGTGTTCTTCGTACCCGGCAGCACGATCAGATCTATGCCGTCCGCACGCTCTATCTGCGCCGCGCTGTCAACATACCGCAGCGACACAAAAGGATATCTCGTCAGAGGGGTGAGATCCGTAAAGTTTGAAAGATGCGGCAGCCGGATGACCGCGATCCGTATCATGTCCTCCCCGGCCGCCGTCCTATCGGTCCTCTTCCTGTCTTCCAGCTGCTCCGACAGGCTGTCCTCATCGTCTATCGTAAGGTTCAGATACGGAAGCACGCCAATCGTCGGGATCCCGCATCTTTCGTACAGCATCTCCGGTCCGGGACTGAGCAGTTTTTCATCGCCCCGGAACTTATTGATAATGAAACCTTTGACGCGCCGCCGTTCCTCCTCGTCCATCCATGATACCGTGCCGAGCAGCTGCGCGAACACTCCGCCCCGGTCGATATCTCCCACGAGAAGCACCGGCGCATCCACCAGTCCGGCCAGTCCCATATTGACGATATCGTCCGCTTTCAGGTTGATCTCCGCCGGACTTCCCGCGCCTTCTATCACAATGATATCCGTCTGTTTTTTAAGCTCCTCGTATGCCGACAGGATATCCGGTATCAAGTCTTTTTTCATCCGGAAATATTCCCGCGCCGTGTAGTTTCCCCGCACCCTGCCGGAAACGATCACCTGCGATCCGACGTCGCTCGTGGGTTTGAGCAGGATCGGATTCATGCATACCGAGGGTTCGATCCCCGCCGCCTCCGCCTGCATGACCTGCGCGCGCCCCATCTCCAGTCCGTCCTTCGTGATGTAGGAATTCAGCGCCATGTTCTGCGATTTGAAAGGCGCCGCGCGAAAACCGTCCTGCTTAAGCACCCGCAGTATCCCCGCCGTCAGCAGACTCTTTCCGGCATTGGACATTGTTCCCTGAATCATCAGATTACCCGCCATAATGATCTCCGTTCTATCTTTCCAGTATTTTTGCCCCTTCGCTCAGGCCGATGCGGCTCCGGCCCAGACAATGATCTGACTCAGGCAGCCGCGGCGCCGATCAGGACGAGGACCGCCACGCAGAGGACCCACGTCGATATGGATGCGGCGTACAGCAGCTTGTTGGCCCTGACGATATCCTGCGGTTCGATCGGCCGGGTATCATCACCGATATACGGTTTCTCTGTTTTCCGGCCAAAATACCATGCGTCGCCCGCCAGACGCACGCCCAGCGCACCGGCGCAGACCGACTCCGTCTGTGCGGAATTGGGGCTTGCATGGCGATAGCGGTCGCGGCAGAAGATGCGCCACGCTCCGCGGGCGGAAAAATCTTTTTTAGGTTTACATAATATGCTTCCCCAGATCATGAGAAGCGCCGCTGCGCGGCTTGGCAGATAATTGGCCGCATCATCCAGTCTGGCCGCGCACCTGCCGAAATCCAAATAGGTTTCGTTCTTGTATCCAAACATGGAATCCATGGTATTGACCGTCTTATACAACACGCCAAACAGCGCCCCGCCGACCGCCAGATACAGCATGGGCGCAACGGCCCCGTCGGAAGTGTTTTCCGCCACCGTTTCCACCGCCGCCCTCGTGATCCCGTCACGGTCAAGCCTTTGGGTATCCCTTCCGACGATCATAGACACGGCAAGGCGCGCTTTGGGGATATCGTCTTCGCACAGCGCCCGGTATACTTTCATGCTCTCGTCTTTCAGGCATTTTACGGACAACATCTGATAACAGAGAATACTCTCCAGCGCGATGCCCGCCAGACGGTGGATATGATAGGCCGCCGAGAGTGCGGCAAACGTCACGCCGCCGGTCAGAAGCAGCATGACGGCTGCAAGGAGAGCGCCGCGCCTTCTCTTGACCGCCCCGCTGTCTTTGTCCCGTCTAAGACGCTTGTCCAGCCATCCTGCCGCGGCGCCGATCCATCTGACGGGATGCGGCAGTCTGTAGGGATCGCCGAACAGCAGATCGAGCATAAACCCCACGCTCAGGCACACGATACGGTTTGCGATAACAGTTTCCATCTCCCTCTATATCCTCCCGATGCGTTTCTCGATCGTCATGCGGTGCAGGCTCCCGTCGCCCGCGATCTCCGCTTTGCACAGATACCCGGTCCCGTTGGCGCACCGATATTCATGAGGATTCCGCCGTGGCTGTGCATACCTACTCAGGATCCCCATGATGACCCCGCCGTGCACGATAAATGCGGCGTCTGCGGCAAGCGTCGGCAGCAGCCGTTCAAAGGCCTGTCCGCAGCGGTCTGCGGTCTGTTTCATGGATTCTCCCTGCGGAAACGGATCGCGGCCGCCGCTGTCGATCCATGCCTGATACCGGTCACGGTATTTTTCCAAAGACATCAGTTCCTCATAATTCCTGTACTCAAACAGGCCGAAATCCGTTTCCCGAAACGCTTCCACCGCCTGCGGTTCCAGATCCGGATAGATCTGCGCCGCCGTCTGCACGCATCTTTTCAAAGGACTGGTAAAGACCTGCCGCACTTTGGGATACAGCCCGTCCTGCCGGAAACTCTCTATCTCGGCCGCCCCTTCCTCACAGAGGGCCTCGTCCGTTGTGCCCACATACCTCTTCTCCAAATTGCCGCGGGTGGTTCCATGGCGGACAAAAGCGATCCGCACCGTGCGTTTGATCGTCTGCCCGACGCCGCAGCAGACTCTTTCCACTGTTTCGGCCTCGTCTGCAAGTTTACATAATATTCTCCCCACGCACTCCCGGTAGTCCCGCTGCGCCTTTTCAATCGGCACGATGCCGCCGCCCACCTCGTCGCATATCAAAATGAGATCAGGGCAGTCCAGCGTCAATCCGCGGATATACCGCCATATGGTTTCTTCCTGTTCATCGACCGGCCGCACGGGATCCATCATTTCCCGGATAATATTATGTAAACCATCGATGCAGCTCATGCCTTCTGTCTGCACGGGATACTTCCCCGGCCGGATCCGGTCGTCTTCCACCCGATATTTTGCTTTGACATAATCTTTTTTGCCCTGATAGGCGCCCCCGATCACAAGACGCATGACCGACTCCTTTCTATCTGCCTTCGTTCTTCAGCCGTTCCACATACGCCGTCACTTCCTCGGAAGCATCCGACATCAGATAATTCCGATCTCCCGGCGCGCCCGTTCGGCCATCCAGAAACATCTGCCGCAGTTCCTCTCCGGCCGCCATCACTTCTTCCCGGAACTCCGCCGCGGACACCCGTACCGCACCGGCGCCCATGATGATCAGCTGTTCAAGGCCGTCGGATGTGGCCACGCGGACATGATGCTTCCTGCCGATCTCATGCGTTACTTTCTCGATATATTGATCCGCTGTTTCCGCTTCCTTAGTGTACACCACATCGATATTGTGGTAACGCTGCGTGCTCCCCGGATTTCCCTTGACCTTATAGGCGTCAAACACAAGGATCAGCCGCATCCTGCGGTATCCCTGATAATTGCTCAGTATGTCCATCAGGCGGCCGCGCGCGCCGTCCAGACTGGTCTTGGCCAGTTCGTTCAAAAAATCCCATGCAAAAATGATATTGTAACCGTCCACAAGCAGATATTCTTCCTGCGGATATCCATCCGCTCTTTTGGGCGAGCGGCCGCCATTTCCGCCGTTTTCCGGTCCGGCGCCGTCTGATCCAGAAGCGCTCTGGATCGTTTTCGCCCATCCCTGTTTCTTCCGCTCCTTCGTCCCGTATGTGCGATTCATGATCTCGTCGATCTCTTCCTGTGAGATGAAATCCACGGCCGTGCTGCCCGAAGGCGTTCCGGCAGGCTTTTTTTCCTGTTTTTCCCCGTCCGCCGTCCCAAAGACACCGGGCAGGTGCATATAGTCTTCGACCTGATCCCAATCCACGTTAAAGCCCGCCCCGTGGGCACAGAATACCGATCCGCACGGATTCTGCATATCGCGCCCGGCCTCATAGCCGATCTCTTCTATGACCTGTGCGGCGTTATGGCAAGGCTCGTATCCTTTAAACGCGATGTGGAATCTGCCCTTTCCACCCGAATAGGCCAGCACCTGCGCCTGATAACCGGCTATCTCGGAAGCCGGAACCGTTCCCCTTAAGACCGCCGTTTCTCCTGCCGTATCCGGCGCGTCAAAGCGGCCGGATCTTGCTTGGATATCCGTCATTCCGCGCCCGATCAGGGCTGCCGGAAGTTCCAGACTGAAAGCATAGACCGGCTCCAGCAGGACGCTCTGCGCCCTGCACAGGCCCTGTCTGACAGCCCGGTAAGTCGCCTGCCTGAAATCGCCGCCCTCGGTATGCTTGATATGGGCCCGCCCTGCCACAAGCGTGATCCGTATATCCGTAACGGGCGAGCCGGTCAGCACGCCCACATGCTTTTTTTCCTCCAGATGCGTCAACACCAGCCGCTGCCAGTTCCGATCCAGTTCATCCTCGCTGCACCGCGACGCGCAGACGACCCCGCTGCCCGGTTCGCCCGGCTCCAGCAGCAGGTGCACCTCCGCATAATGCCGGAGAGGCTCGTAATGCCCCACGCCTTCCACGGTCGAGGCGATGGTTTCTTTATACACGATGCTGCCCTCGTCGAAATCGATCTTTGTCCCGAACCGCTCCTTCATAATATTGCGCAGTATCTCCAGCTGCACTTCGCCCATCAGCTGCGCCTGAATCTCGCCCGCCTGCTCGTTCCAGACGATATGCAGCTGCGGCTCCTCCTCTTCAAGTTGACATAACTCTTTATAAGCCCGGTGCATATCGCACCCTTCCGGCAGCGCCACCCGGTAAGTCATGACCGGCTCCAGCAGCGGCGGCGTGCTTCTGCCTTCCTCCGCTCCCAGCCCTTGGCCGCAGTATGTGGCCGCCGGGCTCGTCAGCGCGCAGATCGTCCCGGCGCAGACCTCCTGTTTCGTCGTATACTTTTCTCCGGAATAAATGCGTATCTGATCGACCTTTTCCTCCGCGGCGGACTCGGCGCCGCCGTTTCGTCCCTCCGCTGCGCCCTTTTGTTCCTTCGTCCCGCGGTCGTAAGTCCGTATCGTCTGCTTGACCTTAAGCGTTCCGCCCGTGATCTTGACATAAGTCAGACGGGTCCCCTGCGCATCTCTGGCGATCTTGTAGACGCGGGCGCCAAAATCCTGTGTATAGGACGGCATCCGCGAATATTCGTACAGCCCGTCCAACAGTTCCTCCACGCCTTCGGCTTTTAAGGCCGAGCCGAAATAACACGGAAAAACCCTGCGCTGCGCCACAAGGGACGCGATCGTATCCCGGTCGATCACGGTTTCGGCGCGTCCCGCAGCCCCTTTTTGGCTCTCTTCATCGCCCGTCACTATCTCCAGATACCGCTCCAGAAGTTCCTCGTCGCAGACCGCGATCTCCTCATAAAACGCGGCGTCCCTGTTTCCGAACGGCACGCACCGCACGCTCAGTTTTTCTTTCAGCTCCTTCAGGAGCGCGTCGGCATCCGTACCCGGCTGATCCATCTTGTTGATAAAAAGAAAGACCGGCACGCGGTATCTCGCAAGCAGCTTCCACAGAGTCAGCACATGCCCCTGAACGCCGTCCGCGCCGCTTATAACGAGCACCGCATAATCCAGAACCGGCAGCGTCCGCTCTGTTTCCGCCGCGAAATCCACATGCCCCGGCGTATCCAGCAGGACGATCTCCATATCCTGCCATTGGATCCGCGCCTGTTTGGAAAAGATCGTGATGCCCCGGTCGCGTTCCTGCCGGTCCGTGTCAAGGAACGCATCCCCATGATCGACGCGTCCCATCCTGCGGATGCTTCCGCCCGTATATAACATGCTTTCCGCCAGCGTTGTCTTTCCGGCGTCTACATGGGCCAAAATGCCCACAACCAGTTTCTTATCGCTCATATCCGCTCTTTTCTTTTAGTTTACATAATTCTTCCCATCATGCCGATCAGGATCACGCACACCAGTTCGCACAGACACAGGAAATATCCTGCCAGATCCCCCGTGATGCCGTCCAACTGCTTAATGGACATGTAATAATAGTATGTCCAGACCCACATGACCGCAAGCGACACCACCGCGCCGATCAGCGGCTGAATAAGAACAGCTGTTATGAAACACAGCGCGAGCACGACCGCAAGCACGACCCGCACCGTGCGCTTTTTTGCCATGGATGCAAAAGAATACAGGACGCCGTCTTTTTTGGCGGCCGGAAACCACACCATCCCCATGCCGCTCAGCGTTCTGGACATGACAAAACTCAGCCCCAGAAGAAGAAGCTGTTCCTTTTTCCAGATCAGCACCAGACCCGCACAATACATCATCATAAAACAGATTCCCGAAACCACCGCAAAAGCGCCCACATGAGGATCCCTCAGGATCTCCAGTTTCTTTTCCTTTTTGGCGTAAGAGTGCAGAGCGTCCGCCGTATCCAAAAAACCGTCCAGATGTATGCCGCCCGTCACCGTGATCGGCAGCACAGCCCCGATCAGCCCGAAGCAGACCTGCCCGAATCCGCAGGCGCTGCAGAGCACACTCCACGCATAGAGCAGCACGCCGATCATCACTCCAACGACCGGGAAAAAACAGATCGCATACTGCATGTTCTTTTTGTTCCACTCCACCTTTGGCATCGGTATTCTGGAATACATTCCGACCGCTATGATAAGCCCGTTTATAACAGATTTCATATAGTGACCCCCTTACCTTGACCGCAGCCATTACGGCCGCATTACCTTCATTTTGATCTCCGTTCCGAAAATTTCACAGATCCCTGTGTGAAAAATCAGCGCATCGCGCAGTCTTTCACACGATCTTCATCGGTATGGTATAGACCACTTCCACCGCTTCGTCAGCCGCCTCTGCAAGTCTTCGGTTAATGGCTCCCAAGTTTTTTATGTAATCTTGCGTTTCTTTGTCGTAAGTGCACCCGTCCGCAAAGACATCATTTGTGACAACGATAAGATTTTTGGTCTGCCGGACAAGAACGGATATGCCGGACAGGATCTTCTCCACCACGTCCGCCCCGGTTTTCTCCGGCTGCGTCCCCGCTTCCGATTCCATCGGACACCTATCCGATCCTGCGCAAGACGGCCGGGCGTCCGGCGAAAACATCTCGTTGGCGAGCAGATTCGACATACATTCCAGAAGGATCGTTGCCTCCCGGCACTCTTTTGGTCCGATCATTCCCACAAGATCCTCAATGTTCCGATAACATTCCAGAGTCCGGAACCCTTTGCCGGACCGCAGCCTGCGGTGCCGCTCTATTCGTGCTTCCGCGTCCCTTCCGTACGGTTCCATGGCCGCCGCATAGTACAGCTTTCCGCCCTCGGCCAGCCGGGCCGCCCTGTTCTCAGCATATTCGGATTTCCCGCTCCCGCTCACTCCCACGACAACCGCAAACATCGGTAGTTCTCCTCTCCCCGCCGCTTCACTGACAGCGTTTATAGGCCTCTATCGCCATCTGTTCAAACGAATCGTTCAGCCGGTACACGGCAAGCGCCATATCGATCAGGGGAAAAAGCGCCGCCGCGCCCGTTCCCTCCCCCAATGCCATATCCGCATGGATCACCGGATGCAGCCCCAGCGCATCCATCATGGCTTCCGCCGAAGGTTCCCGGCTCATATGCGAGGCGATCAAATAATCCTTTACACCCGGCACCAACCGTTCGGCTGCAAGGGCCGCCGCCGCCGTGATCATGCCGTCCAGTACCACAGGCACATGAAAAAGCGCTCCCCCGATCATGATCCCTGCAAGTCCCGCGATGTCCAGTCCGCCCACAGCCGTAAGCGCCGTCATGGCATCCGCATGGTACAGGCCGTACCGTTCGACCGCCCGCGCTATGACCGCCTTCTTGCGGGCAAATCCCAGATCATCCAGCCCGGCGCCGCGCCCTGCCGTTTCGTCCGCCGTGCGGTGGAGAAGGGCGCAGCACACGGCCGCAGCCGTCGTCGTGTTGCCGATCCCCATCTCGCCGCAGCCAAGTATCCGGTACCCTTCTGCACAACATTCTTCGACCCAACCGATCCCTTCGTTGATCGCTGCAAGAGCTTCCGCCTCGGTCATGGCCGGTTCTACGGCAAAATTTCTCGTGCCGGGCCGGATCTTCCGCTTTCGGATCCCTTTGTGGTCCATGTCGGCGCGTATGCCGATATCCGTAACGAACACGTCGGTCCCGGACACTGACGCCATGTGGTTGACACTGGAGCGCCCGGACGCTATATTGGCCGCTACCAAAGCCGTTACCTCGTCGGAAGTCTGGCTGACGCCCTCCTCCACGATGCCGTTATCCGCGCACATCACCAAAATGGCCCTCTTCTGTACCTGAACATCGGCAGTCTTCTGTATCCCCGCAATGCGCACAAGGATCTGTTCCAGCTGACCCAGTCCGTCGAGGGGCTTGGCTATGGCATCCAGCCTGACGCGCGCCTTTTCCATTGCGTCCGCGTCAGGCGGCTCGATCTTTAGTTTACATAAATCATCCAGACTCCCGATCTTATCATGCATATTTCTCTCCGTAATTTTTCACACTAATCCCTATTCCGGAGCGTTCTCGCGACGGAGGCCAGAAGTAAATTCCTTCGGAATCAACTTCGCCATCAGAGGGATTTGTGATGCTCCTGTAAAACCTGCTGCTTTACCGCCTTACCCATTTATATTTATGTCCGCTCCGGCCGTTTTACGCCCCTGCGCTGCAAGTCTTTGTTTATTTTATCACAGATACGGACCACCGGAATTTCTTTGAACCGACGCATATTCTGCCGCCGCTTTAAGGAAACTCTCTCCGATTTTGGGACTGCCGTAGAAATACAGATGCGCGAATCCGGCGTACAGCGTATCCGTACAGAGCCCTTCCTGCCATGACGACCCGTTCCCCGGCTTGTATACGTTCAGGTCGGCGCAGGCTGCAAGGGATTCCCAGTAATGGAACTCGTGGGCCCGGAAAGTATCGCCTTTCTGTCCCAACAGACAGTCTTTTGTGAGAGCCGCCTCGATATAGCCGAAGCGCCCTTTCCTGCGCTTATTTACCGCATCCGATTTAATAACACCAGTCATTTTATAAAATCCGTTCTCCCGGTCCGCTTCCAATCTCTCGTGCAGATACAGGAAACCGCCGCACTCAGCAATACAGGGCATCCCGCCTTCGATCTTGTCCTTCACGGCCTTCCGCATGGAAACATTCTCTTCCAGTCCCGCACCGTACAGTTCCGGATAACCGCCGCTCAGATACAGGGCGTCACATTCCGGCAGAGTCTTGTCGTGAAGGGGGCTGAACGGTATGATCTGCGCGCCGCGCTCGGCTAGGAAATTCAGGTTGTCCTCGTATTGAAAACAGAAGGCTTCATCCTGCGCCACGGCAATACGGCAGCACACGGGTTCTTCTGATTGATTTATGTAAACCGAATCAATGCCCGCCCAACCGCCTTTTCTCTTTTCGGCATCCACATCACTACATCCTATCTGTTCAGCTCCTGCCATCCGGAGGAGTCCTTCCGCATCCACTGTCCGGGCGGCGGTATCCGCGTCACCGCATCCTCTTTTTTCGGCTCCCGCCATCCGGAGAAGTCCTTCCACATCCACAGTCCGGGCGGCGGCATCCGCAATACGCCCGACCACTTCTTCAAGACCCGGCACTTCATCCGCCATCACCAGTCCCAGATGCCTGCTCTCCAGTACGGGCCGTCCCAGATCCGGCAGATAGCCGAGCGGCGCAACATGCAGAGCGCGGCACGCTTCCGCGGCCTGTTCATAAAGCTGCGGAGCAAGCCTATTAAAAATTACGCCCGTTATATAACTGGGTCTTCTATGGCGCAGAAAGCCTTCCAGTACCGCCATGACCGAACTTCCCATGCCTTTGCAGTCCAGTATCAGGACCACCGGGACGCCGAGGGCTTTCGCCACGCTGTAGGTGCTCGCCTCCCCGGTAAAACCGATCCCGTCATAATATCCCATCACGCCCTCTATAACGCCCGCTCCGCGCCCGGCGCTGTGACGCTCGTACAGCTGCCGCAGAGTCTGTTCGTCCGTAAAAAAGGGATCGAGATTATAACACGGAACACCTGTTATTTTTTGATGAAAAGAAGGATCGATGTAGTCCGGGCCGCATTTAAAGGCGCAGGGATCATATCCCCGGTCTTTCAGGATCTTTAACAGTCCGCAGACGATCGTGGTCTTGCCGCTCCCGCTGCCCGCTCCCGCGATCAGGATCCCTTTTGCCGCCGTTTTCGCAGCGCCCGCGCCTCTGGCGGACACGATCGTGATTGGATTCTGCGCCGCCGCCATATGAACCTGCCCCGCTTTTCTTATGCGGCTGACTTGGATCTGAACTGCCTCCACATCCGTAAAAGGCCCGTTTTCCAACAGATCGACCGCCCGCTGCGCATTTTCCAGAGTGACGGTATCGATCACCAGACGGACGGACGGATTCTTTCTGACAAGACTGTCTATGATGCCGCCAAGCTGTCCCTTGCTGCCGCCGATAAAAGCGGCATCGGGAACCGGCAGATCCCGCAGGGCGTCCGGTGCCGTTCCTTCCACGATTTCCATGTTATGTAAACAAAAAGCTTCTTTGTTGAGTTTACATAATTCTATTGCTCTTTCGTCGCACTCCACGGCATATACGGTTCCTTTGGATGCCGCAAGCGCGGTTTCCACCGACACGGAACCGGTCCCCGCCCCAATATCGTACACGATATCCCGTTCCCGTATGCGGAGTTTGCTCATGACCACGGCGCGCACTTCAGCCTTGGTCATAGGCGTCTGCCGCTGCGCATCCCGCACAAACGCCGTATCGGGAAGCCCCGTCAGGCTGCTGCCCGCCGGATGCGGGTTTACCAGATACAGGACAGTCAGTCCGTCGTAATCATACGCAGAAAGTTCCTGAACGGAGCCCTGCCGGATCCGCTCGTCCGCATAGGACAGCCGTTCTCCCACATAACCGTGCACGGACGTCCCCATGCCTTTTTCTGCCAGTTCCGACAGCGCCTCTTTGACGCCGCCGCCCGTTACGGCAAACACTTTTTCGTGCGTCAGGACCGCCTGCCACAGATTTTCCTTTGTCCCATGCAGGCTGACGATTTTTACATCCTCCCACGGCATACCGATCCGCGCGCAGAAATAAGACAGCGAGGAGATTCCCGGCAGCACCGTAACGGCGTGATCCTTCTCTTTCAGGATCTCCAGAAGTTTTCTGGCGCCGCTGTAGAAACCGCTGTCGCCCGAAACCAAAACCGCCGCGGCAGCCGCGCCGCCCTCTCTGGTCCGCTCCTGTTCAAGGATCCGCACGATCTCTTCCGCCTTATACGCCTCAATGCACCGCTTGGTTTCCCTGTAAGGCGCAAGCACGCGCGGCGCACCGATCAAAAGCTGTGCGGATCCGATGGCTTCTTTGGCCTCCGCCGTCAGGTTCCGCGGATCTCCCATACCGATGCCCACGATGTACAGCCGCGCGCCAGAAATATCACTTGTTATTTTATTGGCTGTGTCCTTTTTCTCCGTCACGGTCTGTCCGCCTTTCCGCTGTCATGCCGCAGCGCTTCCAACACTTTTTTGGCCTCCTCGACGCAGATCCCTTCCGGCTCCTTCGGCGGAAGGACCGCGACCAGTTTTGCACCGGCGGCCTTCGCGGCCCTGTATTTTTCAGGATAGCCTCCGGCATCCCCGGACATCTTCGTGAGAAGATACCCGATCTGATACTGCGCAAGCATCGCGCGGTTCATTTCCTCCGTAAACGGCCCCTGCATGCATATCATATGGCCTGCCGCCAGACCCGCCGAAAGGCATCTTTGCAGGATATCCGGATTGGGCAGTATCCGCAGGTAGAGCCGTCCGGCAAAGTCATTAAGTTTACATAACTCGTCCAACTCTTTGCTCCCGACCGCTGCTAAAATATTGCCTTTCGTTCCGTTCAGATACTCTACCGCCTGCCGCATACTGTCAAACGCCGCGTCAGGCGGACAGTCCGCTTCCCCGGTCCCGCGCAGGACCCGGTAATACACCGCGTCCTCTATCCCCTGCGCCTTCCGGTAACGCCGGACGGCTTCCTGTATCTGCGCCGTCGCCTTTGCCGCGTAGGGGTGTGTGGCGTCGATCACCGCGCGCGGTCTTTCTTTTGAAAAAAGATCGGCCATCTCCTCCGCCGTCATTCTGCCCGTGCGGATATCGAGTTTACATAACTTGTCCAACGTTTGGCTGCCGTAATCCGTCGCCACGCAGAAAAGCGCGTTGATCCCGCTGCCCGCGCAATAATCATACAGTTGTCTGCCTTCGCTCGTTCCGGCAAATACGATCGCATCCCTCATCATCTCTTTGTCATATCCTGTATCCTCTCGGCGTCACCATACGGCCGCCGATCTTCTTTGTCCTGCTGCTGCCGACGTAGACCGTGGTAAACATGTCCGCCGGATATTCCCTCAGTTCCTCCAGTGTCATCAGACGGCTCTCCTGCCCATCCCTGCCGATATTGCGCACCACACCGCACAACCGGTCCTTTTCCACATATCCGCTCCTCAACAGGACGTCGCACGCCCTGCGCAGATGCTCCGGCCTTTCCCTGCTGGCCGGATTGTACAGGCAGATGACGAAATCCCCCATTGCCGCGGCGCAGAGCCTTCTCTCGATCTGTTCCCACGGAGTCAGCCTGTCGCTCAAACTGACCACGGCGAAATCATGGGTAAGAGGGGCTCCCAAAACCGCCGCGCCGCTCAAAGCCGCGGTCACTCCCGGCACGATCCGGATCTCGTCCCCGCTGTTTCCAAGCAGTTCATATACCAATCCCGCCATTCCGTACACGCCGCTGTCGCCGCTGCACACTATGGCCACGCTGCGTCCCTGCGCAGCCTGTCCGACCGCCCATCGGCATCTCTCCTTTTCCTGCGTCATAGGCGTTGTGTAATATTCTTTCGCCGGAAACAGGTCCCTCACCAGATCCGCGTACACCGTATACCCGACGATACAGTCGCAGCTTTCCAGCGCCTGATACGCTTCGATCGTCATACCTTCTTTTTTGCCCGGTCCGATCCCCACTATAGTCAACATAACATTTTCTCCATCATAAGCCCCTCTGCCGCAGGAAGTTACCATTGATAACACTTGGGATGATATTCCGCCACCGCAACGGTCACTCCGTCCTGCGCCTGCTTTTCGACGATCAGCCGGTATCCGGCGTCCGCCGCCGTCCCGCGCCCATACCGTCTTGCCAGACACAGCGCGCTTCTCTCGCACACGTTGTCCACTCCCACGGTACGCCTGACAAACTCGGACCCGTGCACCTCGTCCGGGATCTGCGCAAGTTCCTGCGCCGTGAAGACCTCATAGGGCACGCAGAGCCTTCTGGACAGCTCCCATATTCCTTCTTCCTCTTTCTTGGCATCTATGGAAGCAAGCGCGGCGATCCGGGTTTCATCGATCCCATATCGTCCACAGACCTGATCCAGAAGCTGTGCCATCGCATCGGCGCTCTTTCCTTTTCTGCACCCTATCCCGACCACATACGGCCTTGGCAGCAGCCGACACACGGCTTCTTCTCCCGACGCAAAGATCACGCCGCCGCACCGCAGTACGCCCATATCCGGGCTCTCGCTGTCCCGCAGTACGGCCGCATCCGGTTCCACACCGCACCGCAATCCGTCAGCATCCGGTCCCTCGCCGCTCCGCAGCACATCCGTATCCGGTCCCACATCGTCCCACAATCCGTCAGCATCCGAAGCTCCGGCTGCGCGCACGCCTGCCGGTATCGTTCCCTCGATCGGCAGTCCCGTATGCACGGTGATCTCTTTGTCTTTTAAAAGAACAGATGTTATTTTTTTGACAGAAGACAGATCATGGATCAACAGGTGGTTTTTCACGGCAAACAGATCCACCGCAAATCTTTTCTCCGTATCGGTGGCAGTCGTGATCACCGCCTGCGCGCCAAGCAGCCCGGCGACCCTGTCCGCCAGAGCGGTACCGCCGCCCACATGCCCGGACAGGATCGGAATCACATAAGCGCCGTTTTCGTCCGCCACAAGCACCGCCGGGTCAAGCGCCTTACTCTGCAGCAGAGGGGCAATATGCCGCACGGCGATCCCGGCAGCTCCCACAAAAACAAACGCGCTGGTGCGCCGCCACTCCTGCGCGAGCACACCGCCCGTATCCCGAAACTCTTCTCCGTACCGGAAGGAGAGCGCCACATCTCCCTGCGCCCGCAGTCCGGCTCCGATCCTGTCGTTCAGTTGTCCGCCCTTTTCCGTATAGGAAAGAATCATTACCCGAATCATACGTTATTTTTTATCCGTTCCGCCGGATCCTGTATGTATCCGCCCGTGTTTTCGCGCATTTTATATGTTCGCCGGATAGGTGACGGCATAGCGGCTGTCGTAAACCCGGCGCAGCGCGTCGTGGCTGTTATATTCTTCGCTCAGCACAAACTCCTTGCTCCATGTCATATAGTAGCACCACGGCACGCGGCTCTTCTCCAGCATGTCCATATCCGGCAGGACCCCGACTTCGGCCAGCGCTGCCGGTTTCGCCGCCTGCGTGACGGTCATCAGATCCTCATACTCTCTGCGGTAATCCGTTCTGGTCCCTTTGGGCGGATACAGATCGCAGGAGATGATATCCACTACGTCGTCCCCCGGATAGCCCTCCTTAAGCGGGCAGTTCCACACCCACAGCAGGTTGTTGAGATGGTGCACATTGACGAAACGGTCGTACTGGAGCCTATACAGCTTGGCCGCCACGGCAGGTCCTTTTCTGCCCCACCAGAACCATCCGCCCTCCGATTCATGGAAGGGCCGCCACAAGATCGGTATATCTTCTTTGGCAAAAGGTTCCAGACACCCCGCCATCACATCCAGATCGTGATAAAATGCCTCCCTCTCCTCGGTCCCCTGAAGAAGCACTCTTTCCGGGTCGAACTCGGTCTTTTCCGAATAAAAACTCTTGTCCCATCCCCCGATCGGCGAATACCAGTGCCATGTAAAAGTGATGATGCCGCCTTTTCTGCCGAACTCTCTTGCATGTTCCAAAGTGTTGCGGTTCTCGTCGATCTCTGTCCGGCACGCTTCGTCGCCTGTTTCATAACGTATGTTAGGGGAATATGCCAACAGTTCAAACCCCCGGAGAGCGGGCTCTTTGCCCGTTATCTTCCGAATCTCGTCGATCTCTTCCATCGCCACGGTCTGGGTGTGCTGCCCCGTAACGATCCTGCGTCCGCCCAGAGCAGTCAAATACTGTAACAATTTTCTCGCATTGTGTGATGCCTGTGGATTTACCGGTACCATTTTCTCTTCCTATGCCTTTCCGTGATCTTATATTTCCGTTCGGTATCCCGTCGTAAAATGCTTGTCATACAACTTGGACAACTCGTAATCGTCCCCCAGGACATCGCCCACTATGATCAGCGCTGTCCTGTTGATCCCGTTGTCTTTAGCAAGTTTACATAACTCTCCGACGGTTCCGCGCACGACTTTTTCGTCTTCCCATGTCGCCTTATATACAATAGCACAAGGAGTCTGTTCCGTATAGACTCCCTGAAGCAATTCTTTCTGGACTTCTTCCGCCATACCGCTGCTCAAAAACAGCACCATGGTGGCTCCGTGCCCGGCCAGTGCAGATAGTTTTTCCCGCTCAGGAACGGCCGTGCGGCCTTCCATCCGGGTGATGATAACGCTCTGGCTCACCGCCGGAAGCGTGTATTCCGTCTTCAGCGCCGCCGCCGCGCCGCAGAAACTGCTGACGCCCGGACAGATGCGGAACGGGATATCCCGCTCCCGAAGCCCGTCCATCTGCTCCCTGACCGCTCCGTACAGGGAAGGATCCCCGGTGTGCAGCCGCACGGTGTTTTTCCCCTGCGCCTCCATCCGTTCCATCACCGACAGCACCTCTTCCAGATACATCTTAGCGCTGTTGTAGACCTCGCAGTCCGCTTTTGCATACTTAAGCAGCTGCGGATTGACCAGAGAACCCGCGTAAATGATGCAGTCGGCCTCCTCGATCAGCTTTCTGCCGCGCACCGTAATCAGATCCGGCGCCCCCGGACCCGCTCCCACAAAATCGATCATACCTGTTTTCCCCGCTTATGTATCTCCATCAGCCGCTCTGCGCCGTCCGTCATTCCCAAAATACCGTGTTTATTGGAAAAAACCACCGCTTCTATGTACAGGCCCTCGCAGGCGCGCCTTCTCAGCACATCCCGGATCCTTCCCATAAGCTGCGCCATAACGGCTTCCAGACAGTCCTCCTCTTTCAGGACGTCCACCGCTTCATCCGTCGTATTGCACCGCAGCATACGTCCGGCCAGTGCGGCGTTTCCGCCTGCCAGAAGCACGCAGGCCGCCAGTGTTTCCATCCTTCCGTCCGCATATCTGCTGTGCGTATTCATGATTCCGCTTCCCAGTTTGACCAGTTTGCCCAGATGCCCGATCAGCAGCAGGCTGTCCAGTCCGAACTCATACGCCATATCGATGGTGTCGCCGATGAAATTACTGCATTTTACCGTATGTTCCAGATCAAGGCCCAGTTCTTCTGCCGCAAACGTCTGACCGTAATTTCCCGGTGTGATAATGAGATCTTTTTCTCCCTGCGCGCTGTGCTGGCTGATCTGCGCGCGGATCGTATCCACAAGAGCGGCTTCGCTCATCGGTTCCACGATGCCGGAAGTCCCAAGGATGGAGATCCCGCCTTCGATCCCCAGTTCCGCGTTCATGGTCCGCTGCGCGATCTTTGCGCCGTCCGGCACTGAAATAACGGCTTTCATGCCGCCTTCGTAGCCAAATTCATCGGCTGCCTCCTGCATCGCCTCCGTTATCATCCTCCGCGGGACGGAATTGATCGCCGCATTTCCTATGGGCTGGTCGAGCCCCGCTTTTGTCACCCTTCCGACGCCCTCGCCGCCGTCCGTTTCAAACCCTTTTTCCGTCAGGGTCACGCAGGCGTGGATACAGACGCCGTCCGTCACGTCGGGATCATCCCCGGCGTCTTTCCGGACCGCACAGGAAACGCTGTCCTTCCGCATCAGGATCTCTTCCACCGCCAGTTTAAAAGGGATCCCTTTCGGCGTGACCAATTCTATCTGCCGCACCGGGACCCCGCCCAGAAGCATCATCGACGCCGCTTTTGCGGCGGCCGCCGCGCAGGTGCCCGTGGTATAACCGAGTCTTAGTTTTTTCTGATCTTTGTAGATAAACCGTTCCATTAGAATAGTATATCATAAAATCCGTTCCCGGAGAACGATTATCTTTTCCATGTTCTCCATGCGTCCTCCACGCGCTTTTTTGCATATCTTTTCCTTATCCGGCCAGACGCCGCCCTACACGATGCCGATCACGGTGCCGATCCAGTATACCAGACCCAGCGCCCAGCTGGTGACGATGCCGAACAGTATGACCGGCCCGGCGATCGTAAAGATCTTGCAGCCGATCCCGAAGACCTGCCCTTCTTTCTGGTACTCGATGGCCGCCGACGCCACCGAATTGGCAAATCCCGTGATCGGTACAAGCGCTCCGCCGCCGCCCCACTCTACCAGTTTGGGATACAGGTTAAAGCCCGTCAGGAGCACGCTCGCCAGTACGAGGATCATGGAGCACCATGACGCCGCCGTTTCCTTGTCCAATCCCATCCTGCCGGTCGCATAATTTAAAATAAACTGGCCGATCACACAAATGATCCCGCCTGTGACAAATGCCTTGATCATCTGGACCGGCAGACTGTACTTGGGCGTCACCTGATCCACATGCTGTCTGTATTCCTGCTCCTTCTTCTTTTGATCCGTCTGCGGTCGTTCCATATTCTGCGCCATGCTTTCATTCCTTTCCGTTTTCAATATATTATCTGTTCCCGCTGTTTTTCATTCCTTCTGCCTTACATTTCCGCTGCTTTCCGCTCCGCCGCACTTTTTTCGTCGGCCCATATCCGGCTGTGCGTCCTGCGCCGCCGTCAGCCCCCGTACAGATACACCCTCTGGGTAAAATACACCAGACTGCCGATCAGCTTGCCGAGCGCCACCGCAAGGATAGCGATGCCTAATCCGTGCCGGAAACCGATCCTTCTGGCAAAAACAGGGATCGTGTTGAGCATCTCCGCGATGGCGAGCGCCAGACAGCCCACAAAAATACCCGCAAACAGCCCGAACGTGATCAGAAATAAGGTCCCGATCAGATCCCACACTCCGTCCGTGGCTTCTGCGCCGAATAATTCACGGCTGCGCACAAATGCGCCGATCTGCCCCCAGTCGCCAAAAATGCTGAAAAATCCGCCTGCAAGAGTCCCAAGCACCACCATTTCCTCTAAGGCAAAGATCCTGCGGGCCACATGCATTTTTCCCGCAAACCGGGGAATCAGTCCGACCGATATCAGCACCGTAAATACGCCCGCCGACACGATCAGCCCGCTGCTTGCCCCGATGACCATGAGCAGTAACTGTCTAATCCACATCGATCGTCTTCCCCTCCCTGTCCGCCGTTTCGATAAGCGCCTTGTTCACATCTTCCTCATAGATCCGCATCTCCACCTCAATGGGCGTGGGATCCTTGGTGATCCTTCTGCCTCCGATATGATTGAAGAACACGATGATCCCGACGGCAAGGCCCACGGAATAGGACAATTCCAAAATTCCGTATCCATCTCCCTGATATCCCGTCACCATCTCGTAGATCTTGGAAAACACATCGTTTATCCCGATATCATTGTGAAAGGCCATGATCGTAAAAGAAGTCCCGAAGAAACTGACCAACGCCACAAATACGAGTTTCAGCGTCTGAACCGGTCCTTTATGCTTGTCCACACGGATATGATCGACCATGACCGCCGGTTCCCCGATGCTCTGGATCTGCACGCCCGGACAGGCCTTCTCGATCTCCTCGATCACCTTGAGCAGACTGATCACCTGCCTCTGGGGGCCGTCCTCCTTAAAATGGCACAGTTTGATCGCTTTGGCCTTCGCCAGGACATGCGGATCGCTGCAGTTCAGCTTGGCGATATCCTTTACATAGACGTCTTCCGACTGTATCTCCACATTTTGTTCCGCTTTGATATAGATGGTTGCATTTTTATCCAAATGACTGGATGGGTTATTAGCTGGCATGACATATCCTTTCGGGCGGCGTGTTTTTCTTTTTTTGGTTTACATAAAGTATGCGCAACGCATACCTGTCGGCCGGTTCCTATAACAACAATATCAGTATGTCATTTTACTGAGCTTTTATTCTCTTCCAGTTTTTATTCTCTGTAATCAAAAACATATTGACAGATTGTATATCCGTGTATATACTTATAGTGTACAGTATATCTGATATATATATTTGGCAATACTAGTTTCACAAAACAGAGGAGAATTTTCAAATGAGTGAAACATATAAAGTATTAGATCAGGCGATCGATAATTCCGCTGCATTTCATGAGTTTTCCGAAACGACCATTGTAAAATGGGGAAACAGTCAGGGTATCAGGATTCCCAGATCACTGATGGAACTGATGAACTTAAGTATTAACGAAAAAGTAGAAATTGGTGTTGCCAACAATATCATGTATATTAGAAAAAGCTGTCAATATCAAAATCTAAAAGAAAGGATGGAGGCCTTTTATCAAAAACCAATCGATAAAATCTATGTAGAAAGCACAGAAGAAGATTGGGGGCCGCCGCAAGGTGATGAAATATGGTAAGCGATGATGATTTTCACTATGGCGCCATCATCAGGATGGATTTCAATCCACAAGCCGGGCATGAACAGGCCGGATGGCGTCCTGCCATCATTATCAGCAACGATTATCTGAACAAGCACAGCAACATGGCAATGGTCTGTCCGATCACGCATACGAACAGGGATCATCCTTTTCATGTCCCACTGGACGATCGTACGAAAACAGACGGATTTATTCTTTGTGAACAGGCGAAAATGCTTGATATCCATGCCAGACGAGCGAAATTTATTGAAGATGCGCCGGAAGAAATCATTAACGAGGCTAACGAGATCGTTAGACAATTTTTGTGAATATTAATAGATTGCCTGAACTATTATATCAAAATTTACGCAAGAAGCGAAAAAGTGACTAAAAGGATATTTTTTTAATTTCTTATTATGAATAAAACCAAATGAAATACAACGAAAATGAGAACAAATCATAATTTTATCAAGGAATTTTGATTTTATAAAATGAAAAGAGTCATTGCCTCACAGATACACGATCATCTATGGTGCAATGGCTCTTCTTTATGCAGCCATTTATTACCTCATTCCACATCTGCATCATTACCACCGATTTTTCTTTAGATATACCATCAGATAAACCGGAAACTGTTACTGCCTTTTAAGTAAACGCTGTTTGAAAGCTCTTATTCTTTGCCCATAACGACTTGTAAAGACAATGCCGCATAAAATCATTCCGACTGCGGCGCCTTCGGCAAAGTTTGAAACTGTATTTAGGACGGTATTATTATTTAGTTCCGTGTGGCTGATCAAACTTGCCGCAAACCAAAAGATCGCCCCTGTCAGTAGAAGTAAGTGTACACGCTTCGTATATTGTTCTGTTACTTTCAAACTTTTATACTCCCCTGCCCGTGCAAATGACAAGCTCACTCTTAATGCCGTTCAGTTCAATAATATTCTCCGCATCGGGCGTGTCAAACCGCTCAGCCTGCCTACCGTCTTTCTCATAAGAGATATGCGTTTCAATGCCCTTCGTAACAGCGGTAAAGACAGCATCCTCTGGGATATGGATTCTTGAAGTCGCCGATATTTGATTGATGTCCACCTCACCTTTTAAGGAATGGCACACCACTTCCATATCAAGATTGCAGTTGATCTCTACCGTCCCAGAAATATTCTCCAAAATAATATTGGGCGTCTTTGCATCAAGCTCTATACTGTCACATTCTAAAGAACGGATTTCTACAGTTTCCGCATGGACAGCACATTCAATTTTTCCGATATAAGGCGATGGGATTTGGACAAAGATACTGACCGCTTCCTTTGCCGCCGCTTCGGATACGCTGTTTTTTCGGTTTACATCCACATCGATCCGTTTTCGGATGTCGTCAATCTTGACCTTAAAATCATTCTGGAGCGTGGAGAAGGTATTGGATGCCAGACGGACACGGATTTTCTCGCCCTCATAGCCCGACAACAGGAATTGCTTTGCCCCGCCAAACTTCATGTCATAGCGTTTCGGCTCGTCGATATCGTACTCTGTGACGCTCTCAAAAAGATACTCTGTCGGTTTTTTCGCTCCTCCTTCATTGGAGAGCAGCTCGTCAATGGAAATGTCAAACAGGGCGGAGATTGCCATGATATTTTCAATATCGGGGATGCCTGCATCCGTTTCCCATTTTGTAACTGCCTGTCTGGACACGCCGAGCTTCTCCGCCAACTGTTCCTGCGACATACCTGCCTGCTTGCGGATGGATTTCAGTTTTTCTGCAAATATCATGTTCGTGACCTCCTTGTTTTGCTCTGTCCAGTATAGGAAAACGCATTTTGCATTACAAGCAAGCAGAGATTACATTCCTGATTTTCCTGCTGCTTTGCGTGGCATTTCTGAATTTTAGGCATTTTTCTGTTTGAAGTCCAGCATTTTAGCTTCGATCCCTTTAGTCACTGTTACCTGTCAATCCTTTGCGTCAATCAAATTAGGCGCTTTCATCCAAAGCTCATATGCCACAGCTCGTTTCGGCTCTCTTGGATCAATCTCTTTCGACATATTTACCCTCACAACTCCCGATTTTTCTTTGAGTTTATCAAAAATATATCCTGCCTTCAATCGCACAAATGCAATCCCTGGCAGCGCTATCCTTCCCTATCATCCGGCAGATACAGCAGATTCCCGCGCCCGTCCGCCCTAATCTTCTCCACCGCATACCGCAGCCATTCCTCCGGCACAGGAATATCCCCGGTATATGGTATCCGTCGGCATTGCTCCCGCCGCGCCAGCCATTCAAAACCGTTTCCAACCTTTTCATGGAACGATATTTCGTTAAATGAAAGTCTAAAATTTTTAAAGTTAATTGACATATTTTCGTTGCCTTCGTAAAATGATAATAACGATGAGGAAAGTACTCCGCCTATGAATCGTCCCGGCGAAGAAAAATGCAGGTTTGCCATTTTTTGATTGACATTGTAAACCAAAACGTTCATAATGAGAACATAGATGAAAGGAGATGATTGCATGGCTACCACTCCAACACAAATTCGTATTGATTCAAATATTAAACGTGAAGCAACAGCCCTATTTTCAAACCTTGGTTTGGATATGTCAAGCGCAGTAAATCTTTTTCTGCATCAATGTGTCCTCCACGGCGGTCTGCCTTTTGCAGTAGAGATTCCGCAATACAGCGATAAAACGCTCAACGCCATGGCCGAAGCCAGAAAAATATCCCGCGATCCTGACATCAAAGGATACAGCAGCATGGAAGAACTAAAGGCGGCACTTGACGACTGATGTACCAAGTCAAAATATCAAAAGCACCCCTTGTCCTCAACCACGCAGACGCAATCATGAAAACTCTATCGTTTTCGTGGCAATCTGTTCACGGAAACGCACATCGTGCTCTACAAACAGCATAGTCGGCTGATGTGTGAGCAACAGCCTTTCGATCTGTATTCGCGAAAAAACGTCGATATAGTTCAGCGGCTCGTCCCAGATGTACAGATGGGCAGGCGTGAGAAGGCTCGCCGCAATCAGCACTTTCTTTTTCTGTCCTTCGGAATAATCTTCCATATTTTTCAGGAACTGCACCCGTTCCATATCAAGCTGCCGCAAAATTGCGCAGAACAGGCTTTCATCCAGGCCACGCGCCCTGCAAAATGCCTGAATATTGCCCTTCAGCATGGAAGTATCCTGATTGATGTAAGAGATCACCAACCCTGCCGCTGTTTCGCAGACGCCGGATTCCGTCACCGGAAGTCCCATGCCCGTGCCGCTTTCCTGCCTTCCCGGCAAAGCACACGTTTCCTGAACCTCTTGCCCCATGCCTGCTTTCTGCAGGATCAGTTTGATCAAGGTAGATTTTCCGCATCCGTTTTCCCCGTGAAGCGCGACCCGTTCACCCTGCATCAGATCAAAAGTCAGATCAGAAAATACCGGGCGGATCGCTCCCTCATAGACAGCGGAAAGCTCACGGATATGGATCAGCCGTTCCTTATGATGCCGCAGCGGCATAAGTTTCAGATCTGCCGGTTCCTCCAAGTCGGTAAGCAGACCTTCTTTTTCCGCAATCTCCCGCTCGATTCGCTTCTGCATCTGCGAAACCCGGCTCTGCGCTTTCTTCGTCTTCGCCCCAATATACGCGCGTGTGTCTATGAAGCGGTCGTGGTCCTTCACGGGATCAAACCCGATCTTTGTCTGCTCATTTCGGTCTGCCCACTGAGCCTTCTGCGCCGCGGACTGTTTCAGCTTGCCGATCTCTTTTGTATGCTTTTCATTCTCCGCACGCGCAAACTGATCCCTGCGCTGTTTGTTCTCCCACCAAACAGAAAAATTACCGGCTTGTACATCAATGCTCTTTCGGTTCAACACCAGCACATGGTCTGTGCAGGCATCCAGCAGATCCCGATCGTGGGATACAAGAATAAAACCCTTTTTCGACGCCAGATAATCCTTTACATTCTCTCTGGACATCTGATCCAGATGATTCGTTGGCTCATCGATCAGCAGAAAATCATTCTCACCGGAAAACAGAACCGCCAGCATGACCTTAGTGCGTTCGCCCAGACTTAGAGTGCGAAACGGACGGTACAGAACCTCCGCGCTTCCCCGAAGCTGATCCAGCTCCACGAGAACACGCCAAAATTCACAGCTCGCTTTCCAATGCTCCAGAAAGTCCGCAGCCGGAAGCTGCATCTGCCCCTGTGTGACCGAATAAGGGAAATAGTCAAATGCAGAAGATGTGACAATGCTTCCGCTATACTCATACTTTCCCAATAACAGGTTCAAAAATGTAGTCTTGCCCTTCCCGTTGCGCCCTAAAAAACCAAGCCTCCAGTTCGTATCAATGGAAAACGAAACATCTTCAAAAATATTGTCAAAACTGCCCTCATAGGCAAACGTCAAATGATCCACAAGTATCTGTGCCAATACGATCTCTCCCTTCTGAGGCTCCACAAAAAAGGAACCGTTCGTCACCAAACAGTTCCATTACGCATCATAACCACACAGGGAGCGCCTGCGATCTTTTATTTCTGTCAACAAAAAAGAGCGGTTATGAGAACATAATCCACTTTTGGCAACATGAAACAATCATCTCATCTTCATGCAATCAAAAGCAGATTATCTCCTCATCTTTTCACCCCTCTCATTTATTGGCAGAATTATAACATATGGCAAAATAGGCTGTCAATCCTTATTCCTTACCAATCACGAATCCCCCCTGCCAATGACTCTGCGAGCCTTTTCATCTGACAAAATGCCATATCTGTCCGGGCGTCTGTACTTATCGCCCATGATGTCGCTGTTTCTATGTATCCTTAGACGATCCAAATCAAGTTCCACAACGTAAACGTTGGGCGTTCCCGGCAGAATCTGTAAAAACGCTCTTTTAATATTCATTTTGATCCTCTTCAATCAATTCGAACTCTATTGCTACCCTGCGTGTCTCTCCGATAAACGAAAATTCAAATTTCTAAAAAATACTTGCTGGATATTTTTTTAAACCCGACTTTTTCATAAATGTGCGCAGCATCCGGAGTATTTGTTGTCAATATAATATCATTAAAACACTCTTTCTTTGCGAAATCCAATAAATATCTGATCATTTCTTGCTGATACCCCTTACATCTATACTCTGGCTTGGTATAAACACTCACGACGCAACCGTGCCGTCCGTTGCTTTCTGTACATACTGTTATTTGCGGTAATTCCGCCAATTCTTCGATCCCGCACATTGCTATCGGTTTTCCCTTTAAATACATCAAAGCAAAATATAACGACTTATTAAGGTGTTCTTTGATATAATTTTTTGTAATTTCATAAAACTGATCTGAATAAATAGAAAAATCTTTATTCAACGTAAACTTCCAGTCCTCGATTTGCATATTAACTCTCAATCTGACAATATCGTCTATGTTTTCATCATTTGCAATTATGATTGTTTTCATGGTTTACCTCCACCGCATTGTGCTCTGTCACGCTTTCAGCTGGTTCATCCATCTCCGGCGCTTGAAAACGACGAGGGAAACGGCGAAGCGGATGCACTCCTCCATGGACAGGGTGAAATAGACCATGGGGATGGGCCAGTGAAGTACAAAAGCTGCGAGGAGGCCCAAGGGTACGCCGAAAAGCCATGTGCCCATCAGATCGATGACCATGACGTAGGTTGTCTTCCCGCCGCTGCGCAGGATGCCGCTTCCGATGATCATGTTCAGCACCTTGAAAGGCATGACTGCGGCGTAAGCGGCGAGGATCCGGACCGTCAGTTCGCGGATGCCGGTTTCCACCTTGAAAATGCGTACATACCAAGGGCTTACAAAGAAAATCATCACAGACAGCAGCAGGGAGCCCGCCAGACCGTAGAGAAGGAGCTTTTTCGCCTCCCGGTAAGCCATCTCCCTGTCCCGTCCTCCAAGCCGCTTGCCGATGAGGATCGCCGCCGCCTGACTCAGGCCGCACAGCGCTCCGATGGCCAAGGACTGCACGGGGTTCGTCAGCGTCATGGCGGCGGTGGCATCGGTGCCCAAATGGCCGTAAATGCCCGCGTACACGTTTTCGCCCAGAACCCACATAAATTCACTGACCAAAAGCGGCAGCAGCATGGAGAAATATTGTTTCCATGCGAAGGAACCCGTCGGGTCGTTCTCCGCTCTCTCCCGGTATTTCAGATACATCACCAATATGACCGCGAAATAGACAAGCTGCGAGATCAGCGTCGCCAGCGCCGCTCCCGTGACGCCGAGAACCGGTGCGCCCAGCTTTCCGAAGATCAACATCCAGTTGAGGCCGGTATTGACCGCCGCCGACGCGAGCCCGGCGTAGAGCGGAAGGGACGCCTTTTCCATACACCGCAGGTGGGTGGACAGGATGGTGACCCCCGCCGCGGGGAGGAAAGTGCCGGACACGATGGCGAGATACCGCCCCGCCGTTTCCGCTGTCGTGCGGTCATTGATATAAAGACCCATGATCCGCTCCGGAACGGTGACACCGGCCAGCATGAACAGCGCGGCCAGAATGATGCATACCCGCAGATTGACTGTCAGGCTCCGCCGCGTTTCGGCGGTATTTTTCTGGCCCATATACTGAGAGATCATGATCCCCGCCACAGCGCCCACGGCGGAGACCACCACGTTGAATATCCCCGTAAATTTCCCCGCAAGTCCGACAGCGGCCACCTCCACGCCTCCAAGCTGGCCGATCATGACCTGATCCGCCACGCCGAAGGATGCTTGAAGCATGGATTGCAGCGCCACGGGAACGGCCAGAGCGCAGACGGAACGGAAAAAAGACTGCTCTTTTGAACGCATCATTTTCTGTTCTCCTTTCTGTTCTCCTCGATCCATCTGACCGCGAAATCTACCAGTTCCCTTTGGCGCATGAAGGTCACTGTCCCATTTCCCAAGACGGCTTTGGCAACCGGACAGCTTGCCTCAAAAGCTTGACCGATCTGGTCAAAATCCTCCCCGTCCACAAAAAGCGTTTCATAGGACTTCCAGACACGAATACCGTTTTCCATAACCGCGCTGCTCTCCACGGTGTTGTGTTTGCCATGATAATCAGCCCGCGCATCTGCCAAGTGGATGGAAGTGTTCTTGTCGTAACCCACACCGATCAGCAGCACATAGCCGTCCAGCTCGTAAAGCCTGCCGATAGGTGAGCCGTCCCCGAAGATGTTGGACAGGTCATGGCTTTCCGTCAGGTAATCGGCGTACCGGCCCCAAGCCGCCACGGATCTGGCCGGATGGCCGCTGCGGACTGTCCCCGGCCACCGGCGGAACATCTCCGCAACGGCACCCATAGTGTTGGTGGGCGTGATGTCCCTGTCGTAAGCCGGCCAGTTGTCCCGGATGAGCTGCCACCATTCCTGAGGCTCCTGCCAATGGACACCGGAGGCAGGATCGAGATTTTTCCATGATTGAGTGGGCATCATAAGAGTTCCGTCTTTCCCCACACTCTCCATCAGGGCCTCGATCACCACCTGAGCCCCGCCGCAGACGAATCCCAGAGAGCTCAGGGAACAGTGAACCATGACCGTCTGCCCGGCCGCCACACCTATTTTTTTGAATGTGTCCAAAAGTTCTTTTTTCAGTACGATTTTTCGTTCCATATCAACCTCCATAATTGTAAAAATTCCTCCATAAGCCCATTGTAAGCTTATGGAGGAATTCTTTTCAAAACTTAAATCTGTAAGCTGTAACAAAAATGGAACGTAATTTTTGTTGAAAATAACGATACGATGTCAAGATCGATCCGTTCAGCAATTCCTTGTGCTGTCCCGGATCACCAGGGACGTGGAGAGGGTAATGACCGGTTCCACCGGCTCACCGGCCCGCATTTTTGCAATAGCGTCCAACGCCGTCCTTGCACGTTCCGCATTGTCCTGACGAACGGAGGTAAGCGACGGATAAACCAACCCGCAAAGAGGCGTGTCGTCAAATCCGGCAATAGAGATCTCGCCCGGTATATCGACGCCGCTGCCCTGCAAAAAATGGATGATGTCGACCGCATAGTAATCCGATACGGCAAAAACAGCCGTAAAGCTCCTGATCTCTGGCAGCTTCTCCCGGTAAAAAGCCATCCGCTCCGCCTTGATCATCGGGATCATCATAAACTCCGCGCCGCTCCCGAAGCCTTCCTGAAAGCCTTTCCAACGTTCCAAGTCCATGTCGATATCATTGTCGGACAGGCACAGGGCGCGCCTGTGCCCGCAAAGGCGGAAATACTCGCCCACCTGAAATCCCCCATGCCGGTCGTTGATGTTTACAGCGCAGACCCGTTCCGCTGTGACTCCGCAGGCGTCATAGACCGCAAAGGGGATGCGGACATTCTCCCGCAGGTGCCCGTAATCCGCGCTGCAAAAGCCAATCAGCACCAGTCCCTCCAGATTCCACATGGTGGCGAAGGAAACGATTTCGTCAAGGGCGTTCACAGCCCTCACCATCATCTGTAATCCGCGTCTGGCCGTTTCCGCACTGAGGGCATTGAGCGCCGAGGCGATAAAGGCGTCCTCCAAGACATGAGATTCATATTTCTCATGGGCATTGATGACCACTCCCACAATTTTCGCCGGATTTTCCGCCAACAGCACCTCCGCCGCCCGCGGCAGATACCCCCGCTCTTCTAAGGCGCGGCGCACCCTGACAGCCGTTTTCTCCGACACCATGCCGGTCTTGCCGTGGAGCACATACGACACCGCCGCAGTACTGAGTCCCAGTTCCGAAGCAATATCTGAAAGCCGCACTTTTTCTTCCATGTCATACCTCTTTTCCACTTTCCGAAAGGCGGAAATTTACGTTATCCTCCGGGTTCATGTGCACGGCGTCCGGCGCTGCGGAGCCGAGAATAAACGCCGCGGCACAGACTTATTTTAACACACCTCTTTCCTCAGCTGCAACAGGATACGCTTTTCCATACGGCTGACCTGAACTTGGCTGATCCCCATCTGTTTAGCCACTTCCACCTGCGTTTTGTCCTGAAAATAGCGCATGCAGATCAGTTCTCTCTCCCTGTCGTCCAACTGTTCCAGGAGCTGTTCCAACAGCATATGATCCAGCAGCTTCTCTTTTTCCGCATCTCCCCATGCATCGGCGGCTCCGGACGCCGCCTGTCCGACCCCGGAACCGCTGACGCCGCCGCAGCCTCTGACCACTTGGTCCACCAGATAGATCTCGTTTCCGTCGGACTGAAAAACGGATTTATAGATCGACTCCACCTCCACGTTTGCATCCATCGCCATCACGATGTCTTCCACGGACAGCCCGATCTCCTCCGACAGTTCGTTCAGGGTCGCCTCCCTGCCATATTCCTGAAAAAGCCTGTCCGCCGCCTGTTTGACTTTCCATCCGTTCTCTTTCAGCGTCCGGCTGACTTTGACCATTCCGTCGTCCCGCAGGAATCTCTTGATCTCACCCTGTATCATCGGGACCGCGTAAGTGGAAAAACGCACGTCGTAGCGAAGATCGAATTTATCGATCGCCTTGATCAGCCCGATGCAGCCGATCTGATACAGGTCTTCCGTATCATAGCCGCGCCCGGCAAAACGTTTGACGATATGCCGGACCAATCCAAGATTTTCTTCTATCAGTGTCTTTCTTGCCTCTTTATCTCCTGCCTGTGATCGTTCGATTAATACGGCAGTTTCTTCCATCGGCTATTCCTCGCTGCCGATCCACGGACTAATGCCGATCTTTTTATACATTTTGACCGCCGTGCCGCAGTCCACGTCGGAATGTACCTCCAGATTATCCATGAACGCCTCCATAAAAGCGAATCCCATGCCGGAGCGGTCCATATCCGGTCTGGTCGTATAGAGCGGTTCCATCGCCTCTTTCACATTTTCGATCCCCACGCCCTGATCGATGATCTCCACTTCCAGAACATCTCCCCGCAGGACGCAGTTCATCATTACGATGTCGTTCACATCATTCCGGTTCTCATAGCCGTGTATAATGGCATTTGTCACCGCCTCGGATACGGCGGTCTTGACGTCCGACAGTTCCTCCATCGTCGGATTCAACGGGGTAATAAACGCCGCAGCAGCCATCCGGGCAAAAGATTCATTGTCCGATACGGCGGCAAATTCTATCTGCATCTTGTTTGTGATCGCTGCCACATCCCTTTTGTCAACTATTTCTATCATTCCTGCCACACTCCTTTTCTATAGATTCATGCTTTCCGTTCCCACCGGTCCACGCTTTCCTTTTCGGCCGGTCCGTGCCTGTTATTTGGTCCTGCCGCTCTGTCGGCCTAGCGGCCCCTGAACGTGCGCATCCGGTTCAGTCCATGATCTCCACAATGTCCTGAAGCCCCGACATCATCAGGATCCTCCGGATCCTTCCGTCTGCGTTCACCGCATACACCTTGCCCCCAAAACAGGATATCTTCTTGTACCTTCCCAGAATAATGCCGATCCCCGAACTGTCCATAAAGGTTGTCCGCTCGAAATCAAACACCACGTTTCCGACCTTCTGCGACATTATGTATCGATCCGCTTTTGAACTTATGTCAACCGATTTGTGATGATCTATCTCATTCGGAAGCCTTATCATCAGATAGTTGTCGATTACTTTAAAATCTTCCATCTTATGTCAACCTCCTTCCCGTTTATACGATCAAACGGGAGAAGATCCTCTCCCGTCAAACCGCAGAAAGGACATGGCGTATATGCCATGTCCTTTCTCTTTCGTGTCTTTCTGATCTTATCTTTTTTTATCCGGTATCTCTCCGTACCTTTTTATCGTTCTCTGCCGTCTTCCGGATCCCCGGACCTCATCTTTCGTGAACCTTATCCTGCGGGCTGCATTTCCGCATCTTATTTCACGGTCTGCGTTTCCGGACCTTTTCGCTATTCCGCGGGCTGCGTTTCCGCATCTTGGATCTGATCCAGAAATTCATTGGCCTTGCCCGCCTTCTCCGTGTCCGGGAACAGCTGAATGACCTGAAGGTAGGCCGCTTTCGCCTTATCCGTCTGCTCCGTATAGAAATATGCGTTGGCAAGATTATAAAGCGCCTCCCCGTTTGCCGGGTCATACTTAAACGCTTTCTCCAGATTCGGGATCGCATCGGCGTAGTTTTCCTGCCGATACGCGTCATATCCGGCGTCGTAGTAAGCCTGCGCTATATTCGGGCCCACCAGAGCCACAATGGTATCGTACAGACCCTCAAACGCCTTTGAATTGCTCGTTTCGCCTTCCTCGTCTTCCGTTTCGATCTCTTCCAGATAATCCGCTACAGCCGTGACGTCCTCCGGATCGTTCAGATAGGCCGCGGCCGCTTCCATCAGGCTGTCCGCCGCCTGCATCGTGCCGTCGGTACCCAGATAATCCTGCATCTGCTGCTGCAGGCTGTCGTTCTCGGCCGTGAGTTCATCGATCTGCAGCTGCTGCTCGTTGATGGTGGCTGTCTTGGAATCCAGCTGCTCACTGACTTTGCGCAGTTCCTCGTCGATGCCTGCCCTTGCGGTCTGTATTCTGGCCGGAAGTATCAGAAATACGGCGGCGGCCAGACCAATGAGGATACCGATCCCCAGATTGAGAAGCGACGTAACGCCCTTGCCCTCTTTCATGTTGACGGGCTGGATGATCGTTTCGTTGCCGCTTTGATACTTGATGATCTCTTCCGATCTATGCTTTTTCCGGGGAGAATTCTTGACCCCCTCCTCCGGCATGAGCATCTCGTCTACTTCTTTCAGGTACCGCAGCGTCGCCGTGTTGTTCGTATCGATCTCGGTACATTTGGTCAGCTCTCTTTTCGCCTTCTCCCACTCTTCGCTGTTGATATACAAAAGTGCAAGAAGCTGATGCGCCCTGATAAATTTAGGATTTAAGGACAGCACTTTCTTCAACTGGATCACCGCCAGATCCAGACTGTCCTGATTGCAGTAAGTGAGCGCCTGATTGTATTTCTTGATCGTCTGATTGATGATGTCCAGACGGTTCTGATTGGTCTGGATCATATCGATATAGTCGTCCGCGATATTTTTCTTGGGACGCAGATTCTTGCTGATGACCCATTCGCTCAGCGCCGCCACCACTTCACCGGTTTCAAAATACACCAGACCCAGAAGGTTTCGCGCCTCTACATTATTCTTATTAAACTTTAAACTCTGCCGTAAACTATTGATCGCTCCTGTCAGATCTCTGACATTTGCCCTCTCCAGACCTTCATTATAAAAACGGTTGGAAATATATATGATCTTCTTATACAGGGCTACATCGGCACCGCAGCTGGTGCAGAAATCGTGTTCGGACAGAGTGCATCCACACTGATAACAAACCATCTATGCCAATCCCCTATTCGCCGCTTGTTTTCTTTGATTCTTTAACGATCTTGACCATCAGGTCAGCCATGTCCGTCAGGTCCTGATTATATATCGCTTCTTCCGCATCCTCAACCTCTAAGCTGGGGTGGAATTTCTTTAATTCTTCTTCAAAATTGATCACGCCGGGGCCTCCTTAAAAGGGCTTTGATCTCGCCCGCCAAATATAATGAACCGACGATATACACCCTGTCCTCGTCATTTTTGTAAAAAACCATCTCGTCAAAAGCCGTCTTCACCTCATCATAAGCCTTGCACTTTGCGGTCGTATATCGTCTGAAAGATTCTGTCAACACATCGAGCGGCAGCGCGCGGTCATTGTGCATCGCCGCAATGCCGATCTCGTCAAACAGCCCTGACAAAGCCAATTCCCGTATCACTTCCAGATACTGTTTATCTTTGACGACGGAAAAAAGAAGTTTGCGCTTTCCGCCGCAGGGCTGTGTTTCCACCGTATCCAAAAAACTGCGTATCCCGTCGATATTATGCGCTCCGTCCAGCCATACGCCGGGCATGATCTCTTCCATCCGCGCTTCCCAGAACATCTTTCGTATGCCTTCCTGAATCACGGGCATCGTGATCCGCGGGTCGGCAAGACAGTCGAGCGCCTTGATGGCAAGAGCCGAATTCTCCGTCTGATACAACGCAGAGGAGGACACAGTAAAACCAATATAATCATAATAATTTATACGGAAAGAAAAATCAATTGTTTTATTCTTAATCTTTATAACTTTTATCGCATCGGGATCCACCGGGACCGCCGCGGCCTGCACCGCACGGGCACATTCTTCGATGCTTTTCGCGGCCTCGGTCTGTCCGCCGGGATAGACCACCGGGACGCCCTTTCGCAGGATGCCCGCTTTCTGCGCCGCGATCTCGGACAGAGTGCTGCCCAGATATTCCATATGGTCATACCCGATGGAAGTAATGACGCATATTTTTTTGTCGTCCACCGCATTGGTGGCGTCCAGTTTCCCGCCCAGACCGGTTTCCAACACCACATATTCCACATCCGCGCTCCGGAAATGATCGGCCGCCATAAAAAACAGGAACTCAAAGAAACTGGGATGGTAGGAGCGCCGTTCCAATTCCGGCGGAAGCGCCTCAAGCTTCTCCGCCACATGGTTGAAGGCCGCCATAAACTCCTGCTCCGTCGCCATGCGGCCGTCCACCGCAATGCGCTCCCGCATCGTGACCAGATGCGGCGACGTGAACATACCGGCCGATATATGGGCCTCCCGGAGCACCGAACACAAATAGGCACAAACAGATCCTTTTCCGTTTGTGCCTGCCACATGTATAATCTTTCGGCCGTTCAGGGGATTTCCCATGTGTTCCAGAAATCTCCGGGTATCCTCCAGACTGTTCTTGCCCGTAAATTTCGGGATCCCGTTGATATATGCTTCCGCCTTCTCATAGCTGTCGATGTGCCCTGTCATATCTCGTCCCAATAAATGGATGTCCTTTCCGCCATTCGGTCATGCCCGCGCAGCGTCACAGCACGGAAGATTCGATCACCCCGTTATTGGCGCTGTACTTCATGAAACGGGTTTCTTTATCCACCAGAAGCTGTTCGGCGTTGATGCTGATGATCACGTTGCGGTACAGATTACCGTCCACCTTGATACAGGCTCCTTTGCTCTGTTCCATGATCTCCTCCAGAGATTCCCGCTCCCGTTCGACACTGTCCAGTTCCGCGAAATAATCGTCTTTCATCTTATTCCACTCCGCCAGTTTTGCCTCCGAGGCGGCGGATGTATTGGAACCCCGCATACGCTTCTCTCTGAGCGTTTCCGTCATGGTATCCACCAGTTCCGACAGCTTTTCCTTGATATCGCTCTCCTTGTGTCTGACTTCAAGAAGCTTCTCGTATTCCTGCATCTCATAGCCACAGTGCAGCACCGTCTTGACTTCCACGTCGCTGCCTGCCGTTATGGCCTCGATCCCCTTAAGTCCATGAACATATCCGCCGATGATACAGCCTTTCTTGCCCGACGTGACCACTTTATCCTTTGCGGCGACATGCGCGTTTAAGATCGTGTTGGAATGGACCATTCCGCCCGCCTCGACCGTAGTGTTCTCGATAAAATCCGCAAACACGCTGCCTCTCGCAGAGATCTTGCCGCCGCCTTGGATCCCGCGGCTGAGGATAACGTCCCCGCCCGCAAAAAGCGATGCGCATCCCGTCGTGCCGTGGACTTCGATATTGCGCCCGGCCCGGATGACCACGCCGCTCTCCACGTTGCCGTTGATGATAACATCTCCGAAGAACTCGATCTTCCCGATGATCATCGTCACGTCGCCGCTGATCTCATGGACGTTCTGTATATCGATCTTGCCCTGCTTGGCTTCGACCTTGCCGTCCATCTGCGCGTAATAGATATTGTCCTCCCGCATGATCCCGCGGCCCCGCATGGGCGGCAGATCCTTCGCCGGTTTTGCCTTCAATTCGCCGCCGTATATCGTATAGCCGTCCACGCCTTGGATCGCATAGTGATACACGGCCACTTTATCGCCCTTATGCACGTTCTGCAGAGCGCTCATATTGGTATAATCGACCGTCCCGTCTTTCCTGATCTTGGGCACGCCGTATTCCTCCGGCGTGAATAAATATTCAAAATACCCGTCCTTGCCGTCTATGCTCTGCTGTCCCTGCGCCACAAGGATCTCCCGGTTGTAAACCTTCTTCTTGATCATGGCTGACAGATTGGAACTGTGGAATCCTTTGACGATGCCTTTATGTTCCAGATACGTTACCAGATCGTTTTTCGTATAGATCTGTCCCTGATCGGGAGGAGTCAGATAGAGCCACGCCGACATCGCATCCGGTTCCACACGCAGATAAGTACCGGCCGCAAGACCCGCATTGATATCCCGGAACACGCTGCCCTCTTTCCCTGTGGGTTCGATCTCGGCCGGCGCCGTGGACACGGAGGCCGGACCCTGCGAAGATACTCTGGACATGGCGTTTTTCAATTTATTCATCTGTTCCGCCGTAAACATCGGTTCGCTCACCTGACTCACCTCCTCTCAGCTTTTTTGTTCAAACATAATATCCTAATATTACTTTACACTAAATCCTATTATTTTTCCAGAGTAAAATGCGTCGAACCTGTAAAAATACTCCAAATCGCAGAGTTTATCCTCTCAGCTGCGCCAGACGCTCTTTCACCTGCGCGGACATCTGCATGTATTTCTCCCGTTTTGCGCGTTCTTCCGCCACTTTCGCTTCCGGCGCTTTCGCCATGAATCTCTCGTTGCCAAGCATACCGTTTACGCGGGCCAGCTCTCCTTCCAGACGCTTCTCCTCTTTTTCCAGACGCTCGATCTCCTGCCCGATATCCACCAGTTCCGCAAAAGGAATGTACACCGTCGCTCCCATGACTACGACCGATACCGCGTCGTCGGCAATGCCGGTCTTGTCCGCCTGAACCGTCACTTCGCCCGCGCCCGCAAGGGAAGCAAAAAACAATCTGCCTTCCTCGAACACTTTCCTTACGTTCTCCTGATCGCTGACCACATACACGGACGCTTTCCGGCCCGGCGACACGTTCATCTGCGTGCGGATATTCCGGATGCCGCGCACCGCTTCCTTGATCAGCCCGATCGCCTCTTCCTCCGATGGATAGGCCCGCTCTTTCGTATATTCCGGCCATTTGGAGATCATGATCGACTCCTCTTCACTCTGGACTGTACAGAAGATCTCCTCCGTGATAAAAGGCATATACGGATGCAGCAGTTTCAATGCGTCGATCAGAACGTTTTTGAGCGTCCACAGAGCCGCGTTCTGGCTGTCACGCCCGTCCGTATCCTTCTGATACAGGCGCGGTTTCACCATCTCGATATACCAGTCGCAGAATTCATCCCATATGAAATCGTATACTTTCTGCACGGCGATCCCCAGTTCATAGCTGTCAAGGTTGTCCGTCACGTCGCGGACCAGCGTGTTTAAGCCGGACAGGATCCACTTGTCGGCCGGTTCGAGATGCTCTTTTATCTCCTCATAGGGCACTTCCCAGCCGCAGGCTCCGGTCTTTTCTTCCGCCTGCTCCATGTTCATCAGGATAAAGCGGGAGGCGTTCCATACTTTGTTGGCAAAATTTCTGCTGGCCTCCACGCGTTCGTTGTAGAAACGCATATCGTTTCCCGGCGCGTTTCCCGTGATCAGCGTGAGCCTGAGCGCGTCGGCGCCGTACTTGTCGATGATCTCCAGCGGGTCAATCCCGTTGCCCAGTGATTTGCTCATTTTACGCCCCTGCGAATCCCTGACGAGCCCGTGGAACAACACCGTGTGGAAAGGCTTTTCACCCATCTGCTCGTAACCGGAGAAGATCATGCGGATCACCCAGAAAAAGATGATATCATACCCTGTCACAAGCACATCCGTCGGGTAGAAATACTTTAACTCCGGCGTTTTATCCGGCCATCCCAAAGTGGAAAAAGGCCAGAGGGCAGAGGAAAACCATGTGTCGAGCGTGTCCGGATCCTGTGTGAGGCGGGTGCATCCGCACTTCGGACATTTGTCCGGGGCGGTCTTCGCCACGATGATCCCGCCGCAGTCATCGCAATAGTAGGCGGGGATCCGGTGCCCCCACCAAAGCTGGCGGCTGATGCACCAGTCGCGGATATTGTCCGTCCAGTTGAAATACGTCTTGTTCATGCGCTCCGGGACAAGACGGATCTCGCCTTTTTTTACCGCCTCAACGGCAGGCTTGATCAGTTCGTCCATCTTGACGAACCACTGTTTCTTGATCAGCGGCTCAATGGTCGTGCCGCAGCGGTCGTGCGTGCCCACATTGTGGGAATGATCCTCGATGCGGACCAGAAGCCCTTCCGCCTTCAGCTCCTCCACGATCTGCTTTCTTGCCTCATAGCGGTCGAGTCCCTGATATTTACCGCCGTTTTCATTGATGGTGGCGTCGTCATTGAGGATGTTGATCTCCGGAAGTCCGTGGCGCTTGCCGACCTCGAAATCGTTGGGGTCATGGGCCGGTGTGATCTTAACCACGCCCGTACCAAACTCCATATCGACATACTCGTCTTCTACGACCGGGATCGGCCTGTTCATGATCGGCAGCCAAACCTGCCTGCCTCTCAGATGCGCATACCGCTCATCGTTCGGATTGATCGCCACCGCGGTATCGCCCAGCATGGTCTCCGGCCGGGTCGTGGCAAATTCCAGAAATTCCGTTTTGCTCGGCTGCCCGTTCTCGTCCACGAGCGGATACTTGATATGCCAGAAATAGCCCGCCTGCTCCTCGTATTCCACTTCGGCATCGGAGATGGACGTATTGCATACCGGACACCAGTTGATGATCCTGCTGCCTTTGTAGATCCATCCTTTCTCATGCATCTTGCAGAATACTTCCGTGACCGCCCGATTGCAGCCTTCGTCCATCGTAAACCGCTCGCGGTCCCAATCACAGGAAGAGCCGAGTTTTTTCAGCTGGCTGATGATCCGTCCGCCGTACTCCTCTTTCCATTCCCATGCGCGTTTCAGGAAGCCCTCGCGTCCCAGGTCCTCTTTCGACACGCCCTCTTCCTTAAGCTTCTCGATGATCTTTACTTCCGTGGCGATGGAGGCATGGTCCGTGCCGGGCTGCCAGAGTGCGTTGTACCCCTGCATCCTCTTATACCGGATCAGGATATCCTGCATCGTGTTGTCAAGCGCGTGCCCCATATGGAGCTGCCCCGTGATATTCGGCGGCGGGATAACGATCGTGAAAGGCTTCCTGCTCTCGTCCACCTCCGCATGAAAATATTTTTTGTCCAGCCACTTCTGATACTGTTTTTCTTCTATGTCCTTCGGATCATAGGTCTTGGCCAATTCTCTGCTCATAACATCCTCCTTTTCAACGAGATGAAACACGTTTTGCGGTTTTCACTCGTTATCGCGGTATCCGCCAGATCGACGAGCCTGCCTGTCGGCCTGCTCATTACCCGCGTAAAGAAACAACGCCCTCTGCCGGTCTTCCGGCAAAGGGCGCATAATACGCGGTACCACCTTTGTTTTTCACTCAGGGATTCATTCGAACCACATCCGGTAACGGGGATAAGCCGTGAACGCTTACTGCGGCATCCATCGGGCGTAAAACGCGCTTTGCCGCTTGTTCGGCGTCCAAGTTCCAGAGCTACCTTCCGCGATGCCTCTCCGAAACGACCTTGCAGCATACGGTCATCCTCTCTGGCGGCGGCTGTCGCTTACTCCTCTCTGTCAACACCTGTACGATCATGATTACCATTAATATAGTAAGTTGCGCGCTGTTTGTCAAGACATTTCCGGCAGCGCTTTGTTTCCGGATCACTTATTTGGGATGACCCGTTCCGGACAGTTCATTCCGGCAGCGCCTTTTCTTCCTCCCGGATGACCCCTAAGAACACCTCCGTAATGTGCGGGTCGAACTGCGTGCCCGAACAGCGGAGCAGTTCCTGCACGGCGTCCTGCTGGCTCATGGCTTTGTGATACGGTCTGTCATGGACCATGACATCATGGGAATCCACCACCGTTATGATGCGCGACAGGAGCGGGATCTCCTCTTCTTTGAGCCCGCCCGGATAACCGCCTCCGTCCCACCTTTCATGATGGTGCAGGATATATTCCGCAATCGGACTGAGTTCCTTCGATGCGCTTGCAATACGGTATCCTTTCTCCGTGTGGGTCTTCATGATCTTCCACTCCTCGTCCGTCAGCTTGCCCGGCTTCAGCAGGATGGAATGAGGGATGGCAATCTTGCCGATGTCGTGAAGCACCGCCAGAAGTTCCAGTTTTCCCAGTTCGGCGTCCGACAGATGCAGGGCTTTTCCAAGCTTTACGGCCATGTCTTTCGTCCGCTCGACATGCTCTTTTGTTTCGTAATCGCTCTCCGTCAGCGTCTGGGTCAGCGAGTCCAGAAGAGAACTTTTCTCGGATGTTTCGCTCATAAGCTTCTTCGTCCGCATACTGCTCTCCGCTTCCTTGACGGCGTCGTCCACAGACCGGCCGCCGCTCCTTATGACTGCGATCCCGTACTCAATATCCGCAGCGAGCCCCCCCCCATCGTTTCCTGCGCGGTACTGCTCCTTGATGTTTTTAAAAAGCCGGTCCGCATATTCCTGTTCGACCTCGATCAGGCCCGCCGCCATATCTCCGTCGTCCAGGCGCGCCAGCACCGCGCTCTTGGGCAGACTGCTCCGCATCAGATCCGCCGCGCGGCAAAGCAGTTCGTCCCCTTTTTCCCATCCATACACATCGTTGATCAAACCGATGCCGTTTGTGTTGCATACCACGATCGTGATCGGGTAGAGTCCCTGTTTGATATAGCTCTCCATATTCGCATAAAAACTCTGTTTGGAATAAAGACTTGTCAGGGCATCCCTCTCGATCACCGCGCTCTTCATGATAAGCAGATGTCCTATGATGCGGTCCTTCTCGTCTTTCAGGCAGTTGAAATTGCACTGGTATACCTTTTCACCGACGTTTCCGGGATTCTTCCATTCAAACACCTGATCCGTCACCGTGTCCCGCAGATTCTTAAAAGAAGCGATCTGCATAAAATCCAACATACTGATCCGCTTGTCTGGGCTGTTCAGTTCCGGGAACAGATTGCGCATATCCCGGTTGGTGTCCGCCACATACCCTTCATAATCGAACAGGATCATCGGCGACCCCATGTATTCCAATATCATCTGGCGCATGGGATTGAGCATCCCTCTGGAAGCATAATCAAACGTATTCCTGTATATCAGAACGGATAAAAAACCATAGACCGGCACCGCAATGTCCACCTCGATCTTCAGGATCCCGGACATATATGCATAGGTGAAGATCATCAGCAGGACAAGCCCGATCAGGCTGCCGCGGTATCTGCCGCTGTAGATCTTAGGCACCCGCAGCGACTTGGCCAGAAGGACGTACGCCGTAATTCCCGCAAGCAGGTAGGTGAAGCAGAGATGCACATAAAAAGGCGGTTTGGCGGCATACATATACTTGATGGCATAAATGCTGTTCAGATCGTAATGATAGCTCATCAGTGCTTCATGAAAAATATTGACGGCCAGCAGAGCGCAGTCGAGAAACGTAAGCGTCCCGAAAAACAGATACAGATACCGCTTGCGCCTGAGCACATAGACTTTGGATTCCGTAAAGTCATAGACGTACATCAGCAGCGCCAGAAGCATCAGATCCATGCAGATGAAATAAATGCTGGTACACACCGAAGCCGCGGTATAAGTACCGGCTTTTATCCGCAGCAGATACACGATATTGAGCACGGCGGCCGACACAAACATATTGCCCGTAAGCACGCCCATCCGGGTTTTCTTTCTGTACGCGCACACCGCATAGACAGCGGCGCATACCGCCGCAAGACCAAAAAAGATGTATCTCCAAAGCATGTATATCCACTCACTTTCTGCCCGGCCTTAAGCCTTTCTTGAGCGCCGGACGGACTTAGAAAAAATGTCCGCTTTTTCTATTGTAGCATACTTGTCCGGCCTTCGACAGTTTTACCGCACCGTAATTAAGCACAAATCTTTTTTTCAAAAATTGTATATAATGTCGGATTATGGGATCCTGCAATTTTATCTGGCATGGTTAAAAAATCTTGAATTGGCACTTTTCGCAATGCCATATTGGTGTATAGTAGGGATAACGAAAACACCAAAAAGAACGGGACGCCATGCTGGAAACTTCGGAAACCGCACAGCGCTCCGAAAGAGAGGATAAAAACATGATGAAAAATGAAAAACTGCTGAAGATCGTTTTGACCGGCGTATTTGCGGCGCTCTCTTACGTCGTATTTACTTTTCTGCAGATCAAGATCACGCTGCCCGGCGGCGGCGCCACATCGATCCATCTGGGCAACGCCGTCTGCGTGCTGGGCGCGCTGCTTTTAGGCGGCCTCTGCGGGGGACTGGGAGGCGCCATCGGCATGACCATAGGCGATCTGTTCGATCCCGTCTACGTCATGACTGCGCCCAAGACTTTTGTCCTGAAACTCTGCATCGGGCTGATCACCGGGGTGACGGCGCACAGACTCGGACACATATCCACGGAAACGGACAACCGGAAAGTCTTGAAATGGACCATTCTGGCCGCCGTCAGCGGGCTCGTGTTCAATATGATCTTCGATCCGCTGATCGGCTACTACTACAAGCTTTTGATCCTCGGCAAACCCGCCGCGGAACTTACACTGGCATGGAACATCGCTTCCACTTCCATCAATGCGGCAGCCTCCGCGGTCGTTTCGGTCATAGTATATATGGCCATCCGTCCGGCGCTCAAGAGATCCGGGCTCTTCCTGACTATCGGGAAAAAAGGATCTCCGGCGCAGTAAGACGGATGTATCGGCGCGGCGGCCTAAGATTCCTCCGGAATGATCAGGGCTGCCGCGATATATACGACCAGTCCCGTACCGCAGCTTACCATGGTGCACAGCAGCCACACCAGACGTATCAAAGTCGGGTCCACGTTCAGGTATTCTCCGATCCCGCCGCATACGCCGCAAAAAGTTCTGTTGGTCCGTGAACGCACCAGTTTCCTATAATCGTTTCCCATAATGTTCCTCCTGTTGTTGTTTTTATGTTGTACCGCTTTGTTTCTGTTGTTCCTTGTACAGGACCGTCTGTTTTTGTTGTTCTTTTTATGCGGTGCCGGTCCGCTTCTTGCTGTTTCTTTTATGCTGTGCCGGTCCGCTTCTTGCTGTTTCTTTTACGCTGTGCCGGTCCGCTTTTTACTGTTCAAATAAGAGAGTGACGGTTCCCATGGCGCAATCGATGTCATATGTGCTGCCGCTGCCGTTGTCGATCTTCTGTTCTCTGGCCAGCCCGGAGTAATTGCTGCCGCCAACGCTGACCGTTCCCATGGAACAATCGATCACATAGTTATGGTCCTGCTCGGCGTCCCAAAGGTTCAGCGTGACGGTCCCCATGCCGCAGTCGATGGCAAGATCGCTCTCGACCGTACCGCTCAGAGTCATCTTTCCCATACCGAGATCCATATCAACGTCCCCCGTGACGGAAGCTTCCTCGATCAACACCTCCCCCGCGCCGATGGACAGATCCGCATCCGGACAGGACAACTGCCCGATACGCAGGCTTCCCGCCCCGACTTCCATCGACAGGAACGAATCTGCACACAGCCCGTCGAAGCGGCCTGTCCCCGCGCCCAGTTCAATGTCTATGTCGCCCGCCCTCAGCGGAACGGACTCGAATGTACCCGAACCGACCCAGATATCCATATAGTCGAACACCACATCTTCCGGAAGGTACAGATAGACTTCATCCGTTTCATCGGAGAATAGATCAGACCTCCAGCTCCGCCTTGTCCGGATCGCCAGCGTGCCTTCCTCGACGCAGTAACGGACCCTGTTTCCGGAATCGTCGGCCAGGATCCTTATGGTCCTGTCCTCGGACTTACAAATATGCAGTCTGCATGCGTCCACATCGATCTCCAGTCTTTGAAGCGCATCCGCCGCCACCGATACGGTTCCTCCGGCTGCCCCGCCGACCGGTTTCCATTCCCTGCCGTCCGTTTCCGAGCGATCCCTGCCGCCCAGGAGATCCAGCCTGACGTTTATCCCGTTTACAAGGGTATAAGGGAATCGCAGGTTCCAAAGGTCCATATCTTCGAGCCGGGCGAACCCGCCCAATAATCTGCCTACGCCGCACATGACGCATCCTGCGCAGAACATTATAAGCGCCGTGATAAGGCATCCTTTTGTGAATTTTTTCATCCATGATGTCATGCCCGTGCACCTCCTCTGTTAAAAAGTCTGCGTCCCGCCGCCGCGATCAGCTTCACGACCGCCGGAATCGCCGCACCGGCAATCACGATCATCAGCCATAAGAAGACCAGCCCTAAGGCAAATGTGATGAACGAAGCGCCGATCACGCACACGCCGGGGATCGGCTCCGTGAACAGCAATGCGAATCCTGCTATCAGCAGGGCGATCGATGTTACCATAAGCGCTGCGCCGAGCGCAAAAAGCGCCACAAAAACACCAAACAATGCCGCGAATACGCCCACCACTAAGCCAAACGCTGCGCCCAAGAGCCCGACCCAGACCGGAAACGTCAGCACCAGTGCGATCACGATCAACACAATAGCGCCGCCGGACATTCTCTTTTCATCTTTCGCACGGCCGCTGCCGAAGTCGTCTTTCTGCCGGCCGTATGCAGGACCCCGGCCCGGATCGCTCTGCGCGTCCGATGCGCCGGACACATAGCTGCGCCTTGCGCCCGTTCTGCGGTAGTAATCGTCCGCCGTCATATCGGGATTCATCATCTCGTTTTTATGGGCCTGCGCATAACCGCTGAAACCGGATTCCGTAAATTCTCCCGCATCCCCGCCGTCATTCAATCCCGCCTTGATCGACCGGGCCAGTTCTTCCGGCGTCCCAAGCGAGGCAATGACGCCGCTCTCATTCTCCACACCGGCATCGTCGAAATAATCGTTATAATACCGGATCGCCGCCTCCCGTTCCGCAGGCGGCACATCGCTCAGAAGCTGTGACAGACGTTTCATAAATTCCGCTCTATTCATGCTTCAATCCTCCCTCAAATATACTGTTCAATTTCGCAGAATACCGATACCATTCACTGATATACAGGTTGAGCTGCGCTCTTCCCTTCTCCGTCACTTTGTAATACCGCCTGTTCCTGCCCGCGCACTCCATGTCGTAGACTGCCAGACATTCGTCTTTCTGCAGCCGCCTGAGCACCGGATACAGCGTAGATTCGGATATTTCAATGACCTGCCGTACTTCTTGGGTGATCTTATACCCGTAAGTCCCCTCAGGTTCACCGGAAACTACCGCCAACACGATCGCATCCAATAGCGCCGCACCCGTGTTAAAAACCATACGATAACCTCCTTTCCTCCCTTTGACACATTTCATAATGAATCATCCGTTTCTGTTGATTTCGATCAGCCTGCTGTCTGTTTGTTATTTTGCTATTTTGCTATTGCGCTGCATTGCCGTTTCACTCTATCGCCGTATCGTCTTGCTATTTTTATGTTGTTTTATTACTTTGCTGCCGTATTGTCTTGCTATCCTTATGTTATTTTATTACCCTGCCGTATTGCTCTATTTCTTTGGTTTATATTGGTTTATATTGTTTAGTTTTATAATATTATATGGCGTATAATATTGTTTCCGTTGATACTATACGACATATAATATTATTTGTCAACCATGTTTTTCAAGATTGCAAAAAACTTTTTTAAATCGCAAAAAACGGCCTGCCAAAAAGCAGACCGTTTTCTTACTTCTATTTCTATTCTAACTATTCTAATTCTAACTATTCTATTCTAACTATTCTAACTACTATTCCTATTCTATCTACCTCTATTTACCGGATCCCGGTTCAGTCGTAGAACAGATTTACTTTTCCTACGACGCCGTCGTTTATAACATAGTAGGCGGTGAAATCTTCGGGTTTCATGTAGATCTGGATATTTTTGATAGAACCTTTCTTAAAACCTTTTGAATAATAATGTGCTTTGACCCGTTCGGTCACTTTCTCCACACTGACTTCGTACCCTCTGTACTGCAAGACCATTTCCGAGGAAACATCCGGTTCCTCAGCCGGTTTGCTGACCGCTTCTTCAACCTGTTCAGTCAATTCCCTTTTATCCGCTGCGTCCATATCGTTTCCTCCTCTGTCTGTATGATCTGATTATATTGTAACATCATTTGACCGTTCCTACAAGAAGAGATTGTGTCCGCAGGGATCCTGTCTGCCGGATTCTGCCGCCGGATTCTGTCTGCCGGATTCTGCCTGCCGGATTTTGTCTGCCGGATCTTTCCTGTTTCTTCCTTTATGAGAAGCCGCATCCCTCGTTCGGTTTTTTCCGCCCGTAGAAATCTCTCACGACCGCCTCGGCGGGCTTGCCGTAGAGATCATACCCGCAGTCCTTCACGGCAGTCTGGAGAGAGCGCTGTTTCCACGTCCAATCCCAGAGGCAGAAGCCCTGCACGAAATCGCGCGCGCCTGCCGTCCGGAACATTTCCCGGTACCAGTCCTCCTGTTCCTCCAGAGCCAGCTCGCCCCGTATCTTCCAATCGTTCGGCACTTTTGACGAACCTTCCGTGGACATACAGCCCGCTTCGGCAAAGAAAAACGGTTTGTTGAATTTTCTGACAACGGCCTCGATCCGGTCCAGCTGGCGATCCCAGTCATCGATCGGATAATATCCGCTGGAAGAGATCACATCGACGCAGTCCCACCATGTTACATTGTCTTCCTGATATTTATCCGTATTGTAGGACACGAATCCGCCGTACTGCGTTCTGATATCCCGGATCAGCTGCCGCCATTCCTGATCGCGGCGCTCGGACATGACCATCTCGCAGCCCGGCAGGAACATCTCACAGCCTGTCTTCTGGGCAAGTCCGGCAAAGTGAAGCTGAAATCCGGTATATGACTCAAACCATCTGCTCCACTTCGGCTCGCAGGGGACCTCTTTGTCAAAGAAATTGATGTGCGCCCTCCACGTTCCGTTTTTACAGTTCACCGTCGGCTTCAATCCTACGGCCAGTCCTTTTCCGTGTATGTAATCGACCATACGGGTCAACTCTTCGTCCGACATGGTCGCCTGCGTCGTATAGTCAATCGACTCCGACTGCGGCGTTTCTTGGACAGCGTTCGGCACAAGCATGATAAAATTGGTATTCGTCCGCTCGATCAGAAGATCCATGCTCTGATAAGCCGTTTTCTGCTCAAAACTCCCTCTGCCTGCAAAGGCGCCGAAAGTGATCCCCTTGATATACTGCATACTATTCTCCATTCCTCCCTATTGTCCGGATCTGTACTTATTTTCATAGAACACTATAGCAATTTCTTTTCCGCAATGCTATAATAAAACAACTTATAAATTGCATAAATCTCTGATGCCATATGGATACAAAGCGTAATATATGGCACATTTTCACACACCGGATTAGTATTTATCGATACAATATCGATCAGGGAAAGGACGGTTCCATGCATTATCTGTACGAAGATCATGACATTTTGAGCACCCCATACGAAGCTTTTCTGTTCGATACCCGCAAAGAAGTGTTCCCGGTCAAACCGCACTGGCACTACTTTGTGGAAATGCTCTATATGCTTGAAGGGACGGCGTTCATCGAAGTCAACCAGCAGGAATTCTATGTGTCCGAGGGCGACCTTGTCCTGTTCCACGCCGGGGACGTCCACGCGATCTACTCCGCTGCCGGGACCCCTCTGCGCTACATAGTGTTAAAGTTCGACTCGAACCGTCTTTCTATCAACAACAGCTACACGCCCAGACTGTCCGCCGTTCTTCAGTATGCCAGAAAGTCCAGACAGGGCGCCTGCTATTTTCCGGCGGACCGGATCGCACAGCTGCCTCTGCGCAGACGTTTTGAAGCATGTGTCCGCGAGGCCGAGGAGAAGCAGTACGGTTACGATGTGCGCATCCACGCCGAGATCAGTTCCCTTCTGATCGAGATCATCCGGCTGTGGCAGGCCGACGGGCTCTCCATCCACGAACTTTTTTCGGTCTGTACCGATACGGGGGCTTCCATCCACAACATCACCGAATACATCGACCGTCATGCCGGAGAACCCCTTAAGATAAACGATCTGGCCGCTATGTGCCACATGAGTTATTCCTATTTTGCCAAATGTTTTAAAGAGATGTACGGCCGCTCCTGCAAGGATTATGTGGAACTTATCAAAATCGAAAAAGGGGAAGAACTGCTGCTGTTCACAGACTCTTCCCTTTCCCAGATCAGTCAGGAGCTCGGTTTCTCCGACTGCAGCCATTTTATCCGGACGTTCCGCAAGTGGAAACAGTCCACTCCCGCGCAATTCCGGCTACAGCAGCGCAGGCAGTAACTACTCGCCTTTAAACTGCGCCATATAAAGCTGATAATAGATCCCTTTCTTCTCCATCAGTTCTCCGGCATTGCCTTCTTCCGCTATCCTGCCGTCTTCCACGACAAAGATCCGGTCGGCCTTCTGGATCGTTGACAGCCGATGGGCAATGACAAAAGACGTCCTGCCCGCCAGAAGATGCTCGATTCCCTCTTGGACCAAGATCTCCGTCTTCGTGTCGATACTGGAAGTCGCCTCGTCCAAGATCAGGATCTTCGGGTCGGAAACCATCGTCCTCGCGAACGCCAAAAGCTGCTTCTGCCCGATAGACAGGCCGCCGCCCCGTTCAAGAAGCTCCGTATCGTATCCCTTCTCCAGTTTCATGATAAAATCATGCGCGTTTACCGCCTTTGCGGCCGCAATGATCTCCTCGTCCGAAGCGTCGGGCTTACCGTATCGTATGTTGTCCCGGATGGTCCCCGAAAACAGGAAATTGTCCTGCGTCATGATCCCCATCTGCCTGCGCAGGCTCTCGATCGACACCTTTTTCACATCGTATCCGTCCACGCGGACCGTGCCCTCCTGAACGTCATAGAAGCGGCTGATCAGATTGACGATCGTGGATTTTCCCGCGCCCGTGGCTCCCACCAGCGCGATCGTTTCTCCGGGTTTGATCCGGAAACTCACGTCGTCCAGTACCTTGACCTTGTCGTCGTAGGAGAAACTCACATGTTCAAACGTCACTTCCCCGGCAATGGGCGGCATCTTGGCCACTCCCGCGGCATCCGTTATGGCAGGCGGCGTATCCAGTATCTCAAAGATCCTCTCCGCGCCCGCGATGTTGGTCACCAGCTGATTATAGAAATTACTGATATTCTGGATCGGATTCCAGAACATACTCAGATAGCTTCCGAAAGCGATGAACGTCCCCACGGAAACATGCTCGGCGCCGAGGACCACAATGCCGGTATAATACAGCAGGATACAGCCCACTCCCCACGAAAGATCGATCACGGACCCAAACGCATCGCTCATGCGCACCGCGTCGTCAAAGGCCGCCCTGTGCTCTCCCACCAGTTCGTCAAAGGTGCGCTCCGTTTCCTTCTGGGCATGAAAACTCTGTATGATCCGCATCCCTGCCATATCCTCATGGATGAACGCATTGAGGTTGGCGGATTTTTTGCGGAAAAGCTGCCAGCGCGGATGCGCTTTTACCTGTATATACACCATTCCCAGCGCCATGAACGGAACGGTCAGAAGGGATGCCAGCGCCAGTTTCGGATTTTTCCATATCATGATCACCACGACCGCCGCCACCGTCAGCCCGTCGGGTATCAATGTCGTCACGCAGTTGGACAGCACGTCTTTGAGCGAATTGATATCCCCGATGATGCGGGACAGGATCTTGCCCGTCGGGCGGCTGTCAAAAAACTTAAAATCCAGTTTCTGTATATGCGTATAGAGCTGCTGCCGGATCGTCAGAAGGATCTCGTTACATACTTTTGCCATAATATACATACGGGCTTTCACCGTTACCACCAGAAACAGATTGAGGATCAGCGCGGCGGCGAGCAGCCTGTAGAGCCCGGCATAGTCGCCTGCGGCGATATGATCGTCGATGGCCGACTCCATAATGAGCGGATTCGCCAGACTGACTGCCACGCCGTATCCCATAATGACAAGCACAAACAGGATCTGCCATTTATACTGCAGCAGATAACCGAACAGCCGCAGCAGAGTCTGTATCTTGCTCCGCTCTACACTCTGTTCATCGTCTTTATACGAGTTTACCGCCATCGTTCTCACCGCCTTTCTTTTGAACCGCGTACGCGCCGTACTGCGATTCGTATGTTTCGTAATACAAGCCTTTCTGCGCAAGGAGTTCCTCGTGCGTCCCCCGCTCCGCGATCATCCCGTTGTCCAGCACGATGATCTCATCCGCGTGCCGTACCGCGCTGATCCGGTGCGCTATAATGATCTTGGTGGTATGTTCGAGCTCCTTCAGCGTCTGCTGGATCAGGTGCTCCGTTTCCATGTCTAACGCCGACGTGGAATCGTCCAGCACCAGCACAGGGTCGCGCTTGGCCAGAGCCCTTGCGATGCTGATGCGCTGTTTCTGTCCTCCTGACAGTCCCACGCCCCTCTCGCCGATAACCGTGTCGTAACGCTCCTCCATCCGTTCGATGAAGCCGCTCGCCTGCGCCTGCGTCGATGCCCGGAGGACCGTTTCAAAACCGATCGTTTCCTTTTTGCCCAGTTTGATGTTCTCATTGATCGTATCCGAAAACAGGAACACGTCCTGCATCACATAACTGATGCTCGTACGCAGCTGCTCCAGCGACAGATCTTTGATATTCACGTCGTCCAGATAAATACTCCCGTCCGTGGCGTCGTACATCCGCTGTAAAAGCTGTATGATCGATGTCTTGCCCGCTCCGGTCGCTCCCATGATCCCAAGCGTTCTGCCCGCCTCCACCGTAAAGGAGATATCATGCAGGATCTCGTGCATATCCGCTTTGTGGAAGGAAACGTGGTCAAAACAGATCCTGCCTTTTACCTTATCGAGCACCACCGGCTCAGCGCTCTCTGCAATGCTCGGCTGTTCCCGATAGATCTTCCGGATCTTCTTCTGAGAGGCCACCGCCGACGAAAAACTGTTCGTCAGCCAGCCGAGCATCTCCATCGGCCACACGATGTTGGTGGAATACTCAACAAAAGCCGTCAGGTTTCCCAGAGTCATCTCCCCGTCCATGACAAATCTGCCGCCGACTAATATCGTCAGCAGCGGCAGGACCGCACGGACTACCGTAAAACACGGATAATACTTTACAAACACCTTCGACTGCTCCATATTCAGATCGTAGTAGCGCCTGTTGTGGGACAGGAATTTGTCGATCTCAAACTTCTCTCTTGCAAACGCCTTGACCGTGCGCACTCCCTCCAGATTCTCCTCCGCCACTGTATTGAGCGCGGCGTTTTCTTCGCTGATCTCCTCATAGACGACGCCCAGTCTGCGCTCCATAACAACCGCCACAGAACCGCACAGCAGCATTGCCGCCATAGGAATGAGCGCCAGCCGCCAGTTTAACAGGAACATACACACCAAGATAATGCCGGTATGGTACGCCACCTCGATCAGCAGCATACTCACATATCCAAGCGCATCCCAGATCCGGTCGATGTCCTCCTTCACACGCGCCATCAGCTCCCCGGTGTTCGTCCGGTCAAAAAAATCCGCGCTCAGGCCCTGGATATGGCGGAACAGATCGCGCCTCATGTTTCCCGATATCCTCACACCGTTCTTATCGAACGTATACTCTTTGACATACTGAAAGATACATCGCCCCGATCCGACGCCCAGAAATCCCAGAAGCAGATATTTCAATTCGGAGAGTTCTCCTCCAACAATGACATCATCGACTACGCGCGCCATGAGCCTTGGCGACATCATATCCAGTGTGACCGCGATCAGCAGGGATGCCGCCGCGATCAGGTATGGGATCTTATATTCCCAAAGATAAGTTGAAAGTTTCTTCATAAATGTTGTCCCCCGTCATCGCGGCATACGCCAAATTGACAAACAGTCTTGCCGACTTGGCTTATTGCCGCATAAAAAAGGGCCATGGCGAAATCACCATGACCCGTGCAAGAATCCGTCCTTCCCGGTATTCAACCGGTTATGTCCCGATCTCTCCTCAGCGCTCCATCTTCCAAAAATAAGCGCTGTAGGGCGGCAGTTCGCTGCCGCCGCCGAAATCATGTATTTTACCGCTTATCAGATCCACGGCCGTACCGCAGCCCGCGTCAAAATGGGCCGTATACGCTTCGCCGTCTGCATTGACCGCCACGAGCACTCTCTCGTCCTCGCATCTGCGTTCAAAAATGCACTGTTTATTAGTCAGTACTACCGAGCGGAAATCCCCGTAGTTGAGAGCCTTTGATCCCTTTTTCGCCTCCGCCAGTCCTGCGATCCAATCGCACAGATCATTCCACTCAGGCTCCTCAAAACATGCCCGCAATGCGGGATCTCCCTCGTTCTTATGGGCTTTGGCGCCCCATTCGCTGCCGTAATACACGCACGGGATCCCCGGCATACCGAAGCACAGCGCATAGATCAACGGCAGATGTTTCTCGTTGGTCAGGATACTGGCAACTCTCGTCACATCATGGTTATCCACAAAAGACAGCATATGTTTCCCTTTATATAACGTCCAGTTCTCCGGGCCGAACTGTCTGAGAAGGGAATGTACGATCTCAAACATGTTCATGCTGTTAAAACTGGAAAAAAGCCCCTTGTAGCACTCGTAATTCGTGGCAGAGTGCAGCATCTGGTCATTGACAAGCTGATTGTAGTCGCCGTGCAGCATTTCCCCCAGAAGATAGAAATCCTCTTTCAGCCCGCCGGTATATTCCCGGAGCCTCCTGACGAAATCACGATCCAGACAATACGCCACGTCCAGACGGAGCCCGTCGATATCAAATTCCTCTATCCATCCTTTCACGCTGTCAAACAGATGGCGGACCACATCCTCATTGCGCAGATTGAGTTTGACCAGATCATAATTGCCTTCCCAGCCCTCATACCACAATCCGTCGTTATAGTTGGAATTGCCGTCGAAGCTTATATGGAACCAATCCTTGTAAGGCGAGTCCCAGCGCTTCTCCAACACGTCCTGAAAAGCCCAGAAACCCCGTCCCACATGATTGAAGACGCCGTCCAAGATCACCCGGATGCCATTGTCATGCAGATTGCGGCATACCTCTTTGAAATCCTCGTTGGTTCCCAGACGGCAGTCGATCTTATGATAATCTCTCGTATTGTAGCCGTGCGTATCCGATTCAAACACCGGCGAAAAATAGATCGCGTTGATCCCCAGTTTCTTCATATGAGGGATCCAGTCGTTCACTTTCCGGATCCGGTGCGTCAGCTCTCCGTCATTTTCAAAAGGCGCTCCGCAGAATCCCAAAGGATATATTTGATAAAAAACACTTTCATATGCCCACATGTCCATATACTCCCTTTCCTCTATGTGTCCGCCGCACGGGTCCTGCCGCGTACGGCTTTATGATCCATATATGTTCTCTCGGATCCATATATCTATCCATATATGTTCTCTATTCTAACATGCGGAAGCGGATTTGCAAAGATAATTTGCAAAGGACATTTTTATTGACCGGTATAGTACTGTTTTGGCATGCACTAAAATCCGTTTTTCAACTTTTCCACAACATTTCATTTAAAAAACTGGAAAATCAATTAAAAATTCCAAAAAAATCCCCAATTTCCACAAAGTTATCCACATCGACATGATTGTCATTTTGCAATGACCCTCATTCCTTTTTTGCCAAAAAAGTGCGAAATCAATAAATATTTCTCCTATTTTTCTGTCAATTTTCCCTTTTTTCGATAATGAAAGATGTCGGAAAATGGTATATAATGTTTTTATGCGAAACGGGATCTTTTTCCGAATCGATCAATACAGTCAATATATTTTGTATGATAAGCACGACAAGTCAATATATTTTGTATCCTGACGTTATCAGTCAACCGAAAAAGATCACAGAAAGAGAGGCAGACAGATATGACACCGATTTTGGGATCCCATGTGGGGATGAGCGGCAAAGAGATGATGCTGGGTTCCGTTAAGGAAGCCCTCTCCTATCAGGCCGATACTTTTATGCTGTACACCGGAGCGCCGCAGAACACGAAGCGCAAAGCCATCGCGGAGCTGAACATCGACGCGGCCTGGGAAGAGATGCGGCGCCACGGCATCGAGAGTTTCGTCGTCCACGCTCCGTATATCATCAACTTGGCCAATACAGTCAATCCGTCCACATACGAGATCGCCATAGAATCTCTGGCTTCGGAGATCGAGCGCACGATTGCCATGGGCTCCCACATCCTGATCCTCCACCCCGGCTCTCATGTGGGCGCGGGCGTCGAATCCGGAATTGACCGAATCGCTCAAGGCTTGAATCAGGTACTGACTAACGCCACAGACTGCTGTATCGCGTTGGAAACCATGGCGGGCAAAGGTTCCGAGATCGGCCGCTGTTTTGAAGAACTGGCCGCCATATACGACAAGACCGTCCACAGCGATAAGCTGCGCGTCTGTATGGACACCTGCCATCTGAACGACGCCGGATATGATATTGTAAACGACTTCGACGGGGTGATTGACCGATTTGATCAATTAATTGGAAAAGACCAGATCGCGCTGTTCCACATCAACGACAGCAAAAACGAACGGGGCGCCGCCAAGGACCGCCACGCCAATATCGGCATGGGAACCATCGGGACAAAGGCGCTTCGCTATATCGTCCATCATCCCGATTTCATGCATCTTCCGAAAATACTGGAAACGCCCTACATCCCCTCCGCGGACGATCCTAAGAAAACAGTCCCGCCCTACCGGGAAGAAATTGCCCTGCTGCGGTGATCACAGCCATTCGTTTCGGAAGGATTCTACTCTCTGATCACAGCCATTCGTTCCGGAAGGGTTCCACTCTCTGATTACAGCCATTCGTTCCAGAAGCGTTCTATGCGCTGACCGACACGGTCAACATCTACGATCTCATAATTCCGCCACTCTCTGGGAAACATCCGCTGATAAGCCGATGTCAGGAAACGCTCGTCCAGAAGGACCACGATGCCGAAATCGTCCACCGTCCTTATGACCCGCCCCGCCGCCTGAAGCACCTTGTTCATTCCGGGATACCGATAGGCATAATCAAACCCGTTGTCACCCTGACTGTCAAAATATTTTTTCAACAGTTCTCTCTCGCTGCACACCTGAGGGATTCCCGTCCCCACAACGACCGCCCCGATCAGGCTGTCTTTCTTTAGATCGATGCCTTCGCCGAAGATGCCTCCCATCACGCAGAAGCCCAAAAGACTGGTTTCGTCCTCCATCTCGATGTCCATTTGAATCATTTCATTCAGATCGCAGTCCTCATTTCCGGTGAAACGGCCCAGAAATTCTTCCCGCGCCTGCTCATTCATATGGTCTTCCTGAACGATGCACTCTACGCTTCCGTCCGCATTGAAACAGCGCATATAAATGTCATACACCTCGCGCAGAAAAGCGTGCGACGGGAAGAACAACATATAATTGCCGTGCCGTTTTCCGACCACTTCATGGATGTAGGCGGCAATGCGGTAATACTCGTCACCGCTGCGTCTTGCATACCGGCTGGTCACATCCCGGCCGATATACAGGCCCATTTTTTCCGGACGGAAGATCGATCTGGCATATACTTCATAGTCCCCGTCTTCCGCGCCGAGAAGCGTCTTATAATATTGAATCGGCAGCAGCGTGGCGGAAAACAGTACGGAACTTCTCCCCCGCATCATACATGCACGGAGATTTTTGGCGGGATTGACGCAGAACAGTTTCAGAATAAAGCTACCATCCGACTCTATCTCGGAATAGGTCACATATCCCTCGTCCGCCAGATCGTACATTTCCAAAAAATGTGAAACCTCAAAATAGAACTCCAGAACATCCTTTCTTACCGGACTGTCTTCCTGATCGTCCAGATAATCGTCGATCGCGGCGCTAAGCCTTGTCAATGCCCGGACAAACGCCTCGATGTCCTCCTCCACCCTGTAGTCGGTACATTCGCGTTTCAGGGCGAGCAGTTCCTTATTGCAGTTGTTCAGATGCCATGCGACACGCTCGTCATAATCTTTTACCTGTCTGCGCAGTTTCAGAAAATCTTCTTTGCAAAGCACGGCGCTGTACATCTTCCTGCCGCGTTCCACCAGATTATGGGCCTCGTCGATCAGAAACACATAGTCGCCCCGGACCCCTTCCGCAAAAAATCTGCGCAGATACACATGCGGATCGAACACATAATTATAGTCGCATATGACCGCGTCCGAAAACAGGCTCATGTCCAGACACATCTCAAACGGGCAGACCCTGTGCTTTTGAGCATATTCTTCTATTTTTTCCCGGCTGTAGGCGTCCTCATGCGTCAGCAGGTCATACATGGCGTCGTTGACCCTGTCATAGTGTCCTTTGGCGTAGGGACAATGATCCGGGTCGCACTCGGTTTCTTCCATAAAACAGATCTTCTCTTTCGCCGTCAGGATAATGCTCTTGAATCTCAGCCCGTGTTCCCGCAGCAGCCGGAACGTATCCTCCGCCACCGTACGGGTGATGGTCTTGGCCGTGAGGTAGAAGATCTTCCGGCACATGCCTTCTCCCATCGCCTTGACGGCGGGAAAGACCGTTGAGATCGTCTTGCCGACTCCCGTCGGCGCCTCGATAAAAAGCTTGCGTTGATGGTATATCGTGCGGTACACATCCGAAACCAGTTCTTTCTGGCCCTCCCGGTATTCAAACGGGAACGGCAGAGCCTTGATCGACTCCTGCCGCATCTCCTGCCACGCGAAGTCATAATCGGCCCATTTTCGATATTGCTCCATGACGTTCATGAACCATTGTTCCAGTTCCGGAAAGGAAAATTCATAATGGAAATACCGGATCTCCTCGGTTTCCATATGGCAGTACGTCATCCGTACGCGGATCCTGTCCAGACGATTCTGCGCCGCATAAATATACGCATAACATTTTGCCTGCGCCAGATGCACCGGCACAGGTTCCTTCATCTTTTTTACATCATGGAACGTTCCTTTTATCTCGTCGATCGTCACCTGAAGCTGCTTTGCCCCATGCGGTGCGGATGTACTGCCGTCCCGCTTAAGGATAAGGATACCGCCTTCATCCGCCGTTATGTCCCCGTCGGCACGGCCCTCGATCAGATTCCCGCCGGATCTCTCCTCGATCAGGATCCCGTCGGCACGGTTCTCGACCAGATTCCCGCCGGATCTCTCTTCGATCAGGATCCCGTCGGCACGGCCCTCGATCAGGATGTCGTACTCTTCCAGACTGTGCCGATACACGAGAACAACCTCCGCATGATAGCCCGGCCCCATCCGCTTCTGTATCATCCGATGGATCCGGCTTCCCTCCTGCATCGCGTTCTCTGCGGACACCGCTTTTCTGTTGTCGATATCTCCGGAGCGCAGAACAAATTCCACCAAGCCCCTGACCGAAACATGTACTTCTCTCTTCAACTCGTCCATACCAAACAAAAACTCCCTATCAAGATATTACGATATCTCCGATAGGGAGTCAATGCGGCCGTTTGTTCCGGATCATATAATTAACAAGCTACTGCAAATTTGCTGAGGTATTTCTCAAATTCCGCGTCATATCCGTTATAGGAAACCGTCAGGACCTGGTTAAAATTAAGTCCTAAAACACCGATGATCGATTTGGCATCCACTATGAAACTATTGTAGGAGATGTCCACATCAAAGATGCATTTTGTAGCAGCGCATACAAAGTCCTTCACTTCGTCCGGTCTTAATTTGATTCTGTGCTTCATAACGTTCACCTTCCTTTTCCATTCCTGTATGCAAAAGGCACACATAGAAAATCGTTTTCTTTCTCCTCGTTGACATGATTATACTCTTTTCATAACATTTGTAAAGAGATTTTTTTGTTCCAAATAAAGTACAATTTCCGCGGTTTCGTAACTTTTTTGATTCTGCCGCCCGTCCGGACGCAAAAAATTGTTCATTTTGCCTATTATCCCCATATCTTGTGGTCATACCCAATAAAAACTGCTCATTTAGAACGGAATTCGACCATATAAGATTGGAACCGAAGCGGAACCATCTGCTGCTGCAGCCGCGTATTGCGTCTGGCGTCAATGGCGATGGCATCATGAAAAAGTGTAAATAAACCGCGATACCTCAACTCTCTGTCGGACCAGACGGGTTCCGTTTCAATGCACGCTTCCGCTCCTGCGGCATCCGACACCATATACCACTCTTTCCCTGCCGGATGCACACCGAACAGATTCCTTTTTTCATCGTAGATAAGAAAGTTCTCCGGCGACAGTCGATCCGCAAAATGCGGCATGATAAACGGCATCACATTGTTTTCCGGTCCTATCTTGGCATACAGGACTCCTTTTTCCAGTTCTCCAAACCGAAGGAACTCTATTTCCTTATGCGCTTCGTTCGCAGTCCGTCTGGCAAGTTCGTGTGTTCTGGCCACATAGGGATTCTTCAGATCATCCATCGTCCGTCTTCCCCGGCCTGAGGTAATGCCGTCCGTTATCGTCTTATAGACCGCTTCCGCCTTATCCGCATAAAAAGAAGCCGCCGCTTGGCAGAGTGCAAGATATACCTCGTTTCCCAATCTGCTCCTTAGAGTTTTGATTACCTTATTAGTTTTCACCAAATCCGGCTGACTATGCAGATATACGGCAAATAATCTGTAATTATCTTCCTCTTCTGTCAGAAGATGGATATGTTCATGTTTTTCACGCAGAGCATAAGCGTCATAGACCGCCGTAAAGATCCCTTCCAGGGAATCTTCGCAGATGATATATTTTTCTTCCATTTGTGATCTCCCGGATGCCGGTTATTGTCTTCTGTTTTCTCACCGCCGATTATTGATTGTTTCCTGTTTTCTTCCGGATGCCGGTTATTGTCTTTTGTTTTCTCACCGCCGATTATTGATTGTTTCCTGTCTTCTTCTGGACGCCGGTTATTGTCTTTTGTTTTCTCGCCGGTGATTATTGTTTCCTGTCTTCTTCTGGACGTCGGTTAGCGTTTTCGTGTGTTCCTCCGGTCGTCATATCGCTGCGCCCGCAGTCGGCTGGCTATACGTCTGCACCCCGTAATCGGCCAACGACATCTGCCGGTACAGCGTGCCGTCTGTCATGCGGAAAAGCTTCTCTCCCTTTCCGGCCGGATCCTGACCGGCCAGATTCCGTACGATGTATTCCTCCTCCAGTTTGGTCGGATACATCATCCTGCCGCCGCATGTGATAAAGTAAAGCGCCCGTTTGAGCACGACGCCCATCCTTTTTAAATCTTCAAAAGTAAGGCTCCCGAACCGGCGCACCGCCACGATACGTCTGGCGCTCTTTACCCCGACTCCGGGGATGCGGAGCAGGGAACGGTAATCCGCACGGTTGATCTCAATAGGAAACTGTTCCAGATGCCGCACGGCCCAGTCCGCTTTCGGATCGATCGCAAGATTAAAATTCGGCCTTTTTTCCGTCAGCAGTTCATCCACCTTAAAATCGTAAAAGCGGAGCAGCCAGTCCGCCTGATACAGCCGATGCTCTCTCAAAAGAGGCGGACCGGCGGCAGGCGCAGGCAGGTCCTTGTCCTCGTTCACATTGACAAACGCCGAGTAGTATACCCTTTTTAAGGAAAATTTATCATACAGATTCTCCGCCACCGACATGATCTGATAATCGCTCTCCGGAAGTGCTCCTATCACCATCTGTGTGGACTGCCCTGCCTCGCAGAAACGGGGCGCATGTTTGTACAAAGTGATCTCGTTCCGATTCTGCTCAATGCCGTTCTGTATCTGGCGCATCGGCCTTAATATATTGCTGCGGTGTTTGTTCGGAGCCATCTCCCTGAGCCCCTGCGCCGTCGCCATCTCCAGATTAACGCTCATGCGGTCCGCAAGATACCCGGCCCGCTGTATGAGCAGAGGGTCCGCGCCCGGAATCGCTTTCACATGGATGTATCCCTGAAAACGGTGCAGCGTGCGCAGTCTGTAAACCGTTTCACAGATCAGTTCCATCGTGTAATTGGGACTGTATAAGATACCGGAACTCAAAAACAATCCTTCTATATAATTGCGCCTGTAAAATTCCATCGTCAGTTCGCAGACCTCGTCCGGTGTAAAAGAAGCGCGCGCAACGTCATTGGAACGTCTGTTGATACAGTATCTGCAATCATAGATACATTCATTCGTAAACAAAATTTTTAACAGAGAAATACATCTGCCGTCCGCCGCAAAACTGTGGCATATCCCGGCCGCCAAAGTATTGCCGATCCCTTTTCCGTCATTTTGGCGGGAAGATCCGCTGGAACTGCACGACACATCGAAACGGGCGGCGTCAGTCAATATTTTCAGCTTATCCATCAGCGACATCTGCGGTGCGATTCTAATTTCCATATGCCGAGGCGCTCCTTTCTTTTCTGCTTTTCTGCTTTTCTGCTTTCCTAACTATTCCATCTATCCTGCCTATCAATCTTGCTGCCTTCACACCCGTCCTGCCCACAGCAGCACAGCACAGATATCTTCTCTAATATTTCAACGCCGATATAGAACATTTGTTCGATTAACTATAGTGTAGCACATTATGTATTATCTGGCAAGCATTTTTTAGAACAAATGTTCTATTTCTTTAAATGCGGTTTTACACATAAAAATTTACATTTATATCATTGACATATTTGCTCTGTCGTCTGTATAATACTAATATAGAGTAGCGATACTCGCAAAGCGGCGTACCCTGCCAATTTAAAATGGGAGCCAAAAAAGCGGTGTACCCTGCCAATCTAAATGGGAGCCAAAAAAGCGGCGTACCCTGCCAATCTAAATGGGAACGGAAAATAAAAGGATCGGGCAAAATCCGATCCTTTTGTTTCATCCACCGACACTCGATAACAGTCTGACATAAGGAGCACATCTATGAATCTCTCTTTTTATACCGTTGACTCTGCCTACTGCGATTTTCTCAGGAAAAGCGATCCGTGCGTTCCCTACACGATGGATGCCAAATCGAACCGTCCATTTGTCGGGATCGTATTTATCATGAATGAATTTCACTACTATGCCCCGCTTACATCGCCCAAGCCCAAACATTTACACATGAAAAATCAAATTGATTTTATGAAGATAAATCACGGAAAATGGGGTGCTATCAATCTCAATAATATGCTGCCCGTTTCTCTCGATAATCTTACTAAAGTTGACCCACGGATTACCCATGCAGATTCCAAGGCAGATATTAACTACAAAAATCTTCTATCCAATCAGCTTTCTTGGTGCAATGCAAACAAGGCCTTGATATTAAAGCAGGCTGAAAAGTTATATAATACTATTGTCCAAAAAAAGGCTTGGGGAAATCTAGCGGACAGATGCTGTAACTTTACACTGGATGAGCAACAGTGTCTGCTTTATGCAAATCTACATTGAATCCATACAATACACAAATTCCGTTGAAATAGTCAAATGCTGAAAATAACCGCATCCCTTAACGGGAGCGGTTATTTTCATATCTTACTGCTATCTTTAATACTTTTGCTTTTCACCCTTATTCCGCTTTTTCCTTCCGTTTCCGGCTCACAAGCAGGATCGCTGCGACGATTCCCACCGCCAGAATAACCGCCAGCCATACGAAGCAGCAGACGCCTAGGAAGGTCGGGCATATGTGGCAGAGGCTGCATTTACTGCCTGCTGCGCCGCCCGCCATGGTGTACGCTATCGCGTATGTGGAAAAGAGTTCTGTCCTGATAGTGACAGTGTCCGGATCATCGTCCAGATCCTGCAGCAGGGTATATACTCCCTCATGGGAACGGGCGATGTAAAACTCTCTGTCCTCGCCGCGCATCCCTGCAGGCACTTCGATCACCACATCGATGGGTTCACCTGTATCCGTGACCGCATCCCAATCGCTTTCTCCCACTTTGACAAACATAGAGATATCTATATACTGCCCTAAAACCATCTCCTGACCTGAGGTATTTGCAGTTTCATTCGCCAAGCCGCTTTCTATGACATCTTTTTCCTCTTGCGGCACCTGTTCGGAAATATCTTTTACATCAATGCGGATGCCTATGCTCTCACCTCTGCCAACAGCCGCGATCTGCTCGTTTGTCAGCACGATGTTGGCCACGGACGCGGTATCCGCCACTCCCGCCGCATATTCATATCCGCCACTGTCCACCATCACTGTGACAGTGCCTGCGCCTACCTGAAAAATAGTGGTCGCGGACTGCGCCGCGGAGATCGTTCCTGTAGCTATAGTCCCTTCCGTCAGCATATCGTCCGTGACGGCGATCCTGCCGTCCTCCTGAATCTGCGCGGCCACGTTCCGTGCCTCACCCGACTGCTGCGCCGGTAAAGCGGGCTGCTCTGTGGTGCTGCTCTCAGGTTCCGCCGTTTCCTCAGTCTGATTTTCCGGTCCTGCCGGTTCCGCCGTTTCGGTCTGTCCCGCCAGTCCTGCCGATTCAGCCGCCTCGGTCTGTTCCTCCGATCTTGCCGGTTCTGCTGCCTCGATTTCTGCCTCAGGAAGCTGTGCTTCCGCCCTGATGACCTGCGTTTCAGATGTCTGCTGTGCTGTTGCCTGCTGTGTTGTCGACTGCTGCGCCGTCTGCTGTGCTGCCGCCTGTGCGTTCAAAGCTGCTGCCGCTTGTGAAAGGGCCTGCCCCGCACCGGAACTTTCCTGCGGTCCTGTTTCCTCCGGAGTCGTCTCCGGTAAAGCCTCGTTGACTTTTTCCTTGATCTCCACTGTCACGGACATCGGCGCCGTGCCGTCATAATTCTCGTTTCCTTCCACCTTATACCAGACAGTATAAGTTCCGGCCTCCGTGCCGACAGGGATCTCCGTGCTGTACTCCCCTTCTTTTTCCAGACTGTAAAGCACGATCCCAAGGAAGGTTTGACCGGGTGTAACGAGCGTCTGTGCGCTCCCCGTATAAATCAGTTCTTTCGCCGTCGGCAGCGTGACGATCCTCGCCTGTCCTTTTGCAAGCTTAACCGTCAATTTCACCGAATCCGTGCTCTCGTGATTACTGTCGCCTTCCACATAATAATAAACGTCATAGGTTCCCACATCAGTCGCCGTGGGAATGGAACTGCTCCACGCGCCATCGGCTCCCATACGGTACATCAGGCTGCCGCCCGCGGCGCTGCCCTCCGTCACCAATGTCTGCGCTGCGCCCGTATAGATCAGACTATTTTTTCCCGCAGGCGCCGTATAGGAAGGCGCTGCCTTCGCAATTGCCACAGACACGCTCGCCGCTGTCGTGTCGGTATGATTCTTGTCGCCTTTTACCTTATAATAGACCGTATAGGAACCCGCATCGGTTTCCGCAGGGATGCTCTCGGAATAACCGCCGTCCTCCTGAAGGCTGTACTGCATAACGCCTCCGGACGCTGTCCCCTCGCTGCTCAATAAAGCCTGCGGCTCTCCGTCATAGGTCAATCCCTCGGCCGCCTCAGGCGCCGTCGTCAGCGCTGACTCCGCCTTGCCGATAGATACCTCGATCGGCTCTGTTCCTTCTATATCGTCATAATCCACACCGCCGTCTATCCGCCAGTAGACACGATAAACTCCGGCATCTTCCGCCACAGGTACGTCGGTACTCCAATCCGCGCCTCCAGCGGCGCCAAGCATCTCTCTGATAATGCTGAAAAGCTTAAGGCCCGCCGTTTCCTGCTCAGCCGTTTCCATGCGGTATTCCATGGTGCAGCCTTCCGGCGCCGTGCCTGCCGTCACCAATGCCTGACTGCTCCCATCATAGATCAGTCCGGTCATTCCCGTCGGCGCGGTATAATCACCTGCCAAAGACGCATGTTCTATGCTCACCTCGACAGGACCTGCGACATCCACATCCTTATAGTTACTATCTCCCTGCACACGGTAGTATACGTTATATTTTCCCGCTTCTGTTTCCTCAGGGACATCTGTCGTCCAGCTTCCTGTGCCCGCTTCCGGTTTCGGATCGCCTGTGCCCGTCACGCAGTACCACAGGGTTCCGCCGGTCGTGCTGCCCGCCGTCACCAGTTTCTGCGAGCTGCCCGTGTATGTCAGCGATTTTTTCGTGGGAGCCGTCACGTCCGGCGTTGCTTTCTCGATCGTGACCTTCACATTCTGTGGATCCGTGTTATTGTGGTTCTCGTCGCCTTTTACACGGTAATAGACATAATAATCTCCCGCGTCTTCAGCCTTTGGCACAGCATCGCTCCATTCGCCTTCATTCGGCTCCTCTGAATCCGAGGTTTTCAATGCGTACTGCATCGTGCCGCCGGTCGCGCTGCCTTCCGCCACCAACGCCTGCTCTGCTGTATTGTACGTCAGGTTTTCTGCCGTCGGAGCGCTCTCTGCCGCGGCATCCGCCTTCGCTATCGTAACCGTAACGGAAGCCGCCGCTGCGTCCTCATAGTTATCGTTCCCCACAACTTTATACCAGACTTTATATGTGCCCGCATTGATTTTTGTAAGGGATGTGGTATCCGTAGCCCACTCGCCGTCACCGCTCGGCGCGGCCAAAACTGTATCGTCTGTCACACTGTACTTTAAAGTACCGCCGGTCGTTGAACCTGCACTCTCCAACAGATTCAGCGCCGCCCCTGTGTATTTCAGGTCCGTTTTTGCTGTGGGTGCCGTCACTATCGGTGTTGCCTTCGCTATCGTGACCGTAACATAAGCCGCCGCAGCGTCCTCATAGTCAGCGTCCCCCACAACTTTATACCAGACTTTATATGTGCCCGCATCGATTTTTGTAAGGGATGCGGTATCCGTAGTCCACTCGTCGTCACCGCTCGGCGCAGCCGAAACTGTATCGTCTGTCACACTGTACTTTAAAGTACCGCCGGTCGTTGAACCTGCACTCTCCAACAGATTCAGCGCCGCCCCTGTGTATTTCAGGTCCGTTTTTGCTTTGGGTGCCGTCACTCCCGGCGTTGCCTTTGCGATCGTGACCGTAACATAAGCCGCCGCTGCGTCCTCATAGTTAGAGTCCCCCACAACTTTATACCAGACTTTATATGTGCCTACGGCTTGTTTCTTAAGCGTATCAATACTCTCAACCCAGCCGCCTTCGTCGCCCGGCGCGCTCGAATCTGTTCCTTCTGTCACACTGTACTTTAAAGTACCGCCGGTCGTTGAGCCTGCACTCTCCAACAGACTCAGCTCCGCCCCTGTGTATTTCAGGTCCGTTTTTGCTTTGGGAGCTGTCACGTTCGGCGTTGCCTTCTTGATCGTGACCTTCACATTCTGTGAAGCCGTGTCATTGTGGTTCTCGTCGCCTTTCACACGGTAATAGACATAATAATCTCCCGCGGCTTTAGCCTTTGGCACAGAATTGCTCCAGTCGCCTTCATTCGGCGCTGTCTGCGAGGTTTTCAATGCATACTGCATCGTGCCGCCAGTCGCGCTGCCTTCCGCCACCAATGCCTGCTCTGTGTTATTGTATGTCAGGTCTTGTGCCGCCGGAGCGCTCGCCGCCACAGCATCCACCTTCGCTATTTTAACCGTAACGGATCCCTGCGCGTCTTCGTAATTATCGTTTTGCACCTTATAGTAGACAGTGTATTCTTCCGCATCTTTTCCCTTAGGAATGTCAGCGCTGTAGCTGTCGTTGTCCAGACTGTATTGTAAGGTGAGGCTCTCATTCTTAACGCCCTGAGCGCTGCCCTTACTCTCATCCTTCAACAGCGACTGCTCATCCCCTGTGTATGTCAGATCTTCAGGCGGGGTCGGTGCCGTCACCGTAGGCGTTGCCTTTGCGATTTCTACTTTCACTTGGCCTACAGTCGAATCGTTATGATTTGCATCGCCCTGCGCCTTATAATAGACGGTATAGTCGCCTGCATTGGTTCCTGTGGGGATGCTGGCGGAATAATCGCTGGCCGTCAGGCTGTACACCATCGTGCTGCCTTCAGACGCTGTACCGGCGTCAACCAGATCCTGCGGATCTCCGCTGTATGTCAAACCGCTTTTAGCTGCAGGCACCGAATCTACGCTAGAATCTGCCTTCGCGATTGTCACTGTTCCCAACTCTGTCCCCTCAGGATTCTCATCTTCCGTTGTTTTCACCCGATAGGATACCTGATAAGTGCCCGCATCCGTTGCCGTAGGTTCAGTTTCAGCCCAGTCTGTCGGGCTCTCTGAACTGCCGCTTCCTTCTGGTTTCGTTACTTTATATTCCAGTGTTTCGCCTTCTGCTGCCACACCAGATGTCTGTAACAAATTCTGCGCCGATCCGTTGTAGGTCAACCCCTCTGCGAGTACCGGCTCCGTTGTCAGGTTTATCGGCACAGGCACATCTCCCAGAATCATCTCCGGTTCCTGCCCGCTCTCTGTATCGTCGACAGTTGTGCCGCCATTGTTTTCATCTGCATTGTTCTCGTCCGTGCCGCTTTCGCTGCCATTGGGCCCGTCTGCGCTGCTCTCGCTGCCATTGAGCCCATCATCTGTGCCGCTCTCGCTGCCATTGAGCCCGTCTGTGCTGCTCTCGCTGCCATTGAGCCCATCCGCATTGCTTTCGCTGCCATTGAGCCCATCTGTGCTGCTCTCGCTGCCGTTGAGCCCGTCTGCGCTGCTCTCGCTGCCATTGGAAGCGCCGTCGGTTTCATCGACCGGCGATCCGCTGTCTGCATCATCGCCCGTCACAACGCCGTCTGTGCCGCTTCCGCCGTTATCCTGTTCGGGAGCATCGCTTGCGCCTCCGGTGATCTCCTGCCCGGAATCAGCCTCCGTGCCTGCTTCTGCAAACACACTGGTGACCTGCGTTTCACTCACGATAAGCGTCAAAACCAACAGTCCGGCCAAAAGCCGCATCCGCTTTTTCCCTTTTCCGGCCTTAACGATCCGTGCCGTGATGCTTTCCTTTCCTTTTTTCATAATCTCTCCTCCGTTTCTCCTTTATGCCGTTTTTACTATATAATATGTTTCTATATACGTCTTTGGATATCCGGCCTGATTATGATGCCTTCGGCCGCTGTCCCGCGCCTCCTGTTTCACGGCTCCTGCCGCGGCATCTCTCCCCTTTCACTATATGCCCTGTGGACAAAAAAATCCTGCCCGCAAGACTGTCTGTGGGGCCGCGCGTTCCGTAGATCCGGAACAACGTCCGCACAGGCGTCCTGTCGAACAGGAGATTCCCGTGTCGTCTATTCTCTTAATTTGAATATCTGCGCTTTCCGCGCTTATACCGCCTTCAGCTATACCGCGGCAAAAAGACACAACAAGGTGCTGTGCTGTGCTGTGCTGTGCTGTGCTGTGCTGTGCTGTGCTGTGCTGTGCTGTGCTGTGCTGTGCTGTGCTGTGCTGT
>CANRNJ010000006.1 GCA_947631955.1 uncultured Lachnospiraceae bacterium
TAAAAATTTGACAAAAAAATACAGACCTAATGCGGCCTGTAAGATACTTTTATCCTATTCAACTGTCAAACTGCCGGATACATTCCCGTGTAATTCAATCATTTTGAGGTTCTTGAATTTCCGTAATTTTATCCACAGCAGACCGCTTTTATCTGTACTGCGGTAAGCAACTTTTGGTACAAAACTCGATGATGATACTGATTGAGAAAATGGCAGAAATGTGGTATAATTTAATTAAGTATGATTGTTATAAACTAAGCGTTGTATAAATCAATTGCCGTTTGATAGTGTGTGCCTGGAAAAGATGATATATTTTCATTATCAAATTAAAAGGGGCATTATCATGAATATGCAGAAAATTGGAAAATATATTGCCAGATTACGAAAAGACAAAGGTTGGACACAACAGCAGTTGGCAGAACAATTAGATGTAACACCACAGGCAGTTTCTAAATGGGAATGTGGTGAATCTGTTCCGGATATTGATATTTTAGATAAAATTGCTATGATTTTCAGTGTAACGATTGATTCTATTGTAAAAACTCAAGATTCCGGGACCTTTGTTTTTGAGTTTGGGATCGGCATACTTCCATATATAGATATGTCCAAAGCAGATAATTTAATTCAGCGAGTAAGAAACTATCATGAAATAACAGAATTTCCTAAAATTCGATTTAAAGATAATACAGAATTAAGAGCTATGCAGTATCGTATTATTTTAGATGATGTTATTATGGCTGATAATGATTTGGAGTATGTGGAAGAAAAAATGAGAATTGACGAGATGCTATCATATATAAAACTATATATCAGCTGATATATTTGTAAGTAAAGTATGAATATGAATTTATAGAGGTATTGCAATGAATACGAAATTATTTGTTGGCTTCAAGGGGAAGACCAGTTCTTTATTGACGAGGAAAAAGCAAAAAATCTACTGAAGGTGTATCATTATGAATGGAACGAAACCTAAATTTATGGAAAATCAGGTTCCGGCACAAAGCTATTTTGAACAACCCAATCCATATGTTAATGCACCATCTTGTCATGTGAATTTGCTTGAATTATCAAGATATGCAAAAAGATGTGGGAAGAAGCTGGTCGAGCTTACACAAGAAGAAGTGAAAAAGTTTTCAATTTAGAAAATGGCGGGAGTAATCCCGCCGCATGGCAAACGGCAAACATTTACCTCTACATATAGTATAGCAGGACTTCAAAAAACAACAAACTTTTCACGACCGTTTGCCAGCTCCCGGCATCCTTACGACCCTTCAAAATCCGCCTGCAGCAGATCAAAATATGTTCAATAATTCCTGATAATATTTCTGTAATACATAAAACGCCGGTTTTTTGTACTTCTTATCCGGAGAAAGCAATCCTTTACGGTTATAGTAACCCTGAATCACACTGGTGCGCCGCGGGCAGCGAAAATCATACAGGATCCATGGAGTCGTTCCTTTCACATAATCGATGCCTCTCAGAGTTTCGGCCTGCCGCTCATAGACATAGGCCTGATATTCTTCGGTGCCCTTATCCTGAATGGTTCCGTGGTGCCCCGGCATGGCATCCGCGCCGAATTCTGTAATGATAACCGGCTTTGCCGGGTCGCTGTTGGCGAAAAGTTGAGGCAGTTGGGCGAAATCAGGTGAATACCACCCGAAATATTCATTCAGTCCGATAATGTCCAGATATTCCGCCAGACGGTCTGCGATAGCCAGCTTATCCATACTGACCAGACAGGCGGCGGAAACCATACGGGTATCGTCTGCCGCGTGGGCGCAGTCGGCCAGCCGCTTCATAAATGCAAGACGTTCGTCGGAGTCCGCGTTCTCATTTCCAACAGACCAGATGATCACACTGGCACGATTCCAGTCACGATAGATCATTTCCTTCATCTGATTTTCCGCGTCCTTGTAGGTTTTTTCGCGGGTGAAACGGATCGCCCAGTAGACCGGTATCTCCTCCCAGAGAAGAAGCCCTTCCCGGTCGGCCAGCTGCGCCATACGTTCGTCATGAGGATAATGCGCCAGCCGCATGAAATTGCAGTTCATCTCTTTAGCCAGTCGAATGGTTTCCAGACGCTCTTCATCTGTGAGCGCCTTACCGTGGGCAACGCTGTCTTCATGGCAGCTGATGCCGCGAAGGTAAATAGGCCGACCGTTTAGGAGAATATCGCGTCCCCGGACACGGATTTCACGAAAACCTACTGTGTCGCTGACAGCGTCCTCGCCGCAGGTGAGGAATACGTCGTAGAGCCGGGGATTTTCCGGCGACCATAATTCCGGCGCCGCGTCAACAACAAGTTCGCCGCAGCCGTCTGAGAGCGGGATCTTTACATGGATGTTAAGCTCCGGGATGCGCAGCTCGGCAAATGAAGGCGCGGCGTCTGGCATTTTCACAGATCGTATGTGCCCGGCATCCGAAAGCTGTATGCGCACCTTGATCTTCGAAAATGTTCCGTCCGGCACCAACGCTGCCTGGAACCGCTTTATGTATGTGGCCGGAACCCGGATCAGTTCGATATCCCGGTAGATACCGCCGTAATTGAACCAGTCTGTGTTCTCTGTAGGCACTTGTTCCGGGCGTCGGGTGCTGTCAACTTGGATCAGGATCCGGTTTTCCGTCTGCAGCGCATCCGTCAATTCAAAATACGCAGGCGTCGAACCGCCCCGGTGCATACCGATGTACTGCTTATTCAGAAATACCCGGCAGATATAATTGGCGGCACCGATCTTTAGGAAGACACGCTCATTTGCCCCGGCAGGATCAGGTTTCATAGCTGCATAACGGAATGTGCGCGTAAAAACCATGCTGCCCTCATAGAGCAGAAACATTTCCTTCTCTGTGTTCCAACAGCAGGGCAGGTTCATGGTCGGCCATTCGTCAAAGGAGTAATCTACCGGCAGAGTAAAACCGTTCCCGTCCTGATACCGCTCTTCAAACCAGTGCTGCCGAAGGCAGGTATCGTACTGATCGACGGCGTAATGCCAGACGCCGTTTAAAGATTCCTTTCTGCGGCCGCAGTCAAAGAACATATCGTCGGCCGTGGCCTGAAACTCCTCATATTCGCCCAGATAATCTTCCAAATTGATGTCAGATACGTTTTTCTGCTGATAACTTTGCATATAAGTTCCTCCCGCTATATTACTCTGCTCATTTCACACAGACCCGCTATCCACCCGCTTAACTCCGGAAACGGCAAAGGACTCGCCAGACGTCGAAATTCCCTGTAACAGTATTTTAGGATCGTCCACTGTTCCTTGGTGCTTGTGAAAACGTCGCCGTTCAGATACCGGCTTACCGTCTTCTGGCTTTTTCCCGATGACCTCCGCCAGCTTCTCCTGAGAGATGCAGAGCTCTTCCAACCGGGCGGACAGTCTTTTTCCGTATTCTATAATGGCGGCCTGTTCCGCCTCCGTGGGTTTTTTCACAATGCTCTTCCCTCCGTCGTATATTTCTATTTATCGTTTCCTTCCAATATAACGGCAGACCTTTCACTTATATTGCAGATATTCATTTCCAAATGCGGCAAGCAAAAAATCCTCCTCCACATTGACGGTCTGCAAATGGTACATGATAACGGTAAAAAAGTCAAATGTAATCCCATTGATCTTATCCTTATAAGTGCCGATTTTCACCAAAAAACGGCATCTGCGTTTTATTGAAAATGCCGCTTAGTGTATTTACCCGATTTGTCCATAAGCTTTAAATTTTATCATTCCCCCATACTTCATCAATCGTATATGCTTTTTCATTTTTCATGCTTGCAAACGTGAGTTGATGCTATAAAGTTTTATGATAAACGCTATTTAGATATATACAGCATCAATATTAAATAATCTCTTTAATTCTGATATGTACTCTTCATTAATACTATCCTTTGGACAGGCAAGGAAAATTGTTTTTCCCGTTTCTTCCAGATCAGGATTTGTTACTGTTGAAATATGTATGTCCCAAGCTTTCATAATGTCCATGCCTATCAGAATATTGCCTGTTCTATCATAACTCAACATTACACTGTCTACACCTATATTTACATCCATTATCTTAAGTTTTACATCGCTATGCTTAAATGAAACAGATGTAAGCTGCATAAACTTTTGATCTTTGAACAATTTTTTATCATTATCTCTTTTTTCTTTAGAATCATTAACACCAAATGATATGCTTTTTCTAACAGAACTATCATTTGAATCTTTTTGCTTATATGCCAATGCTTTTTCTTCCGATATACCAAGATTTTTAATCGGAAATGACGTATATGGACACCCCGTATCGATCTTAACTATCACATCATCTGCGTCAAGCACATTTATACTGGGAATAATAATATTTGCTTTTGCTCTAAACTCATTATTCTCATTTAATGATATTTTGATGTAATTATTCTTCATAGTAAATATCCTCAGTAGTATTTATACTATCATTATATATTGGACATGTAATATAGTCTTTTAACAAATTGTCTGATTCCACGGTGGTATGCTTCCCGATAAATCCTATTGTGTAATCCTCTTCTTTGGATTTTTTATATAATATTATCCATGTGTCAAATATATTATCAAGCTGACTTCTATCTTGGATTTTCATGCCCACATGTATGTCTGACAAATTATACATTTTCTTTGATGTTGTCATAATATACTCTCCCTTCAAAGAATAAACCATTGCTTTTGATTCACTTATATTATATCTCAATGACATATAAAATACAAACAAAGCAATGATTTTTATTTTGATCATTTATTTGCTTATAATCATATGATATGATTTATGCTGCTGATGTTTAATATTTTTATAAAAAATAGAAATAACATTAATATTGCTAACTTTATTAATGGCATTTCTATTATTCTTAATATATTTATTTACTGAAGATAAACACCCTGTATACCCTCTGCACCACTGGATTCAAAATATAATAATGCATTGCACCGCCTCTTACTGTGCGGATGATTCTGCGCATAAGCCGCCGCTTCCGTACTGATCTTATCCTTGCTTTTTAAACGTCTATTCGTTCATCCCCATAACTGCATCATAAAAAGACACGACATCATCTTCTTTTCCGTTTACCAGCCTTTTATACACCTTGTCATTCGGGGTGACATAGCTGCCGCCTGCTGAAAGCAGCGGTATATCGGAAGTATCGTCTTTTTCCCAAACATAGCCCTTTTTTGCAAGTCCGTTTTTCAGCATTACTTCACCCAGATAAGAGCCAAAGATGACCGCCATGCTCCATATCTGATTTTCCGTGGGCCTGCTCTTGGAAATATCATTGGAATAATAATCCAGTATTTCTTCTAAATCTTTTATGCTGTCCCTTGAATAGTCAAATTTCCTGTCAAAACTTTTCGCGTATTTTATGGCTGTCGCGCAGTTTTTTTCGGCATTGATCTTGACGTTGTCATTTTTGTCCTGCCGCCCTTGCAATGCTTTCGCCAGATCAGCCGCATACTGCTTCTGCTGCTTTTTTAGAAATGCTTTTACAAAGGGTTTCATAATGAACTTCTTGGGAACAGCATTTTCCGTAAAATCAATTTCCGTCTGTCCGTCTTTTTCCGTAAAAATTCCAGTCCAATGTCCGCTCATATTACTGTTTTCCATATCAAATTCCCAACGCTTATAATCTTCCGATGCCGTAATCGTAAAGGTCGTAGGAAATCCTGTTTTTGTATATTCGACAAACTGCTTTTCATTCAGCACCTCTATTCTGCTTAAGTCGCTTCTCCACTGATAGTTTTCCAGAGAGGTGACAATGTTCCAAACCTCTTGTACGTTTGCCGCAAATACAGCCTTTATCCTTGAAACAGCCATGATCGATCTCCTCCTCAAATGTCGATTTATTATACCATATATAACCATAAATACCCAATGTCATCAACTTAAAGAATATTTATTAAAAATAATTGAAAAAAATTATATGGGGTGTTTTTTTGCGTCTTTGATAAGTAGCGTTTTTTCAATGTTTTTATTTTTTCATTTTCCAATATCAGTGTCAAGAATAAATGCCGCGGTAGGAGTTCGCAAAGGGATTCTCGGTCTATGTAGTTCATTGTATTGACTCACGCTTGTGCAATAAACCACCATAGGCCACGTTCTGCTACATAAACACTTTCGGTATACTTCATATATAAGCATATTATGGAATTGTGTCGCATGTTTACTGCAGCATATTTTCTTAAAAATGAAATATCTTTTTTTATATCTCTGAATTCTTTTTTCTCCCCCCCCCCAAAAAAAAATATTCTGTCGTATTTTATTACATTATTACGGTAATTTGACTTGTATTTTCAAATGGGTTATAATTTTGATAGCTAACAAAAATTTAGAAAAGGGAGGATTCATCATGGGAAGACATAAAGAAATGCCCGGTGAGACATATCAAATTATAGACAACGATGGGCAATCGGCAACTGTTGAATTTACATATTTATGCCCATATTGCATGAGCCATACTACTTCACGAAAAACCTATTATTCAGATATTGATATGCTTGAAAGAGGGGGATTTGGGGATAATCTTGAATGTGAATGGTGTGGAAAAATAGCGAGTGTTAGATTTTGGTCAAATTGCCGTATCGATTAACAATTGAAACCTATGTGTGTTGTACTCAATTATAGTCTTCGATTTGACAGTGGGTTGGCATTGTTGTGTTTGAACTATTGAGCACCTAAAAGATTTTAAAATAATGCAAGCAAAATTGCATGATGATTAAAGAATAGGAGAATTTCAGTTATGGGATATGAAATTTGGAAATTTAAATGCAGTAACAGAAAACATGGAGATATGGAGTACAGAGGTGATGGCAATTATGTTTGCCCTGTATGTGGCGAAACCTATCATGATGATGAGTTTGACGATGTAGACGAGGATGATAGTGAAGTCCTAAGCGTACATGATGCCGCATTAATTTGGGCATCTCATGGAAAAGATGAGGATTATACTTTTGGTTATTCGGATGATGAACTTGAAAATGCTTTATAATCTGCGCCGATATTATACGTTATAGGGGGCGGGAGAAAGAGAAATCATAACCACTGGCTTAGCCGGTGGTTATGATTTTTTGTGATAATTTTATTTTATGACTATCAATTTTAAAAACATTAAGATTTTCCAGTATCATTAGTAGCCAAAATTCACTCCAACACTTCCCTAGAGTCCTGATATATCCCCGCTGATATGTATCATATCCGCACGCGATTCCACAATCAACTAGTGAACGCCCCTGTTTGATTCTACAAATACTTCCTGCATGACGTGACAGAGTGTGTCCCCTACCGGAACACTAGCACCGCAAAACACAACTCCTGCCGGTTGTTATCCTTTATCTCCTGCCAATAATTCAACACTTCCCTAAAATACTGATATATCCCCGCTGATATGTACCATGTTCGCACACGATTCTATAATCAACTGGTACACGCCCCGCCTGATTGTACAAATATTTCCTGTTTCTATCTTCTTTCTCCTGTTCCCGCTTGACAGGCAGCACGGAAATCATACGCGGTTAAGTCCAAATATCGAAAAATATCGCGCAAATGTTTGATAATTAACGATATTTACTTTATTTAGATATTGACTCAATAAGTCATTTTTGACCGCCGTGAAGAAAAAATTCTTATCCCAAATTTTTATGGGAAAACCCATATTTCCAAATTTTTCCCTTTTATATTTTTTTCTGCAGATCCGCTCTAATACAGAGAAAAATAATTTCACGGAAACAAAAATATTTTTTCAACCTGTTTTTTTCCTCATTTTTCCAAATAAATATCAACCTGTCTTTTCCACAAAAACCAAAATAAATATTTATTTTTCCAGCGCAAAAAATACGGCAGAAAATTCCAAAATGAACGGTGTGCCGCAATGTTACATTTTAAGGCTTGGAGCGTTTTTGGATCTTGGCAGATACCCCGTCTGCTACGGCACACGGTAAGCAAACCCGGCGAACCCTTTAGCCTGCAAAGTACGCTTGTCCTGCCGCCCCGGACGCACCGGCTCTGTGTGCTTTTCAATCTCTTTCAACAGCTTTACACCGCTTGCCTTGTTCTTCCGTAAGAAGTCCCGGCACAAGTCCGATGCCCTTGCACGGTTTACCGCCCGCCCCGGCTCTGTCTCTGCCGCAGATATGATGCGGCTCACAAGGTTATAGAAAATCATTGCCGCATAAATCTCCTGCTTTGCGTATCGTTCACTCTTGCCGTGCAGATGCGTCAGCCCTATATCATACTTTAAGGCACGGAACGATGTCTCTATGCCCCACCGCATATGGTACAGTTCCTTTATATCTTCCGGCGTAAAGTCCTCTCTTGGCAGGTTTGTCGCAAGCGTTTCATATTCCCCGTTTTCCGCAAGCCTGATGCGGACGGTACGGAAAGACAGTTTATAGGGCGAACCAAAGTCCCACCTTGCCCCTCTTGTCCTGCCGCTGTACTTCCTGTCAGCGTTGCGGTGTGTTTGAACCCATACATAACCGTTTTCCTTGTCTGTCTTGGTCTGTGTCGTTGTCACCGTAACGGCAAGGTCGCAGTCTAATTCTTCCATAGGGAGTACCTGTATATCCCGCATGGCAGACCTGTTCTGTTTTAAGCGTATCAGGAAGTACACCCCGCTTTCCGCAAGGAAGTGGGCGATAACGTTGTAGGATTCATACCCCCTGTCTGCAACAATCACAGACTTTTCAGGAAATGTGTTCCGTTTGAGCATCTGCAAAAGTGCGCCGATTTCGTCCTGTTTCGGTTGGGGCTGGATAACGGCATCAAGATAGACCTTGTTCACCACATCATAAAGGGGATTGGCGTGTAACTGGTTATACCCTTTGCTTGCCCCTTTCCGGGGCGGTATATAGGTTTCTGCGTCCACATCATGTGCGATATTGATGCACGTTCCGTCAACGGCATAGACATGATAATCCCGGAAAGTCCGGCTGTCCCCACAGCGATGATTGAATCCCCATAAGATTTCCAGCAGCAGGCGGGGCGGTATCTGTTCCCGCCGTTTGGAGAAAGACTGTTTGGAGACATCTATTCCTGCATCATGCAGTTCCTTATCCAGTGTCCCGCCTTTCATGGTGATGAGAAAGAGGAGCATGGTAAGGAGCGGGAGTTTCCGTTCCCTTGTAAAGCTGTTTTCCTTTAGGCGCCCCTCCTTTCTCCATGTATCGGCGGTATCTTTTAGAGTTTCCATAAAAGCACCCTTTATCAGGCGTGCGGCATTCGTATTCTTCATGATTAGAACCCTCCTTGAAACAATCAATGGTTACTGTCTGCGGAGAAAACAAAAAAGAAACCCGCGCGTCCTGTCTCACAGGGCGTTTCAAGTTTCTTCCTGCCGCACATACTGTCTATACTTTCTGTTGGGTTCTGCTGTTACGTTGTGTTATTGTTTCTCTGTTGGGTTCTTCTGTTACGTTGTGTTTTCGTCTCTCTGTTGCGTTTTACTGTTTCGGTGTGTTTTAATCTCTCTGTTGTGTTCTAATCGTTTTTTACTGTATTCTCTCTGTTTTTCCGCCTTATGCGACACAGCTTAAACTTTCTCCGCTGTAATCTCATCTTATGATTTTTCTCTGTAGCTGTCAATATCCGGCGCACATTTTTTCATAAAAAGGCGGACTCTTTTTTGGTTTTTTTCAGGCAAAAAAATCGTTAAGTTGACGGGCTAAGCCGCATAAAACCGGGAAAGTTCAAAATATGCCCCTTAATTTGATGACATTGCACAAATACCTATTATTTAATATAAATTTATTTTGCCAGACAGGTGTGCTACAATGAATTGAACATACTGATCTGTTGAAATCTTGTATCCCAAGATAGGACAAGCAGCATACGAGGTGGTCTGAAATGAAGAAAATTTTGATTATCGACGATGATATCCATATTGGCGATCTGATTGAAGAGGCTTTGAGCCGGGAAGGATACCGTGCTTTTCGTGCTTATTCCGGAACGGAGGCCCTGTTGTTCCTGTCGCAGACAAGACCCGACCTTATTTTACTTGACCTGATGCTGCCGGGACTTTCCGGTGAAGAGGTACTGCCGCAGATAAAAGGGATCCCTGTCATTGTCATAAGCGCGAAAGCGGATGTTGACGATAAAGTACAGCTGCTGTTTAGCGGCGCGGCAGATTATATTACGAAGCCTTTTCAGATCAAAGAGCTTTTAGCTAGGATCGCCGTACAGTTCCGCAGCATCGATCTGGCCTCTTGCGCTTCCGTCTTAGAGCACGACGGCATTACGCTTGATACCGTTACGCATATGGCAGCGGTTGCAAAAAAGGAAATCAAACTAACGCGGACGGAATATGCCGTCCTCAAACTGCTCATGCAGAATCAAGGCCAAGTCGTCACCAAATCGCTGCTGCTTGACCGCATCAGTGAAGATACCCCCGATTGTACGGAAAACTCCCTGAAAATGCACATCAGCAATCTCAGGAAAAAGCTGCGCGGGGCAGACGGGCAAGATCATATTGAAGCGGTCTGGGGAATCGGATTTCGCCTGCGTTAGAAAAAATCTTTACCTTTTCTTTACCCTTTCCTTTACTGCTTTCTTTACGGTCCCATGATATGATACCGGCATCAAATCAAGGAGGTAAGCCTATATGGAGTATGTTCTAAGAACAAATGCTTTGGCCAAAAGTTACGGAAGGGTTCAGGCATTAACCAATCTCACAATGAATATCCCAAAGGGAACCATATATGGACTTGTGGGAAAAAACGGCGCCGGTAAAACAACATTGATCCGCCTGATCTGCGGCCTGCAGGAGCCGACTTCGGGAGATTACACACTGTATGGCAGAAAAAACACCGACAAAGATATTGCAAGATCGCGCAGACGAATGGGCGCCGTCGTGGAAACGCCGTCCATTTATCTGGATATGACGGCGGAAGAAAATCTCAAACAGCAGTACCGGATTTTAGGACTGCCCTCTTTTGAGGGGCTGTCCGATATTTTAAAGTTAGTCGGACTGGACCGCACAGGAAAAAAGAAAGCTAAAAATTTTTCGCTGGGTATGCGTCAAAGACTCGGCATTGCGATCGCCCTTGCCGGTGATCCGGATTTTCTGGTTTTGGATGAACCGGCCAACGGACTGGATCCGCAGGGAATCATAGAAATCCGTGAACTGATCTTAAAGCTGAACATAGAACATCAGGTCACGATCCTGATCGCAAGCCACATTCTGGATGAACTGTCGAAGTTTGCAACACACTACGGTTTTATTGACAGCGGACGCATGGTAAAAGAGATCAGCGCCGAAGAATTGGAAGCTGTCTGCCAAAAATGTGTCCGCATGGAAGTCAGCAGCACCAAAGCGCTGGTCCGTGTTTTGGATGAAATGAAGATCGATTATAAGATCCTAAGCGGCACAATGGCCGATGTCTATGCAAAAGTGAACCTTTCCCGGCTGAATGAGGCTCTTGCAAAGGAAAACTGTGAACTTTTCTCTGCAAACGAGCGGGAAGAAAGCTTGGAAAGCTATTATATGAGCCTTGTAGGAGGTGGCAGGAATGAATAAGTTGTTACGGTCAAATTTTTCAAGACTTTGGAAAAACAAAATATTCTGGCTTTGCACGGGAACCATGCTTCTGTATGCGGTTATGTATATGCTGCACGCCTGCAGGCAGGCCGCGGCGGATCCGTCGGAATATCAATATACCATTGATAAATATTATTTCCAGTTTTCACTGTCGATCGGCTTCTTCTGCACCTTGTTCGGCAGCATGTTTTTTGGAACGGAATACAGCGACGGGACCATCCGGAACAAGATGATCGTCGGCCATACAAGAACTGGCATCTATATGGCAAGCCTGATTACCACATTTGCGGCGACGCTGCTTATCATGTCCGCATGGCTGATCGGTGCGCTCGTCGCCGTCCCCGCGCTCGGCTTCTGGAAGATCGGCGTTTTGCGGCTGCTGCTTTTTCTGCTGATTTCCGTCCTGTTTGTCTTGGCCTATTCCGCAGTCTTTACGACCATCAATATGCTGTCGTCCAATAAGGCGCTGACTGTCCTGATTTCGATCCTGCTGTTTTTGGGATTGTTGGTTTTTGCGAGTATGATTTATAACGGTCTGAGCGAACCGGAAATGATAAGCGGCGTCCTGATCACTCAAAACGGGCTTGAAATGGCAGAACCTTCCCCGAATCCCAATTATATCACCGGGGTGAAACGGGAAATCTATGACTTCATTATAGACTTTCTGCCGACGGGACAGGGACTACGGCTGCTGCGGCTGGAGATCACGCATCCGGTCCGTATGCTGGTTTCTTCTCTGTTTATTACTGTAACGGCAACGGCTAGCGGACTGGCCGCCTTCAAAAAGAAGAATTTAAAGTAAGGAGCTCATTATGGAAATGTGGTTGTGGGTATCTATCGGCATGATGGCTGTCATTATCGTTCTGCTGCTCTTGAAAATTTATGCTCTGCATAAGGCAGCAAAAGAAATCGAGAGCGCCTTTGCCGACAGGCTCACAACCGATACCAATACGCTTATTGACATTTCCTCTGCTGACCGGACGATGCGCCGTCTGGCGGACAGCATCAACATACAGCTTAGAAGACTGCGAAAGGAACGGCACCGCTTCGTGCAGGGCGATCTGGAACTTAAAAACGCGGTCACTAACATTTCACACGATCTGCGGACACCGCTGACAGCCATCTGCGGCTATCTGGACTTGTTGGAAGAAGAAAAAATGACCGAAAAAGCGGAACGCTATATCAGCATCATCCGAAACAGGGCGGAACTTTTATCACAGCTTACCGAAGAACTTTTCCGATATTCCATTATCGTTTCTTCCGAAAACAGCCAGAAGAGTGAACCGGTAAATGTCGGCAGCGTATTAGAGGAAAGCGTCGCCTCGTTCTATACTGCGCTGAAGGAGCGGAAAATCGTGCCGAACATTCAGCTTACGGAAGAAAAAGTCATCCGGACACTGGACCGCTCTGCCCTATCCCGTGTGTTTTCCAACCTTCTCAATAATGTTATTAAATACAGCGACGGAGATCTGAATATTACCTTATCAAAAACAGGCACTATCATTTTTACGAATACAGCGTCTGGATTAAACGAGGTGCAGGCGGGCAGATTATTTGACCGTTTTTATACGGTTGAAGCCGCAAGAAAATCCACAGGTTTGGGCCTGACGATCGCCAGAACGCTGATGGAACAGATGGGCGGCGCTATTTCGGCCGAATACAAAAATGATAAGTTGAGCATTACCATTGTGCTGCCGGAGGAATCATAACCGCCCGCTAAACTGACGGTTAAGATTTATTTATCCGTCTATTTTGCGCCATATTCCACCGCCACGGAATTTAAGTGAAACATATCTGCCACAGCTGCATTTACTATATCGTTCGGATCCATCGCAATTCCTTGCGAATAAGTCGCCCGCGAGGGAGGCAGCGGCGGCATTTTTACATATATATCCGTTCCATCTTCCGCGGCTTCAAACTCCTCCAGCACTTCTTTTCGCAGGCTGAAAATCCCCTTTACCCTGCCATCGGATATCTCTTTAATCAGTTCAAAGGAATATCCTGAAAAAAGTTCCTCAGGTTGATCATTCAAACACAAGAAAACGCCTATACATACAAGGGAACAACCCACTATACCTGCCAGACAACAGGCCCGCTTCTGCTTTACTTTCTCCGCAAATAACTGTTGGATATACTGGGAGAGATACATCACCGCAAACAGGATAGAAAATCTGATTTCCAACTCTGCAACATATTTGGTACGCTGACTTGACAGCCCGCTGCCATGATACCCCAGCACTACAGGAAAAATACATAGAAAATTACTAACAAGCACTCCAACCGTTACAAGCAACACTCCTAAAGGAGTTTTAGAATATATGTTTTGTGCTGCTTTTATTTTAAAACAGATGCAGGAAAAAAGCATAACAAACACTAATGTAAGAAAGAAAGGATCATGAAATATCCCGGCAAGTTCATCTATTTGAATCGCCGCCGTGTCTTTGACTGCATCAAACACACCATATTGGATATCTCCCATAGTAGCTTGACTTCTCAACATATTTCCCGGAGAAAAAGTATTGATAAGCGCACCCGCAAACGCAGACAGAAACGGAATGGTATCCTTTATACACAGGCTTCTCTTTCCTGTATCACCCATGTCCGGTCTTACAGACATAAACAATACCAACAGAACAAGAAGCAGCCATGAACAGACAAACGACGTCACCTGCAGACTAGTCCCAGATGCAAGGAAAGCAAAAAACGCGGACCATAAATAGTAACCCTTTTTTCTCTTCCAACAATTTGCCAGTAAAAGAAAGCCAATGGAGATAAACAGGCAATCGATTCCGACCAGATATGCTATTACAGCTGTATACCAGTAAAATATCTCCTTCCCAATCCATGTTCCGGGAAGTCCCAGCACAGTAAACAACAATACGGCATAAAGAAACAACTTTTTGTTCTGTCGGCTATGCCAGATGCGCCCCCCCCCATCTTTCTTCAGGCATATACGAAAAATCTATGACGGAATCCACCAAAAAATACAAAGAAAAAAGAAAGGACAAAGAAAGCAGTACCATCAAGATACGAAAACCGTTTAATCCCGACCGCGTAAACGGCATAATAGTAAAAAGCAATAAATTTGCTGTATATGCGCCCTGCCAGTTTTTATAATAATTTAATGCCGCGTAAAGCGGTCCTTTCACCGGACCTACATACTTGCTTAAATCCAAAGAACCGTTTTCTATAATGAAATCGTCAGCCGACGGATAGGTATATCCCGCTCCTATTAAAAGCGGAACTGCCAAAAACAAAACAACACCCATCAGCATCCCTGTAATAACCCACATCATGATTTTCTGTTTTTTCATAATCGCAATCCCTTTGACCCTTCAATCAATATTCGTCTTGAGCAATTCTATATGCATTTTATTGTATATAATACAATGAACTCACAATTACTGTCAATATTTCAAAACTTCTGTTTCGTATTTTTGATGATCAATCAATAATGCAGCAATCAATCGAAACTTCCCTTTCGGTACTTCTTTTCTATCTGTAAATACACGATACATGCGGCAATCGTAATCACCACAACACCCAAAACCACAGGCAGGAAACCGGCCGAATTCTGTTCAAGGAAAAGCAGCGGGATCCCGCATATCTCTATGAGGACGGCATAGGCAGACCAAAGCGCCGCAACAGTATGGTTATATTTTTTTATATCCATGACTTCCGGCGGCTCTGCCCCTGTGAAAAAGCCGACAGGCTTTTTTGACAGCCATGCCGAAACACCAATACCGAAAAATATGACGCTTACCAGACTCCATATCACAAATGCTGTAACCATTATCATCCCTCCATCAGACACCGTAAATGCCGCCCTATTTCCAATCATGCCTTTTTGGTAACCAAAATCAATTTCCCGCCCGGAACAAGCTTTTTAAACCCTGCCTAAATTCAATAAAATCCAATCTCCATTATTTCCATGTATTCTTGATTATCCATTTATTATATCCTCCTTTTTCCGTCGCTTTTTTCGTCGCTTTTTTAGCGGCGAATTATTTTATTTTATACATTTTGCCTTTTGTTTTGCCATTATCAACAAGCTTCTCAAGTCCAACCAATTCCTTTAACAATTCTTTTGTTCTGGTATCCTTAAGCCCCAAATTCTCTGCAATTTCTGGAGTCTTATGCCAGTTTCCATCATCCATCAACTTTAGGATTTTGTCATGCTGCTCTATCTTTTTCTTAGACAATTTATTCGTCGCTTTTTCATAACCATCCGATACTGAAATTTCATCATTATTTTCTAAAAACGCTGGATGAATTGGAATCCTTATTCTCATAGCTCGTCTATCTTCATCGGTAAAGAATTCCGCTCTAGGGGAACCGTTCTTTTCAAGTTCTTCCTGTATAGTTGGGATACCGGAAGAATGACCTTCTGATAAATCAAGCTCTTTTAAAAATTCGCCAAGTCTCCTATTGCGATAATATCTTGAAACAAATCTTTTTCCTTCTGCTATTGTCTTTTCAGAAATCGACCTGTCTATACCAGGAAAATTCATGATGTTTATGCAGTCCGGCTCTATCTCTATAGTAACCGGCTCATACGACATATAATCTCTGTGATAAAAAGCATTTACCACAGCCTCCTCAATTGCCTGATAAGGATAGTTAAAGATTCTCAAAGCTTCCATCTGATTTGAAACTTTAATCACCTTTTCCCGTATAAACAGATTACGAAAACGTTCCATTGTTGCCTGAATCATTTGTGGGACTGAACCTGTAATATTGGGGAAATCCTCACTAATACTTGGATTCTCTATACTTCCCTTTGGAAAAGATGTCATTTGAACATAAGTATATCCAAAAAATTTCTCCGGATGCTCACAGAACATCATAAGTGCCACATTCTGAATATATCTTAGTTCCGGCGGTCCTACTAAAAGCTGCATATCATTGAGAATTTCCTCAACGCCACGCTCTCTTACCTGTTTTGCAAGTTTACTACCAGTCTTACGCAGGTGATCTTCCAACAACACAGGTGAAATATCTTCGAATGTTGCCTTGTGATTTGCCCTGCAATCAAATGGTGTTTGGTCGGACAAATTAATCAATTCACGTTCCTGCTCTGGATTTGCCTTAACAGAGCTTGTCAGATATCGAATATAATAATTGTATTTTTTGTCTTTCTTGCTAGTAACATACTCCGGTGACTTATATGGGCGCTGTTGTCCCGTCCTTGCAACAATGACATAAATCCATTTTCCATCTACTTCTACTGGTATACCTTGGGGAAAATATGGTGGGGATATTGTATTATTATATCCTACCATCTCTTTCTGAATTGTATCCAGCATATACTCTGGCAATCCTTTTACCGGACGCTTTGCAATGCCATTTTCTTCTTCAACACCTACAACAATATAGCCACCACCATCATTGTTGTAATCATTTGCAAATGCACAGACACTATGATAGATATCATCAGGGTTCCATCCTGTTTTAAACTCTATGCGGACTGATTCTATTTTTCTTTTGTTTAATAAATCTTCAACGCTTATTTCAAGTTCCATATTGTCCTCTCCATTGCGGTTTCTTTCAGATTTTTCTTTCGCTGCAATTTTTTTGACAAACCCGTTTTATTCTTTTTCTCTTTTTTTATTACCCGGCTCCGCTTTTCTGCGGCAAAAACAAAATATCCGTTGATCCTGTAGATTTGAACGCCGCCAAATACAGAGATCATGATATGCGCTGTCAGCCTGCGAGGCCGTTTGCCTGATGAATAAATGCCACGAAATCGCTCTGCGGAATAGGCTTTGAGAAGAAATATCCCTGAATAAAATCGCACTCCATCTTAATGAACATATCAAGCATTTCCTGCGTTTCGACGCCCTCTACCACGATCTCCATGTTCATATCCTTGATCATCTTCACGGTATTTTCAAGGAAGACCCACATCTTAGGATCATTGTCTTCGCTCACAAAAGATTTATCCAATTTAATGATCTTAAGAGGCAGCCCGATCATGCGCTGCATATTGGAATAACCTGTCCCGTAATCGTCCAGTGAAAAGCTGATCCCCTCTCTCGTTAAGCGGTCCAGATTATCCGCCATGACATTCTGTGCATACGCCGCGGCAGTTTCTGTGATCTCCAGATTGATCTGATCCGGCATGACATGATATTTTTCCATGATCTTCAAATAAGATTCCGCCAGATCGCCGTTCATGATCTGCGCCACAGACAGATTGACCTCGATATAATCCAGTCCCAGCGCTTTAAATTCGCTGCTTGCGATAAAACGGCATACCGTTTCAAATACATATTCTCCGATCCTATGGATCGTTCCGTTTCTCTCCGCCGCTATGATAAGATCTTCGGGCGGGATATAACCGTATTCGGGATCATACAGCCTGACAAGCGCCTCCGCAGATACGAACCGTTTCTCCGCGATGGAATAGATCGGCTGATAATATACCTGAAAACTGTTATTTTCAAGCGCTCTGTCTATGATCACGTCAATATTGTTCTGGATATCCATCTTCTTGTGGTCGAGCACCTCGCTGGCCCGCATGATCTTACCCGTATAAGGATACCGTATATGAAAATCTGCACCGAAAGACATCAGCATCCGAAAAGTCGTGATCTCTTCCGGGCACTGTGCCAATACGATGAAGGGCAGCAGATTGATATCCAGACCGTTGAAATCGGTGCTGCGCTTCAATTCATCGTTTACCGCCGCGGCAACCGCTTCGGCGCGCGTCCTGTTCTTACCGTAAAAAACCATCCGGTAACGGCAGTTGTCCAGATAATAGATCTCCGCATACCCGCGGAGCCGCTTATTGATATCCCTCAGTTTGTCCGCGATATCCTTAAGCAGTACGGCGGCAGAATCAAAACCTACAAGCTGTTGGATCACATTGTAATTGCCGATGTTGATCATAATGACCGTCACATGTTTGTCATTATAGAAATCCCGTTTAAGGTCGTTGCCATAGGCGCTGAATTTCATGAGTCCGGTAAAGGTATCGATATAGTCTTCGGGCCGTTGGATACTGATGCTTATGATCAGCAGGCTGACGGCTCCGGCAAACATCTCTACGAGCATATGCGGATCAAACATCTGCACGATCATCGCCGCCACACCCACAGGGATCACCGCGCTGATCGCCAGTATCTTGTCAAAGCTCAACAATCTGCGGTAGGTAAAGATATAGATGATATCACAGACTAAATAGAACAGCGTGGTAACATAGATGAGCCAGAACATCGGTCCTCTCTCATATCCGTTTTCCACCGTAAAGATCTGCCCGTTTACGGCGTTCGCCACAAACACGATCTCCATAACGACAACCGGCACGAACAGCATGACCTGCAGTCCGATTTGCCTGCGCAGCTTATGCCATGTATCGGTCAGACTGACCACAAAGAGGAAATGCAGCGGTGCGCTCAGGTAGTGCGTCATCAGGTACCCGACATGCGCGGTATACAACAGATCGGTGTGCGGACTGTGCGCATTATCCAACGATACCGCCGCAATATCAAATACTGTCGCCGCAATGGAGATCCCCATGATGATGATAAACAATCTGTTTGACACGCCCTCTGTCATTTTGCGCATGTACCATGAAACGAAAAGAATCATGAGCAGAATGAGCGCGGCGATGTCAAAGCTGATACTTTTACCCGACATAATCCTCTTACCTTACTCTTACCGGCCCTGCGCTTCGGAAAGACCGCCTGGGATCTTTCCGGACTGTAGATCATAGAATTTTTATTATCATAACATAGTTAAACCGTAGATGCAATCAGCTTCATGTTTCCCTGCAGATCTACCTCTCCATACCCGCAGGGCAGGATAAAATGATCCCCCTTTGTGATCATCTGACCATTGATCAGGCCGTCGCCTTCGATCACGCTCATAATCAGGAACGGATACTCCTGTTCAAAAGATACCCGCTTCGTGACATCCATTTTCCAGACCTTATATGTATCGCAGGAGATCAGAAGCTCCATCCGGTTCTCCGGCAGGCCGTCCGTACTGTGGATGTTATCCTGCGCAGGCTTTGAGGGCACCGTGATCACATCGATGCTCTGATCGATATGCAACTGTCTGGGCTTCCCGTCGACCAGTCTGTCAAAGTCATAGACACGGTAAGTGATATCGCTGTTCTGCTGGGTTTCCAGTATCATCATGCCGCCGCGGATGGAATGTATCGTGCCCGGATCGATCTGAATAAAATCGCCTTTTTTTACGGGAACCTCCCTGATAAAATCGCTCCATCTGCCGTTCCGGATCATGTCGGCCATCTCTTCCCTGCTCACCGCATTGTGCCCGATCACCATTGTGGTATCCGGTTCGCAGTCCAACACATACCAGCACTCGGTCTTCCCGAAAGAACCGTTCTCATGGGCCGCCGCATACGCATCATTCGGATGCACTTGGATACTCAGGTCTTTCTTGGCGTCAATGACCTTGACGAGAAGCGGAAATTCCTTGGACTTTGTATCGCCGAACAGTTCGCGGTGCTCTTTCCACAACTGGGACAGCGTCTTTCCTTTATAGATCCCTTCTCTGACCGTGCAGTCGCCGTTGGGATGCGCGCTGACCGCCCAACATTCCCCGGTATTGCCGCCCGGAATATCATAATGCCATTCCGACCCCAGCCGCGATCCGCCCCATACCATCTGCTTAAAGACCGGGTCAAGGAACAGGATCGGCGCCGCAGGCTGATTGACAGACAGGCTCGCTCCGTTTGTTTCTATCACATCCTGATACCAGAAAGCGGAATCCTTCGCCGTACGTTTCAATGTGGCGAAATCCACATGCACGATGCCGAACCGCTCGCTGAATCCTTTTTCCCATTCAAAATTATCTAAGAACGTCCACAGGAAATATCCCCTGATATCCGCTCCTTCGTCGCTTGCGCACTGGAGCGCCGACAGGTATCTGTCCAGAAAAGTGATTCGGTTGGGATCGTGCACCCGGCCGTCGCGGGATACGATATCATGACAGGACATACCGTTCTCCGTCAGATAGATCGGCAGTTTGTACCGTTCATAAATAAACTTGATCCCCCAGTACAGACATTCCGGATTGACCGGCCAGCCCGCCGCCGTCTTAGGAAGGCCGTCCGGCAGAGGAACGAACTCCGGCTCCCCGTCCGCTCCCGCGCGTATGATGTACCCGTTATAGATGTTCTGCCCCATAAAATCAAGCGGCTGTGAGATCAGCTCCATATCCTCGTCGGTGATCACGGGAAGGTATTCCTTAAACTGCTCCAGTCCCACCTCCGGATATTTCCCTAAGAATACCGGGTCGTTAAACCACGCCACATTCCACGTCCAGTTGTCGATGGGATTGTAGAAAGAGAACAACACTTTTCTGGCGGCTTCGATATCTTCCGGCTTATTGCTCTCCGGATACGCCATGCTGCAGGTCGGCGCATAGCCGATCTTGATCGGGCGCTTCGCATATTTGCGCAGGTTGATAACAGCCTGCCCATGTGCCCGCAGCGCGTTGTGGGCGATCTGGAACGTTTCTTTATATCCCATCTTCATGCCGGGTGCATGCACCCCGGTCAGGTGCCCCAGTCCTACGAAACACTCCGGCTCGTTCAAGGTGATAAAATATTCGCAGATATCGGAGAAATTCTCGGCAATCACCGTCGCATAGTCCCCGAACCACTGTATAGATTCCTCATTCAGCCAGCCGCCCCGATCCTGCAGCGCCTCAGGAAACTCCCAATGATACATGGTCAGATACGGCGTGATGCCGTTCTCCTTCATCGTCATAATCATATCCCTGTACATGGCGATGGCTTTTTCATTTACTCTGCCGGTGCCCTCCGGCATAATGCGGCTCCAGTTGACCGAGAAACGATAGGCTTTGATCCCCAGCAGCCGCATCAGCTTGAAATCATCTTTGTAGCGGTGCATGTGATCGCATGTGACGGATGCGTTCTTGCCGTCCGCAATATGGCCTTCCTCAATAAATTTATCCCATATCATCCTGCCCGCGCCGTCCTGCGGATCCTTGCCTTCAATCTGATAGGCGCTGCTCGCAACGCCCCAAACAAAATCATCTCTGAACATTTATGTACCCTTTCTGTCTTAAACTGTATGAAATAGATCCGGCCGCCAAACGCATCCTCCGTGTCGGACAAGCCATGCCGCCGCGGCCTTATCCGCCGATCACGGACACCAGATAAAACGGCACCGCATCTTTCTCGTGCGTCTGCGTCAAGCGGATCTCGACCTTGTGTCTGCCGGGCGATATGTGGTGCGCCAAGGTTTCTATGTAAAGGCAGTCGCCCCACGTTTCATCGAAATTAGCGTCCAATGTGACGGCGTGCTCCTCGTCGCCGTCCACTACCGCCACGGCGACCGGCGCCGGAAGCCGTACCGACTTGCGGTACTGTACCGCGATCTCCGTTCCCTCCGTTTCAAAAACGATGCTGGATCCCTTGTCCCAAGCCGTCCATCCGCGCCGGAACATATCGTTCACATATTTTTCCGGCGTATCGTCCGGAACAAATCCGTTGCAGACGGGAGAACTGTTATGGTTCCGGCAGCGCCGCACATTCTCGTAGGCGTTGGCCGTCAGCGGAGCAGGCATCCCGAAAGGCTCTTCCTCCTCGTACCGCTGCATATAGATCTTATCCAGACAGTCCGTGATCACTTCGGCAGCCAGTTCATGCCCGGCCGAATTGGGATGCAGATCGTCCGGCGTGATCTCCCTGTTGGGGATCCTGCCCGCAGCGGTTTCGGCATAGATCGTCGGCTTCATGCTGACGCTCGGCAGCCGATAGTGCGCGCCGACTTCGCGGTGCTTCTCTTCCGCGCTGGCGCCGGTATCATAGAAGACATTATGTACGAGAAGGACAGCCGGTGCATAGACATTGCCATATACTTTCCGCACAAGTCCTTCATAGGTTTCTTGGAACAGATCCGTATTATCATCGTTTACCGAAAACTCGATAATGACAAAATCCGGCTTGTACATAAGCACATCCTCGTCGACTCTGGAAACGCCGAACTGAGAAGTCGTTCCGCCCACGCCTGCGTTGATGTAAGTGAACGCCGTTTTGGGGAACCTCCGCACGAACCACTGATAGACCAGATAGGCGTAACAGTTGGTATATTGCGTGGAAACGGATCCCTGCGTGATGGAACCGCCCAGAAACGCCAGAGTCATTCTGTCGCCCTGCTCTGCCCTTTTCATCATTTCTTTAAGACGGTACAGATTTCCTCTGTTGACCCAGCCGTCCGCCGGATGCACATCATATCCCATAAGATCTCCCTTCCCTTTTCAATTCCACTTTATGGATATTGTACTATTTTGCCGGGAAAATAACAAGCGTATCGGCTGTGTTTCCTCTTATTTTTTTGACTCCGGCAGGCGGAGCCGCAAAAGCCTTTTTGCAAGCTGGCGCGGATCAAACGGAAGGACCGGATAAATATAGCTTTTGTCCGACAGAGTCTTATTTCCCACGACAGCCAGCACAAATAAAACGATTGCCGCCAGATAGCCGTACAGCCCGAACAGCGCCGTTAAGATCAGATTGATGATGCGCATGAATTTAAGCGCATAGCCCAGTTCATAATTCTGCTGGGTATAGTTGGCCAGTGCAACGAACGCCATGTACAACATGACTTCGGCATTGAACCAGCCACTGTTTACGGAAAACTCGCCAAGGACTAAGGCCGCCATGACGCTTAACGGCGTGCTTAACATATTGGGGGTGTTGACCGCCGCCAGTTTGAGTCCGTCGATCGCCAGTTCCAGTATCAGGAACTGCGCGATCAGCGGGATATGCATCTCGTCTTTTATCATGATAAACCTAAACGATTCCGGTATCCATTCCGGATTCTGCATCAGGAGCAGAAACGTCGGCGTCATGATATAGGTCAGGATCGAGATGATAAATCTGGTAAGGCGCAGATAAGTCCCGGTAACAGGCGGAAAATAGTAATCGTCCGCCTCCTCCACGATATCGAATATCGATGTGGGAACGATCATTGCGGACGGCGAATTGTCCACCAGAATGACGATGTCGCCTTCAAGGACCTGCGCGGCCGCCACATCGGGTCTTTCGGTAAATTTAAATTTCGGAAACGGATTGTACCACCTGCGCTGATACAGGCACTCCGCAAGACTTTCCTGATTCATGGTAAGGGCGTCCACCTGTATGGCCTCAATCCGTTTCTTCACCTTGTCCAGAAAAGCGTGATCCACCCTGTTGTCCATATAGCACAGCACGATATCCGTGCGCGAACTTTTTCCCGCGTTCATCATCTCCATACGCAGCTGCGTACTGCGGATCCGTCGTCTGATAAGCGCCGTGTTGAACACGATCGTTTCCACGAAACCGTCCTTGGAGCCCCGCAGCGTCTTATCCTTATCGGGCTCGTCCACGCCTCTGGCCGGATACGTTCTGGAATCGATCAGGATGCATCGGTCATATCCATCGACAAAAAGGGCAAAGACGCCCGACAGGATACTGTACAGGATATCGTCCCATGCGTCCTTTAGATCCACCTCCACATAGGGCGTCGCCCTCTTCGCCATCTCGTGAACGTTTTCGGGCATATTCTCAGGTTTCAGGTCGATGAAGTATTGCAGGATCTTCATCATCAGTTCGTCCTTGCAGAAACCGTCTATGAAATAGATGCATGCCTGTCTGCCGCCCACCTCTATGACACGGTATACGATGTCAAAACTTACGTCCGGCAGCAGGTGCTGCTTCATATAGTCCATGGTCTGCTGCAGCGACGTCGTCATTTTATCGTTCCGGTTGTTTTTGCTGTTCTGGTCTTCACTGATCTGCCTATCTTTATTCTGCACTTTAAAAAACTCCTTCCAAGACTTTACCATTGTTTTCATAGTATGTCTTAAAAGGAGTTTTGTTATACACGCAGTTTTCGGCCGGGGTTCGGCCTCTTCTATTGTTTTCCCGTACTTCCGTGCCCGCCGCGGTCTTCGTGGTCCAGATGCTCAACCTCGTCAAAAACGATCTTGGGCTGATTCTCCATAATGCGGAACTGGCAGATCCGGTCGTTGGTGTGGATCTGCGTATCGCGCACAGCATACACCGGCATGAACCACTGATCATTGTCGCCGCAGTAAGAACCGTCTATCACGCCGTGATGATTGGTCTGGATGATGCCGAAATTCTTAAAAGTGGAACTTCTCGGAACCACATGGGCCTCATAGCCTTTCGGCAGTTCCATGGCAACTCCCAACGGGATCAGCTTAAATTCCCCCGCCTTAAGGACAACGTCCTGCGCGGCTCTCAGGTCGATCCAATCGGATTTCCCGTCTATGTAAGTCAGCTTATCGATTTTATCCGTAAAATACTTGATCTTGATCGTTTCCAATCCTGTACCTCTTTCCGCGGTCCCCGCGCCTGCCGGGCCGCCCTGTGTTCCTGACTTTCTTCCTGACCGGCGCCCGTCTGATCTGTGCAGACTTTGCTATGCGTAATCGCCACAGTGCAGGACCGGATTCGCCGGGTCGGTCTGCTTCAAACTTGCCTGTACGTCTATGACTCTCTGATTGCTGCTCCCTTTCCAGAGAAGTTTTGTATCTTTCAGGTCGATCTTAAATTCCCCGTCCACCAGCACATCCACATATTTCATCACAGGATAATGAAGGACATCTTCCCAGCTGTCCCCCGTATACAGCCAGATCGTCTTATCGGGGTATCTCTGCCGGATCTCCTGCATCAGGCTCCGCACATCCAGACGGTTCGCCGCATGGAGCGGATCTCCGCCGGAAAAGGTGATGCCGCTGATATAGGGTTTGCTCAACTGTTCAAAAATCTCTTCCTTGGCTTCCTCGTCAAAGAGCAGCCCGCCGTCCGGATCCCATGTGATGGGATTATGGCACTCTTTGCAGCAATGCGAACAGCCTGCAAGCCAGAGGACCACACGCAGACCATCGCCGTTGAGCATGTCGTCTTTGGTAATATTATGATATCTCATAGAACTATTTTTCTCCCCATTTACTCCGTCTTCGACTCATGCTTCATGTGAAAACCTCTGCATGGAACATGCAGAGCCGCTTTCGACTCCGCTCATGATGGACGCTCGCCATAAACATACGATCTGCCGCAAGCGGCAATCGTATGTTTCCGGCTCGCTGTTTTCACATGCTTTTCCTTTCTGCGATCTCCGCCATCTTCGCATCGCTCAGTCTGGTGTCCCCGTGTACACGCGAGTATGCCAGATAACCGTTCATGCGGTCGATCTTCGTCAGATTGCGGCTGCCGCATACAGGGCATACATCCATCTCCAATTCCTGATGTCCGCAGTCGTCGCAGTAAGCGAGCGACAGATTGACGCCCTCGTAGAATCCCATATCCATCGCCCGGCGGATCAGCGTTTTGATCGCCTCGATATTATAATCGATCGGATATTTCACATACTGGATCTTGCCGCCGTTTGCCAGTTCCCAGAAACGGTATTCCAGATCCTGCTTTTCGATCGGCGTGATATCCTCGGATACATGACAATGGAAACTGTTAGATACATACTCCCTGTCGGACACGCCTTCGATAATGCCGTATTTCGCCCGGAACTGCTTTACCTGAAGTCCGCAGAGATTCTCTGCGGGCGTACCGTAGATCGCATAGAGGTTGCCGTCCTCCTCCTTATACTCCGCGATCTTGTTGTTGATGTGTTCCAATACTTCCAGTGCAAAAGCGCCGTCCTCCACAAGGGATTTTCCGTTATAAAGTTCCTGAAGCTCATTGAACGCCGTAATCCCAAAGCTTGCCGTCGCGGTCTTAAGGATCGGTTTGATCTTGTCGTGGAGCTGCAGATGGCCGCCGAGGAAACCGCCTTCGCAGTAAGCCAGCGGATTGGTGGATGCCCGCATCTCGCCCAGATACGCATAAGTCCGGATGTGCAGCTGCCGGATCAGATTCAGATAATAGTCCAGTACCTCATAAAAATCCTTGTTCTCCTGTCTGGACTTCGCCAAGATCATCGGCAGATGCAGCGATACCACGCCGATATTGAATCTTCCCACAAATACCGGCACGTCGTCCTCGTCCGCCGGGTGCATACCGCCCCTCTCATACCAAGGGGAAAGGAACGCGCGGCACCCCATCGGGGATATGACCTTGCCGTACTGCTTGTACATACTTGCGATATAACCTTTGCCGGTCAGGCTGAGCCAGTCTGGATACATGGTCTTGGCGGAACACTGGACGCCCGCATCAAACACATCCTCCAGCTCTTTGCCCGGTCCGTGCAGATTCTCGTCATACAGAAATACGATCTTCGGGAAAAGGACGGGTTTCTTGCACTCCTTCTTTCCCTGTCCCTTGCGGCGCACATTCAGCATGGTGATCGTCGCCATCTTGGCGAATCTGCCGGTTCCGATCCCTGCCGTCACCGTAATGAAAGGATAATCGCCGCGGCTGCTCGCCACGGTATTGAATTTGTATTCCCACCCTTGGAATCCCTGCTCAAATTCTCTCTTGACATCCGCCAGCGCTTCGGCCTCCGCCGTCACCTGATCGATGCCGAGTTTCTTATATTTCTCCACATTCCGCTTGTAGGATTTCTCTGCATAAGGTTCCAGGATCTTGTCTACTTCGGGAACGGTAAAACCGCCGTACTGCTGACTGGCTGCGCTGAGTACGATATCTCCTATGACATCGAACGCCACATCCAATGATTTTGGCTCGTTATACCAGATATTTCCCATCTCGAAACCGCCGCTCAACACCTCTGCGACATTGAACAGACAACAGTTCATCGTGTCGCGCCGTGCGGACATATCGTGAACATACAGATATCCGTCGCGGCAGGCCTGTATTTCCTCCGTAGTCATAAAAAACTTCTGGTAAAGTTCCTTATTGAACTGGTTGAAGATCAGGCTTCTTTTTGTGGATACAAGGGCGCTGTCCGTATTAGCGTTCTCCTTGTCCCCCACATACATGATCGACTGGCTCTTCTTGTAGACGTCGTCCATCATACGGACGAAATCCTGCTTGTAATTACGATAATCCCGATAACTTTTGGCAACGATGGGTTTCACATCCTCCAGTGCACTCTCCACGATATTGTGCATGATCTGGATCGGGATCTTCTCTTCTCCCATTTCGTTGACCCTGTCAATGACCGTCTGGCATATACGGCGCTTTTCTTCCTCGGTAAACTTTGTCAAAGCGCGATACGCACTCTTGCCGACAGCATCGATTACCTTCTGGACGTTAAAGTCTTCCAGGCTCCCGTCCTTTTTGATGACTTTTACGACCTTGTCCGGTTTGTACTGCAGACCGTAATTTTCATCAGCCTCCGTGTCTGACCCAAATTTACTGCTCATTCTTCCCCCTCCGTGGTATTTTACATACATACAAAATATTGTGCCGGTTGACATAAAATCACTATATTTTGTGGTTTAATCTTAGTATATGATAATATATATAGTATGTCAATCACCCATCTTCATGAAAAATATACAAAAAGGGATATGCCTTTTTAGTGACATATCCCATAATCATCAAACTCCGTTTCATGACAGCCGAAAAAAATTTCTCAGCTTCTTATGATCCCCGCCTGTTCGATCACCCCGACCGCTTCCCTGATCCTATCGACCGGCATGGTCAACGCAAAACGGACATATCCTTTTCCGAGAGAACCGAAACTGCTTCCCGGCGTACACAGCACGCCCGTCTTCTCGACCAGCTCCATGACAAAGGAAACGTCGTCCGTATATCCTTTGGGGATCTTCGCCCATGCAAACATGGTCCCTTCGCTGTCCTCCACGGGCCACCCGATCTGCCGCAGTCCGCCGCAGAGCGCGTCGCGCCTTTTCTGGTATTCCGCGCACTGGTCTTTTACCATCTGATCCGGTCCGGTGAGCGCCGCCACCGCACCATACTGTACCGGAAGGAACGTCCCGTAATCGATCTGGGAGCGGAATTTTTTGAAATTCGCCACGATCTCCCGATTGCCGGCCAGAAAACTTACCCTTGCGCCCGTATAGTTGAACGACTTGGACAGCGAATAAAATTCCACAGCGGTCTTTTTGGCGTCAGGTATCCGCAGGATAGACTTTCCGACCCTGCCGTCGTAGATGATGTCCGAATAAGCGTTGTCGTGTATGATCACGATATCGTGCTCGATCGCCCACGGGACCAACCGTTCATAGAAATCATCCGGCGCCGCTTTACAGACAGGGTTCAAAGGATACGACACGATCATGCATCTGGCCCTCTTAAGCAGCGATTCGTCCATATGCTCCAGATCAGGCAGATAATGGTTTTCCTCCGTCAGATCATACGTTACCGCTTCGGCCCCCGCCAAGGACGGCCCGATCCCGAAGATCGGATAACCCGGATTCGGCACGAGCACCACATCGCCCGGATCGCACAGCGTCATGCAGATATGCGCGATCCCTTCCTGCGACCCATAGACAGACATGATCTCGTCTTTTTCGAGGATCACGCCGTAACGGTTTTGGTAGCGCGTCTGCACGGCTTCGATCAGTTCCGGTATATCGATCAGCGCATACTTATAATTTTCCGGCTTTGACGCCGCCTCGATGACCGCGTCCATAATATGTCCGGCCGGTTTAAAATCCGGCGTGCCGACGGAAAGGTTATAGATCTTCCTGCCGTTTTTCTCCGCCTCGTCTTTTTTCTCGTTCAACACCTGAAAAATACCGGCTTCATAATCTTTCATGCGCTCTGCAAATCGTATGCTCATCCTTATCCTCCATCCGCCCTGCTCCGGCAGCTTTTCTGCCGCAGGACTTTATTGCTTCCGATACCGCTCCGGCAGCTTTCCCGCCGCTGGGCTTTACTGTTTCCGATACCGCTCTGGCAGCCTCCCCGCCGCTGAGCTTTACTGTTTCCGATACTGCCCCGCCGCCCTGTCAAGGCAGCGGCAGTATTCATCCACGACGCTTTCCGGCGCCGTGATCATGGCGCCTTCGCCCAGTCCCGTCAGCCATCCGTAAAACTGTCCGCTTACCGCCACCTGCACCCGGATCTGAAAATGATCCGCATCTTTCCGGCGGACAGAAACATCTTGACCAAAACGGTCAATTACAACGCCGATAAAATGATTCTCAAACTCCAGCGTAACGATCTCTTCCCTGCCGCCGAACATCCCAAAAGTCTTGTTTGCGTATGCCGCGATATCAAACCTGTCAAACAGTTCCGCGCCCTGCCGTTTCGTGCCTTCGAGCACCTGAACATGCCCCATCTTGTCCACACGGAAATGTTTGATCGTATTGCTGTTATCGTCGTGGGCGATCAGATAATAATTCTCGTCCTTGCAGGTCAGCGCCCACGGGCTGACACGGTACGTCTGTCCGTCTTTGCGCGGAACCAGCTTCTTATCAAGATTCCACTCCAGATATTGAAAAGCAATCTGCTCGTTATTCTGGATCGCTCTGTGGATATCGTCTACGGTATAATAGATGCTCTCGTTGGCGGTCTTGATCCGGTTGGCTACATACACCTGCCTCTGCAGCTGTTTTGCCTCCGCTTTGGAAGCGAGCTTCTCGATCTTGGCAATCAGTTCCCGCGACTTCTTAAGGGTCAGAAACCGGGAAGCCTGAACCGTTTCCACGAGAAGTTTCAGTTCGGCCAGTTCAAACTCTCTGGCCGCCAGATAATATCCCCCGCCCGTCTTGGACTTAACGAGTTCAATGTCATATCCGAAATCGATCAGCTGCGCAATATCGTCATAGATGCTCTTCCGCTCCGCTTTGATGCCATAAGCGTCAAGAGCGTCGATCAATGCCTGCGCGCTCATACAGTGATCGTCGTCGGACTGCTCCGTAAGGATTTTCAACAGATATAATAATTTCAGTTTTTGATTGGAAGACTTGGCCATTTTGTCCGTTCCTCTGTCATTTCCGATTCAAAAAAGGTGTTCGGTATGCGAACACCTTATCTTACACAATGCTATGCTTCTTTCGCCGCACCGCTCTCCGCAGCATCCGCCTTCATCTCCGTGCTCTCGGCGGCCGCCTTGGCATCTTTGCTCTTTCTCCATTTGACGCCGATCACACACGCCACGATCACCAACGCGATTATCAGTACAAATATCATCAAATAAGATAGGAAAGAATTCACAAATAAAATCAGATTCGTCATATGTCCGTCCTTCTTTCTCGTGGTCTTTATGACACCGCCACAGATATAGATATGATACCACCAATCAGAAGGTATCGTCAAGTAAGTCCGTGCCGTCCGCTGCGGCCGTCGCCATTTTGTCGCAGCGCTCGTTTTCCGGATGCCCGTCATGCCCTTTCACCCACCGGAACACGACGCGGTGGGGCTGTTTGGCTTTGAGCAGCCTTTCCCACAGGTCCACATTCTTGACCGGTTTGTTCCCCGCTGTCTTCCAACCTTTCATCATCCAATTCTCGATCCAGTGCTCGTTAAAAGCATCCGTCACATATTTGGAATCCGAGATCAGCGTGACCTCGCAGGGTTTTGTCAGGGCTTCCAGTCCCACGATAACGGCCATCAGCTCCATCCGGTTGTTTGTCGTCTTCTTATAGCCCGCAGAATATTCCCGTTCATGCAGAGCGCCCCTGCTGTCTATATACTGCAGGATCGTCCCGTATCCGCCCGGCCCCTCCGGGTTTCCTCTGGCGGCGCCATCCGTATAGATCGTCACTTTCATGCTAACACCTTTCCGTTTCATCCGCGTGATCCGCCACAGGCAGACCCCGCATCACCGTTTTGTATCCTGCCAGTTTCCGCTTTCCATAAACTTCTTTGCCAACGCTTCCGCTTCCCTGACGATCCGCTCGTCGTATCCGAGCATCTTAAGGAGCGCGATGGCGTTCCGCGTACAGGCCGGCCCTGCCGACAGCTTGTATGGGAAAAAGATATCGTCCTCCTCGATGCGCTCCTCAAAATGATAATTGTCAAATTCGTTTTCCAAAAGTCCGGTCAGTTCCAGATCATGCGTCGCTGCAAAGCAAAAAACTCCCTGCGAAGAAAGCGTCTTCAAGATCTGTGTGGAGGCGGCTATCCGCTCCACCGTATTGGTCCCCCGCAGCACCTCGTCCACGAAACAAAGTACGCAGCATCCGTCGATACGCGCCTGCTCTGCCTGTTCCAATATCCTCTTGATCGAGCGGATCTCCACCATATAGTAGCTCTGCCCGCTCAGCAGATCGTCCCTTAAAGACATGGACGAATAAATGCGCAGCGCCGGGGCCTCATAGCGCTCTGCGGGGCAGGTGTGTATCGTCTGCGCCAGCACCGCGCAGATCGCCGCCGCGCGGAGAAAAGTAGACTTGCCGGAGGCGTTGGAACCGGTGATCAGGATCCCTTTTTCTGCCGTGACGGAATTTTCCACCGGATCCTCCAACAGAGGATGATACAGCCCTTCTATCGTGATCCGCCTGTCCGCGTCCTTTTCAAACCGGATCGCCGGGATACAGTAACCGTTCTTCAGGGACTGCCGATAAGACGCCGTCACGATCGCCGTTTCGATCTGTCCAAGCAGCGTGACCATTTCATCGATATCCGATATATGCCCGCGTACCGCGCTGAGCGCTCTGTTGAACTGGATCAGATCCAGATAAAAGACCATCCGCAGATAATCCATCAGGACGCCAAGAGGATTGCCGTTTCCTTTTTCCGTAAAAACGACAAGCCATGTGTTCCGGATAAAACCGTGCATACTGCGCCAACAGGCCATGAGCCGCTCCTGCTTGTCCCTGATGCCCGGTATCTTTGTTGTCCCCATCTTCTTCGCGCCGTCCAACAGCCTGCATATATACCGGAAACTGGTGATAAAAGGCTCGACCGCCTTATATTCTTTGTAATACCCGACGATATTGTGGCACAGCATAATAAGCATAGCCGCCATGCCGAACGGCACGGACAAGAACATGACTCCAAAGCTCGCCAGAAGCAGCAGATCCCCTGCAAGATATCTTACGCTGCTGCGCTCGCCCAGCGTTTCAAGACCGTCGAGGTATTCATAGATCGAATATTTCCCCATCCTGCCCAGATCATGCAGTACGCTCTGTACCATGTGCCGCTCTTCTTCATGTTCGGCGAAATAGGCGGCCAGCGACTCCTCTTCGGCCGTTTCCTCCGGATCATAGACCGGCGTGCGCAGCCTGTAATACAGATATTCATCCCCGGCCGCGCTGCAGGATACGTTGATCCTGCGATAGACGCTGTCCATGTCCAGATCGTTCCATGTGATGTCGTCTATCTGGTGTTCGGAGGGATGTTTGAGCCAATACATGGAAATATGTTCCATCTCGCCCGCTTTATAGCTTCTCTCGGAAGCCGCGCCGTAGCTTTGGAACAATGTTTCCATATAACGTCTGCGGTACTTTCTGCTGTTCAGATACTCTGTTCCCATGATCAGTACGGCGACCGCCATGACCGCACCTGCAAAAACTATATATTCCATACCTATCTAAGACTTGTTATGATCTCGTTTGCCTTTCCGTAGATCGCATCCACATCGTACGCTTCCGCAAACCTGCCGTTTTCATACAGGATCTTTCCTTGGATCATCGTCATTTTGACGTTCTGCTTGCTGCCGCTGTACACCAGATTTTTGGGAATGTTATTCAAAGGCTGCATATTGGGCTGCCTTAGATCGATCATGATGATATCGGCAAGCTTTCCGGCTTCCAAAACATCGGTATCCGGCAGGTTCATCGCCTTTGAGCCGTTGACCGTCGCCATCTTGAGCACTTCCCATGCGTCCACAGCGGAGGCGTCCATCTCGCGCAGTTTCGCTAACCCCGTCACCAGAAACATTTCCCGGAACATGTCCAGACAGTTGTTGCTGGCCGGGCCGTCCGTTCCGATCGCCACATTGATGCCGCGTTTCAGATATTCGGATATCGGCGCTATGCCGCTGGCAAGCTTGGTGTTGGAACCCGGATTGGTGACGGCGCTGAGCCCTCTCTTTTGAAAGATCTCCATATCTTCATCATCCATCCATACACAGTGGTATCCGCCGCCGCCATAATCAAAGATCCCCAAAGAATCGAACAGTTTGGCCGGGGACATCCCGTAGCGTTCCCTGCACCCTTCCACTTCCGACCGGGTTTCCGCCAGATGCGTGTACACCGGCGCCTTGTACTTATGCGCCAATGCGGCCACGCTCTCCAGAAGCGCTCTCGAACAGGTATACTCCGCATGAAAGCCGATAAAATAACTTAAAAGCGGATCGTCGTGATTGTATTGCAGATAGCACCGCTCCGTTCTCTCCAGCGACTGTGCGAAATCATCCTGTCCGCTCATGCCGCTCACCTGAACGCAGCGCATCCCCATCTCCACGCACGCCTTCGCGACCGTATCCGGCGTCAGATACATGTCGAAGACCGCCGTGATCCCGCTGGTCAGATATTCAAGGATCGCAAGCTTGGTCAGATGATAGATCATCTCCCCGTCCATCTTTGCCTCTATCGGGAAGACCTGCTTTGTAAGCCAGTCCTGAAGCGGCAGATCATCCGCGTAAGACCGCAGCAGAGTCATTCCGGAATGGGTGTGGGCATCCTTGAATCCGGGCATCAGCAGATTCCCCTCACAGTCTATCTCCCTGTCCCACAGGATGCTTCCCAGTTTTAACCGTTGATAAACATCGTCCGTATCCTTTCCGTCGCCCACATACAGGATCCTTTCATTCTGGACCCAGACTTCGCCCGTCAGGATCTCGGACGATTTCATCGTCAGTATTCTTGCATTATACAGTCTGATATTCATGATCTCATACCTTTCCTTCTAAGTTGTCCGGTCCGAATCCTTCCGGCATCAGGTCCCGCAGCGTCATGATCCGGTAATCGTCCACTGATTTTGCCGTGATCACCCGGAATCGGTCCGGGTCGCAGAATTCCAGCATCACCTGCCTGCACACACCGCAGGGAAACGCATACTGCGTCAGGACGTTTCCTTCCGGACTTCCCACGACCGCGATCGCCCAAAAAGCCGTCACTCCTTCGCTCACCGCCTTGAAAAAAGCCGTGCGCTCCGCGCAGTTGGTGGGCGTATAGGCCGCGTTCTCAATATTGCAGCCGGTGACGATCCGGCCGTCGGCACACAACAGGGCCGCTCCGACCTGATAATGCGAATAGGGCGAATAAGACTTTTTCCTCGCCTCCATGGCGCTTCCGATCAAAGCGCGTATCCTGTCCGCTGTCAGTTCTCCCGCTCCGTCCATCTGCATCTCTCCTTTCACGCTGCCCGTGCATAAATGATGTTACAGGTATTTCTGAAACCTAATGACTGACTCGGTCAGTAATTTCTCAAATTTAGGCGCAACGGCATTTGCGGCCTCCTGAACTTCCTCGTGTGTCAGAGGCGCGCTGTTCATGCCCGCCGCGAGATTGCTCACGCAGGATACGCCGCATATCTTCATCCCCATGTGATTGGCCGCGATCGCCTCCACAACGGTGCTCATTCCCACGGCGCTCACGCCCAGTTTATGCAGCATCTGTATTTCCGCCGGAGTTTCAAAGGACGGCCCGGTCAGCTGCGCATATACGCCTTCAAACAGTTCGATCCCGTTCTCTTCTGCGGCGGACCGGATGTCTTTCTGAAGATCCACGTCGTAGACATGCGACATATCCGGGAATCGCGTCCCCAGTTCATCAATGTTTGGTCCGATCAGCGGATTCGGCGCAAAACTGGATATATGATCCTTGATCAGCATAAGGCTTCCCGCGTGGAACTGCGGATCGATGCCGCCGGAAGCATTGGTAAGGAACAGGATCTCTGCTCCCATCATTTTCATCAGCCTAGTCGGCAGCACGACGTCCGTGATCGGATACCCTTCATAATAGTGGACGCGGCCCTGCATCAAAACGACCGGGACCGTATCGATATATCCGAAAATAAATCTGCCGGCATGTCCGGGTACGGTCGACACCGGAAATCCTTCGATCTCATTGTAAGGCAGTTCCGCTTTGATATCCACCGTTCTCGCATAATTGCCCAGACCCGATCCGAGAACGACCGCCGCCTTTGGCTCAAAATCGATCTTTTCCTTGTAACACTCGTAACATCTCATAAGTTTCTCATATACCGGATTCATCGTTCTATCTCCTTTCCGTTCATTGATCAAGCTGCGAAGTACAGTGCGGGCATCTGGTCGCTTCGGCGGCTACCTGCTCTTTACAGAAAGGACATTCTTTCGTTGCCGCAGGCGCCTCCTCTTTCTTGCGTGACAGTTTGTTGATCCCCTTGATCAGCAGAAAGATCACGAGAGAGATCAGCAGAAAATTGACGACCGCCGCAATAAAGGAACCGTAATTGAGCGTCGCCGCGTTCTCCCCTTCACCCAATACGATACAGAGGGCATTGAAGTCAAATCCGCCCGTAAGCAGAGATAAAACAGGCATCAGGACATCGTTCACCAGCGAGGTGACGATGGCTGTAAAGGCGCCGCCGATAATGATGCCGACCGCCATGTCCATCACATTCCCTCTTGCAACAAATTTCTTAAATTCCGCCATAAATGCTTTCATCTTATGAACCTGCTCCTTTCGCAATGAAATCGTTCGTAATTCTCAGATGCCAGTACCGTAAATCATTTCGGAAGAATTGCGAAGCAATTTACTCATGCGCTGGCTGCCGAGCCTGCGCTTATTTTACCATGATTTCGGCCGGGCCGCAAATCAAACTCACATTTTTTTAGGCCCGCTGCCGCCGCCGGGCGAAAAAAGGCGGGACCGTCATGGGTCCCGCCCTGCATAAATGCACAAAAACACAGTTTTCCGGTATGCGCTGTCAGATGATGATGCAGACCATACCGCCGTTGCTGTCATTGACGATCTTCTGCATCGTTTCCTGAAGCTTTACTTGGCTTTCTTCATTGATCATGGAGATCTTGCCCGTGATACCGTCGTTGACAAGCTGTTCGACCGTCTTGCCGAAGATATTGGTTTCCCAGATCCCCTCCTCGCTCGTACCGGTATCCGAGATATATTGGATCAGATCCCTTGCCTGTTCCTCCGTTCCCACGATAGGCGATATCTCCGTTTCTATATTGGCCTTGATCATATGGATGCTGGGGCTTTCCGCTTTGATCTTAACGCCAAACTTGTTGCCCTGTCTGATCAGTTCCGGTTTCTCCAAAACGATCTCCTCACGATCCGGCATCACCACGCCGTATCCCTTATAGCGTACGGCCTCCAATGCATGAAGGACTTTGACGTACTCCTTCTTCATCTTAGCCATTTCCTTCAGGGTCGCAAGCATCTGATATTCGCTGCCGATGTCTTCTCCCACCAGTTCGCTGATCATTTCATAATAGTATGAGTCGTCCACGTCAAGCACGACGCGCACGCTGCCGTCGGACATATCGATCCCGTCCAGTTTGCATTTCTTGATATATTCGCTCTCCGGCGCAAAACGGTTGGCTGTGATATCCCGGATATTGCTCAATCCCGCCATCAGATCCTTGATATGGGCGACGATATCCTTCTTCATCTTGTGCTCATAAGGCAGCATCTCCACCCATTTGGGCATATAAAATTCGATCATGGTGAGCGGGAACTCATAAAGGATATTCTCCATAATGCGGTTGATATCTTCCCGCTTAAGCTGCTCGCAGTTGACCGGCATAACGGCGACCTGATATTTCCCGCTGATCTCATCGGCCAAAGCCTGCGTTTCGTCCGCGTAGGGCTTGGCGGAGTTGAGCAGCACGATAAAAGGTTTGCCGATGTTCTGCAGTTCCGCGATCGTACGCTGTTCCGCTTCAAGGAAACGGTCCCTTTCCAACTCTCCGAAAGATCCGTCGCACGTCACCACGATACCGATCGTGGAATGATCTTTGATGACTTTTCTCGTGCCGATCTCCGCAGCTTTCGTAAAAGGGATCTCCTCCGTGGACCACGGCGTCTTCACCATGCGCTCCATGTCCTCTTCCATATGCCCGGCGGCGCCTTCCACCATATAGCCGACGCAGTCGATCAGCCGGACGTTCACGTCGATATCCGTCCCCAGTTTGATGTGGGCCGCTTCCTGAGGGATGAACTTTGGCTCCGTGGTAGTGATCGTTCTGCCTCCCGCGCTCTGCGGCATCTCGTCCTGCGCGCGTTCCTTCTCGTTTTCATCTTCCATAAAAGGCAGCACAAGAAGATTCATGAACCGTTTGATAAAAGTGGATTTGCCGGTCCTGACAGGCCCGACCACGCCCAGATAGATCTCACCCCCTGTGCGGAGCTGTATATCTTTATACAGATCATATGTACTGTTTTGCAAAAAATCCATAAAAAAATCCTCCTGCTTATACTGGTAAATGTATATGCGGGAGGATCGTTTTGTATTCTATCCGCGCTTATCTTTCCCCTATTTTATGGAAAATGATGCAGTTGGGCTGATTCACCTTGATCTCCTTACCGTTCATAACGAGCAGCCCGTTTTTTAAATCCACCGTAAAGAACGTCATGGTATTGGACTCTTGATTCAAGGATACCAGATGCCGGTTGTCCGGGAAAAGATTCACATCTTTCGGATAATCCCCGCTGATCGGCAGGCAGAGCACTTTTTCAAGCAGGCCCGTCTTCTGCTCGATCTTATAAATGACCGCGCTGTTATCACCGGCGTTTGAGCTGACCAGATATTTGAAATCCTCCGATATGTTCAGGGCGCTCGCCGCGGAGCCGCCGGCATGGTAGTCGTTTAACGTAGAGATCGTCTGGATTTTTTCAAACTCCGGATTGCCGTTGATCTCCTCATAGGTATATACGTCTATATAATTCTTTAATTCATGCACGATATACAGGAATCTGCCGTCCTTGGAAAATTTCATATGACGGGGCGCAGACTCCTGTTCGCTCCGGATCATATCGATCGGCTTCAACCTGCCGTTCTCATGATCCAGACGATAGACGTTGACATGGTCCAGACCCAGATCGGCCGCGCACAGATAATGATTGTCCCGCGTCATTTTTACACAGTTTACATGAGGTCTGAAATTGCGCTCGGCGATGCTGCCGAGTCCCTTGTGGAATATCTCGTCCGTGATATCGCCGATACCGCCGTCTTCCTGCAGGCGGAGCACGGTGATCTTACCGTCATGGTAGCCGCCGACAAACAAATACCGGTCCTCATAATCCGTGGAAAGATAGCAGCCTCTCATGCCGTTGATACTGCCCGAATTGATGACTTCCAGATCGCCGCTTGGAAGGATCTTATAGGCCTCCACGCCGAAATCCGTGATCGAGTACAGGTATCTGCCGTTATGCGAGATCGTAATATAAGAAGAATTTGTGATCTTCACCTGATTCTTCTCGGACATCCTGCCGTTCTTTAAGTCTACATCATATATCTTAATGCCGTAAGTGTCTTCTCTTCCCACCGTATAAGTGGATACATATGCCACATATTTATCCTGACTCATATAGAAACCATGCCTTTCGCGTTTTTATTTTCCCTTCGCTCATTTTATCACAGTTTCAGGGCTTTGTTAATCATTTTCCGAAAAATGATTCTTTTAATTGTCCCAAAGATGCCGCAGACGGATTCTGGAGTCATTTTAAATATCATGTTTTATATCGGTTTTTACTTGACATTCTGCCGTGTTCTTGTTATAGTTGCTCATTGAAAAGGTATCTCGTCAGAGTCTTTTCAAAGCAAATGTTACGGACCACTCCGGACAGGAGTCAAGGCCATACGGACAGCCGGGTCAACTGCCGATTGGCGGCATGCCGCCTTATTGATTGAGTTAAGAGCTCGAATTTTATAAGTTGGTTACTTCATAACCGAAACGCGTTGAAACGCAGACTTGTGAAACGGTCAATAAGAGTAGTAAAAGTATCATGATGCTATATAGACTCTGCAGTACCATCTATTCCGAAACAAACGACACGGTCGGACCTATGTGCCTTTCTTTTCTCTGATCGGCAGGCAAAGGGGCTGATCATTGTCGTTATATCAGGATTATCCGGCAAGCTGTTTTTCCAACGGCCTGCCTTTTTTATTACTGTTTTTCGATCATCTGAAAATAGGATGGAGGGAAATGTTATGGACCAGAATCAGGCTCCTATCTATGAAGCGCTGGAGAACTTCCGGCGGATGCGGGTGGTCCCGTTTGACGTGCCGGGCCACAAACACGGCAGAGGAAATCCGGAACTCACCGCTTTTCTCGGCGAACAATGTGTCAGCGTAGATGTAAACAGCATGAAACCTCTGGACAATCTCTGCCATCCCATCTCGGTCATCCGGCGCGCTGAGGAACTGACCGCCGATGCGTTCGGGGCGGCCCACGCGTTCCTGATGGTGGGAGGCACCACCAGTTCGGTGCAGAGCATGGTACTCTCCGCCTGCAAGCGCGGCGACGAGATCATCCTGCCCCGCAACGTCCACAGAAGCGTTATCAATGCGTTGGTCCTGTGCGGCGCCGTGCCGGTGTACGTCAATCCGGAAGTGGATAAACGTCTTGGTATTTCGCTCGGCATGGAGCGTGAACAGGTGGCCAAAGCGATCCGTGAGCATCCCTCCGCGGTGGCGGTTCTGGTGAACAATCCCACCTATTACGGCGTGTGCAGCGATCTGCGGGCTATCGTCCAAATGGCGCACGATGCCGGTATGCTCTGTCTTGCCGACGAAGCCCACGGAACGCATTTTTATTTCGGCGATAACATGCCCGTTTCCGCTATGGCTGCGGGTGCGGATATGTCGGCCGTTTCCATGCACAAGAGCGGCGGGAGCCTGACGCAGTCCAGTCTTCTGCTGAGCGGTCCGGGCGTTTCTTCCGGCCACGTCCGCCAAATCATCAATCTGACGCAGACTACTTCCGGAAGCTATCTGCTTATGTCCAGTCTTGACATAAGCCGCCGGAATCTTGCCCTGCGCGGCCGGACGGTGTTCGCTCATGTGTCGGAGATGGCTGAATATGCCAGAGAGGAAGTCAACGCCATCGGCGGCTATTACGCTTTTGGCCGGGAACTGATCAACGGCGATTCCATCTATGATTTCGATGCCACCAAACTGAGCGTCCACACGAGGGAGATCGGTCTGGCGGGCATCGAGGTGTACGATATTCTCAGGGACGATTACGACATTCAGATCGAATTCGGGGACATCGGAAATATCCTTGCCTACCTGTCCATGGGCGACCGTCCGCAGGAACTGGAGCGGCTCGTCAGCGCGTTGGCCGATATACGGCGCCGGTATCAGCGCGACCCCAGCGGCCTGCTCAGCCAGGAATACATCGATCCCGAAGTGGTATCCAGTCCGCAGGAGGCTTTCTACGCTGACAAACGCAGTATTCCCCTTAAAGAGAGCGTGGGAAAAGTGTGCAGCGAGTTCGTTATGTGCTACCCGCCGGGCATCCCGATCTTAGCGCCGGGCGAGCGCATCACATCGGATATTCTGGACTATATCGAATACGCCCGCAGCAAAGGATGTTCCCTTACCGGGCCGGAAGACCCCGATATTCAGCACATCAATGTGCTTACCTAACCTTTCCGCGGCATAGACATACAGTAGATAAACGATATCTTGGAAGTACATACCATGAGGAGGTCTGATCATGGATCTTTGGTTCAGCGAATTTCATACCCCGGATGTAAAACACAGCATCCGCGTCAACAGACATCTGTATTCGGAGCGGAGCGGCTATCAGCAGATCGACATCTTCGACACGCCGGAGTTCGGACGCGTCCTTGCTTTGGACGGAAGCGTCATGCTCACCGAACGCGACGAATTCATCTACGACGAGATGATCACCCATGTCCCGATGGCTGTCCATCCGGGGATCAAAGACGTGCTGGTCATCGGCGCCGGTGACGGCGGCGTCGTCAAGGAACTCACGCGTTATGAGCGCATAAAGCGTATCGATCTGGTGGAAATGGATCCGCAGGTGATCGAGGTATGCCGCGCTTTCCTCCCGGAAAACGCCTCCCGTCTTGACGACGAACGGGTCCACGTCAGCTTTGAGAACGGCCTGCGTTTCATCCGCCGCTGCCATGCCGATTACGATCTGGTCATCGTTGATTCCACAGATCCCTTCGGCCCTTCCGAGGGACTGTTCACAAAGGAATTTTACGGCAGCTGCTGTCATGCCCTGCGCTCCGACGGCATCATGGTCAACCAGCAGGGAAGTCCCTTTTACCGGCATGACGCCGAGGCGATGAAACGGAGCCACAAGCGCATCGTGGAATCTTTCCCGATCAGCCGCATTTATCAGGCCCATATCCCCACCTACGCCGCCGGTTACTGGCTGTTCGGTTTTGCGAGTAAAAAATATCATCCTATTGACGATCTCAATGCGAAGGCATGGCAGAAACTGGGATTGAAAACAAGATACTACACGACCAAGCTTCATGTGGGATCCTTTTATCTTCCCGCATTTTTGGAACAGATGCTTCAGGAGGTGGAGGACTGATGGAGCGGAACGTAGAGAACTTTATCGGCTGTGACAGCGATTACGAAAGCGCGGATATCGTGCTGTACGGGGCCCCTTTTGATTCCACGACGAGTTTTCGTCCCGGCGCCCGTTTCGGCCCTTCCGCCATGCGGCATGAAAGTTTCGGATTGGAAACATACAGTCCTTATCAGGACGCCGATCTGACAGACTGTGCCGTTTTTGACAGCGGAGATCTGGAACTGTGTTTTGGAGATCCCCAAAAAGCGCTTTCCGCTATCCGGGACCGGGCAGCCCGCATCCTGAAAGACGGCAGGTTCCCGCTGCTTCTCGGCGGAGAGCATCTCGTCACACTGGGGGCGGTGCAGGCGGTATGCGGAAAATATCCCGATCTGCACATAATCCATTTCGACGCCCACGCCGATCTGCGCGACGACTATCTGGACGTCCGGTTAAGCCACGCCTGCGTCATGCGCCGATGCCACGATCTGCTGGGAGATGGCCGCATCCATCAATTCTGTATCCGCAGCGGCGACCGGAGCGAATTTCGATTTGCGCAAAGCGGCCATACGGATATGCACCCGTTTGATTTTGACGGTCTGGAAAAGACTGTCGAACGGCTGCGTCGGGACAACGCCCCGGTCTATCTCACCATCGATCTGGACTGCCTTGACCCGTCAGTTTTTCCCGGCACCGGAACGCCTGAGGCGGGAGGCGTTACTTTTCTGCAGCTGCTTGCGTCTGTGCGTCTGGCGTGCACGCTCAACATCGTGGGCGCCGACGTAAACGAACTGGCCCCCATGCTTGACAATAGCGGCATGTCCACGGCTGTTGCCTGTAAAGTGCTTCGGGAATTGATCCTGTCATTAAACGAACGGAGGAAATCATGAGCAGAGTATTAGTTATCGGCTGCGGCGGCGTAGCTTCCACAGCCATTCAAAAATGTTGTCAGGCGGACGATATCTTCACCGATCTGTGCATCGCAAGCCGTACCCGCGCCAAATGCGACGCCCTTGCGGCCAGACTTCGCGGCAGGACTTCCGCCAATATCACCACCGCGCAGGTTGACGCAGACAATGTGGGACAGCTGATCGAACTGATCCGCTCTTTTTCTCCCGACCTTGTGATGAACATCGCGCTGCCCTATCAGGATCTGACCATCATGGACGCCTGCCTTGCCTGCGGCGTAAATTACATGGATACCGCCAACTATGAGCCGGAAGATACAGACGATCCGGCATGGCGCGCCGTCTACGAGAAGCGCTGCAAAGAGGCGGGATTTTCCGCTTACTTCGACTACAGTTGGCAATGGGCATACCGGGAAAGATTTGAAAAAGCGGGGCTCACCGCCCTGCTCGGCTGCGGCTTCGATCCCGGCGTTACACAGGCTTACTGCGCCTACGCCCTGAAGCATGAGTTCGACCAGATCGATACGATCGATATTCTGGACTGCAACGGCGGCGACCACGGCTATCCGTTCGCCACCAATTTCAATCCGGAAGTCAATCTCCGTGAGGTGTCCGCTCCCGGAAGCTACTGGGAGAACGGTCATTGGATCGAAATCCCCGCCATGAGCATCAAGCGCGAATATGATTTCGATCAGGTGGGCAGAAAAGACATGTATCTCCTCCACCATGAGGAGATCGAATCTCTGGCCCAGAATATCCCCGGCGTGAAGCGCATCCGTTTCTTTATGACCTTCGGCCAGAGTTATCTGACGCACATGAAATGTCTGGAAAATGTTGGGATGTTGTCTACCACCCCGGTATCGTTTGAGGGCCATGAGATCGTGCCGATCAAATTTCTGAAAGCATTGCTGCCCGACCCGGCGAGCCTCGGCCCGCGCACCCACGGCAAGACCAACATCGGATGCATTTTTACCGGGCAGAAAAACGGCCAGCCCAAAACTTACTATATCTACAACGTGTGCGATCATCAGGAATGTTACCGCGAAGTGCAGAGTCAGGCGGTCAGCTATACCACAGGCGTTCCCGCCATGTGCGGAGCGATGATGCTCCTCACCGGCAGATGGAACATCCCCGGCGTTCATACCGTAGAAGAACTGGATCCCGATCCGTTCCTTGAAGCGCTGGACCGGTACGGACTGCCGCGCAGCGAGAGCCGTTCCCCGGCTCTGGTAGACTGATGGCTGCGGGCGTACAGCAGCGGCCGCCGTTCGCCGCTCTGGGCACGGACCGCCCGGAGGAACTGTTTGGCGGCCTGAAAACCCCCTGCTATATAATCGACGAAAGGCAGCTGCACCGAAACGGCAGGATCCTCGCGGACGTGGCGTCGCATACGGGCTGCCGGATCCTTCTGGCTCAAAAAGCTTTTTCCAACTATGATCTTTATCCCGTACTGGCCCCCTATCTGGCCGGAACGGAGGCAAGCGGACTGTATGAAGCGCGCTTGGGGGCGGAAACGATGCCGGACGGGGAAGTCCACGTCTTTTCCGCCGCTTACCGGGCCGATGAATTTGACGAACTGCTCCGTTATGCTGACCACATTGTCTTCAATTCCCCGCGTCAGCTTGAAAAATTCGGGGCTGCGGCAAAAAGTGCGGGCAAAAGTATCGGTCTGCGCATCAATCCGGAATGTTCCACGCAGGAGGGACACGCCATCTATGATCCCTGCGCCCCCGGAAGCCGTCTGGGCACCACGCGCAGACAGTGGGAGGAAGCAATGACTTCCCCGCTGATCTCTATGCTGGACGGTCTGCATTTCCACACTTTATGCGAACAGGATGCGGATGCGCTGAAAACGACTCTGACGGCTGTTGAAGAAAAATTCGGTGACATCCTGCCTCATATGAAATGGCTGAACATGGGCGGAGGACATCACATCACCCGTCCGGGATACGATATTGCAGAATTGGAGGATTGTATCCGATATGCCAGAGAAAAATGGAAGGTTCAGGTTTATCTGGAACCCGGCGAGGCCTGCGCCCTGAACGCCGGATATCTGGCGGCGCGCGTTCTGGACATCCTTCACAATGCGCAGACGCATATTGCCGTTCTGGATGCGAGCGCCGCATGCCACATGCCCGACGTGTTGGAAATGCCCTACACGCCGCCCCTCTATGGTGCCGACGAGCACGGGTGCGGCGCTTACACCTGCCGCCTGACCGGCCCCACCTGCCTTGCGGGAGACCAAATCGGCGATTACGGATTCCCGCATCCCCTTCAGGAAGGCGATCTGCTGCTTTTTGGGGATATGGCCATCTACACCACCTGCAAGAACAATACCTTTAACGGTATGCCGCTTCCGGCCATCTATGCGCTTGATCAGGACAAAAAGCTTCGGCTCCTGGCCCGGTTCGATTACCACGACTTCAAATACCGTCTGGGGAGCCCGGTCTAGTAGTTCTGGAAAGCCGTATTCAGTGCGTAAGCCGTATCGTTTTCGGCCATCACATAAAAGATAACGTCGCCCCGGCTTTCGATCAGCATCGTTTCGGCGCTGACGCAGACCCATTTGTCGAGATCCGCGCTGTCCTTAAGCTGCTGCTTGACCGTATCGACACGGTCTTCGTCCACTCTCAGCAGGACGCATTGGTAAGCGACCGACGACATCATGGGCATGGAAACGATCCCTTCCGTATATTCGATGTCGTCTGTTCCCAAAACAGCCGTTTCCATATCATCGGTCAGTTCATATGTCTCAAAATTTTCCAGACTCTGCCGGAAATCATCCGACAGATCCGCATTTTCATAGATGCCGCTCATAATGTCATTCAGACTGCCTTCAAGCCGCTCCTCTTTTCCGCTTCCGCACGCAGTACACAGGCATACCGCAGCCAACGCCGCGGCTGCAATACCGGCGCTCCTCTTTCCGATCCTTGTCATGTTTTTATCCCTTTCTTTTTTTCTGCCGCGTCCGTTCCGATTGCACCGGACCGGATCTTTTGATCCCTGTCATCAGCATATCCCTTTTACCGTCCGCATATACCGGCCGCCTTTTCACTTTGACATCTCTGTTCAAACTGGGGATAGAAATCCTGCTGTACCTGATAAGGCATTTGATAAAAGATCTCCAAAAAAGCCACGTTTACCTGATGCGTATATTCGTCGGACTTCCGTTCCATGATCTTCTGCTGTATGTTTTTTCTGATATCGTGCCACACGATCAGATATTCCTCATACCGGGGAAGCCGCTCCACATCCAGCCATTTTTTGATCTTGACCTTCGTGCGGTTTCCGGCGCTGCAGGCATCGTCCAGCATAAAATACCGGATCCCCTGTTCGTCATAATTTCTGCCAAGCGGAAACAGGCGGCAGAGCCCCGGTCTGTAATCGTGGATACTGCACCGCCCTTCCTTCAGAAAACCGCAGGCGTCCGTATCCTCCTGAATCTTCATTGCCGGAAGGATCAGGCCTTCCTCCACATGCAGACCGATCTTTTCCTGAAGCAGCTGTGAAAACGTCTGTCCGGTAGCCGTCTGAAGCATATAGATATCATAAGGATCCAAAAGTATGGAGTCGCCCATGCCGCGGCAGCACTGGCTGCATCCCCTGCAGTCATTGGTCCCCGCCTTCACCATATCGTTAGCGCTGTACAAAATCATATCGGCTGCCCCAGTTTCTCATGGAAGAAATCAATGATCCGCTGCCATACCGCACGCTGAAAGAACTGCAGGTCCGCGTGATCCGCCCCGTCAATGGCGATCAGTTTCACGTCGCATCCCGCTTTTTCCAGCCGGTCGTGCAGGATCTCTCCCTGAATAAACGGCACGGTATGATCGTCGGTCCCGTGAATGATCATAAAAGGCGGCGCATCTTTTGTCACAAAACTGACCGGGCAGATTCCAGCCGCATCTTCCCGGTAAAGCATGACATTTCTGCCAAGAAGCTGCGATTCTTCTGCCGCCGCCGCGGCCGCTTCCGATTCATACGGAATACAGGATACATCCGTCGGCGGATACCATGGACAAGCCGCCTGTACCCGGCTGGAATAATCCAGGAACTCTCCCGCATCATATGCCGGATCCGTGGCCAAAGCCGCCATGGCAGCCAAATATCCTCCGGCCGATTCACCCATTACGCCGAACCGTTCCTTATCAATGTGATATCTTTCACTGTGCGCCTTAAGATACCGTATCCCCGCCTTTACATCCACAAGCTGCGCCGGAAATACGGCTTCATTGGTCGTCCGGTATTCCACGCTCGCCACCACAAAACCGCTTCTGGCAAGTTCCGACAGATAAGCCAGATGCGCCGATCTGTCCATCACGCGCCATGCGCCTCCGCAGATCCATACGACGCACGGATATTTTCTCGTCTTATCTTCCGGATATATGATATCCATCTTCAGATCCCGGACCGTATGTCCGAACCATGCGTCCGTCTGTGCAAACGTTATCCCCGATACAACGGAATACTGGGGCTGTTCCTTTTCGATAGTGATCGTTTCACGCATACGTTTTCCTCCTATAGCTGACAAATGACTGCTTTGCGTTTTGGATTTTATATCAAATCCATATGAGCAATGGAACCATCTTCCAAAAGAGCCGATTTTCTCCGCTCCTTATTTTATGGATTTAACTTGAGGAGTTCCTCTTTATCCATATAAACGATTTTATTTTCATCAATCTCATGTGTATCGTGATATGTATGATAGGCTCTTAGGACTTCCCTCAGCTTGACATCGCTGAGTTTATCAGTCTGCCGCCGGAAAAGGCCCGCCAACTCAGGGAAATCCTCAATCAAAAGCGTGTTGTCAAGCTGAATGTAACTGTCCTTATCGATCACCGTTTCTCTGGGGCTATCACAAAATATTGTCTTATTGCTTTTCATAGCAGCCTTGAACTCCTTTCCTTTTAAGGAATCCAACTGCGCAATTTCAACAATTCCCAGTTCTTCATTCACATCAACCACCAGATATGGATGGGAGCATGCTGCCGTGATGCCTTGATTGTTATAGCGAATCTTCAGAGAAATTACCTGACCCACTTCTAAGTTACTCATAACTCTAACCTTTCCATAACCTGCAGGACGTCATGATACTGTTCTTTATATTCCTCTATTCTTGCCAGAGAATCCATTTTCTGATCACATTTGGAATAAAAAAGATGCTTGGATTCCCATTCGGCGTCTTCATGCGACAATCCAATCAGTTCATCCAGTGAAGCGTTTTCTAATATCACATATACCCGATCCAGAAAATCACGGATCCCGGCTTCTAATTGCGGCTCACTTTTCCGATTCAAAAGAACGGCATAGTTCTCCTGAACGTCTACAGCAACTGCCCCATTATCATAGGCGTATAAGTCATCTTCAAACAGTTTCTCGCCCGTTTTAGCAATATAGAGATTTTGTGCCATATGCACATATTTATTCAATCTTGCGTTTCCGTCATAGAATGTTCTTCCATTCTTTTCAACAAGTTTTTTTGTAAAAAGCGTCTGATCCTTATCTTTATTGAGAAAATATAATGCAACGTCCCGCGCCCTTATCATTTTTTTGAGTTTCTCCCTTCGTTCCTGAGTAATATTATTATAATCTATTTTCTTGAAAAATCAATGCGTTCCCTCAACGGATTTCCTTTTTCTTTTCAATCAAAAAAAGTACCGCAACCATTGAAGATTACGGTACTTTCAAGCCTTACGGCATTTTCAATTCACAAGGTATGTTTAGAACTTACCCGCTTTCGCAGCCTCTTCGACAGAAACCGCAACTGCAACCGTTGCGCCGACCATCGGGTTGTTGCCCATACCGATCAGACCCATCATCTCAACATGAGCCGGAACGGAGGAAGAACCTGCGAACTGCGCATCGGAGTGCATACGGCCAAGCGTATCCGTGAAACCGTAAGATGCAGGACCCGCAGCCATGTTGTCGGGATGCAGGGTACGTCCGGTACCGCCGCCGGATGCAACGGAAAAGTATTTCTTACCTGCTTCCGTTCTCTCTTTCTTGTATGTACCTGCTACAGGATGCTGGAATCTGGTAGGGTTCGTGGAGTTGCCGGTGATAGATACGTCCACATTCTCTTTCCACATGATCGCCACGCCTTCCGGAACGGAATTGGCGCCGTAGCAATTTACTTTGGAACGAAGTCCTTCCGAATAAGCGGTCCGGCCAAGTTCCTTAACTTCATTTGTGTAAGGATCATACTCGGTTTCAACAAACGTAAAGCCGTTGATTCTGGAAATGATCTTCGCCGCGTCTTTGCCAAGACCGTTTAAGATAACGCGGAGAGGTTTCTGACGTACCTTGTTCGCCTTCTCTGCGATACCGATCGCGCCTTCCGCCGCTGCGAAGGATTCATGACCTGCCAAAAATGCAAAACAGTCTGTATCTTCTTCCAACAGCATCTTGCCCAGATTGCCATGCCCTAAACCGACTTTACGGGTATCCGCAACGGAGCCGGGAATACAGAACGCCTGAAGTCCCTCGCCGATCGCCGCAGCGGCGTCAGCAGCCTTCCTGCATCCTTTCTTGATAGCGATCGCTGCGCCTACCGTGTAAGCCCAGCACGCATTTTCAAAACAGATGGGCTGGATCTTTTTCACCTGATCGTATACATCCAGACCTGCATCTTTTGTGATTTTCTCGGCTTCTTCGATAGAAGAAATGCCATAGCTGTTTAATACAGAATTGATCTTGTCAATTCTTCTCTCATATGATTCAAATAAAGCCATCTTATTCTAATCCTCCTATTTGTATTCGCATTATGTAACTTGTAAAATAATTCCCAAAGAGAATTGCTTATGTGATCTCCCGCAGGGAATTACTTATGTTATTCGCATCTGGGATCAATGATCTTAACGGCATCATCGACACGTCCGTACTGTCCGCATGCCTTCTCGTAAGCGGTGTTCGGATCGTCGCCCTTCTTGATGAAATCTGTCATTTTACCAAGGCTTACAAACTTGTATCCGATGATCTCGTCATTGGCATCCAGTGCGATGCCTGTTACATAACCCTCAGCCATTTCAAGGTAACGAGGACCTTTCTTAAGCGTACCGTACATGGTACCTACCTGGCTTCTCAAACCTTTTCCTAAATCTTCCAGACCTGCGCCGACCGGAAGACCTTCTTCGGAAAACGCAGACTGTGTACGGCCGTATACGATCTGCAGGAACAGCTCTCTCATAGCTGTGTTGATCGCATCGCATACAAGGTCGGTGTTCAGCGCTTCCATAACAGTCAGGCCCGGCAGGATCTCGGACGCCATAGCCGCGGAGTGTGTCATGCCGGAGCAGCCGATCGTTTCAACGAGGGCTTCCTGAATAATACCTTCTTTCACGTTCAGCGTCAGTTTGCACGCGCCCTGCTGAGGTGCGCACCAGCCTACACCGTGTGTCAGACCGGAAATATCTTTTACCTCTTTCGCCTGAACCCATTTTGCCTCTTCCGGGATAGGAGCACAGCCATGGTGAACACCCTGTGCCACTGTACACATTTCTTCAACTTCTTTTGAATAAATCATGTGATAACTCCTTTCGATTATGTAAAATTATTTCATAACAGGCATAGGCACCTGTCATAACCGCTGTTTCTATTTTCGCATATTGCAGGCAAAAAATCCAGTCATTTCTAAAAGAATTTACGACCGGATCTTTTCTTCTTACGCTTTCCGGATCCGCGCGGCATAATGCTTATCCCTTTTTGCGCGGTATCAGCTTTCCCAAGATCCATGAACAAATCAAAGTCGTTCCTATGACCGCGGTTGCATACAAAAATGAATTTCCTGTTTTATTTCTGAACCACCCTATTGCCAGCGGATGGATCAGATAAATCTCATACGAGTATTTACCCAGCCAGAATGATACTTTGTTTCCTATCTGTATTTTGCCCAGCAGACAGAAGCAAAATGCCGTAAAAGCAGCGGAGGCGATGTTTCGTGCTATGAGATTTCCTGCAATGCTGTCGTTACCCAGCACATAAAACAACAGGATCATAATGCCTGTCGTCAAAAGCTCCGTCAGCAGGATCCTTATATAATATTTTGACAAAAAAACCTCTAAACGGTCCCTTATTTCATAAAAACATATGCCCAGCGCAAAGCACAGCGTGCTGCCATACCACGGGATGCTCATCCCGCTCACAAACATCACGACAGCAAGAAAAACGGAAAATATGGCCGTGGAAACCAATATCTTACTGCGCCAAAATTTGACGGAAAAATAAAACCAAAGATAAAATATCAGCAGTTCCCCGATATACCAATTCGTCTGTGACAAAAAGCGCCGCGGATCAATCAGGTATATCAGCTGCGGTATTTCCTGCGTTCGGCATATATTTACAATCACGGATAATGCATAGACAAGATACGCTTCCAAAAGGATTCCCCGCAGTATACGTTTAGTAAAAAAATGATCAAGATACCCTGATTTTGCGGTAACGCTGTACATCAATCCATAGCCGGAAATTGCGAAAAAAACGCCGACAAAAAGGATTCCCGCCTTTCTATTTGGATATAAGAGTATTTCTCCGCTATCCCCGCCTATGTGCCCCAGCATAATTTCAAACGCACAAATCCCCCTCAGTGCCAGCGTATTTCGTTTGCTGAACGCTGATGATGTATCCAGTGAATGAAACTGCCCCCCCCCTGACAATTATCAAGAGCCACAAAATAAGATAAAGTATAATCATTTTCGTTTTCTCCCCTGCGTGCCTGCGGAACATTTTCCATCAGTTTTCCGGCATGTGCCTGACGCAGCGCCTGCCGGATCAGGCAAGGCTTACAATCCTGAAAAGGGACTGATGTTTTATGACAGGATCATGCGGTCGTTGGCAAACTCTCCGCCGCTTACTTCCTCAAACTTAGCCATCAGATCGGACACATGAAGATTCTTTTTCTCCTCGCCCTGAACGTCGTAGATGATCTTGCCTTCGTGCATCATGATCAGCCTGTTGCCGTGCGTGATGGCGTCCTTCATATTGTGGGTGACCATCATAGCCGTCAGGTTATTCTCATTAATGATCTCGTCGGACAATTCGAGCACTTTCGCCGCAGTCTTCGGGTCCAGCGCCGCCGTATGTTCATCCAGAAGAAGCAGGTTCGGTTTCTGCAAAGACGCCATGAGCAGCGTTACCGCCTGTCTTTGTCCGCCGGAAAGGAGTCCCACCTTGGATGTCAGCCGGTCCTCCAAACCAAGATTCAGCATTTTTAAATGTTCCCGGTACTGCTCTTTCTCCGTCTTGGTAACGCCCCATCTGAGCGTGCGTCTTTTGCCGCGTCTTGCCGCCAGCGCCATATTTTCTTCGATGGACATGGTCGCGGCCGTTCCGGTCATAGGATCTTGAAAAACACGTCCAAGGAATTTCGCCCGCTTGTGCTCCGGCAGAGCCGTCACATCCACCCCGCCGATGATGATCGAACCCTGATCTACCGGCCACACACCGGCAATGGCATTGAGCATAGTGGACTTTCCGGCGCCGTTTCCGCCGATGATCGTCACAAAATCGCCGTCGTTAAGTTTTAAATCGAGTCCGTCGAGCGCGATCTTTTCATTGATCGTACCCGGATTAAATGTCTTATGGATATTCTTTAATTCCAACGCACAGGTCTTCGTACCGCCGTTCATCATTCAGCCACCCCTTTCTTACCGAACTTTCCCTTCAGATGGGGGATGGACAAAAAGACTGCCACGACGATCGCGGAAAACAGTTTCAGATAATCCGAAGGCATCTTCAGCCACAATACAAAAGCGATCACCGCATAGTAAATGACCGCACCGATAATGACGGAAACCATGGTGAACGCAAAAGCCATCTTCCGGCCTGCGCAGAATTTACCAAACAGCACCTCTCCGATAATGACAGCCGCCAGTCCGATAACGATCGCTCCGCGTCCCATATTGACGTCGGAAGATCCCTGATACTGTGCATACAGACCGCCGCACAGCCCGACCAGACCGTTGGAGATCATAAGCGCCAGAACCGTATGGAAATCGGTATTGATGCCCTGCGCTTTCGCCATACGCATATTGCATCCCGTTGCGCGGATCGCCTGCCCCTGCTCCGTTCCAAAGTAACAGTACAGGATCGCCACCAAGATCAGGCACCCTAAGACAACGCCGCCGTAAAATTTGAATTTCATCAGGGCGTCACCCGATATGTATCTGGACGATACCACCAGTCTGTACTGATCGACGTTGATCGGCTGATTGGATTTTCCCATAATGCCCAGATTGACGGAATATAGAGATATCTGCGTCAGAATACTGGCAAGGATCCCCGGTATTCCGAGCACCGTGTGCAGAAGCCCTGTCACCATGCCCGCCAGCATACCCACGGCAAAAGCAATAATAAGAGCCGCCCACGGTTCCATTCCCGCGCCGCGAATAAGCATAACGGCTACCGCGCCGCCCGTTGCAAGCGTGCCGTCCACCGTGAGATCCGGAAAATCAAGCAGCCTGAACGTGATATACACGCCTAGGGCCATGATACCCCAGATAAGTCCCTGCGCGCATGCACCCGGCATAGCCCGAAGCAGCGACAGCGGATTGAGTGCTAATAAGATCATTTCGTAACCTCCGTCATATAAAAACCGGGGATGGCAGCATATGTCATCCCCTGTATTTTCAAATTATTCTGCAGCGATCGCTACATAATCATCGGGAACTGTGATCGCAAGCTGCTCACAGATATCCGCATTGTACTCTTTTGTTACCTGAGGCGCATATTTGATCTCCATCGTGGATACGTCGGCGCCGTTTACAAGGATATCGTATGCCATCTCGCCTGCCGTATAGCCGATATCATAGTAGCTGATGGACAGCGTCGCAACGCCGCAGCCCGCGCAGATGCCTTCCTCACCGGCAACGATCGGAACGCCTGCCGGAAGAGCGATGTTGTTGATCAGCTCCGTGGAAGATGCCATGGTATTATCCGTCGGGATATAGAGAACGTCGCAGGATTCACAAGCACTTGTCACAACGGACTGGATCTCGTTGGAATCGGCTGCCGTAAACTCTTCGTAAGCAATGCCGTCCTCCTCCAAAGAGGCCTTGAACACATCCGCCTGATATTTGGAGTTTGCTTCCGCGGAACAATACAGGATACCCACCTTCTGTACATCCGGGAAAAGTTCTGCCAGCATGTTCTCCTGCTCGTCAAGGGGAGCAAGATCGGATGTGCCGGAGATGTTGGTCCCGGTTGCGCCTGTCCAGTCGGCAATATCAAGAGCCGTGGCATAATCCGTTATGGATGTGCCGAGAATCGGGATCGTGTTCGTCGCCGCAGCAGCCGCCTGCAAAGGCGCTGTCGCGTTTGCCAAGATCAGGTCCGCTCCGTCCGTTACGAACTGTGTGACGATCGTGGAGCAGTTTGTCTGTTCGCCCTGTGCGTTCTGAAGATCAAAAGTTACATTCTCACCCAGTTTTTCCGTGAGCGCTTCCTGAAAACCTCTTGTCGCTTCGTCCAGTGCCGGATGCTCGACAAGCTGACAGATACCGATATGGTAGACTTTGCCGTCCGCTGAAGCGTCTGCGCTGTCGTCCGCCGCTCCGCTCTCCCCGGTGTCCGCGGCATCCGCTCCGGACTCATCCTGAGTTTCTGTTGAAGCATCCGCAGAAGCGGCCGCATCGTTACCGGCGCTCCCGGCCGAGCCGCAGCCCGCAGCCATAGCGGCAGTCATGATTGTCGCCGTCAATAAAGCTATTACTTTCTTTTTCATAATATTCCTCCTCTTTATCCTGAATGAGTCATGTGCTTTAACGTATTAAAGCGCAGTATTTCCTATGCAAATATACACGAAAAAACATCATTCGTCAACCTGCCGGTAAAATATTCCGGGATATCGCGGGTAAAATATTCCGCATGTCAGCCGATAAAATACTCCGAGATATCGATGCAGTTGATCAGGGCAAGCCTGTTCTCCTCTTTACATTCCAGCCAGCTGGCGCTGCACCGGTTCCATGAACGAAGGGAGTAATTGAACATCTCCTCCGTGCACCTACAGTGCGGATCATCCTTTTTCAGGCTCTTTAAGATGCATTTTTCACAAGGCTTATCCCGATTCTGCAGCGCCTTGTAGCAGATATTTCCAATCTTTACCTCAGGCGTAGCCGCAAGCACCTTCTTATTGATAAAACTCAGTTCATAGGTGTCCGCGTTCACGATGTACACATAACTGTCCAGATTATCGAACAGCGCGATCTGTGTAACGAAATCCTGAAGCCGGTCCATAAGGCCGATCTGCAGGATATGCGCTTCCAGTACGCGCATCAGCGAGCGCAGTTCTTCCATTTCGGTATCCTTGAATTCCAACTGCACATCCTCGTGATGCTCCAGAATGATCGTTCCTTGGAACCGTCCCTGCGACGTGATCGGATAATAGAGCATACTCTTGATCCCCTCCGACCGGAAATAATCGCGCATCTCCGAAACGGACAGATCATAGTCGTGGATAATGCTCATGCCTTTATAGGTTTCATAGAGTATCTCGCCGACTACCTTCTTCAACTCATAATGTTCTTTTGTTTCCTTTCCCGTTTCATAACCGGCCGCCGTAAACTGTACCGTCTGCGAAACAGGAAGAGAATCATTGCCGCATATGTACCCTCTGTGGAATCCGAATTTCCCTGTGATCAGCTCGATCGCCGACTTCAGCGCGGACTCCATGACCTTGTCTTCAAACAGCACCTGCATGACCAGATCCTCGATGCTGCGGTTCATCGCCATACCCTGCTGCGGATTATATTCTTCCTTTTTCCTCGTGGCATGGTATACCATGGTCGTGGCCGCGTCATAGATCCGGTATCCGCACTTGCCGTTGGCCTTCGCCGTGTATACGGCCTTATCCGCCTTCTTGAAAAGTTCCGCATATTCGGTGCCATGGTAGGGATAGATAGCCACTCCGACGCTGCAGGTCACTTGGATCTTTCTGTCCGCATAGTCAAACGAATAATTCACGTTGCGCACGATCTTATTCGCAAGGATGTCCGCGTTGGAGATTGCGTTCAGGTTTTTCATAAAGACGACAAATTCATCGCCGCCGATACGCCCGACGATATCCCCGCCTTTGAAGATCTCATTCAAAGCGGCGGCCGTATCCATGAGCACCTGATCGCCCTGCGCATGTCCCATCAGATCATTCACTTCTTTAAAATTGTCCAGATCGATGATGATAAGCGCGTTGATCGCATCCTTCGGGCTTTCCCGGATAACGTTCTCGATCAGCTGCTGGGTCGCGCCTTTATTGTACAGGCCGGTCAGCGCGTCTTTCTCCGCACGCAGAAGCAGATCCAGTTCCTTAAGCTTTCTCTCATGGATATTGATCATACGCCCGACGATCCTCGTCACATAGCCTTCCGGTCCGAGCAGCGAGGTGAGATTCAACTGATACCATGTATAATCCGGATCAAAACGTCTGGTCCTGAACTCTATCGTTTCATGCTTGGGAGAGGTCATAAGCCCCCTGAAGATCGATTTGTAATAAGCGATATCATCCTCGTATATCAGCGACCCGTCGAACTCTTCCATATATTTCTGCCGGATCATCTCTCCGGACAGATCGTAATCCTTGCTGGATTTGATGATCATGACATCCGTCTTGACGTTATAATCCAGTATCTTGCCGCCCTCAGCCTCAGACAGGATATTCAGGCGCTCCGCCTGCTGCCGCAGTTCCTCCTCGACGCTTTTGCGTTCGCTGATATCCTCTACGACCGCTACGATAACGTACTTGTCGTCCTCTCTGGAATACAGATTCCCGCGTACATGAAGCCAGCGAAGGCCGCCGCTTCCCGTCACAGTCCTGAATTCTATTTCGACCGCGCCGTCGTCCTTGAGCACATCCTCTATCCCCTGCTGATAGATCGGAAGATCCTCCGGAATGATGTTCATCTCGATCTTATTCAAGAATTTCATTCCCTGTGCCTTGGAGTATCCAAGCATACGGAACATGCCCTCATTGACATAGAAGGGAGCCATTACGCCTTTTTTATACTCCATAAAGCAGATCCCTACGATCATGTTGTCAATCATCGATTCAAAATTGTCCTGAAAAAAACTCCTAGCCATCGCTTATTCTCCAACCGCATTTTATATTAATACTTATCCGCAATCTCACCGCGCCGTTTATATATGCTGTGCGCCGGTACAAAACCTCTCACCATGGAAACCGGATATACATTCGCCTGTTTTCCGATAACCGTCCCCGGATTCAGCACCGAGTTGCATCCCACCTCGACCTGATCGCCCAACATGGCGCCGAATTTTTTCAACCCGGTCTCCAGCTGTTCTTCCCCTGCTCTCACCACCACCAGAGTCTTGTCGCTCTTGACGTTCGACGTGATGGAACCGGCCCCCATATGCGCCTTAAATCCAAGGATACTGTCGCCCACATAGTTGTAATGCGGCACTTGGACTTTATTGAAAAGGATCACGTTCTTTAGTTCTGTGGAATTTCCCACGACCGCGCCCTTCCCCACAATGGCATTGCCCCGGATAAAGGCACAGTGCCTGATCTCCGCATCGGAGTCGATGATCGCCGGACCGTTGATACAGGCCGACGGACAGACTGACGCGGACTTTGCGATCCAGACGTTTTCGCCTTTTTTCTCATAGATATCCTGCGGCAGCGAATTTCCCAGAGCGATGATAAAATCACCGATCTTTGGGAGCACCTCCCACGGATATACCGCGTCCGCAAAGATCTCTTCTGCGATCGTTTCCTCCAGTGTATAGAGGGCGTCGATCTGTGTATCCTTTAAACATGCCATTTTCTTTTCCCGCTTTCTTATTTCTCTTCTCTGTGCTCATTCATTATCTTATTGCTTCTGATAGAATTGTGCCACATATCGGAACCGGTTGTAAAGAGCGGATTGATTATTCATCTGCTTCACCGTATTGGTCCTTCTTGTCACAAAATCATCCAGCTTCACCATATATTCATCTTCCGAGATCTCTCCGTCGGCCACAAGAGTGAGGCCTTTCTCCCAGCTGGCCGTAAGCCTTGGATCCAGCAGCGGCCTTATGGCTCCGGCCACGACCTCGTAAACCATTTCTCCAAGCAGCGTCGGCGTGATGATCTGCGTCTTTTTGTTCAGCGCCAGATATTTGATGTTGACCAGTTTTTTGAGGATCTCCGCTCTTGTAGCGGAGGTGCCGATCCCGCTTCCTTTGATCTGGGCGCGCAGTTCCTCGTCCTCTATGAACTGTCCCGCGTTCTCCATCGTTAAGATCATGGTGCCGGAATTGTAGCGTTTCGGCGGCGACGTTTCGCCCTCTTTCCTCTCCAGGCCGTTCAAGCCGAGTTCTTTTCCCTTTTTCAGAAGATTCAGCGCCTGCATGAAAGATTCGTCGCAGGCCGTTTCCTGATCTTCCGCCTTCTCCTCGTTCTCTCCGGCTTCCTGCTTTTTTCTGGCGAAAGAGAACCGGGCCGCGGCCAGATATCCTTCCTGTTCGAGCACCTTGAATCCCGTCGAAAAAAGTTCCCCTTTGATCGTGATCCCCAGCTGTACTTTCCGGTAGACCGCCGCCGGATAAAAAATGCTCAAAAATCTTCTTACGATGATCTCATAAACTTTCGCCGAAGCCGGATGAAGGCTGTTCAGAGCGCCCAGCCCCTGTCCGGTGGGTATGATCGCGTAATGATCGGTGATCTGTTTGTCATTGACATATCTTGTCTTGGCAATCGACTTATAGCTTCCGCTCTCCAATACCTGCGCGGCGTAAGGCGCTGCGATATCATAGTTTTTAAGACCGTTTATGTTTTTGCCGATCTCCTTTGCCACAGCCGTGGACAGCACTCTGGCGTCCGTCCGGGGGTATGTCGTCAGTTTCTTTTCATAGAGTTCCTGCGCGATCTTAAGCGTTTCGTCCGGACTGATCTTAAAAAACTTGGAGCAGTCGTTCTGCAGTTCCGCCAGATTATACAGAAGCGGCGGATTCTTCGTTTCTTTCTTTTTCTCGATCCTGTCTACGACCGGCGCAGCCTGCGGCTCTTCCTGAAGATAACCGATAAAAGCGTCCGCATCCTTTTTTTCCAGAAAACCGTTGTCCTTATACAAAAACGGCGACTGATAATAACGCGAGCCTTCCGCCGCCTTCCACTCGCACAGACATTCCCGTCCGTCTATATCGACCCTTGCAAGCACACGGTAAAAAGGGATCTTTACAAAATTTCTTATTTCTCTTTCCCGGTTGACGACCATGCCCAGTACACAGGTCATCACCCGTCCGACGGAAACCACCGCCTTATCCGTTTTCAGATAAGACTTGATGGGGCTGCCGTACTTTAACGTCAGCACCCGCGAAAAATTGATCCCCATCAGATAGTCTTCCTTCGCGCGCAGATATGCGGCGCTCGACAGATTATCGTAAGCCGACAGATCCTTGGCCTCCCTGATGCCCCGCAGTATCTCCTCCTCTGTCTGGGAATCGATCCACACGCGCTTTCTGGTCTTGCCATGCACGTTGGCCTGCTGCTCCACCAGACGATATATGTACTCGCCTTCCCGGCCCGAATCGGTACAGACATAGATGGTTTCCACGTCTTCCCTGTTCAGCAGGCCGCTGACGATCTGAAACTGCTTCTTCACGCTCTCGATGACTTCATATTTGAACTGTTCGGGAATAAACGGGATCGTATCAAGCGACCACCGCCTGTATTTTTCATCGTAAGCTTCCGGATAACTCATAGTCACGAGATGTCCGACGCACCATGTCACCACGGCCTCGCCGGATTCCATATATCCGTCTTTGTTTTTCATATCGTATTTTAATGCCTTGGCAAATTCCTTGGCAACACTGGGTTTTTCCGCTATATAAATACTCTTTCCCATAGATTCCTCATTGCCCGCAGCCGCGCTATAGATCCGAGATCTGTATCAGCTTCAGATTCGGCTTGATCTTTGCCTCCAGAGTCAGCCGTTCGTCAAACCGGTAGGCCGTATACATATAGATATGATCCGCGCTGATCTTGGCTTTTTTTGCGTACGCCAGCAGATCTTCATAATCCTCATAGGCCGTCGGCTTCTCCCAGCTGCACAGCCCTATCAGGGCGCGTCCCTCTTCGTCCTGTGCGATGATATCCAGTCTGCCGTCTTTCCCGATCCACTCGCCGATCGTATCGACCATGATCGGAAGCCTGGCTTTTTTGTTCAGCCGGTTAAGATGCTGTCTGCACACTTTTTTGAAATACTCCGACACATATCTTCTGAAATCCGGCGCGATATAACGGTTGTAAAACTCCCCTGACGGCATCATGTTCAGATCGCTCAGGTACGGATACATATAGGTGTAATAAAAATCCACAAACGGATGGCAGATCCTATAGATCCCCTTCTGTACGTTCTCCCTGCCCACCGTATCGTACGAGAACACTTTTTCCACCAGTTCCAGTTCGATAAGGTTTTTCAGGTATACGCTGATCTTGGCCCGCGAAAATTCCGTGTGGAGATACAGGTCGTTCAGCTTATGGCTTCCCGCCGCTATCGATGCCATGATCGTGTTATACACTCCGGGTTCCCGCAGCTGGTCCGTGAGTATGTGCTCCCCTTCCTCAAACAGGAAACTGCCCGCATCTAGAACATTCCGGCAGATATTCTGCTGAATCGTCAGCCGGTCGTCGAACCGGTTCCAGAATCCCGGAAAACCGCCCAAGACCGCATAGGCTTCCACACATTCCTCGATCCGGAAATTCGGGAACCTCTGCACGATATCTTCAAAAGGCATCTCCCGCACTTTGAGGAACCCCGACAATTCATAGGCGGCCTCGCCGATCCGGGTCACCATGCTGTTCTCTATCCATCCGATCGAGGAACTGCACAGGACCACCATGATCTCGTCCCGGTTCCACTGATTGTTTACAAAAGCCACCAGTTCTTTCATAAACTGCCCGTCGGCGCGGACGATATTCTGGAATTCATCGATCACAAGCACTTTTTTCCCGCTGCTTCTGCGGGCAATCTTTGCAAAGATATCATGAAAAGACGGAAACGGACCGATCTCATAACCGTCCCTCGCAAGCTGGCCGCCCCACTGATACCGCTGCTCTCTTTCAGAGCACGGGCGCGCCAGATAATAATATCCGTTCTTACCCTCCAGAAACTCCTTGACAAGGGTCGTCTTACCGATATATTTCTGTCCGTATACGACTAAGATCTGACTGCCTTCTCTGTCAAAATAATTATTCAGATACTTTAATTCAGATGTCCTGCCAAGTAACATAAACTTCCTCACAAACACTACGCGGTCATATCCGCCAGCAGACATTCTATCTTATCGGACGGCATCGGCTGTCCAAGCAGAAAACCTTGAATATTATCACAATTTATCTCATTCAGATACTGATACTGCTCTTCTGTTTCCACGCCTTCCGCAATGGTTTCAAATCCCAGTTTTTTGACCATATAGACGATCGACTCCGTGATGATCCTCGTATTTTCGTCCGTGATCACGGTATCGATAAAGGACTTGTCGATCTTGAGCGTGTCGATCGGGAGACGTTTTAAATAGGACAAGGAGGAATATCCCGTGCCGAAATCGTCCAGAGAGATCCTCACGCCGAGATCGCGCAGCATCTCCAGTTTCTCCGTGATCACTTTAAAATCGTCTATCAGAACGGATTCCGTGATCTCCAGTTCGATCTCGTCCGGAGCTACCCCATATTCTTTCATCAGATGCATCAGTTTATCGATAAAATCCGCCTGTTCATACTGAACGGCCGAAACATTTAACGAAATGACAAGCGGATAATGATACTTCCTCTTCCACTCCGCATACGTCTGTAAACTTTCCTCGATCACCCATGTGCCGATCGGTACGATCGACCCGTTCTTCTCGGCTATCGGGATAAAGACCGAAGGGCTGACCATCCTGCCGTCGTCGTTCCGCCACCGTATGAGCGCCTCAACGCCGCGGAGTTTCTTGTCGGACGTACGGAACTGGGGCTGGTAATACATGACGAAATTCTGCTGAAAAACGGCCGTCTTAAGCTGATTTTCGATATTCACATTCCGGATAAAATCATCCAAGATCTTTCCAGTGTAGTACACCACTTTATTTTTTCCCATGCTCTTAGCTTTAAACATGACGATCTCGGCGCAGTTGATCAGTTCCAGAGTCCCCTTCGCCGCCTCAGGATATTCCGCCACGCCCACGCTTACGGTAATAAAGAGTTCCTGTCCGCCGGACAGCTTAAAAGGACTCTTCAGCCGCTTTTTGATCATTTTATAGATCGTATCCACGCTGCGTGCCCCGCACGGATCATAAATGCCGATGCAGTAGAGATCGCTGTTAAAATGCGACACAACGATATATTCGTTCATCAGCTCCGACAAAAACTGGCCAAACACCTGAACCAGTTCGTCGCCCACGATGATTCCCATGCCGTCATTGATCTTGCGGAAATCGTCAAAATCGATGAACATGACCGCAACGCTGGCGTTTTCATCCTCCGCCCTGCGGATAAATTCACCCATCAGCCGCACAAAATAATTGCGGTTATACAGACCGGTCAGCATATCGTAATAAGCCATGTAAGTCAGTTCATCGTTCTGCGACACCAGTTTGGTCACATCTTTGAAGCGCACGATCTTGTCCGCCGGGCGGTCCTCCTCGTCGTAGACGATGTTGACCTCGACCTCAACGCAGACATGCTTTTCTTTCAACCGTATCTCTATGGACTGGCTCTTCAAGTGCTGTTTTTCGATAAACAACACTTCTCTGAGCGGGATCACGTACTGTTCTTCCACACAGTCATACAGTCTGTTCAGATCCTGAATGTTCCGGACCGTAAAATCAAAAAAATAACTCCAGTTTGCAACGGTCCGGAAACTTCCCTCCGCAAAGTTATAATACAGAAACGCGCTGTTGGACGTTTCGCAGATCAGACGCAGCATTTTCTCTTCTTTGCTCAGCTTCTCGTTCGTCGCGTTCAACAGATCGATCTGATACCTTAATTCATCCATTATGCCATACCCTCAGGCTCCCCATATCCATTGTGCCTTTAACCTTCTCTAATTTTCCGTTCAACCGGAAGGCCTTCCCCCATCGGCCTATTTCCGGTTTATGTATCCCTGCGCTTTGAGCGTTTCGGCGCACAGGATCGCGCCTCCTGCGGCTCCGCGCACGGTATTGTGGGAAAGACCGATGAACTTCCAATCATACACGCTGTCCTCCCGGATACGTCCGACACTGATCCCCATACCGTTTTCATAGTCCACATCCAGTCTGACCTGCGGACGGTCGTCCTCCTCCATCACCTGAATAAACTGTTTCGGCGCGCTGGGCAGTCCGAGTTCCTGAGGAAGCCCCTTGAAATCCACCAGTTTCTCGATCAGCTGCTCTTTCGTGGGCTTCTTTCTGAACTTCACGAAAACGGCGGCCGTATGCCCATTCAGCACAGGCACGCGCACGCACTGGCATGTGATCACCGGACTTGCCGCCGGAACGATCTCGCCGTTTTCCACATGGCCCCAGATCCTGAGCGGCTCTTTTTCGCTCTTCTCTTCCTCGCCGCCGATGTACGGGATCACGTTTTCTATCATTTCCGGCCAGTCCTTAAAGGTCTTTCCGGCGCCGGAGATCGCCTGATAAGTCGTGGCGACCACCTCATACGGCTCAAACTCCATCCACGCAGTCAGGACCGGCGCGTAGCTCTGGATAGAACAGTTCGGCTTTACCGCGATGAACCCGTTTTTGGTGCCGAGGCGCTTTCTCTGCGACTCAATGACCGCAAAATGATCCGCGTTGATCTCCGGAATGACCATCGGCACATCCGGCGTCCAGCGATGTGCGCTGTTGTTGGAAACAACAGGCGTTTCGGTCTTGGCATATTCTTCCTCGATCTTTCTGATCTCTTCTTTGGTCATATCGACCGCCGAAAAGACGAAATCCACTTCGGCCGCTGCTTCTGCCACATCATTGACATTCTTTACCACGATATTTTTGACCGCCTCAGGCATCGGAGTCGTCATTTTCCATCTCTCTCCTGCCGCTTCCGCATAAGTCCTGCCTGCGGAACGCGGGCTCGCCGCGATCGTTGTCACCTCAAACCACGGATGGTTTTCAAGCAGCGCGATAAATCTCTGCCCTACCATTCCGGTTCCACCTAAAATACCAACCCTTAATTTGTCACTCATGATCCTGTACTCCTTTCAAGCGCATCCCTTTTCTTTATTTTGCGGCATGTACCGTGTCACGTCACGCATCATCCCGGATTCTCAATACAGTTTTATATGTTCTTCGTCCTGCCAGTCCTTTGCAAGATATTCTTTTTGGGCCGCAATGACCTCTTTCATGGCCTCCGGTCCGGGAGCCCCCGTCGTCAGCCTTTTCTGTACGCAGGTCTTCAGACTCACGGCGTCGTAGACATCCTCTTCAAAGACCGGACTGATCGCCTTCAGTTCCTCTATGGAGAGATCTTCGATACCGCACCGCTTATCGATACAGTACAGTACCAGTCTGCCGATGATCCCGTGCGCATCTCTGAACGGGACCCCGCGCCCGACCAGATAATCCGCGGCGTCCGTGGCGTTGGTAAAGCCTGTCATCGCGCTCTTCTCCATGACCTCTTTATGAAACTGCGCCGTCCGGATCATTCCGTCAAACAAAGCCAGACAGTCTTTCACCGTGTCGATCGCGTCAAAAGTCAGCTCCTTGTCCTCCTGAATATCCTTATCATAGGCAAGCGGAAGTCCTTTCATAACGGTCAGCATCGACATCAGCGCACCGTACACCCTTCCCGTCTTTCCGCGGATCAGCTCGGCGATATCGGGATTTTTCTTCTGCGGCATAATGCTGCTTCCCGTCGAATAGGCGTCGTCGATCTCCACGAACCGGTACTCGTCCGAATTCCAGATGATGATCTCCTCGCAGAAACGGCTCAGATGCATCATGACAAGGGACAGTGCCGACAAAAATTCGATCACATAATCCCTGTCGGATACGGAATCCATGCTGTTCAGCGTAGGGCCTTCAAACCCCAGCAGCGACGCCGTATAATTCCTGTCCAGAGGATACGTCGTTCCGGCCAGAGCTCCCGCGCCGAGCGGGCAGTAATTCAAGCGGTAATAGATATCTTTCAGACGCGACCGGTCGCGCTTCAACATCTCAAAATAAGCCCCGATATGATGGGCGAGCGTCACCGGCTGCGCCTTCTGCATATGCGTAAATCCCGGCATATAGGTATCCGTGTTCTTTTCCATGATCTCAATGAGCGTGCCAAGCAGCTTCTTGACCAGCTCGTCCACATGGAGCAGTTCCGCCCGGATATACATCCTCATATCGAGCGCCACCTGATCGTTGCGGCTCCTGCCCGTGTGCAGCTTCTTCCCCACATCGCCGATCCGCTCGATCAGATTCGCTTCCACAAAACTGTGAATGTCCTCGTACTCTTCCGTGATCTGCAGCCTGCCTTCCTCCACATCCTGCCGGATCCCGGTAAGCCCTTTCATAATGGCATCTTTCTCGTCTTTCGTCAAAATGCCCTGTTTCGCAAGCATGACAACATGCGCTATGCTGCCCTCAATATCCTGTACAAAAAATCTGCGGTCAAAAGAGATCGATGCATTGAAACGATCTACGAGCGCATCTGTTTCTTTTGTAAAACGGCCGCCCCATAACTGTGCCATGCGCTAGTCCTCCACTCTAATTAAATCTGAATTTGATGATATCACAAAATACTTTTATTTTCAATCAAAACACATATTTTCTTCTAATTCATACAATATCTTATAACTACTAAGGAGTTGTTATTCTATGAGTGCGTTACTGTCACTACGGGATGTATCCTATGCATATCACAATCTCAAAGGCGAGACCCCCGCATTATCCCATATATCTTTCGATGTGCCGCAAGGCGAATTTCTGGCCATCGTAGGGCCCAGCGGCTGCGGTAAATCCACACTCCTGTCGATCATAGCCGGGCTGCTCATTCCGGAAACGGGAGATCTGTTCTACAAGGATCAGCCCATTGCCAGAGGAAATGCCGGAAATATCATGAAGATCGGATATATGCTTCAGCGCGACCATCTGTTTGAATGGCGCACCATCTACCAGAACGTCATACTGGGGCTGGAGCTGAACCGCGCGCTGACACAGGAGAACCGCGATCATGTCACACAGCTGCTCAAAGATTATGACCTTTATGCGTTTCGGGACAAGAAGCCCTCCGAACTTTCCGGCGGGATGCGGCAGCGTGCAGCCCTGATCCGCACCATGGCCATCCACCCGGATCTCCTGCTTCTGGACGAACCGTTCAGCGCGCTTGACTCCCAGACAAGGCTGAACGTTTCCGCAGACATCGCCCACCTGATCCGTTCCACGGGCAAAACGGCCGTTCTGATCACCCACGATCTGTCCGAGGCGATCACTCTGGCTGACCGGGTCCTCGTTCTGTCCAGACGTCCGGCAAGCGTGATCTGCGAGATGCCGGTCCGGCTCAATGCAGACAGACAGGATCCGATGGCAGTCCGTAACACCGCAGAGTACCGGCTCTGTTTCAATCATTTGTGGGAGGTGCTGACAAATGAACAGACGGCTGTCCAGCCAGCCTGACGGCATATCCGCCGAGCAGCAGCTGTTTCTGAGCGCGCACAGGCGCCATCATCATATCATCACCCTGTGCCGTCTTCTTTTGATCGTTATCTTTCTGAGCCTGTGGGAGACCGCAGCAAGACGACAGTGGATCGACCCTTTCTTTTTCAGCAGTCCGACCGGCATTGCCGCCTATCTATACCAGATGCTGTCAGACCATTCTTTCTTTATGCACACAGGCATCACGCTGCTTGAAACGATCGCCAGTTTTCTTCTGGTCACGCTGTTAAGTCTGCTGTGCGCAACGCTTCTATGGTATATCCGCGGCCTTGCCGAAATTCTGGAGCCCTATCTTGTCATCCTGAATTCCCTGCCGAAATCGGCGCTTGCGCCGCTTCTGATCGTCTGGCTTGGCACCGGGACCGGCACCATCATCGTCGCCGGGATATCCGTTGCGGTCTTCGGCTCCATCATTAACCTGTACACCGGTTTCACACAGGCGGATCCGGAGATGCTCAAACTGATCTATACGCTGGGCGGCAGCCGCTTTGACGCGCTTCGCAAGGTCATTCTGCCCGGCTCCGTGCCGCTTATCTTAAGCAGCATGAAAGTCAATATCGGCCTGTCGCTCGTAGGCGTTATCATCGGCGAATTTCTCGCCGCGAGAAGAGGGCTCGGTTATCTGATCATATACGGATCGCAGGTATTTCAGTTAAGCATGGTGATCACGTCGATCATCATCCTGTGCGCCATCGCCATGGCGTTTTACAAGCTGATACAAAATCTGGAGCATTATTACCGGAAGAAATACTGATAACGGGCGGTATCTGCATCTTTTGGCCGCACAAAGGCACATGGCCGCGTTTTCCAAACTGCCCCATGTGCCTTAACGTTTTCCTGTCCGGCATCCCGCGATGCGGGATCCGCTTTCCTTTGTTCTGCCGTTACGCTTTATCTTCCCGCCACAGCACGGTCACGCCGCTTTCAAGGGACCGCGGCACATCGATGATCCGCTGATTGGAGGAGCCGCGAAACTGCAGGCTGATATCCTTTTTATCCAGAATAAACTCTCCGTCCACCAACACGTCGATGCAGTCGAGAAAATCCCTCATGCCGTCGTACTGTGTGAGAAATCTTCCGACCACGTCTTTCTCAAACGTATAGCCGGTATAGCACCAGATGCTTTTCACCGGATACTTTTCTTTTACCGCGCGCACAAGGGGCAGAAGCCCCTGAATGTTTGCATATTCGAGCGGCTCTCCGCCAAGCAGCGTGAGCCCTGCGATGTAATCGGGCCAAAGCGCGTCCAGTATCTGCTGCTGCGCGTTCTCGTCATAAGGATCCCCGTAATCAAAATCCCACGTCATTTCATTAAAACAGCCCTCACAGTGATGCGTGCAGCCGCTCACGAAGAGCGACACGCGCACACCGGGGCCGTTTGCGATATCATATTTTTTGATCTCAGCATAATGCATCATATATCCAAATCCGCTCTACAGGTGCAGCACTCTCTCTTTGATCTCCTGAGTGCGCCCCTGATTCCAGAACTGCGTGCCGATATAACCGCAGGTACGTCTTGCCACGTTCATCTTGTTTTGATCCGTATTCCCGCAGTTCGGACATTTCCAGATCAGCTTGCCGTCGGGATTGGTAACGATCTGTATCTCGCCGTGATAATCGCATGCCTGACAATAATCGCTCTTGGTGTTCAGTTCGGCATACATGATATTGTCGTAGATATACTGCATTACCGACAGCACCGCATCCAGATTGTTCTCCATGTTGGGCACTTCCACATAACTGATCGCGCCGCCGGGCGACAGTTCCTGAAACTGCGCTTCAAATTTCAGTTTGTCGAACGCATTGATCTCTTCCGTCACATGGACATGATAGCTGTTGGTGATATAATTTTTGTCCGTCACGCCTTCGATCACGCCGAAACGTTTCTGAAGACATTTTGCAAATTTATAGGTGGTGGACTCAAGAGGCGTGCCGTACAGGCTGAAGTCGATATTGGTCTCCTCTCTCCACTCTTTGCAGGCGTTGTTCAGATACTGCATGACTTTGAGGGCAAAAGGAGTCGCCTCCGGATCCGTATGGCTCTTGCCCGTCATGTACCGTGTGCACTCGCACAGTCCGGCATATCCCAGAGAAATGGTGGAATATCCGCCATAGAGCAGCTTGTCGATCTTCTCGCCCTTTTTCAGCCGGGCCAGCGCGCCGTTCTGCCACAGGATCGGCGCCACGTCGGACGGGGTCCCCTTCAACCTGTTGTGGCGGCACATAAGCGCGCGCCTGCAAAGATCCAGACGCTCATCCATGATCTGCCAGAACCGGTCCATGTCCCGGCCTGACGAGCAGGCCACATCGACCAGATTCAGCGTGACCACTCCCTGATTAAACCGGCCGTAAAACTGAGGTTTGTCGTTTTCATCGTGATATACGGTAAGGAAAGAACGGCATCCCATACACGGATAGCAGTTGCCGTCTTTCAGTTTCTTCATGATCTTTTCGGAGATATAATCCGGCACCATGCGCTTGGCGGTACACTTGGCCGCCAGTCTTGTCAGATACCAATATTTGCTTCCCTCCCGGATATTATCCTCCTCCAGAACGTAGATCAGTTTCGGGAAAGCGGGGGTGATATAGACTCCTTTTTCGTTCTTGACTCCCTTGATTCGCTGATTGAGCATCTCCTCGATGATCATCGCAAGATCGTCGCGCAGCTGTCCTTCCGGCACTTCGTCGATATACATAAAGACCGTGATGAACGGCGCCTGTCCGTTTGTTGTCATAAGCGTGATGACCTGATACTGGATGATCTGGACGCCGCGCTTGATCTCATCCCGGACACGTCTTTCGGCAATCTTATTGACCTGTTCATCGCTCGCCTCGATCCCGTTCTCCTCCAGTTCGGTCCGGATCTCCCTGCGGAATTTCTCCCGGCTCACCTGGACAAAAGGGGCCAGGTGCGACAGCGATATGCTCTGCCCGCCGTACTGGCAGCTTGCGATCTGCGCGATGCTCTGGGTAGCCACATTACATGCCGTGGAAAAACTCTTGGGGGTGTCGATCATGGTCTCGCTGACCACCGTGCCGTTCTGCAGCATATCCTCCAGATTGACGAGGCAGCAGTTATGCATGTGCTGCGCAAAATAATCCGCGTCATGAAAATGGATGATCCCCTGCTCGTGCGCTTCCACTACATCCGGCGGCAGCAGGAAACGTTTTGTGATATCCTTGCTGACTTCCCCGGCCATATAATCTCTCTGCACGCTGTTGACCGTGGGGTTCTTATTGGAATTTTCCTGCTTTACTTCCTCGTTGTTACACTCAAGCAGCGTCAATATCTGTTCGTCCGTGGAGTTGGATTTCCTGATAAGCGCCCGCTTATAGCGATAGGTGATGTAGTTCCGCGCCATCGTATAGGCCCGATACTTCATCAGCTGATTCTCCACCATATCCTGTATCTCTTCCACACTGGGAGAACGCTTCATCTCCTCACAGTTCTTTGCCACGACTCCGGCGATCTCGTCGATCTCTTCACTCGAAAGTTTTTCCTCTTCCTTGACGCTGTTATTCGCCTTACAGATCGCCGCCGTGATCTTCCCCAGATCAAAATTGACCTCTGCACCGCTTCTCTTAATGATCTTCATCCTGCATTACCTGCCATTCCCTTATCCAAAACACTATATCCTGTTAGTCGCCCCCTGATGTGTATACTATATATTGTATCACTGTTTTTTTGACTGTCAAGAAGTCCAACTGTTTTTTCTTTTTTTGCGCAGGATATTTTTTTCTTTTTGCGGAATATTTTTTATGCAGGATATTTTGTGCAGGATATTTTTCCGTTATTCCCGCCGGCGCCTGCCGCAGGGCAGCAAAAAACGACACCCGCATACAGCGGATGCCGTTTAGAGCGGAAGCTGGAAAAGGGACTCGAACCCTCGACCTACTGATTACGAATCAGTTGCGCTACCAACTGCGCTATTCCAGCATGTCCTTGCAACACAAGGACTATTATACTGATTTATAAATGATTTTGCAAGTGCTAAATTGTCATATGCCCAAATTTAATTGTCATATAACCAAATTTATACGGATCCGTCAGTTTTTCTTTGAAACATCCTGCACATTTCCGTCTATATGCACATCCATCTGCGGATAGGGAATAGCGATCCCCGCATTGTCCAACGCATACTTGATCTGTTCCGTGATCCGCCAGCGGCTCTCCCAGTAATCCGCATTGGCTGCCCAGCAGCGCACGCACAGCTGCACGCCGCTGTCCGCAAGCGACTGGACCAAAACTCTCCTCTCGCGGTCTTTCCTGACCATGGGCTCGTCCTCCAGCACGCGCAGGAGCGCCTCCCTTGCCGCCTGTATATCGGCGTCGTACGAGATCGACACAAGGATATCCACCTTGCGCTCCTCCAGAGCGCTCATATTGATGATGCAGGAATTGGCCAGCGTTCCGTTCGGGATAATGACCACATGATTGTCCGGCGTTGCCATTTTGGTATAAAACAGCTGTATCTCCGTAACGGTGCCCTCGTGCCCGTCGTTGTCGGCCTTGATGTAATCGCCTACGCGGAACGGCTTTAAAAGCAGGATCAGAACGCCGCCCGCAAAATTGGACAGGCTGCCCTGAACGGCAAGGCCGATCGCCACGCCCGCGGAACCCAGAAGGGCCGCGGCGCCGGTTGCATCCAATCCGAACTCCGTCGCGATCATGAAGAGAAGGACGATGTACATCAGGACTTTGATAAGGGAATCCAGAAACTGGACGACGCCTACGTCGGCATTTCCTTTTTTGAGCGAACGGCGGACGATCCTGCGGACCATCCGTATCACTTGGACGCCGATCACAAAGACAATAAAGGCCATTGCCACTTTAACGCCGAACCGCAGCGCATTTTCCGGGAATTTTTGAATATAGGCTTCGATCGCTCCCACTTGGATCTCCTCCGAAGCGATCTCCCCTATTTCTTTTATCTGTCCTTCCATGTCCCTCTCACCTCCTGCTTTCTATGATCTCAACCTATTTCCCATCTGTTTTTTTGCCTGCCGTCTTTGCGGCCCTGCCTGTTTTTGCGCGCTTTCCGGCCTCAGGTCTTTGTGCGGATCCCTGTTCGGCCGCTCTCTTTTTCTGCGCCAGAGTGATCTTCTGCAGCCGTTCCTCCGCCTCCTGTGCTTTTTTTAACATCTCGTCTGCTATTCTGGCGCGTTCTTTCGCCTCGGCCGCCGCCGCTTTGGCCAGCTGTCTGGCCTCGGCCGCCGCTCTGGCCGTGTCTGCCTTTTCTTCCTCAGCAGCCCTGCGCTCCTCTTCTTCCTGAGCCCTGCGCAGCTGCTCAGCGCGTATCCTGTCGTTCTCGGCTTTCTCTTCGGCCGTATAAGGAGTGTAAGAGAAAATGCTGATCGAGAGAGGCGCGCTCACCATATCGATGGCATACGGTTTGCCGTCCCATTCCGTTTCGATCGTATTGCAGATCTCTCGATTGACCGTGCCGCTCCCGCCGTAGATCTTGGCGTCCGTATTCAGAATCTCTTTGTATTTTCCTTCATAGGGCACGCCGACGCGGAATTTCTGCTTTACATTGGCGAAGTTTGCCACAACGACAAGGGTTTCTTCCACTCTGCCGCTTTTGCGCAGATAAGAGAGCATACACGCGTTGGGCGTAATGCAGTTGATCCACTCAAAACCGTCCCACGATGTGTCCTTTGCATACAACGCCGGACTGGACGTATACAATTTGTTCAGATCCGCCACAAGGCGGTTCAGCTTCGCGTGGTCGTTGATCTCCAGCAGATCCCACTCGACCGCCCTCTCCTCATAGAATTCGTCGTATTCACCGATATCCTGCCCCATAAAGATCAGTTTCTTGCCCGGATGGGTCATATGGTAGGCGTATGTGAGCCGCAGATTTGCGAACTGCTCGCTGCGCTCTCCCGGCATTTTGCCAAGGAGCGTCCCCTTGCCGTGCACCACTTCGTCATGCGAGAACACCAGCATAAACTTTTCGCTGTAGGCATAGATCATGCTGAAAGTCAGTTCATTGTGGCATCCTGAGCGGAAATAAGGATCAGTCTTGATATAATTCAGGTAATCGTTCATAAAGCCCATGTTCCATTTCAGATCGAAGCCCAGTCCGTCGTCGTCCAGCGCGCCTGTCACTTTGGGCCATGCCGTCGATTCCTCGGCGATCATGAGCACGCCCTTATTTCTCTTCTTCATGATGGAGTTGAGATGTTTCAAAAATTCCACGGCCTCCAGATTCTCATTTCCGCCGTACATATTGGCAACCCATTCCCCGTCGTTCTTGCCGTAGTCCAGATACAGCATGGACGCTGCCGCATCGATGCGGATACCGTCGGCGTGATACCGTTCCGCCCAATAGAGGGCATTGGCTATCAGGTAATTGCACACCTCCGGCCTGCCGTAATTGTAGATCAGCGTACCCCAGTGGGGATGGGATCCCTGTCTGGGATCCTGATGTTCATACAGACAGGTGCCGTCGAATCCGGACAGACCGTATGCGTCCCGCGGGAAATGCGCAGGAACCCAGTCCAGGAACACGCCGATCCCCGCCTTATGCATCTCGTTCATAAAGTACATAAAATCTTCCGCGCTGCCGTAACGCGACGTAGGCGCATAATACCCGATCACCTGATATCCCCACGAAGCGTCGAGGGGATGCTCCATGACCGGCATCAGCTCGATGTGGGTATAACCCATTTTCTTCACATACGCGATGATCTTGGGGGCAAGCTCGCGGTAATTGTAATAGGGCCTTCCGTCGTCCGGCTTGTCAAAAGACCCCAGATAGACCTCATATACGTTTATGGGCTTGTCGTCACCTTGGAGTCTGGCGCGGCCTTTCATCCATTTACCGTCCTCCCACTGAAATCCGTCTATATTTCTCACGATCGAGGCGCTGTCCGGCCGCAGCTGCTGTCCGAAGGCGTACGGATCCGCTTTCAGATACGTCAATCCGCCTCTTGCCTTGATCTCGTACTTATAACACTCGCCTTCCCGGACATCGGGAATAAACAGTTCAAAGATGCCTGAATCCCACAGCCTCCGCATCTGATGGACCCGGCCGTCCCATGCGTTGAAATCCCCCACCACGCTGACGCGCACGGAATTCGGCGCCCAGACCGCAAACAAAACGCCGTCAACGCCGTCGATGTTCATAGGGTGCGCTCCCAGTTTTTCATAGATCGTGTAGTGTATCCCCGCGTTGAATTTCTCGGTGTCTTCCTTTGTGATCTGCGGGGCATAGCGGTAAGCGTCATGGACTTTTTTCAGGGAACCGTCCTGAAATTCTACGATATATTCGTAATCGGGGATCTTTTTCCCCGGAATCAGCGCCGCAAAGAAGCCCTCTTCATCCGCCATCTCCATCTTATAGCTTTTGTCCCCTTCGCTCAGCTGCAGGCGGACGCTCACGGCACCCGGCTGAAATGTCTGGACAAGCACCGAACTGCCCGCTGTATGCGCGCCAAGGAGCGCGTGCGGATCATCGGATTCGGAATAAACGATCCCTTCTATTTCAGGCCAGTTCATCAGTTTATACAACTTTTTGTTCATACTTTCTCCTTTTCACAAACATATGACGGCGCTGTCCGGCCGTCCGGCATATCTGCCTATCTTTCTATCTTATGTATCAGCAGGCCGCTGCGCAGTTTCGGCTCGAACCATGTAGATTTCGGCGGCATCAGCTCACCCGCGTCGGACACGGCAAACAGTTCATGGATATCCGTGGGATACATTGCAAACGCCGCTTTGGCATCCGTGTGCACCCGCCGCTCCAGTTCCTCCATGCCGCGGATACCTCCCACGAAATCTATCCTGTCGTCCACTTTTGGATCCTCGATGCCCGCCACCGGTCCCAGAAGTTCCCGCTGCAGGATGGCCACATCCAGATCATGGACGGCATTGCCGTTATACTGCTCCGGCAGGATCTTCAGACGGTGCCATCCGTCCTTCAGACACAGGCCGATCTCGCCCTTTTTCTCCGGCCGGTACGGCCCCTTCTCTGCGGGCGATACGTCAAAGATCCTGCCCGTCCGTTCGAGGAACTCCTCTTCGGAATATCCGCCCAAAGACTTAAGCACCCGGTTGTAATCCATGATCATCAGCTGATCGTCCGGGAAAAGCACCGACAGGAAGTAGTTGAATTCCTCGCTGCCCGTGTAACCGGGATGCGCTTCCCGGCGCATCCGGGAGACCTTCACCGCAGAGGCGCACCTGTGGTGTCCGTCCGCGATATAGATCGACTCCACCTTCCCGAACTCGCGCCGGATCTGCTCCACGTCCCGGCTGTCATCGATCACCCACATTCTGTGCACGATGCCGTCGTCCGCCGTAAAATCATATACCGGCCGCCCTGCCATCACGCGCCGCACGACTTCCTCGATCCGTTCCCGCCTGCGGTAAGCCAGAAAGATGGGACCCGTCTGGGCGCTGCATACGTCCACATGGCGGATCCGGTCCGCCTCTTTGTCCGCTCTGGTATTCTCGTGTTTCCTGATGACCTGTCCCTCGTAGTCGTCCACGGAGGCGCAGGCGCCGATGCCCACTTGGGAGCGTCCGTCCATCACCAGTTCATACACATAGTACGCTTCCTTCTCTTCCTCGACAAAAAGTCCGTCCGAGATCATTTCATCAAGCATATCCCGCGCCCTGTCATAAACTTCCGGTGCATACATGTCGCAGTCCGGCGCAAACTGCGTTTCCGGTCTGTCTATCCTCAGAAACGTATAGGGGTCCCCCTGTACTTTCCTGTATGCCTCCTGTCTGCTGTATACGTCGTAGGGCAGCGCCGCGATCTTGGCCGCCAGATCCGGCCTTGGCCGGACTGCCCGGAAAGGTTTGATATCTGCCATTTCTTCTCCCGTCCGATTCCGTCAAATCGTCATATATAGATTTATTTTAACAAATAAGCCTATACAGCACAAGCACGAAGTGTTAAAATGCCTATAGAACCGCACAAGCCGGGCAGCCGGCGTTCCGGCGGCATCTATACAGGAAAAGGAGTGTATGTCATGACACCTGAAAACAAGCAGATACTGGACCGCATCAACGCATATGCGGAAGAGGCCTTGGCGGATATCGATCCGCAAAAGACAAGGGTATCATATCAGTTGGACGCCCTGCGGCCGATCATGCAGGAAATCGCAGACGAAAAGGGCATGTCCATAGAGGACGTGTTCATCCTATATATGGATCTTGCAAGCGAGTCGTCCGTCGAAGCGCAGAAACAGCTCGACGCTGCTTTAGACGGTGACGAGGACGCGGATTTCTCCAAGATCGCCAATCGTCTGAAAGGCTGAGGGACCTTCTTTACCGGCCGCAGATCTTAAATACCAGGACGACAAAAGAGCCGGCGTTTTGCCGGCTCTTATTTTTTGAAAAACAGATTCCCTCGTTATTTGACCACGCGGACCCGGAAAACGCCCTCTATGGACTCCAGCTTCTGGACAATGCTCTCCGATGCAGGCGCCTCGATATCGATCATCGTATAGGCGACCTCGCCTTTGGATTTGTTCATCATATCGGTTATATTGATGCCGTTGTCCCCGAAACATGCCGTAAACTTCGTGATCATATTTGCAATATTCTTGTGGAAGATCGCCACACGTCCCACCTGCGCACAGACACCCATATCACAGTTCGGGTAATTGACGCTGTTGACGATGTTGCCGTTCTCCAGATAATTTTTGAGTTCTTTTACGGCCATGACCGCGCAGTTATCCTCCGATTCCTCCGTGGACGCGCCGAGGTGCGGGATCACGATGCAGCCGTCCTGCCCTGCCGTCACGGCGTTGGGGAAATCAGAAACATATCTGCGGATCTTTCCCGCTTTGATCCCGTCGAGCACCGCTTTTTCATCTACCAGAAGATCGCGCGCAAAATTCAGCAGGATCACTCCGTCTTTCATCTGCCCGATGGCTTCCGCGCCGATCATGCCCTTGGTGGAATCCATGAGCGGCACATGGATCGTAATATAATCGCACTCCGCATAGATATCTTCCACATTCAGCACATGCTTGACGTCGCGGCTCAGATTCCATGCGGCGTCAACAGACAGATAAGGATCGTATCCGTACACTTCCATCCCCAGATGTTTTGCCACATTGGCAACCCGGACGCCGATAGCGCCCAGTCCCACGATACCCAGTTTCTTGCCCTCGATCTCTGTGCCCGCAAAATTTTTCTTGGCCTTCTCGGCACTCTTGCCGATATTTTCGTCCGAACGATTTTCCTTGACCCACTCGATACCGCCCACCACATCTCTGGCCGCCAGCAGCATCCCGGCGATCACCAGTTCTTTGACGCCGTTGGCGTTGGCGCCCGGCGTGTTGAAGACGACGATGCCTTTTTCCGCGCATTTGTCGAGCGGGATGTTATTGACGCCCGCACCGGCTCTCGCAATGGCCAAAAGACTGTCCGGGAGCTCCATATCATGCATGGCGGCGCTTCTGACCAGAATTCCGTCCGCCTCTTCCACGTTCTCTGTCTTTTCATACTGGCCGCTGAATTTTTCAAGCCCTACCGCGGCGATCGGATTCAAACAATGATATTTAAACATACGCCTTATCTCTCCTTCTATCCTGATTACTTGTTGTTCTTTTCAAACTCTTTCATGAAAGCGACCAGTTTCTCTACGCCTTCCACCGGCATGGCGTTGTAAATGCTCGCGCGCATACCGCCCACGGTACGGTGTCCTTTCAGATTCACAAAGCCTGCTGCGGAAGCTTCCTTGATGAACTTTGCATCCAGTTCATCGCTTCCCGTCACGAACGGAACGTTCATGATGGAACGGTCTTCTTTTCTGACGGTTCCTTTAAACAGGCTGCTTTCATCCAGAAAATCGTACAGGATCCCGGCTTTCTTCTCGTTTATCTCCTTCATCGCTTCAAGACCGCCGTTCTTTAAGAGCCACTTGAAGACTTTGCCGCATATGTAGATGCCGTAACACGGCGGCGTATTGTACAACGAATCGTTGTCCGCATGGACTTTATATTTCATCATCGTAGGAGTGCCCGGAAGCACATCATCCGTGAGCAGATCCTCCCGGATAATGACTACCTGCGTACCCGCAGGACCCACGTTTTTCTGCACGCCTGCATAGAGCATACCGTAAGCCGACACATCCATAGGCTCCGACAGGAAACAGGAAGATACGTCGGACACAAGGATCCTGCCTTTTGTGTTCGGCAGGGTATGATATTTGGTCCCGTAGATCGTATTGTTCTCACAGATATAGACATAATCCATATCGTCTGTGATGGGAAGATCCGAACAGTCCGGAATATAGGAAAAAGTCTTATCCGCCGAGGACGCCAATTCCACCGCTTCCCCGTAGATCTTAGCTTCCGCGAACGCCTTCTTCGCCCATTGTCCGGTCAGGATATATCCCGCTTTGCGGTTCTTCATGAGGTTCATCGGAACGGACGCAAAGATAAGGCTTGCTCCGCCCTGTAAAAACAGGACCTTGTAATTCTCCGGTACCTTAAGCAGCGTGCGCAGATCCGCCTCTGCCTCCTTGATAATGGTATCGTAAGCCTTGGAACGATGGCTCATTTCCATGACGGACATGCCGGTCCCCTTATAATCTAACATCTCCTGCGCCGCTTCTTTCAGGACTTCCTCCGGCAAAACTGCAGGACCTGCCGAAAAATTGTACACTCTAGCCACTTTACACTCCTCCAATTATCTGTAAAAATTTATAAACTAACAAACATTTTACCTTTTTCATATTCCTAAGTCAATTCTTTTCTTCCCGTCCGGTTCCTTTCCGCGGACGCCCGTTCAATAAAACATGACGACCGGAGTCCCCACCTCCGCGCTCTCATACAGCTGCTCCATCGCGTCCCGCGGCGTATTGATGCAGCCGTGCGACCCGTTGGTCTGGTAGATGGTCCCGCCGTATTTTCCCCGCCATGACGCGTCGTGTATGCCGATGTTTCCTTTGACCGGCATCCAGAAATCTACATGGGACGCATAGCCCTCTCCCCGCAGGATCCGGTTCTTCTGCTTCATATACACATAATTGACGCCGCTCGGCGTGCCCATTCTGCGGGATGTGTTGCCAGTCACCACGGGCGTGGCGATCTGCTGTGCGCCATCCACATAATAGTACATCATCTGTTCGCCCATATCGATCTCGATATAGGTATCGCCGATGTCGTCTTTGCCCTGCGCCCACGCCTTCTGCGAATATACCGGCTCGTGTATCTCGTTCCGTCTGTTTTCAAAGGCGTCTTTCAGATATTCCACTTCCGCTCCGCGGTCGATCTTATTGCCGTAGGTGCCGCCTTCCACCGTCACAAGTCTGCCGCTCGTAGCCCGGAACTGCCTGCTGATGCCCACGGTATCATATTCATCCGCGATCGCGTCCACAAATTCTTCGATTGCATTTTCCCGCATCTGAAGGTTTCCGTCCTTATCCGTTATAAAATCGCCGTTTTCATCAAGCGCGATCCAACCGCATACCACGGAAGCATCCACCGGGATCTGTTCCGTCCCCATCTGATAGACGATGCCGCACTGTTGAAACTGTTGGATCTTATCCCACAGGGCGAGCGTATCCCGGACCTTTGCCGTTTCCGGCAGATCCTCGTAGCACCCCTCGTCTTCCAGCGACACTTCCGTCCGGGATTCCTCGACAGCGTGCACAATGGCTTCTCTGGCCTTGTCGATGCGCAGTATGTCAATGCGGTCATTCACAAGTTCGTATCCCTGACCGGTGCGGATGATGGCAACGGTCCGCTCCTCGTCGGACTGATCGCCCTGCGATGCGAGAAAAGGCACTTTGTCAAGGACCGCGTCAAGAGCCTGACGGTCATACGATACCACCGGCGTCAGTTCGATATTGTTTCCGTGGCGCAGACTCTCGATCCACATCCATGGGTTCTGTTGTGCGCGGCAGATCTCCAGCGCTTTGACAAAATCGAATTGATATCCGATCTCCTGCGCCGGGATCGTGTAAGAATTTCCGTCTTTGTCATAGACCGTGAGCCCGTCATAGGAGAAATCATTGACCAGATCGTCGTTGACCTCTTCTATGCTCCTGCCCGTACAGTACACGCCGTTGACCCATGTTCCGTAAGCGAACGCATTGTGATAATAAATGGCCAGTCCGATGTATACCGCCATCAGACTGACCAGAACGATACCCAGAATAACTGCCAAATATTTGAAAAATACTTTCATAAGATGTTACCGGCCGCCTTAATGTTCCTTCATCCTTTGTAATATATGCCCCGACGCCTAATTATTTGCCCTTGCAAGATCCGACGCGTCAAAAGCCTCGCTGATCGGCGCACCGGCGGGTACCATGGGAAATACCTTGTCGTCCTCCGGAATGATGCAGTCCAACAGGACCGGTTTCTTCATGGCAAGAGCTTTCTCAATGGCAGGCGCCGCCTCTTCCTTCTTAGCCACCCGGATAGCCGCGCAGCCCAAGCCTTCCGCCACTTTGCAGAAATCAACGCCGTCGTCGAGCACCGTCTGCGAATAGCGGGCCCCATAGAACAGCGTCTGCCACTGGCGCACCATGCCAAGGACATGGTTGTTGATAACCACCTGAATGATCGGAATGTTGTAACGGCTGGCCGTGGCAAGTTCGTTCATATTCATGCGGAAACACCCGTCACCGGCGATGTTGATACAGATCTTGTCCGGTCTTCCTATCTTGGCCCCTATACATGCTCCGAGCCCATAGCCCATGGTTCCGAGTCCGCCGGAAGTAAGCAGCGTCCTCGGCATCGAATATTTATAGAACTGCGCCGCCCACATCTGATGCTGTCCTACATCCGTCGTAATGACCGCTTCGCCGTTCGTTATCCTGTCGATCTCTTCTATGATATACGGACAGGACAGCGATGTCTTATCATAGCTGAGCGGATACTGTTCTTTCAGCTGCATGACGTGCTGCATCCACTCCTTGTGATCCTGCTGTTCCAGCTGCCCGTTGATCTCTGTCAGCACTTCCTTCAGATCTCCCACCAGAGAAACGTCCGTCCGGATGTTCTTGTTGATCTCGGCAGCGTCAATGTCAATGTGAAGGACCTTGGCATGCTCGGCGAACTTCTTCGGATTGCCGACGACGCGGTCCGAAAATCTGGCGCCGAGAGCGATAAGAAGGTCACATTCGCTGACGCCGTAATTGGACGCCTTGGTTCCATGCATACCGATCATGCCCGTATAAGCCGCGTCATGTCCGTCATAAACTCCTTTTCCCATCAGTGTGTCGCATACGGGCGTATCCATCTTCTTTGCAAATTCCCGCACTTCCTGATAAGCCCCGGATATGACGGCTCCGCCGCCCACATAAAGGAACGGCCTCTCGGATTTCCGGATAAGATCCAGCGCCGCCTGAAGCTCCTGCTTCGCATAGCGGACCGGTCTTTCCGGCTCGGCCGGTTTCTTCGGCTCGTACTCACAGGTGTTGGACGTCACGTCTTTTGTGATATCCACCAAGACCGGGCCCGGTCTTCCGCTGCCTGCTATGGCAAACGCATTGCGCAGAGTATCGGCCAAGATACGGATATCTTTCACGATATAGTTGTGCTTCGTGATCGGCATGGTGATACCGGCGATATCCACCTCCTGAAAAGAATCCTTGCCCAAAGAAGGCAGGACCACGTTGCAGGTGATCGCAACGATCGGCACGGAATCCATATAGGCCGTGGCTATCCCTGTCACAAGGTTCGTCGCCCCCGGTCCGCTTGTCGCCAGACATACGCCGACCTTTCCGGTCGCCCTCGCATAACCGTCGGCGGCATGAGCCGCCCCCTGCTCGTGCGACGTCAGGATATGATTGATTTCATTACTGTGTTGATATAAAGCATCGTATACGTTGAGGATCGTTCCGCCCGGATAACCGAACACAGTGTCTACGCCCTGTTCTTTCAGGCACTCCACAACGATCTCAGCACCAGTCAATAACATGATTGTTTCCTCCCGCTTTCCCTATTGTTGCGATCTCTCATTTCTTTCTGGGGATCTCCAGAATGGCGCCCCTGTTGCCGCTGGTCACCATCTCGCGGTATCTTGCAAGATATCCGCCCGTCACTTCCGGTTCTCTTGGCTGCCATTTTTCTTTTCTGGCCGCCAGTTCTTCCTCGGATACTTTCAGATCCAGTTTCAGGTTCGGTATATCGATGCTGATGATATCTCCCTCTTCCACAAGGGCGATCGGTCCGCCCACCGCCGCCTCCGGCGATACATGTCCGATCGATGCGCCGCGCGACGCGCCGGAGAATCTGCCGTCCGTGATAAGGGCCACCGAAGATCCCAGTCCCATACCTGCAATGGCCGAAGTGGGATTTAACATCTCGCGCATACCGGGACCGCCTTTGGGCCCTTCATAGCGGATGACCACCACATCCCCCTCTTTGATCCTGCCGCCTTTGATAGCCGCTATGGCGTCTTCCTCGCACTCGAATACTCTGGCGGGGCCTTCATGCACCATCATCTCTTCCACCACCGCGGAACGCTTGACAACGCTTCCGTCCGGCGCAAGGTTTCCTTTCAGCACGGCGAGGCCGCCGGTCCTGCTGTACGGATCGTCCACTGTCCGGATAACTTCCGGATTTCTGTTGACTGCATCCGCGATATTCTCGCCCACCGTCCTGCCGGTCACGGTCATGCAGTCCGTGCGGATCAGCCCGATATCCGCCAATTCTTTCATAACGGCATAAACGCCGCCCGCCTCGTTCAGATCTTCCATATAAGTCGGACCCGCCGGAGCCAGATGGCAGAGGTTCGGCGTTCTCTCACTGATCTCATTCGCATAGGATATGTCAAAATCAAAACCGACCTCATGCGCGATCGCAGGCAGATGAAGCATGGAATTGGTCGAACATCCCAGCGCCATATCCACCGTCAGCGCGTTGATGATGGCGTCCTGTGTCATGATGTCCCTAGGCTTGATATCGCGCCGTAAAAGTTCCATCACCGCCATACCGGCATGTTTAGCCAGTTTGATCCTCTCGGAATAGACCGCCGGGATCGTTCCGTTGCCGCGAAGCCCCATTCCGAGCACCTCTGTCAGGCAGTTCATGGAATTGGCCGTGTACATACCGGAACAGGAACCGCAGGTGGGACAGGTCTTTTCCTCGAACTCCCGCAGTTCGTCGTCGTTTATCCGCCCGGCCGCATGGGAGCCCACCGCCTCGAACATGGAAGACAGGCTCGTCTTTTTCCCGTGCACATGCCCCGCCAGCATGGAGCCGCCGGACACAAACACCGTAGGCACATTGATACGCGCCGCCGCCATGAGAAGGCCCGGCACGTTCTTGTCGCAGTTCGGCACCATCACCAGTGCGTCGAACTGATGGGCAAGAGCCATGCACTCCGTGGAATCCGCTATCAGATCTCTCGTGACCAGCGAATATTTCATACCGATGTGTCCCATCGCAATGCCATCGCAGACCGCGATCGCCGGAAATACCACCGGGACTCCACCCGCCTCGGCGACGCCCAGTTTCACGGCATCGACGATCTTATCCAGATTCATGTGCCCCGGAACGATCTCATTGTATGAACTGACGATGCCGACCATGGGCTTTCCCATCTCTTCCTGCGTAAATCCCAGTGCATTGAACAAACTTCTGTGCGGCGCCTGCTGGATGCCCGCTTTTACGTTATCACTTTTCATACCTGATCTCCTTATCTTACTGCTGTTTTATACGTTCCGCCAGCAGATCTCCCATCTGCCTGCAGCCTGTGCGCGTGCATCCCTCCGACATGATATCGCCGGTACGGTAGCCGTCTTTGAGCACCTGTCTGACCGCCTCTTCGACCGCGTCCGCTTCCCGGTCCAGATCAAAACTGTAGCGCAGCATCATCGCCGCCGACAGGACCGTAGCGATCGGATTGGCAATATCTCTGCCCGCGATATCCGGCGCGGAGCCGTGGCTCGGTTCGTACAGGCCGAATTTCGTATCGTTTAAGGAAGCGGATGCAAGCATACCGATGGAACCGGTCACCATACTCGCTTCGTCGGACAGAATATCCCCGAACATGTTCTCCGTCAGGATCACATCGAACTGCGCCGGATCTTTTACAAGCTGCATGGCGCAATTGTCCACCAGCATATGCTCCAGAGCCACTTCGGGATAGTCTTTGGCGACCTGCTCCACCACGCTTCTCCACAGCCTTGACGAATCCAGTACGTTCGCTTTATCTACACTGGTCACTTTCTTGCGCCTTTTCATCGCTATGTCAAAACCTTTGACGGCGATCCTCCGGATCTCATTCTCGTCGTATACAAGCGTATCGACCGCCTTGCGGACGCCGTTCTCCTCGACGGTCTTCCGCTCGCCGAAATACAGGCCGCCGGTCAGTTCCCGCATGATCAGCATGTCAAACCCCGCCGCCGAGATCTCCTCTTTGAGCGGACACGCCCCGCGCAGTTCGCTGTACAGCACCGCCGGTCTTAAATTGGCAAAAAGGTTCAGCGCCTTTCTGATCGCGAGCAGCCCCGCTTCCGGCCTTAAATTGGGCGGAAGTTTATACCATGGGGAGGTCGTGGTATCCCCGCCGATCGAACCCATCAGGACCGCATCGGCCGCTCTGGCCGTTTCGATCGCTTCATCCGTCAAGGGGACCCCGTACGCGTCAATGGACGCCCCTCCCATCAAAATATCCGTGTACTGTATGGTATGTCCATACTTATCGGCCACGGTATCGAGAACTTTCTTGGCTTCCGCTATGATCTCCGGACCGATCCCATCTCCCGGAATACATGTTATCTTTAAATTCATGTGACAATCCTCATTTCTATGTAATCTGTCGCAAAATGACACTTCTATATCATAGTCTATTCTTTGTTAAAATTCAAGTCATGATAACCGATTCCCATTGTCCGGCGGCCGATCCAGCCCCATAAGATGCGCGCGGACGCCAAAAAAGGCAGACCGCTTTTGATCTGCCTTTTCATACCATGTGTTATTGATTGGTAAATCTTTCATGCCGGAACGATTATTCCGCTGTGAAAGTGGACTCGGCAAGCACATTGCCGTCGGGATCCGTATAACGTACCGTTGCGCTGCATGCGCCTTCTTTGCCGACAGCCTCGTCAAACGTTGCGACCTGCTCTTTGAACGTATCGGCCTGTGCATCCAAAGCGCCCTGAAGCGCCTCGCCGATCCCGTCAACGATCAGTGCGCTGTCCGTGATCTGCAATACCATCGTGAAGTCGTTGCCTTTTACCTCGTAGCTGAGCGACATGCCCTGATCTTCAAGGCCTGCGTATGCACTCTCAAACTGCTCCTGCATCTCGGAATCGTTAAAAAGACTCTCCAAAGTCTTCTGACCGCATGCCGTTACCGCCATCGTCAGTGTCATGATCACGGCAAGCACCGCTGTCTTTACTGTTCCCTTCATATCTTTTTTCCTCCTCCTGCTCATAAGAACATTCTGTCCAGAATATTCTGTCGTAATAAGATGTCTGATATGATATCACACAAGAAGAGATTATATACTCCTTACCCCCCCCCATGTCAATACGTTACACAAAAAAATTGTATTTTTTTGTATCCGACAACTTTTGAACAGGATCGGCGCGCGATATCCGGATACGGTCAATCAGCGTCCGCCTTCTCGACCTGTGCGACCGCCGACTTCTGCATCGGGATACGGCAGTTCTTGTTGCTGCCGAACTCTACGATGATCGTGTCGTCCGTGATATCGATCACGATGCCGTAAAAACCGCTTGTCGTAAGGACGCAGTCGCCGACGCTCAAATCCGCGAGCATGGCAGACACTCTCTTCTGCTCCTTCTTCTGCGGACGGATCAGGATAAAATAGAAAAATGCCACGATGATCACAAGATAGATGATCATGATTATGCCGCCGCCTCCTGCGGGGACCGCTGCTTCATCAGCCGTCAATAAAATACCCATATGATTTTCCTCCATATCTTCTTACCCATGCATCAAAGCACTGGCGCAGCCGCGCCGGATGCCCATACAGTCTACTGCATATCATACACAAAACAAGGCCGGAAAACAAGCTTTTTCTTGCATAATTTATGGTTTTTTACGAATCGCCCGTTTCCGCTGCGCCACCCTGCATCCCTTCCAGTTTTTTCTTCTTGTAGGCGGCGAATCCGCCGTTTTCCAGAGCTGTCCGGATCTCCTCCATCATCGTATTATAGAAATACAGATTGTGCAGCACGCACAGCCTCATCCCCAGCATCTCTCTGGCTTTCAGAAGATGCCGGATATAGGCCCTCGAATAACGCCTGCAGGCAGGACAGCCGCAGCCTTCCTCGATCGGTCTGTCGTCCAGTTCGTATTTGGCGTTGAATAGATTGATCTTTCCGTGATTGGTGTACAGATGGCCGTGCCTTCCGTTCCGCGTAGGATATACGCAGTCAAAGAAATCCACGCCGCGCTCCACGGCTTCCAGTATATTGGCGGGCGTCCCTACCCCCATCAGGTAAGTCGGCTTGTCTTTCGGCAGGTACGGAACCGTTTCTTCGATCACATGATACATCTGCTCATGTGATTCCCCGACAGCCAGTCCGCCGATCGCATAACCGTCACATTCCAGTTCCGATATCCTTTTGGCATGATCGATCCGGATATCATCGTAGACGGCGCCCTGATTGATGCCGAACAGAAGCTGATCCTTATTGAGGGTATCCTCCTGCGCATTTAACCGGGCCATCTCTTTCTTACAGCGTTCCAGCCACCGGTATGTCCGCGCCACGGACGCTTCCACATAATGTCTGTCCGCAGTACTCGACGGGCACTCGTCAAATGCCATGGCGATGGTGGATGCAAGATTCGACTGGATCTGCATACTCTCTTCCGGCCCCATAAAGATCCTGCGGCCGTCTACATGCGAATTGAAATAGACCCCTTCCTCCTTGATCCTGCGCAGACCTGCCAGAGAAAAGACCTGAAATCCGCCGGAATCCGTCAGGATCGGTCTGTTCCACGACATGAACTTATGCAGTCCGCCCAGCTGCCGGATCACCTGGTCGCCGGGACGCACATGCAGATGATAGGTGTTGGACAGCTGCACCTGCGTTTTGATGTGCTCCAGATCTTCCGTGGATACGGCGCCTTTGATGGCCGCAGCCGTTCCCACATTCATAAATACAGGCGTCCGAATCGTCCCATGGACGGTTTCCAACAGCGCCAGTTTTGCTCTGCCTTCCGTTTTGATTATTTTATACATACTCATATCTCTGCCTGTCCGTCACAGATATTTATCCCAGAATTCTTCCAGACAGATCCCTTCATCCCGCATAATGACGGCGGCTTCCCTGCCGACATACCGAAAATGCCATGGCTCGTACTCGATACTGGTGATATACTCCTTGCCGGCCGGATAGCGCAGCGTAAACCCGTACTCGCAGCTGTGCTCCGCAAGCCATTTGCCCGTGTCCGTTTCCGCAAATCCCTCGTCCAGATTGGAATAGGTGTCCGACGTGATATCGAGGGCAAGCCCGACCTGATGTTCACTGGCTCCCGGAACGGTGATGACCTGCGAAGTAAGCTTATAGGCGTCCAGATAAGAGTAGCCCTGTCCCATATATCTGCGGATCCTCTTGTTAAAATTCGTTTCCTGCCTGTTATCGCTTCTGTACGGCGAACGAATCATAAGGTTGATGCCGTCTTTCTTGGCCGCCTGCATCATGGCAAGCAGATCCCCGACGATCCTCTCGTCGCAGAGCATACCGTCCTTGATGGTGCCGAGATCAAAACTATAATCGTCCGGGATCGGATGCTGTTTGTTGATAAGAACCAATCTCCAATCATCCGGATCAAAAACGTAATCCTCCGACACCTGCTGCGAAAGTTCCTCCTGCTGATCGCCCTCAACCGTATAATCCGCATCATCGCCCAAGATATCATCCAGAGTATAGGCGTCGCTCTCATAATCTTCCTCAATATCATAAGAAAGATCTTCATCCATATCCTCTATGTACGGGGAACCTCCCTCTTCCGCCAGCGTAATGTCGGAGTCGCCTATGACAGCGCTGTATGTTTCCTGCGCCTTGACGAACCCCGTCTTCTCGGCCAGTACCGCAAACGAGAAGCTGCAGCTGGTCATAAAAAAAATCACGACAAATACGACACTGGCAAACCTCTTGGTGTTCGATGCGAAATATCTTCCGATATGATATGTACCAAGAACGATCGACAGCGCTGCCAGACAAGGATATTTCAGCAATTTATTCTTTTTTGCGATCCGTGTAAAAAAAGAGATCGTTTTTTCCCGAAACGTCTTTTTCATTGGAAACTCCAAATAACCTTAGATCCGTAAACCGTCCAGATATCCTTTTCTTTATATCATAACACATAAAATTTATTTGTACACCTTTTTTAATGCAAAAAGACTTTTTCTCTTAAAATATTTATTTCTGTCCATCCGTATGTTATACTGCCTATATGGCTGACGTCATCCTCCCTGTTTCGGCGGGCATTTTTAATATCTAGTGTTATTTATTGTTTGCAGGATTTCCTGCATTTGGTTTTCCAAAAGCTGCATGTGCCGGAAGCAGGAAAAAACCACACGAAAGGGCTTATTTATGGCAGGTTCAACGTACGGAAACATCTTTCAGATCACAACATGGGGCGAGTCCCACGGCGCCGCGCTCGGCGTTGTCGTGGACGGCTGTCCCGCCGGTCTTGCACTCAGCGAAGAAGACATACAGCGCTTTCTCGACCGCCGCAAGCCCGGTCAGACCCGTATCTCCACTCCGCGAAAGGAATCGGACGAAGTTGAGATCCTGTCGGGCGTCTTCGACGGACGCACCACAGGGACCCCCATCTCCATGATGGTGCGCAACACATCCCAACATTCCTCGGACTACAGCGAGATCGCCGGTTATTACCGTCCCGGACACGCGGACTATACCTTTGACGCCAAATACGGTTTCCGCGATTACCGCGGCGGCGGACGCTCCTCCGGGCGCGAAACGGTCGGCCGGACAGCCGGCGGTGCAGTCGCCGCCAAGCTGCTTGGCGAATTCGGCATCAGCCTGACCGCATACACGAAATCTATCGGCCCGGTTCAGATCGACATGGACCGCTTCGACCGGGAAGCCATTCTGACGACTCCCACCTGTATGCCGGACAGGGACGCTTCCGCGCTAGCAGAATCTTATCTCTCCGACTGCATGAAAGCCTGTGATTCGGCAGGCGGAGTGATCGAATGTGTCATTCAGGGCGTCCCCGCCGGTCTTGGCGATCCGGTCTTTGAGAAACTGGACGCCAATCTTGCCAAGGCAGTCATGTCCATAGGCGCCGTGAAGGCGGTGGAGATCGGAGACGGGATCGAGGTTTCTAAGCGCCGCGGCCTGGACAATAACGACAGTTTCCGTGCCAAGGACGGCAGGATCTCCAAATCCACCAATCACTCCGGCGGTATTCTGGGCGGCATCAGCGACGGGTCCGATATCGTGCTCCGCGCTCATATCAAGCCGACGCCTTCCATTTTTGCGCCGCAGAAGACGGTAAATAAACAGGGGGACAACATAGAGGTGTCCATCAAAGGCCGCCATGACCCCGTGATCGTACCGCGCGCCGTGGTCGTCGTGGAATCCATGGCCGCCGTCACTGTGGCGGATGCGCTTCTGTTAAACGCAGCAGCCAGACTCGATACCTTAAAAAAGATATATGGCAGATGACCCTGCCATATATCTTCTCTTGCTCAAACAAACGTATGCGCCTGTCAGTTGGTAAGATAACTGCTGACGCAGTACAGCGTCTGTCCGTTATAATCCACTCTCGACCATCCATAATCTTTGTTGATCCCCGTTCTGGTCACATATTCTCCGTTGTGAAGGACCGCCGCTACTGCTGAGTCCGGATTGGTCACGCTCGGCAGCGTGCGCAGATTGACCTCGATCTTGGCCGTTACCTGATCGCTGCATTCGGTGAATTTCGTCTTCAGCCCGTCACCGCTCTGCGCCTCTTCCGGCTGCGGCGCCTGATATTCCAGATCGGTCGTCAGGTAACTGGACACCGCGTAGACCGTTTTCCCGTCGTAGTTAAGACGCGACCACCCGCTGTCGCTGACTCCCGTCCTCTGTGCCGTTTCCCCGTTTTGAAGCGTATAAAGCACGGTACTGTCGCCGCCTTGGCTCGGAATATTGCGCAGATTCGTGGAGTCTTTCGCGGTGACTGTTTCATTTACCTCCGTAAAATTCATCAACGCTTCCGGATCGGACTGCGCTTCTTCGGGCGTTTCGGGATTGACCGCATCCGCCGTCCCCTCATAGCCGAAATACGCCACGTTGACGTCTACCGGCGTCCCGATCCCCGCTACCGTTCCGCGGTTGGTGTACTGCCACATGGCATGGGCACCGCCGTAAGACGACTTGGGCGTGTCGGGATAGGGCTGCGACGGATACTGCGATACCCATATCTTATATGTGTTCTCGATCCTTGAAGTATCCCATTTCGCGTTTCCCGACAATTCTGCCATGGATGCGTAAAACATAGGAGTATAACCCCTGTTATATATTTCCTGTAAAAAGGCCGCCGCGATATCCGTGCGCTCCGCATTCGTCAGATCGTACTGCGCGCTGCCCGGTTTGTCGAACCCCTCACAGTCATACGCCACCGGATAGGTGATCTGATACTGCGAGATATAATCTGCCACCCAGTCGGCCTCTTCCTTGGCCTCCTGTGCGTCAAGAGCGGTGGAGAAAAAATACACCCCCAGCTTGATGCCGTTCTTCTGGGCTTCCTGCATATTGTATCGGGCATTGGTATCCGCGCAGATCTCGCGGGATCCATCCGTCCGGTATCCAACCCGCACCATCGCGAAATCAATGCCGGAAGACGCGACCTGCGCCCAGTCTATCGTTCCCTGATACTTTGCCACATCGATGCCCACCGTGACCTGCTCCGTTTCCGCGACACGGTCGGAAGACAACAGCTGCGCTATATCCACTTCCGTTCCCTGCTCGCTGCTCATGGATTCCGCCTGCGGATCCTGCGCGGCGTCGTTTTCCGCCGTGGTTTCCTGCGCTGTATCCTCGCCCGCCCCGCCTGCGGCATCCTCTTCTATTCCGGTTTTGTCCGGCGTTTCCGCGCTTTCGTCTAACTCCGGCGAATCAATAACGCTTGATATTTTTTCATCTTCCTGCGGATCTGCAAGCGGGTCTATGGCCTGATCCGGCATCGGCTCAGCCTCCACGACCTCTGATCCTGCAGCCGTGTCCGCCGCTTCGCGTGCGCTCTTTCCTGTGGTCATAACGATCACAATGACAACGATGATCGCTGCCACGGCTGCCGCCGCGGCCAGAAGGATCATTTTGGAGGCAAAAGATCCCCGGTTTATCTCATCGTCAAAATCCCGGATGTCATCATCGAGTTCTGGCATGTCGTCGTCGAGATCCTCCGCATCCTCGTCAAGATCCCACATGTCGTCATCCAAGTCACTCAATTTTTTCATGTTCTTCTCCTTTTGGCGCGTTTGCGCCGGTACCTTTAGAAATTATCCAAAAGTTCCAGATAGAAGGTATTGTAATCCTCCCGCTGTTCTTTCATAAACTGTATCGCCGACTTCGGATGTTGGTTCAACAGCCCGGTCAGAAGATAGGGAACGTCGTACCCCCATACCACGCCGGATCGTTTGAGCGGAACGATCTGTTTCTCAATGAACTTCAGGATCGGGTTGATCTTATATTTCGGATTTTTCAGGAATCCCAGCAGAAGTTCACTGGGGCAGTTACCGCACCCGCGCCCCATGCCGCTTACCGTGGCATCCAGATAGCTGACTCCCCGGATGATCGCCTCGGTCGTATTGGCAAAGGCGAGCTGCTGATTGTTATGTGCATGGACGCCCACTTTCTTGCCGTATTTGTCCGCCACTTCCAGATATTTGTCCGCCAGTCTTCTGACCTGCTCCGGATAGAGCGATCCATAGCTGTCCACCAGATATATCGTGCCGACGCTGCTCCTGCACAGCAGTTCCAGAGCCGCATCGATGTCCACGTCATTGGACTTGGAGATCGCCATGATGTTGACCGTCGTTTCATAGCCCTTCTTCGTGCAGTCCTCGATCATTTCAATGGCCGCCGGTATCGTATTGATGTAGGTGGCGACCCGGACCAGATCGATCGGACTGTCTTTTTTGTTCAGGATATCTTTTCGGAAATCACACCGGCCCACATCCGCCATCACGGAGATCTTCATGTCCGTTTTATTGTCGCCTGTTATGGCCCGTATATCCTTGTCGTCGCAGAATTTCCACCTGCCGAATTTATTCACATCAAACATTTCTTTTGAGGCCTTATACCCGAACTCCATATAGTCCACACCGGCCTCGATATTTGCCTGATACAATTGTTTTACAAAATCATCGGTAAAATAGAAATCGTTTACCAGTCCCCCGTCACGCAGCGTACAGTCCACCACCTTGATATCCGGCGTGTAGGACATCAGTGTTCTTTCGTTTGCTTTCTTTTCCATGTCATTATCTCCTTTTCCTTATCCTGTCAGGATCCCCATCCGCATCCCGCCGCTGTCTGGCGCCCAATGTCTGGGCGTCTTCTATCTCTATCATATTCTCAGACGCCAGTACCGTAAATCATTCCGGGAGAATTGCAAAGCAATTCTCTTAGCGCAGAGTGCTGACTCTGCGCTTATTATATCATATTCTCAGATGCCAACACCGTATATCATTCCGGGAGAATTGCAAAGCAATTCTCTTAATGCAGACCGCTGACTCTGCGCTTATTTTATCACGATCCTGCGGAAACTCTTTTTCCCTTTTCGGACAATAAACTCTCCTGCGGCTATCTCGTCTTTGGTATAGGACGCCTTAAAGTCCACCACTTTCTCGCCGCCTACCGCGACACCGCCCTGCTCGACGGCACGCCGCGCCTCGGACCGCGATGACGCCAGACCGGCCGCCACAAGGATTCCCAGAATATCGATCGCATCATCTGTAAACAGATCGTCCGTCAGCGTCGTCATAGGCATGTTTTCGGAACTGCCGCCCCCGGCGAAAAGCGCTTTGGCGGCCTCTTCGGCCCTTTTGGCTTCCTCTTCGCCATGCACGAGCATGGTCAGCTCATATGCAAGGATCTCTTTCGCGCGGTTCAACCGGCTGCCCTCCCACTTATCCATCTCGTCGATCTGTTCAAGAGGCAGGAAAGATAACATCCGCAGGCATTTCAGCACATCCGAGTCCGCGACGTTGCGCCAGTACTGATAAAATTCAAACGGCGTGGTCTTATTCGGATCGAGCCATACCGCGCCTTTCTGCGTCTTTCCCATCTTCTTGCCGTCAGAGTTCAACAGCAGGGTGATCGTCATGGCATAAGCGTCTTTACCCAGTTTTCTGCGGATCAGATCCGTGCCGCCCAGCATATTGCTCCACTGGTCGTCGCCGCCGAACTGCATATTACAGCCGTACCTCTTGTAGAGTTCCAGAAAGTCGTAGCTCTGCATGATCATATAGTTGAATTCCAGAAAGCTCAGACCCTTTTCCATCCTCTGCTTGTAGCACTCCGCCCTGAGCATGTTGTTGACGCTGAAGCACGGTCCTATCTCCCGGATAAAATCAATATAATTCAGATCCAAAAGCCAGTCTGCATTATTGACCATGAGCGCTTTGCCGTCCGAGAAGTCGATAAAACGGCTGATCTGTTTCTTAAAACATTCGCAGTTATGATCGATGGTTTCTTTCGTCATCATGGTGCGCATATCGCTTCTTCCCGTAGGATCGCCAATCATCGCCGTGCCGCCGCCGATCAGCGCGATCGGTTTATTTCCGGCTTCCTGGAGTCTTTTCATAAGACACAGCGTCATAAAATGTCCCACATGAAGACTGTCCGCGGTGGGATCGAATCCAATGTAGAAAACCGCTTTTCCGTTGTTGATCAGATCCCGTATCTCATCCGCATCCGTCAACTGGGCAAGCAGGCCCCTTGCCTGAAGTTCCTCATAGATTTCCATAGTTTTATTTCCTTTCTGTGCGGCGGCAGACATATAAAAGACCCGTCCTATCTCCATAGGACGGGTCTTACCCGTGTTACCACCTAAATTTACGGACGATTCACATCATCCGCCTCACCGGGTACTGTGCGGCATCGGACAAATGCATTAAACGCCCGCCTGACACAATACTCTTATGCTGTAACGTGCATACACGCCGCGGCCTACTGGGAAACCCGTTCTGCCGTGAAGCTCCAAGATGTATTCATAGAAGACTTTCCGCGCGCCTCTCATCAACCGGCTGCTTTCTGTGCGTTCCGTAATCCACTACTTGTTCTTGTCATAGCCTTTTATGATTTTAACTGTATTCTAATGTAGCGGAATCTCTGCGGTTTGTCAATAGATAATTCCTGTTTTTGTCACTCATGTTTTCTGTAAAATTTATTTTAAACAAATCGAACCTGTGTAACTTGTTCATTTGTCAAGGGAGAGTGGGAAGCTGCTCTCCCGCTCTCCAGAGAGAAGAAAAGAGAAACCAGAAAAAGAGAAAAGAAAGGAAAAGGTGAGAGCATGAAAGTAACTATTACAGGTATCATGAAAGGCAAAAACAAAGCAGGCAGGGATTTTACGCAGCTGTATGCTACAACGATGTTCACGGATTATGAACTGGAAACGAATGATTGTACAGGCCATAAGACCATTGATGTATTTACATACCTTGACTGCGGTGCTCTGCATGTTGGTGACGTGGTGGATCTGGTGTATGAGCCCGGCTTCCAGGGCCTCGCTACACTGACGCAGATCATTCCGGTAAAAGCGCCTGACAGTAAAACCGCCGCTGCTAAGTAAAGATTTCTGATAAATCGTACACAAAATCAGAAAGCAGATTCATCGTTCATGTATCCGGCATACTCCTTCATGGCTCCCTACGGCCTTCTGATCTGTGCCGGATCTGTAAGAGGAAGTATGAAAATGCTTCCTCTTTGCATTAAAAATTAAAAGAAGAATGGAGAGATACAGTATGTCAGAATATCATGAAATGGTCGTGTCTTATTTATTGTCAGACACAGAAATGGAATTGTTAAGAAAAATCACCCGGAATGTTCAGTTTTATGTTTGTTCTGATGGCAGCTGTCCTTTTGCTGACCAGACAGTAGAAGAAATGTTTGATTTTATTATGAATACCGGAGCAAGGAAGGATATTAAAGAAAGATTCGGACTTTCTATGGTCGGCTTTGGCATGATGAGTTTGGAAGATTGGAGTCATAACCGCAGCCTGCCTATAGAAGATTGGAAAATGGGAACAGCTGGCGGGATGCTGCAGGAGAAGAAAGATGAAAAAGGTTAAATGGATATGTCTGGCCATCCTTCTGGTGTATTTCCTGATCCTGCTTCTTGGATGTATCGGAAATAAGTTTATTGTCCATGCCGAGGAACCCGGAACGGAGTCCTACAATGAGCAGATGATCAATTATCTTGCACAGCGTATGCAGGAAATGGGGGTTCAGATCGATGAGATCAACCAGAAGCTGCAGCTGATCGATGAGAACGATGCAGCAGAGGAAGAACAGCGGATCTCTATGTCGGACAAGCTGGATCTTCTGGTGATCGGCATGGAACAGCTTGTTGATAACAGCATCACGGAACTGGAAGCATTGGAAGCTTCCGGGACACAGGAAGAGGAATACAGGGCATATGTATCGGAGTCGCTCGATGATCTGAACGCAACCGCCCTGCAGCAGTCGGATAATACGGTCAGCGGAAACATGCGTCTTTCCGATCTGGACGATACGATCCGCAGCAGCAGCGAAGATAGCCGCAGCGCATATACGGATCTGTTCACGGAAGGCCTGACCTATGTTCTGGTGTTTATCGGTATTGTAGTCGGCGCGATTGTCGGCGCCGTAGTAGTGGGGTTTTTGAAGCATGATCACACTTGATTTTCTGTCGATCTTCATGATCGGCGCCGTCACTGGCATCGGTGCCGTAATGGTAGCCGGACTTGTCGGGATCCTTGTGCGCTGGTTTTTGAAGTTAATAACGTCATTCTAAGGAAGGGGGTGTTCGTATGTTTGATATTCCTGTAGGTGCTCTGGAAGCTACTGTTGCGAAGCAGGCTCTGGAAGCTGTTCAGACTGGTCTTACGGATGTGGCATCCAATGTCGGCAGCTCTATTGTAGCTATCGTTCCGATAGCACTGGGTGTTGTCGGTGCGGTGATCGCTGTCACTTTTGGCATTAAGTTCTTCCGTAAACTGGTGAAGTAATGATGCAACTCCGGAACAGGATGAGGGGAAGCCTGTGCTTCCCCTTGTTCAGTGTTTTTTCAGTTCTTCCCAGATTGCATCGATATATGGTGTGGTTTTATCGTATTTATAGATTTTTGCTTTACCGATGTGCGGTAGTTTCAATTTCCGTTTTATTTTTCGGATGCGTCTTTCTTTTTTATGCTGTTTCAGGATTTCTTTATGTGTTGGTGCTTTTACTACCTTTATTTTGGGTTTTTTGCAAAAATTCATATACAGAATGATAAAGAAAGCTATGAATACAATGATGACAAATATTGCATCCGGATTATGTTCAAATAAAGTAAAGATATTTTCCATTTTTGTTCCTCCAATTATGATTGTAATTTAAAAATAGAAGCTTGTAAAGGTGTGATGAATTATGAAAATTGCAAAGCTGCTTAAAAGAATTGTTTCTTTATTCTTGATCATAATGATGTTTACGCTTACTGTTGGATCTGATTGGTTCGATGCTAATCATATGACAGAAGTTGATGCTGCCGAGGTGGTGGTCGGCGGTGTAGCAATAACTGCTGCTACAGCTGGCCAGATCTGTTTGTTTGTCGGTGCTGCAGCATTAACTCTCTATTGTGCAGGTGAAGTTTATGAAAATCGTGACGAAATTGCAAAGTTTGGTAAAGATGTAATTGATTCATGCACTGAATTTTGTGATGACTGGGTTTTGTCTTTTACCGATACTTCCGGACAGGATTATGTGTTTGGTTCTGAAGCTTTAGAACAGGTACAGGATATGGACTGGGAAGTAATACAGGGTGGTGGCGGTGATCCCGGTGAAGATCCTGATGATAATAAAAACGGTTGGAAAGATAAAGTTCTGGATATATTCAGTCCGGCTAATGAATTGATTGGCAGCTTTACTGCTATGGGTGCGACTTGGCTTTATGACATCTGTTCAAATATTTATAACAAGTGGGTCAATGGTGAGCCAATGACGGAAGCGGAAGCAAATGTTGCTTCATGGTTTAATGCTGCAGGTGTAACACAGGATGAAATCATTCAGCAATGGACAGGTGAACCATATGCCTATACTCTTTATGGCCGTAGTTATAATACATACTATAAAAGTGAATTAACATTTCGCTCGCGTGAAGGTTTTACATCATCTAAACCGTTGGCTGGTTATCTGACAGTTGGATCTGATGGTTATCAGGATTTATGGATTACTTCTTTATCTTCTGGAGGTATTTATTTGGACTATTTTTATCCTAGTGGGGAGTTAAACAATGTAGTCGGTAATGGTTATCCTGCTGGTGCATATTTTTATGTATTGTCATATGCAGCAAACTTCCCGATCTTTGCTTCCGAGGAAGAGGCAAAAGCATATCTTCAAGGTCAAACAGATGCTTCTGCGGCGGTTAATTATGCTAAAACATACCGTCTGGCCGACTGGCTTGCCGATGATGAATACTGGAATAAGGCAAAATATGTATTTCCGCTTACTGGTATCGGTTTAAGCATTGATCAGATGATGGATGCCATGAATGCTTTGAATAGATATCGTGCGCTTCATCCGGATCTTACCCCGGAAGAACTGGCAGAATTGTTGCGGCAGATACTGCCGGGCATAACACCAGAAATATTAACACAAATTTTACCAGGAGTGGACCCGCTTCCTGATCTTTCACCAGATCCCGCCCTGCAGCCGGATCCGCAGAAGGAACCTATTTACTATCCTTCGCCAGATGCCCATCCTCTGCCGGAGCCGGGTACGGGTACGGATCCTGTAGACCCGGATCCGCCGGATGAGGGGGATGATTCCGGAGGCGGCCGGGATGATCCCAATGACAAGTGGGTGGTGGATCTGAGTAAGTTTTTCCCGTTCTGCATCCCTTTTGACCTGGTCTATCTGCTGGATGTACTGGATGCAGAGCCGCAGGCGCCGCGCTTTGAGATCCCTTTGAAGCTTCCCGCCTACGGCATCGACTACACGTTTGTTATAGATCTTTCTGATTTTGAGTCAGTAGCAGCCGTCTTCCGGACGTTTGAAACGATCCTGTTTATACTCGGCCTGATCCTGCTGACAAGGGAATTGATACAGGGGTGATGAGATGATTGAATGGATGAGCGAATTGTTAAACAAGTTTCTGGACTGGGTGCTGCAGCTTCTGCCGCTGTCCCCGTTCCGGGATGTGATCGATGAGCTGGCCGCGCTGCCGTACTTAGGTTATATCAACTGGCTTGTGCCCGTGGGCAGGTTCTTGAAGATCGGCGCCGCATGGCTGGGTGCAATCACGCTTTACTATATGTACAGCATCATTCTGCGCTGGATCAAGGCCATCAGATAAGGGGGTGGATCCATGATCACACTGTATTCCGGTACACCCGGATCCGGCAAGAGCCTCCACCTTGCCCGGTACATCCATGACCGCCTGGTCTATGACAGGTGCGTGGTGATCGCCAACTTCGAGTTTAACTGGAAGGCGATCAAAGGGAAAAAGCGCGGCGTCTTCCTCAGCATAGACAATGACCGCATGACGCCGAAGCGCCTGATCCGGTTCGCCCGCGACCATGACCGGGTGCGTTTCCGGGACAAGCGCCGTAAGGAAGGGCGCTATACGCTCGTGATCGATGAGGCGCAGATCCTGTTCAATGCGCGGGAATGGAACCTTGCGAACCGTGCCGGCTGGACATCGTTCTTCACGCAGCACAGAAAGTACGGTTATGACGTGATCCTGATCGCCCAGTTCGACCGGATGCTTGACCGCCAGATCCGTTCCCTGATCGAGTATGAGGTGATCCACCGGAAGGTCAATAACTACGGATGGTTCGGGAAGATCCTCGGCCTGCTATCCGGGGGTGCCCTGTTTGCGGCCGTGAAGATGTGGTATCCGATGAAGGAGCGCGTGGGCGCAGAGTTCTTCCTGGCGCGGAAAAAGTACTACAGCCTTTACGATACGTTCAAGATGTTCGATGCGTGAGGCAGGCCGTAAGGGTTTCTTTGTCAATAACTGCTTAGCGTCTAAGCTGTCCCAAACGGCTTGGCGAAGTATTCCATGAGCCTAGCCGGACGGACTGATACGGGGGATGTGGAGCTCCGGACGCGGCGGCTGAGGAAGGGGGTCAGGGGGTCCCCCGCCGATGAGGCGCGGCCGGAGGCCGCCGGTTCCCAAAGGTTAGTATTACCCTTTGGGAACCTCTGTAGCATGTAGTAAAACTTGTTTTTCCCCTTGTTTATCACGTTTTTTGTTGTAGCAAAGTTGTAGCAAAATGCTGTAGCAATATAACCTCTGTAGCAAATGTTAATAAAGATACGTTATTTCGGTTGTGTAAGAAAGTAATGGAGAGTAAGGACGAATGGACGACAGAACACAATCCCGGAAATGGCTGCTCACGTTCAACAACCCGGAGAAGTACGGGTATGACCATGACAACATCCGTGCAGCCTTATCCACCATCAAAAATCTTGAATACTGGTGCATGTGCGATGAGATCGGCGAAAAGGGTACTTATCATACCCATTTGTTTCTTTACCGCAGCACTTCCATGCGGTTCTGCAGGCTGAAAAGTGTTTTTCCTACCGCGCACATCGACTACTGCCGCGGATCCACGCAGGAGAACCGTGACTACGTCCGCAAAGAAGGAAAATACAAGGGCACGGATAAGGAAGAGACCAACCTGCCGGATACCTTTGAAGAGTTCGGGGAATGCCCCCAGGAGCAGCAGGGAAAACGCAATGACCTGGAAGCGCTCTACGGCATGATCAAGGACGGCCTGAGCGATTATGACATTCTGGAAAGCCATCCTGCCTATATGCTGCAGATGAACAAGATCGAACGCTGCAGGCAGGTGATCCGGGAAGAGGAATTTAAGAATAAGTTCCGTGATCTTACAGTTGAATACTGGTTCGGGGATACCGGCCTGGGAAAGACCCGCACCGTCATGGAGCGGTACGGCTATGAAAACGTCTATCGTGTGACGGACTATAAGTATCCGTTCGATGGGTATAAAGGACAGGATGTGCTGGTGTTTGAAGAGTTCTACAACAGCATCCGTATCCAGGAGATGCTCACCTACCTGGACGGCTATCCGCTGGATCTCCCCTGCCGCTATGCCAATAAGACCGCCTGTTATACCAAGGTCTATATCTTAAGCAACGTGCCCTTTGACGAGCAGTACCGCGAGATCTTCCGGGACAACAGGAAGACCTTTGACGCCTTCTGCAGAAGGATCAGCTGCATCAAGGAATTCACGAAGGACGGGTTAAAGGACTACCGGAACATGGACGAATACCGGAATACGGAACGCTGGGCACGGATCGAGGACTATGAGCAGTCAGACCTGCCGTTTGATTAAAGGAGGATTTGGTTATGTTTTCTTTTTTTTCTGTTAGATATTTTGGATTGGCAGTTATTTGTCTTATTTACTTAGCCGGAGCCCTGCTGATTGATTTGATTCATTGCGTTTTTGAGTTCAGTCCGTTTCTGGGTTTTTTTCTGGCGTTTCTTGTTATTTTTGCCTGCATTTTTTTATCTGCTGTTGTAAGATATTATTTTTAGGAGATGAATGGTTATGGCTGTAAAGAATTGTTCCGACTGTGTTTATTATAAACATGAGTCTTGATCTTCATATTTTTTAATGGATGAAAGGAGTTTTTAAATATGGCTTTTTATGCTTTATATAACTGGTATTCCTCATGGAGCAGACGTGGTTATCCTGATATGATCGCCTGGTATCGGCATAAGTTGTATAATGACTGGCTTGATTCGCTTTCTTTGGATGAAAGGCAGATTGTTTTAGATAGGCAGGCGAAAGATAGAAAAGACCGACTTTCCAGGTTGGCATGTTTGTTTTGTTTATCCTCTTTTTTATCTGGAAGAACAGGTTCCGTTTTTAAGGATTTCGATTAGGTAACTGCACAGCCGCATAAAAACAGACCTTTGTAAAGGGCAGGTTTACCTGTTTATATACCCTTTACCAAAGGTCTTTTTTTATGACACGCTCAGTTTAAGGGGGTGTCATAAATGGCTAAAAGTTACCATTATATCACGGAGCATGAGCGTTACCAGATCGAGATCCTTTTGAAACAGAAGTATACGGTGAAGCAGATCGCCGCTGCACTGGGTCATGAATACCATACCATTTATCATGAGATCAAAAAGGGAACTGTGGAACAGATGGACTCGCTGCTTGCCAAACACTTAGTTTATAAGGCGGACTACGCCCAGCTGATGACGAAAAGAAATCTGTCCGGTCGCGGCAGAAAGCTTAAGCTCTCTCCGTCTTCCGATCTGGTGCCTTACATAGAACATATGGTGAAAAAGGAAAAGTATTCTCCTGCGGCGCTTATTCGTTACGCTTCTGATCAGCATCTGACCTTTGACACGTCCGTCTGTCCACGGACGATCTATCACTACTATGACCGGGGGTTCTTCCGGCATACTTCCTGGAAAGATCTTCCGTACAAGAAAAGAAAGAAAAAGGATGCGGATACTGTATCATCTGTTCCCTTGAATAACCGCTCCGGCCGCAGCATTGAAAAGCGTTCCAAGAGTATCCTGCAGCGTAAAGATTACGGTCATTGGGAGATGGATACCGTGGTCAGCGGGCAGAAAAATGGCAGATCATGTCTTCTGGTTCTGTCGGAGCGTATGACCAGACAGGAGATCATACGGAAACTGCCCGATAAAAAAGCGGCGTCCGTGGTTCGTGCTCTGGATCTTCTGGAAAAGGAAATGGGATCCCGGTCCTTCCGGGAAACGTTCCGGACGATCACCTGTGACAATGGTGTGGAGTTTCTGGATAACGCCGGCATAGAGAGAAGCTGCAGGTCAAAGAAGCAGCGCACCATGCTCTTCTACTGCCACCCGTACAGCGCCTACGAGCGCGGCACTAATGAGAACATCAACCGCATGATCAGACGCTTTTATCCTAAAGGTTACAACTTTGATCAAGTGACGCCAGAGGAAGTGCAGCGTTTAGAGGACTGGATCAACCATTATCCGCGTAAGATCTTAGGCGGCATGAGCAGCTGTAAGTACCTGGAATATTTAAAGCTATCTGTCTGATGCATCCCCAGCCGGGATCCATCTTTTTTTCGTGTGCCCGGATCTGCGGATCATTTTTCCCTTTGTGAAAAATAGACAAAGAAAAGCCTGATATCCGGAGCGGATCAGCTCTAAGATCAGGCTTTTTATTGTGCACTTTGCTGATTTTTAAAATAATTGTTGCAATTCACCTGTTTTTGTCACTCACTGTCCGCTATTGCTTTATGGCCAGCGGCTTGTCCGTACCGTCGATCCGGACTCCCTCAGATCTTCTCCATCATCTCATTCACGATCGCTTTCACCTGATGGAAGTCAAACATATCGTACGCTTCCCGCAGTTTCTTGATCTGTCCGTTCACCTGCGGGCCGAAATTTCTCGACGCCAGTTCCGGCACGAGCGTATCGGTCACTTTCAGATTCATCTTATCCAGTTCGGTTTTGAGATTCTGAAGGATCTCCGCCGTCAGCGTTTCGATCTCCTTATCCGCCAGGTCGTCCTGTACTTCCTCTTCGCTGAATCTGCCGTTTTCCGTCAGATATTTTTTGACTTCCTCCAGAATTTCCTTAAACTTATCCAGATAACCGCTGAATTTCAGGTTGATCGCGTTCACATCCCCGGCCTTGCCGTCAAATTCCAATTCCTTAAAGAGCGCCGACACCTCCATCGCGCCGATACTTGCGCTGGAACTTTTGATCCCGTGGACGTCGGTCGTAAACAGCTGGATATCTCCGGCTTCCAACAGTTTTGGCAATAGATCGATATACTTCACGCCCTCCGTGTAGTATGTATTCAGAATAGCGGCGTAGGCGTCCTGATTGAAGCCGATATTCATAAGACCCTTATCGGTGTTGAGTCCGCTCTCCGGCAAGGATCCGCGCTCCGCCGCGTCACCGCCTGCCTTCCTGCCGTCGGACTCCGAAACGATAACGCGCTCGATCAGCTCCTCCGGCAGAAATGCCAACAGGCATTTTTCCAGATATCTTCTCCGGATCGGTTTTGCCAGATACTCCTGAAAACCGAGCTGCAGCATCTCCTCGCGCACGTTTGCTCCGTTCTGTGCGGTCAGGGCGATCATCGGCACTTCTTTGTAGTAACGGTCTTCTTTGGCGCGGACAGCCTTAAGCACATCTCCGCCGCCCATATCCGGCATGACCATATCCATCAGGATCAGGTCGTATTTTTCGCTCTCGATCTTGCGGATGCCGTCCTCGCCGCATGTAGCCACAGCGATATCGATCCCGTATCTGCCGAAGATTCCTGCGGCGACTTTCAAATTCACCGCGTTGTCGTCTACCACCAGAACCTTCGCTTTCTTTGCGGTAAAAGTTTCTTCCGCGGTATTCTTCTTGTAATCTTCCTGATTCCACATATGATTCAGGACCTTGAGGATAGACAGCGAAGAAAGCGGGCGGCGCGTCATGCGGCACTTGCCGAAATCGCCGTAGCCCGAATCGAAATCCGCCAAGACGTAAGTATATTCCTGACACTGGTACAGTTCAATGATATTCGCCAGATTTTCATAGGCTTTGTCCGGGATAAAAATAAAATCATATTTCTTATCCTGTATCGCCCGGTCAAACCCGTAATAATTGTGGCAGTAGGAAGGCCTGATACGGAACGTTTCCATAATGTTCTGCCACTTCAACATTCCGAAATCGCTGTCGTCATAAATGAGCACGGAAGGTTCTTTTTCGTCCGTCAGCTCTATGAGCGGGGCCCCGTCTGCAATCTTCTGACGGAACGTAAAACTGGTGGACATCCCGACGTCCCGGATACTCTCCACGTTGATGTCCCCTTGTACCATATCAAGAAGACCCTTGCAGATCGTAAACTTCAGGCCGACTCCTTTCAGATTGCTGGACTGTCTGGAATCGTATGTATCGTACATGCCGAAAAGCGACTGGATATCGATCCGGGACATTCCTTTTCCCGTATCCGCGACACGGCATTGGAAAACGGCTTCTCCGCTCTCTTCATCCCGTTCACAGTGGATATCCAGCAGGATCTCTCCGTTCATCGTCATATCGATCGAAACAAAGAGCAGGTACAAAAAGATCTGCCGTATAACGACATTATCTCCCACAAGAAGCTTCGGGATATCTCCGTCAACCGTCAGGTTGAAATACAACGATTTCTTCTTAATATCGTCCGCCACCGTCCGAACGATCTCCCGGACCAGATCGCCGATGCTGTATGTACTCTCGATCAGGTGCATCTCCCCCGAATCTATCTTGGCATACGTCAGCACGTCGTCGATGATGGTCAGCAGGTCGTACGCCGCGCTCCTGATCGTGTTGATCTCGCTCTTCATCGCGCCGTCCTGCTCGCCCCGCAGCATGATCTCGGAATAGTTGATGATCGAATTCATCGGCGTCCTGATCTCATACGACATATTGCCCAGAAACTTTCTCTTGGCATTTCCCGCGCGTTCGATCTTCCGGCTGTTTGTGCCGATCTTCATCTGCTGATACCGATAGTAACTGTTCTGCGCGAATACCAACATTCCGAGCAGGAAAACGATCCCGAAGAAACACATGACAAAACTGTCATATCGGAAAAACAGAGAAACGTCAACGATACGATCGTCCGACGGGAAGAATAAGTTTTCAAGCAGATAAACATATTCGCTGAGGCATAGCCCCATGATCAGGGCAAACAGCAGGCCTTTGAAAACGCAGTACGCGATAAGCATACCGGCCACAAACCATATGACCGCCACGCAGTACAGATCGCTTCCGGACTTTAAGGTGAGGGGGATTGCAACCACATTTAACACGGCAAGCGATAAGGCCGCAGCCAGAACAGGTTTCCTGAACAGCAGTTCCATGAGCAGTATCAGACTGCATCCCACCATGACGATAAGCATCGACCAGATCGCTGCGCCCGTTTCGCCAAAAAGCACGGCAGCCGCAAAAGCGGCGATATTTTCAATTATGATCGAAGTCAGAAGAATGACCAGATCAAATTCTGACAGTTCCATGTCACCCAGTCTTGTTCTGACGGTCTGTTTCCATTGATGTTTCATACCGATTATTTATCCCCATCCGCAATATAAACGACTTTATCCGACGGCAGCCACTCCCGCAGTATCTTCTCCAGTTTCTCCCGCTCTATCGGCTTGGATATATACTCGTCAAATCCCGCGTTCATAAACATCTCCCGCGCGCCGCTGACCGCATTTGCCGTCAGTGCGACCACCGGAACCGTCTTCGCGGCCGGATCGTCCATTGCCCTGATATTTTTAAGCGTATCGATCCCGTCCATCTCCGGCATCATATAGTCGAGCAGGATAAGATCGACGGGATGGCGCCGTTCCAACAGCCCCAGACATTCCCTGCCGCTTGCCGCCACAGACACTTTGGCCTGATAGCGGTTCAGGATACTGGCGGCAACTTCCAGATTCACGACGTTATCGTCCACTACCATGATATCGGCGTCCGGACAGACAAACCCGCCGTTATAGCTGAGATAGCGGATCGTGCTGCTCTGTCTGCCGTTCATAAGAGCGTCCAGATTCAGGCAGCTTACCGGCCGGTCGATCGTCGTCTTGACGAGCGCGTCGTCATAGGCCGGCATCCCTCCGCCTATCAGGATAAGCGACTGCGGCGCCATCCGTCTGCCCAGTTCGTCTTTCAGCTCCGTATACAGCTCGGCGGCGATCATGATATGCGTATAGCCCGTATCTGCACATTGCCGGAAAAAGGTTTCGTCGTCGAACGCCCTGAAATAATCTACCTTCATGTTCCGCAGAGCGCTGACCAGCGCATCCGACCGTTTATCCGTGTTCTCATAACACAGTACCCGGACGGGGTCTGAGGGCTTGGACGCCAGTGTTTCCCCGCGCACGAATCCCTGAAGGACACGGAAAGAATATTTCCTTACATCGCCCGTTTCCTCCATATCCATTTCGCCCTGCATCAACTGCACAAGGCGGCACGGCAGCGGCACGGCTTCTTCCTCGTCAGGGCTGTCGGTTTCTTCCCTGACACTGTCGTACAGCCATTGCCTGTAGGAATGACGGAAACGCCCTCTGGCATTTATCTCCACGCACAGGCGGATCTGATCTTTCCCGGCGTCCTCTTTGTATATCTTCAGATTGACCTCTCCGATCTCCACCGACTTGATCACACCGGACAAGACTTCCATCATGATCTGCCGGACCACGTCGCCGTCCCCGACTAACTGCTCCGGTATATCGGGCGCGATGTCCGCGTACAGACCCGCCTCATAATCGGCGAACCGCACCGAGATCATGTTGATCAGTTCATCGCAGATGCTCCCCAGACTGTACTGCCGGTCCGTAAAAACAGAACCGCCGCGGTCCAGTTTGGAGAAATCCATCAGTTCGTTGGTGATCGACAGGAGCGCTTTGCTGGAGCGGGACATCTGATACGCGTTTTCTTTCAGCCTTTCATCCATGTCCTGATCGAGCATCAGCTCCGTCACGCCCAGAATCGCGTTGAGGGGCGTCCTGATCTCATGCGAAACGTTGACAAGGAACATATCCTTGGCATAGCTTAACTGTTCCGCCCGATGTTCCACTTCGGCGCTCTTCTGGATCTGCCGGTTCAGGATCCGGCTGCGGTACATGATAAGGACCCCGTATACCGAAACCATGATGAACATCGCAAAGAGCACCCGGAAGAACAGGATCACGCTGCTGTGTTCCCCGACCGGGCCCGCGGCCGCAGATTCACCGGCCTGAAGGGTCATATAATAGACGGATATGAGAATGACGACAGAATCGGCGGCAGCCAGAAACACCGCCTGCTTTTTCTCAAAGAGTACCATGATAAAAGCGATCCCCGTAAAGTAATAGAACGGAAAATCACATATTGCATAAGGCACATGCCATGCCATCCACGGCAGCATGATAAAATAGATCAGCACAAGATAGGCCGCCGCGATGTACCCCGTCTTGTCCGTCCGGGATTCCGCGTACATCGCCGCAAGCGTGACCGCTGCCCCAAGAAGAAGGAACAGCATCACCGTGGGATCCATCCTGAAGAACAGCGCAACGAACTCGTTAAAAAGGCATATCCCCAAGCCCAGCAGCATTGACACATGAAACAGCAGCCGTTCCTCCGGCAGTTCCATATCCAGATATTTATCCAATCGTTCCCTTGCAGACATACCTTTCCCTTTCTTACGCCTAGCCCGCTACATTTTTGACCTCGCGCTCCGACGCCAGAAACAGATCGACGATAGCCGGATCAAAAGATGTGAATTTCATGAATTTCAGCTTCATCAGCGCTTCCTGATGGCTGAACCGCTTGCCGTCCAGTCCGATGTTGCGCAGATTGTCATAGGTATTGACCACCGAGAGAGCGCGCGCCTCCAACGGGATGTTCTCGCCGGAGAGCCGGTCGGGATAGCCGTTGCCGTCCCACCGTTCGTGATGACTCCGGCACATATTGTAGGCATAACTCATAAAATTGTTTTCTCCGGCGCTCAGCTGCGTGACCTTGGAAAGCATATCCGCTCCAAGGGTAGTGTGGGTCTTAAGCGCCTCCTGTTCAAATTCCCCGGCGCTGCCCGCCTTCACATTGTTGATATACTGGTCCGCGATACAAAGTTTTCCGATATCGTGGATCTGCGAGGCGCAGCAGATCGTCGTTCCATCATCCGCGCTCAGGCCGAAGCGCTCATCCCTTATCATAGCGCTCATGAGGATATCCATATATTTTTCCACGCGCCGGGCGTGATCGCCGTAGAAGCTGTCCCGTTTCGTCATAAGATCCACGAACATTGCAACGATCGAATATTGAAGTTCCAGATTCTTCTTGTTTTTCTCTTGGACGAGGTTGTTCAGGGATCGGTTCATATCATCCAGTTTCCGCCTCTGCGCCAGAAGCTGTATCTGAATATCGACCCTCTTCTTCAGCAGGTTCGCCGTATACGGCTTCCTGATGTAGTCCATCGCGCCCAGATTATAGCTTTCCAGTTCCGTGGTATCATCGTCCTGAGCGGTCAGAAAGATGATCGGAATGTTCACCAGTTTCGGGATATTCTTCATCTCGGAGATAACCTGAAATCCGTTCACATTCGGCATATCCACATCCAGCAGCACCAGATCGGGAAGTTCCGGCATGTCGTTAAGACATTCCAGTGCCGAGATGCCCGATGAAACCGGAATGACCTCGAATTCCTCCTCCAGCGTCTTCCTCGCCATAATCAGATTTGCCATATTGTCGTCTACGATCATTATCCTGTACATATCTTTCTCCCCTTATCTGTTGGTCATCAATTTGACCATCGCCTGATTTAAGCCGTCCACAGTCAGTTTATACATCGGAAACAGCCCCTTGATAGCCGTTTCCGCCTCCCTCCACGGCGCATGTCCCGGCGCCATCTTGGGATTGAGCCACACGATCTTCTTGTAATGTTTCTTCATCAGCATCAGCCAGTCCATGCCGGACAATCCGCCGTTGGGGCCCCTGTAATTTCCCGACGTGGAGTACAGTTCCTCCGGCGCCATCGCGGCATCCCCGACAATGATCACCTTGTAATCGCTGTCCAGATTCCGGAACATCCACTCTGTTTCTATCCAGTCGCCGTTCTCGCACTCCGGCGTATTATACAGATTGGAATAGATGCAGTTATGGAAAAAATAGGTCTTGACATCCTTATAGTGGTTCGACTTATGAACGGAGTGGAACAACTCGTTCAAGAGGGTCGTATAAGGTATCATCGTCCCGCCGGAATCCATGAGCAGCAGAAGTTTCACCGCGTTTTTCCGGGGTTTTTCCATTACGATCTGCAGACACCCGCCGTTATTGCATGTGGCGTCGATCGTGCCGTCGATGTCAAGCTCCGTTTTCGGGATATCCAGCCGCGCGGAAAACTGTCTTAATTTCCTTAACGCCACCTGAAACTGCCGGTTATCCAACACCTTATCGTTTCGGAAGTCCCGGTATTTTCTGGCGCCGACGACCTGAAACGCGGACTGGTACCCGGTCGTTCCGCCGACCCGGATGCCGCCCATGTTGCCGCCCATATTGCCGAACGACGTCTTTCCCATCGTGCCGATCCAGAAACTGCCTCCGTTGTGCTCTTCATCCTGATCCCGGAGCCTGTCTTTGAACTTGTTCTCGATGTCCTCTTTGTCCATCGTGATGACTTCCTGATTCATCTCATGCTTCATCTCTTCAAAGACATCCTGCAATTCGGGCTTATCCAGCCAGCGCAGCATATTTTTACTCACTTCGTTCTCCGACTGGACTCCTTTGAACACTTCCTCGAAGGCCATATCAAATTTGTCATATTCCGTTTCCGATTTGACGAGTATCATCCGCGACACATAGTAAAATTCCGTCAGGCTGCTGTGGCACAGACCCTGCTGCAGCGCATCCTGAAGCGTCAGCCATTCGCTGAGCGACACATCCAGACCCTTCTCCCGCAGCGTGTAAAAAAATTTACCGAACATATCTTTCCTCTCAGAGATCCTTTTTGTTCTTGACCGTTTCCAGATCTTCGTCCTTCTTGACCACGACGCCGATGAACGGGAGCTCCTCCCGCAGTCTGTCCGTCGGGATCCCTCCGATCTGCAGGGCGTTGATCCAATCGATCAGTTCCGAAGTGCTCGGTTTCTTGCGGATATCCTTCATCGAACGGATCCAGTAAAACACATCCATGGCGTCGTGGAGCAGTTTTTCTTCCACATCCGGGTAATGCGTCTTTACGATCTCTTCCATAAGATCCCTGTCCGGGAAATCGATGTAGTGGAAAATACATCTTCTCAGAAAGGCGTCCGGCAGTTCTTTTTCCGCATTGGACGTAATGATCACGATCGGCCGGTGTTTTGCTTTGACCGTCCGCTTCGTTTCATGGATATAGAATTCCATCTGATCGAGCTCCCACAAAAGATCGTTGGGAAATTCAAGGTCCGCTTTATCGATCTCATCGATCAGCAGGATCACCTGCTCGTCGGCGTCAAAGGCTTCTCCCAGTTTGCCGAGTTTGATGTAATGCGCGATGTCATCGACGCCTTCCACGCCGAACTGGCCGTCGTACAGACGCTGGATCGTATCGTACATATAAAGGCCGTCCTGCGCTTTCGTCGTGGACTTGATGTTCCACACGATCAGTTTCTTTCCGAGAGAATTGGCTACCGCCTGCGCAAGCATCGTCTTACCCGTCCCCGGCTCCCCTTTTACAAGCAGCGGCTTTTTCAGGGCTATGGCAACGTTGACGCTCGCCAAAAGCTGCTGTGAAACAACATAATCCGCCGTACTTCCAAAACTCTTATTCTGATCGCTCATTCTCCGTCCCCTTTGCTGAAATATTCTATTCGGCCGACGTCAAAAACAGACCCGCCGTCTTGATCCGGTCCGCACGATGCCGTCCTGACCCGATCTGCAAAAATCCTTGCTTAACCTATAAATGTATGTTACGATATTTCAGATACAAAAGCAAGAACTTGTTACACAGACTGCACGAGGTGGATAAATGGCCGAACAAACTGCAAACCATACGAAAACCGGGATTTCCTTTGAAGTATTTCCCCCGAAAAAAGAAGAAGAATTTGACGACGTATATCGGATCCTGCGTGAACTGGGGAGCCTGAATCCCGATTTTATCAGCTGCACCTACGGCGCAGGCGGTTCGAGAGCCGGCAAGACCGTGGAGATCACATCGTTCATACAGAACGAACTGAAGATCAACGCCATCGCCCACATCACCTGTGTGGGATTTACCGAAAAGGATCTGGCGGACAACTGTGAAGCGCTGAAAAAAGCGGGCATCGGCCGTGTTCTGGCGCTGCGCGGCGACAGGCCCCAGTGGATGAGCGACGAACAGTTCAACAACCGGAAATTCCACTACGCCTCCGATCTCATAACCCGTCTGAAAAGGGACACGGATCTGGATATATGCGCCGCATGTTATCCTGAAAAGCATTTTGAAGCGCCGAGTTTTGACGAAGACCTGCGCCATTTAAAAGAAAAGGTGGAGGCCGGGGCGGATTCCCTGATCTCCCAGATGTTTTTTGACAACGCATATTTCTATCGGTTTCTGGAGAAAGCCGCGGCTGCCGGGATCCATGTGCCGATCCATGCCGGCATCATGCCCATCACGACCGCCAAACAGCTGGGCACCACCGTATCCCTGTCCGGTTCCTCCGTTCCAAAGAAGCTGGCAGATCTCATTGCCACATACGGTGAAGACAAGGACGATATGCGCAAAGCCGGTATCGAATATGCCGCAGCGCAGATCCGTGATCTGAGGGACCACGGCGTGGACGGCGTCCACATCTATTCCATGAACAAAGTAAAAACGACCACAGACATATGCCGTATGCTGTAGCCGTTTCCCATCGTTTATGATAAGCTTTCCTGATCCTCTTCTTCCCACGGGAGAAGGGGATTTTCTATTTTTTTGTCCCGAAGCATCAGATTCTTCACCGCCTCGTCCGCAGGCTGGCCGTCAAAGAGGATCGCGTTGACCTGCTCGATGATCGGCAGCTGTATCTCGTATTTGGCGGCAAGTCCCATGGCTGCCTTGGCGGAGTACACGCCCTCCACTACCATCTTGACCTCATCCATCGCCTGCTCCATCGTATATCCCTGCCCGATCAGGATACCGGCGCGCCTGTTGCGGGAGTGCATGGAAGCGCAGGTGACGATCAGATCGCCGATGCCGGTCAGGCCAAAGAAAGTTTCCCATCTGCCGCCCATGGCTACCCCCAGCCTGCTGATCTCCATGATCCCGCGCGTGATCAGCGCGGCTTTCGTGTTGTCCCCGTAGCCCAGTCCGTCGGCGATCCCCGCCGCCAGAGCGACCACATTCTTAAGCGCCGCGCCCAGTTCTATGCCTAATATATCCGGACTGATATACACCCGGAACACCTCGTTCATAAAAATATTCTGCAGATACTCTGCGGTGGCCTTTTTCTTGGCTCCGACAACGATCGTAGTCGGCAGGCCCCTTCCCACTTCCTCCGCATGGGAAGGCCCTGACAGCACCGCTGTTTCAGCCTGCGGCAATTCTTCCTCGATGACCTGCGACATCGTCATAAGGGTCTTCTCTTCGATCCCCTTGGACGCATTGATGATAAGCTGGCCGTCACGCAGAAAAGGGGCCATCTGGTGCGCCGTGCTCCTTGTGTAAAGCGACGGTACAGCCAACACGAGCAGGTCTTTATCCGTCACGGCGGACCGCAGATCCGTTGTGAATCCCATGTCTTCGGGCAGCTTTACTCCCGGCAGCTTCTCCGTGTGTTCATGCTTTGTCCGGAGCATTTCGATCTCCGATTCCATAATGGACCACACTGTGATATGATGTCCGTTTTTATGCAGATTCTTCGCGAGTGCGGTTCCCCAGCTTCCGGCTCCTATGATACTGATCTCAGCCATTTTCTCCTCCTCGGTCATTCCCTTATTCTCTATCCTGTTTTTCCGCTTCTGTGTCCCCTGTATTTTCTGTGTTTCCTGTATTTTCTGCTTATTCTGTTTTTTCTGTGTTTTCGGCGCTCTCCGCGTTCTCTTGGCGCGCTGTATCCTCTTTGTTCTTATGGCTCAGATAGGTCTTCCGCTCCGTGCCGCTTATCAGCCTCTTGATATTCTCTCTGTGTTTATAAAACGCCATGACCGTAAGCAGTCCCGACACAACGTACAACTCGATCAGAAGCCCCTGCGTCATGCCAAAGAGCCCTGCCTGCCCCAGCACCACCATCTCGATAAAGAAGCATATGTACAGGACGAGCGACCCCAGCGACACATAATGGGTGGTAAAAAATATCCCAAAGAAAACGATCACGCCCATGGGGATAAAATAGGGGTGAAAAGACAGGATCAGACCCGCCGTCGCCGCGATGCCCTTGCCGCCTTTAAAGTGCAGATAAAAAGGAAAATTATGTCCCAAAATAGCGCCTGCGGCCGCATAGATCTTCAAAAGATACATCATATCCGGATGCGTTCTTCCAAAGAGCAGATATGATATCACCACAGCCAGAATACATTTGGCGATATCCCCAAACAGCACGAGGATCCCGGCCTTAATGCCCAGTACGCGCAGCGTGTTGGTCGTCCCCGCGTTTCCGCTCCCGTAATTTCTGATATCGATGCCATGTAATTTTCCGTAGATATATGAGGTCTGAAACAGGCCGCACACATATCCTATCGCTAAACATATGATCCGTTCCACTCTTATTCGCTGTCCTTTCTTTCCCGTATGATAAACTTAAACGGCGTCCCCCGGAATCCGAATGTTTCTCTGATCTGATTCTCCAGATACCTGATGTAGGAAAAATGCATTAAGTCTTTATCGTTGACAAAGACCACAAAAGTCGGCGGCCTCACCGAAACCTGCGTCATGTAATAGATGCGCAGCCTCTTTCCCTTATCCGTCGGCGGCTGCTGCATGGCCACCGCCTCTGTCATGATCTCATTGAGCACGCCCGTAGCTACGCGCATGGAATGATTCTCGTTGACGATATCGATGATATCGTATAGTTTCTGCAGCCTCTGGCCTGTCACAGCCGAAACGAACAGGATCTCCGCGTAGGGCATGAAAGACAGGACCTGTCTGATCTTATTGGTGTATTCGCCGACCGACTGATTGTTCTTCTCGATCAGATCCCATTTGTTGACCACAATGACAGCAGCCTTGCCGCGGTCGTGCGCGATCCCCGCGATCTTCGCGTCCTGCTCGGTCACGCCCTCCACGGCGTCTATGATCAGCAGGACGATATCTGCACGTTCTACCGCCGCGACAGTCCTGATGATCATGTACCGTTCGAGTTCTTCCTTGACCTTGTTCTTTCTGCGCAGTCCCGCCGTATCGATAAAGACATATTCCTTCCCGTTATGGGTTATCTCCGTATCGACCGCATCCCGCGTCGTCCCCGCTATGTCCGATACGATCACCCGGTTCTCCCCGATCAGCCTGTTGATGATGGAGGATTTGCCCACATTCGGTTTGCCGATGATCGCGGCCTTGATGCGGTCGTCCTCCTCTTCCTCCGCGGCCGTGCCGTCAAAATAAGAGATCACTTCGTCCAGAAGTTCCCCAAATCCGAGTTTGTTCACGGAAGAGATCGGGTACGGCTCGCCGATGCCCAGATTATAAAATTCATAGACATCCACCATATACTTATTGAAATCGTCCACTTTATTGACCGCCAAGACCACCGGCTTTCGGGAGCGGCGGAGCATATCCGCCACTTTTGCGTCGGCATCCGTCAGCCCCTGTTTCACATCTACCATAAAAATGATCACATCCGCCGTATCGATGGCGATCTGCGCCTGTTCTCTCATCTGCGAGAGGATGATGTCCCGGCTGTCCGGTTCGATACCGCCCGTATCGATCAGCGCGAAATTCTTATCAAGCCATGTGACATCCGCATAGATGCGATCTCTTGTGATGCCCGGCGTATCTTTGACGATCGATATCTTCTCACCCGCCAGCGCGTTGAACAGCGTGGACTTTCCTACGTTCGGTCTGCCCACGACCGCCACGATCGGCTTGGTCTTTCTTTTTCCCATAAAATACTCCTTTGATCATGTCCCGTTCAGTACCGCATGAACGAAATCGTGTCCGCTTGATTTTACAATATCTGCCTTTACTTGTAAAGCCCTTTCCACTTCGTCCACCGTAACGTCGTCCAGAAAATAATCTTCGCCGCTGCGGAGAACGTTCTGGGGAAGAAGGATCCTTGTCCCCAGACGCCTGCCCCGGAGCTGGGCGATGATATCCCGCCCCGTCAGGAGTCCCGACACCGTGATCAGTTCCCCGAAGAAATCGTTTGTGATCGCATATACATGAACGATAAGCTGCGGGAACCGTTCCGCGATCCGGTCCGCCATGCCGCGGATATACGGATAGGCCATCCGGCCCGTCACCACCGACAGCTCTCCGCCGACGGATCCGTACCGGTCAGGCTCTTTCTCCACGATCTCCATAGCCTCGTCAAACTCGTCCAGAAAAAGCCGCAGCATCCCCACGCCGTTTTCAAGCTGCAAATAGCCGTCGTAGCGGTCCGCTTCCGGGAGATCTTCATCCGCCATCACATACCACTCGTCGGACGCGTGGACAAAATGGATGCCGTATTCCCGATACATCCGTTCCTGCCATGCATGAATACAGGAGAGGACTTCTTTGGCGTCTTCGCTCGTAAAAGGCCGGAGCGGGTACAGCCCGTCGCGATATTTTGAAAGCCCTACAGGCACCACCGATACGCTTTCCAGAACAGGCGCATAAGCCTTCAAATCCGAGAGGCTGCGTTCCAGATGTTCCCCGTCGTTGACCCCTTTGCACAAGACGATCTGGCCATTCATCGTGATCCCTGCCTCGTACAGTTTATCCACCTGCCTGAGCGCCTGCCCGGCGAATCGGTTGTTCAACATCTTACAGCGCAGTTCGGGTTCCGTCGTCTGAAACGATATGTTGATGGGCGACAATCGGTATCGGATGATACGCTCGATATCCTCGTCGGACATATTGGTCAGCGTCACATAATTCCCTTGGAGAAACGACAGTCTGGAATCGTCGTCTTTAAAATAGAGCGTTTCCCGCATACCCTTGGGCATCTGGTCGATAAAGCAGAAGATGCACTTGTTGCGGCAGGAGCGGTACTCGTCCATCAATCCGTTTTCAAACACGATCCCCAGATCCTCGTCGTATTCCTTGTCGATCTCAAGCAGCCATTCCTCGCCGTCCGGTTTGCGGATCAGGACCTCTATATACACGTCCTGGATCAGAAACTGATAGTCAAAAATATCCGTGACCTGCGTCCCGTTTACGGACACAAGGACATCTCCTGCCTCGATCCCCATTTCCTCCGCCACAGAACCGGGCTCCACCTCTTGAACAACATGCTTTTTCTCCTTCATGCCTTCCCTCCATACGACCGGATGATACCTATATTCTACTAGATATTTCTTGACGTGTCACCAGCGTAATGATATAAAATAAATGTCGGCCCATGATCTACGGCGCATGGGCAAAGGAGGTCAATATGCCCGATACGGAACAACTTAAGACCGCTATGCCGGTGGCTCCGATCAAACTGCTTGCCACGAGATCCGCGCTTCCGCTGGCAAGTCTGGTAAACAGCCATCTGGTGGAATTCCGCAAGAGTCTGGACAACAGTTTCAAGAACGATCCCGCTTTTCACGGATATATGGAGGACAATTATCTGTGTGAGGTGGAGTGTCCCCGTTTCGGGACCGGCGAGGCAAAAGGCATCCTGACGTCTTCTGTCAGGGGCAGGGATGTCTTTATCCTTGCGGATGTCTGCAACCACAGCATCACTTACCGGATAAACGGTTACACGAACCACATGTCGCCCGACGATCACTATCAGGATCTGAAACGCATCATCTCCGCGATCAACGGCAAAGCGCACCGGGTAACTGTGATCATGCCTTTTCTGTATGAGGGCCGCCAGCACAAGCGCAACGGCCGGGAATCGCTGGACTGCGCGTATGCGATCAAAGAACTGATGGATATGGGCGTTTCCAATTTTATCACCTTCGACGCCCATGATCCCAGAGTGCAGAATTCCGTCCCGATCAAGGGATTTGACAATTTTACCCCGCCCTACCAGTTTATCCGCTCCCTGCTCCGCACGGAAAAAGACCTCATCATCGACAAGGAGCACACGCTTGTGATCAGTCCCGACGAAGGGGCTCTGGACAGGGCCGTATATTTTGCCAACGTGCTCGGCGTAGACGTGGGCATGTTCTATAAGCGCCGCGACTACTCCACGATCGTAAACGGCAAGAATCCGATCGTCGCACACGAGTTTCTGGGCGATAACGTCGACGGCAAGGACGTTATCATCATCGACGACATGATCTCGTCCGGCGGCAGCATGATCGATACGGCAGAACATTTAAAGAAAATGAACGCGAAGCGCGTTTTTGTCTGTTGTACTTTCGGATTGTTTACGGACGGCCTCCGCTCGTTCGACGAGGCTTATGAGAAATGTTACTTCGACAGGATCATCTCGACGAACCTCTGCTATCAGCCTCCTGAATTAAAGGATAAACCTTATTATGTGGAGGCTGATATGAGTAAGTTCGTCGCATCCATTATTGACTTCATGAATCATGATGCTTCGATGGCCAACATCTATACTCCCACCGACAAGATCCATCAGATCCTCAATAAATATAATAACCGCGAGGTAAGTTCTTTCGACCTGTGATCATCTGTCCGCCAACGGGAATGTCAAAGTTACCGTGAACAGGTCCGCGTCCAGTTCGATCCGGAACGTTCCTTTCTGGGCTTCGGTCAGGTTCTTGGCGATCGACAGGCCCAGTCCGCTTCCCTCGGTAGTCCTCGATTCATCCCCGCGGATAAATCTTTCGGTCAGTTCATCCGGGCTGCAGTTGAGCGGCGCCGCCGAGATATTTTTGACGGAGACCCGGATGCATCCCGTCATGTCCGGCAGATGATCGATCGTAAGGTAGACTCTCGTCCCTTCCATCGCATATTTGTATATGTTGTTGAACAGATTCTCCATCACGCGCCACATCCTGCGGCTGTCCGCTTCAATCACGGAATCCTGCACATTGACGTTCATAACGGCGGTCAATCTCTTGGCGTCGAATTTCTCCGAAAACTCCCCGATCGTCTGATTCATCAGTTCGACCAGATTGATCTTCTCGAAATTCAGACTGATATTGCCGGAAGATATCTTGCTTGCCTCTACCAGATCGTCCGTCAGCTGTTTGAGCCGCTGCGATTTTTCATCCAGCACTTGGATATAGCTGCGTATCTTTTCATCGTTTACCTGCTCTCTCTTGATCAGATCCACATAGTTAATGATAGAGGTGAGCGGCGTTTTGATATCATGCGAAACATTCGTGATCAGATCGGCTTTCATCCGCTCGTCTTTCATACTGATCTCCACGGCCTCCTTGATCCCGTTGCCGATGCTGTTGACCGAATCGGCCAGAATCAGATTATAGCCGTGAAGCGCTTCCGTCTTCACCTGATATTCCAGCTGCCCGCCTGAGATCTTCTCGATGCCATCCACGATCTCCTGCTGCTCTCTGGCATTTCTGTAGATCAGGCTGCCCACGAAGATGTCAAAAGCGATAAGCAGCACAAGTCCGATCACTCTGACCGCCCCATCTCCTGCAAGCGCGGCAAAAAGCAGGATGAAATTGGCCGCCAGCAGGATCCCGTACGGGACCCACGTCCGAAGAACGACGTGCCCGTTGTCATAAACATTCCATACAAACTCTTTCGCCCTGTTCATCAATCCGCGCAGCCAGCTGTTCTTCCACAGTATCCGTGCCTTGATCCTGCGGATAAGGCTGAAAAAGAAAAATACAAAAACCGAATCGGCCGCGAAGATCAGAACAAACATCAACGCCAAAAACCATTTTTTGAGATACAGGTCCGAAGTGATGATGTTCGTCGGATCGATATCAAACAGTTCGGTCAGGATAAACACGATCCCGACTGCCAGCACCGCAGCGCCTGCCGCAATCAGGACCGCAGGCTCCGTGGGGATCCTGTCAAAAGGCCGCAGGCATACCGTTCGCTTTCCATCGGCATCCACCTGACTCCCCGCCGTCACCGACAGATAACACAGCAGCACGAAATATATCACGCCGGAAACCAAGGCCAGTGCAAGCAGCTGCCAGAAAGACGGCAGATAATTTCGGAAGCCTTCCCATCCCTGCCGGAAAGCGTCATCCACAGGGTATGTGGTATCTACGCTGATCCATACCTTGACCGATTCGGGATATGCGTAATCATAATTCTGCAGAAGATTCCGCACGGTACCCTCCGCAATGGCCGTATTGGTCTTGTAGACCATATCTTCGGGATTATAGAAAATATATTTTCCCCATTGCTGCGCCAATACGGGATCGCCGCCGTTCGTTCTCATATACTCCCCTACGTCCTCCAGAGTCTTCTGGTCGTTCAGGTTGCTGTAGAACTGCGTCTGATCACCGACGGTCTTCATGATCATGTATCTGACATTCGTATTGTCATAACCGTAATATTCATTGTACTGCTGATACTCGTTGTAATTGTGGACCAGACTGTTGGCCGCGTTCTGTACGTTATTGCACAGGTCATAATAAAGATCCCAGTCCGAAACATACTCTTCCAGATTCTTGTTCTCTGTCGTCTTATAGCGGTTGACCATGATGTCATAGGTGCCTGCAGACCCATCGTCCGCAGCTTCCGACACCGCGATCTCCACAGGCCCGTCGGAATATGAAACCGTTACGTCCTCCTCGTACCCGTCTACGAATCCTGTATAATCGCCGTCGGAAACCTCCCACAGCTGATTGGCGGAAACGTCATTTACATAAGTGTATGTTTCGATATCGGACTTCAGATACCCGGCGTCGGATGTGTTATAGTATTGACTATCATGGTCAACAATAGTCACCTTTGTCTGCGGGGCCAGGAAACTGTCGGCCTGACTCTGCGTCATCTCCGCCGTCGTCCACTCAAAACCGTAATTGGCCCATTTGAGCAGATCATCCAGCCGGTAATCCGCGGTGACATAGTGTTCCGGGAGCCCCCTGTCCCGATAGTTGAACGCGGTGACGTCTATGACCTTGCTGCCGTCGAAAGCGCCGTCTGTTTCCAGCTGGCTGCTCACCACGCCGTAACGGATGATGTCCGCTATCATATATCCGAAGATGCTGTTAAACATATCGGAGTCCTCGTAACTGATGCCCCGGTTCTGATGAAACATGTGGAAAGACATCCGCGTATTCAATCCGTTTACATGTATCGTCGATCCGCTGACGACTATCAGCAGGGCGATCACAGCTGTCCCAAGGAAGATATGCTGCAGGACGCACAGGAACATCCTGATGATACGGCCGCCTTTGCGGGCCGTTTTTTTCTCCCTGCCGGAACTCTGTCCGGCATCATTCTGTTCTATATCCTTCTCTTCGTTGTTCCTCTGTTCTATATCCTTCTCTTTTTTTCCCATCTTAAACTCCAATCCATGCCGCATGCATCATGCAGCGGCCATGCCGTCCGACGGCGTTTCATTGTTTCTCGATCTTGTATCCGACTCCCCACACAACTTTGAGGTATCTCGGTTCTTTCGGGTTGATCTCGATCTTTTCCCGAATATGTCTGATATGCACCGCCACCGTATTATCCGCTCCGATCGCTTCTTCGTTCCAGATACTTTCGTAGATCTGGTCGATGGAAAACACTCTCCCGCAGTTTTTGACAAGCAAAAGAAGGATGTTATATTCGATGGGGGTCAGTTTTACGGCTTCCCCATCCACCGTCACCTCCTTGGTGTCGTCGTTGATGCACAGGCCGCCCACCTGAAAAAGCGCATTGTTCTCCGTATTCAGATTTCCCAGTGTCGTATACCTTCTGAGATTGGACTTGACGCGGGCCACCAGTTCCAACGGATTAAAAGGCTTCGTCACATAGTCGTCCGCCCCTATGTTGAGTCCAAGGATCTTGTCGTTGTCCTCCGATTTCGCCGACAGGATAATGATCGGGATACTGGAGTATTCCCGGATCTTCAGCGTCGCATGGATACCGTCCAGTCTGGGCATCATGACATCGATGATGAGCAGATGGATCGTCTGCTCTTTCAGTATCTTGATCGCCTGCTCGCCGTCGTACGCCTTAAAGATCGTATATCCTTCCTGAAGCAGATAGATCTCGATCGCGTCCACGATCTCCCGGTCGTCGTCGCATATCAGAATATTTGCCATGTCGTCACCTCTTTCATCATTTGCTTAAAGTTATTAAAACAGATAAACCTAAAGGAAAAGATGGGAAAATCTTTAATGTTTTCTTAAGAAAGCAGGCCCAAAAAAGCGCCCAGATTGCCTCTTTTGCCCTGACTGGCCCTGTGGGAAAAAAGATAACGGCTGTTATGGCATGTGCAGAGATCGGTGATCTGGATCTGACCGGCGGGGATCCCCGCTTCTGTCAGCACGATCTCGTTGGCCCGCCACAGATCCAGCTGATATTTGCCGTTTCCCTTGCTCTTCAGGATCTCGTCGGCCTGCCCTTTTTTCTTAAATTCCGCCGCGAACGCATCCGCCACGTCCCCGCTCACTTCGTAACACTCCTGACAGATCGAAGGGCCCACCGCGGCCACGATGTCCGCCGGATCGGTCCCGTATGCCTGCCGCATCTTCTCCGTCACGCATCTTCCCATGCGCGCCACCGTGCCGCGCCATCCGGAATGGGCCAGAGCGGCCGCGCGCCGCTTTGTATCCACAAAATACAAAGGCACACAGTCCGCATAGAAAGTGGCCAATACCAGTCCCGGTTCATCCGTCAGGAGCCCGTCTATATCGGTATAATCTTTGGGCTTCACAATGCCTTTGCCGCCGTCTTCTCGCGATACGATGCGCAGATTTACGGTGTGCGTCTGATCCGAACACACGATATCATCCAGACTACACCGGAGCACCGCGGCTATACGCCGGAAATTTTCATCCACCGCCTCTTTCTCGTCGCCGCGTGTATAGCTCAGATTCATCGATTCGTAGATCCCTCTGCTGACTCCTCCGACTCTGGTGGTAAAAAGATGCCGGACCATACCCGTCCGGCTCAGTATCGGAAAAGTCAGATACTCCACTCCGCCGTCCCTATTCTGCTCAACTTTCATCCCGCCCGGTCTGCCCTGTCTGTATAGTTCCATTCTCTGTTCCTTTCCGTGCCGTTATCCGGCAATATAATCAAAAGCGTTCCGTATCCATTTCAGCGCGTCCTGATCGATCGCCACGACGTCAAATCGGATCGGCGTATCTTCTCTCAAACGATGTATCATGCGGTAATAATCGGCCACGCGGCATATCTTTCTCTGTTTCGCACGGCCCACCGCCTCCGCCGCGCCGCCCGCCCGGCCGGTCGCTCTGTACTTGACCTCAAAGAAGACAAGATAGTTTCCGTCCCGTCCCACAATGTCGATCTCACCCTGACGGCACCGGAAATTTCTTGCCTCGATCTTCACTCCTCTGGATAACAAATAGGCACAGACCTGTTCTTCCTTCTGTGCCCCTTTCTCGCGGTTATTCATTCTTACCCCGTATACTCCTCTGTATTTCTTTGCTGCGCCCGCTTCTTTTACCGCGCCTTCGCTATCTTGGCTTTGATCTTATCCATGGAATCCACAAAGACCAGTATCTCCGCAACGACTTCATACAATTCCGGCGGGATCATGTCGCCGATCTCCAGACGCGACAGCGTATCCGCAAGCTTATCGTCTTTATGGACCGGGACGTCCGCCTCCTTGGCCTTCTCAATGATGCGCTCCGCCAGAGCGCCTTTTCCCGATGCTATGACGCGCGGCGCTTCATCGGACGGATCGTATTCCAAGGCGATCGCCTGTTTCGGTTTTGTTTTCTCTCTCTCAGCCATCCTGAATCCCCCAATGCTTTCTTCATACTGCCGCCGGGTCCCGCCGCGGCGGCTGAATCCTCATATCAAATGACGTCCTGCCGCGGCGGCTAGACTCTTATATCAAAAGGCGTCCGCCGCAGCGGCTAGGCTCTCATATCGAATGACGTCCTGCTCAACACGGATATATTCTTACCGGCGCTCAGCATAGCCTGAACGATCTCGTTTTCCTGTTTGTCTTCCTTCACGGAAAACTGTGTCTTCAGATCATATCCTCTCTTGAGCAGCCGTTCGTTCAACAGGGAGATGTGCTGTTCCACCAGATCAAGGGAACTCTCGTCCTGAAACGTAAAATTGGTGCTCACCTTGTTCTGCTGCATGGCGACATAGACGTCCAACGCGCCGAGATGCTCCATGTCCAAATGCAGGAGCGCGCTGACATTGCCGTCCCTCGCCGCCAGATTTTTCTTGTTCGTATATACATACAGATCCCCGTGCGCGCTGTTCCCTGCCAGTTTGAGCGGCAGCTGTATATAGGTAAACACATGGTTCAGCTGATTCATAAAATCCACGTTGTTCTGCAGGTTCTGAACGCTTCTGGCCGCCGGTGCATCCGCTTTGTCCATCGTCTGGAGCGCCTCGTGGAGCCGCGCGCTCTGCTCCCTTATCCGCTCGTAAAGCTGTTCGACTTTGCGCGGATCCGCCACGTCCTGCGGCTCGATCAGCCACTGTTTCCCGATTTCGGCTTTCAGCAGGCCCTCAAACTCCCGGCTGCCCAGCAGCCTCTCCATCAGGCGCATGTGCGGGCTGTCCGCCCCCGCCTTCAAAACATTGTCGCGGATAAAAGTCAATACCTCTTTCGGCGGCAGGTCCCCCTTACGGATCTGCGCGGCCGTATCCTCCGCCGCCCCCAGTTCCTTAAGCATGTCGCTCAGCGCTCCCCACTGTTTATCCGTAAGCGCCGTCTGCTGCGTCCCATCGGGGTTCTGCGCGGCCGAAGTCTGTCCCGCCTGCCCCGCGGGCGATCCGGGATCCGGCGATTTCTCCGGTCTGACCGTTTCAAGCAGGGTCTGGGCCGGATCCGCTGCTGCCGCCGCTGTCTGTTCCTGCGGACCGGCCGCGTTTATCCGGGCGTCCTGACCTTCTGGCAGCGTATGAGCCGTCTGGGGATCCTGTCCGTTCTCTTCCGCGCCCTCCATGATCACGCTGCCGTCGATGATCACCGGCTGCGCGGTTTCCTTCTGCATGACCATCCCGTCTGCCGCAGGCTCCGGACCGGTAAAAATATCCAAGATCTTCTGGTAGAAAAGGACCGCCTGATCCGCATGTCCCCCGTCCATCAATTCATGAAACACTTCCGGCAGCTGATCCATGATCGTTTCGGCGCTTCCCACCAGCTGATGATTTACGTTGACATACTGTTCAAACTGCTCGATACCGGCTTCGCTGATCGGCAGTCCCAGTCTTGTCATCTGTATCAGGGCGGCCGGATCCTGCGTCGGGAACTCCATGAGCAGCCTGCTGACGTTGGCCAGCGACTCCTTGTCGATCGGCATACCCTCCTCCATCATGACCGCCACCATCTCTATGTTATTGGCCGTTTCAGGCAGTCCGGCCTCTCCGAGCGCGCGTAAGATCGTCGGTTCGTTCGCCATGTTGGCATACAGGGGCGTCAGCGACAGGACCGAGCCGTTATTTGCCTTCACTTCAAAACTCATGTTCTGTCCGAGCGCAAGATTGATATTCTGATCGATCCTTGCATTGATCATCATATCCTGCCTGAGCGCGATCTGGACGGAACTGCCGTTCCTGCTGACTACTGCCCCCTGTATCGTCTGCCCCGGCGCCAGATTCCGGATCTGGCTCTGGACGCGGTAAGCGCGCTCTCCTCTGGACATGGATTCGGTCCCTTTGACCGCATCCGAGGATCTCATATTCTGATCATTCCGTTTAAAAATTGTTCCAAGATTCAATGCAATCCCTCTTTTATGACCGTATCACCGGCGCCTTCCGCATCGGCACCTTCGGCATCAGCATCTTCCGCACCGGTATTTTCTGCCAAACGGCATCCCGAAAATTCAATCGCAGAAATGGGTGATGAACGATCTTCTGTGGATCGGGCACGGCCCGTACTTTTTCAGCGCGTCGATGTGAGCCTGCGCGCCGTATCCTTTATTGGAGGCAAATCCGTATTCCGGATACACCTCGTCATACTGCACCATCAGCCGGTCTCTGGTCACCTTGGCCACGATGCTCGCCGCTCCGATGGAGATACTCTTCGCATCCCCCTTGATGATCGGCACCTGCCGAATCGATATCCGGGGGATCGTGACCGCATCGTTCAGCAGAAGGTCCGGCGCCGGTTTCAGGGCGGCGACCGCCTCGCGCATCGCCTCATAAGTCGCCTGAAGGATGTTGATCTCGTCGATCCTCTGCGGCGTGCTGTAACCGAGTCCTACCGCGACGGCCTGATCCATGATCACGTCATATAGTTCTTCTCTTTTTTTTTCGGACAGTTTCTTGGAATCGTTGATATATAAAATATCACAATTTTTCGGCAGGATCACGGCGCCCGCCACGACCGGTCCGGCGAGCGGTCCTCTCCCCACCTCATCGATGCCGCATATATATGTGTAGGAATCGTATTCTTTTTCATATTTTTTGAGCGCTTCACAGCGGGCCTTTTCCTTCTCGTAAGCCGCGATCCGCTTTCTGCCCTGCTCCACCGCATGGCGCACGCCCGCGCGCCCGTCGTCTTCATACCGCGAAATAAGCGCAGGCAGCTCTCTGATATCGGCTGCCTGTAATTGTGCCTTTATGCTTCCTATCGTTTCTTCCACTGTCCCGTAACCTCACCTGTGCTTTATCAGTCCGAATTTGTCAAGCGGCCAGATGCGCAGCCACGCCCGGCCGATGATCTCGTCCCTCGATATGCTGCCGACGGACGGGTCCCTGCTGTCCGTACTGTTGTTTCGATTGTCGCCCATGACAAAATATTCATCGTCTCCCAGTTGGATCTCCTCATACGCCCGGCCCGGATCCTGTATGACTTCCTTGCCGTAGTCCTCTTGCAGGATCTCGCCGTTGATCAGTATATTTCCTTCCTCGTCGATCCGTATCGTTTCCCCCGGCAGACCTATGATCCTTTTGATATAAAACGTGTTGTCTTCATAACGGAAAGGAAATACGATAATGTCAAAGCGTTCCGGGTCGTGGAACCGGTAGCTGATCTTATCGACGATCAGATTATCCTCGCTGCTCAGTTTCGGTTCCATGGAACTGCCCAGCACCTGCGTCCTCTGCCCCACAAAATGAATGAGCAGATAGACTGCGCATAAGACAAACAATATGTAGACACTGGTGCTCAATATTTCTTTCATTACCTTTTTCATTCCGTCATTCCCTCGATTCGTCCCGGCCTTCTATGCCTTTTTTCTTCCATGCCGGTTTTTTCTGCGCCGGTTCCTTCTATGCCGCTTACTTCCGCATCGGTTCCTTCTATGCCAACTCTTCGGCATCGGTTCTTTCCATGCCGGTTCTTCTGCGCCGGTTCCTTTCATCCCGCGTGCTTCCAAATCTCCGATTCCGCGCTGCCCTATTCTGCGGATCCGTCAGCGGGCGGACGCTCCAAAGTGATCCTGCCGATCCTTCCGCTCCGGAAATCATCCATTATGAGGGCGGACGCTTTCTCGTAATCGGCCTCCTGCCCTTTCCGGTAACATTTCCGGTCTTCACAGATATGCGTCAGCACCATAAGCGGAGTCGTCATATCATCCACGTTCTCCATCCGGTATCGGGAAGCCAGCTGCGCTCTGTAGTTCTGCAGCAGATAGGCGATCAGATCCGATGCAAGTTCCGTCATCTGCAGTATCTCGTCGTTCATCGACCCGATCAGCGCCAGATTCCTGCCGACCTCCTTGCTCTCGAACTTCGGCCACAGGATCCCCGGCGTATCCAGAAATTCCAGTTCCTTATTCAGGCGGATCCACTGTTTCCCTTTGGTGACGCCGGGCTTATTGCCCGTTTTGGCGCACGCCTTTCCGGCAAAAGAATTGATAAAAGTTGATTTCCCCACATTGGGGATCCCTGCCACGATCGCGCGGATCGGCCTGTTCTTTATGCCTCGTTTTCGATCCCGCTCGATCTTCTCCCGGCAGGCTTCCCTTACGGTCCCGTATATCGCCTTTAGACCCTGCCCGCTTTTGGCGTTGATCTCGACCGCATAAATGCCCTGCTTCTTAAAATATTCCATCCACAGGCGGTTCACTTTCTCGTCAGCCAGATCGGATTTATTGAGCAGGACCAGCCGCGACTTGCCCGCACAGAGCCCGTCTATATCCGGATTCCGGCTGCTGGACGGGATCCTTGCGTCCACCAGTTCGATCACCAGATCGATCAATCCTATATTTTCCTGCATCATCCGTTTAGCTTTGGTCATATGACCCGGATACCATTGATAATTCATCTGTCCGGTCCCTTTCTATGCTTCACTTGATCAGTCCTGTGGTTTCCATATCATTTCCGAAACGGAACCACGCTTTGCCGATAATATCCTTTTTCCGGACGGCGCCGATATTGCCTGAACGGCTGTCCTCGCTGCTGTTGCGGTTATCGCCCAGCACAAAAAATTCGTCCGATCCAAGCGCCAGGTCGTTCTGCGCGATGCCGGAATCGATCATCTGATCATAGGCGTCGTCCTCTTCCAACAGCGCTCCGTCCACATATACGCTTCCGTCCTGAATATGTATCGTTTCTCCCGGAAGGCCGACCACCCTCTTGACATAATAATGAGATTTCTCGTTGCCGTTCGGCAGAAAGACGACCACATCTCCCCGCTTCGGCGACGACAGCCGGTATATCACCCGGTTGATCAGTATTTCCTGCCCGTTGCCCAGCATCGGCTCCATGGAATCGCCCACGATGCTCGTTCTCATCCCCACCGAGAATACGATCACAAAAGCAAGAAAAAAAGCGATCATGCTTCCGATGATCATCTCAAAGATGTCTTTGATGACTTTGGGATTCAGCCTCTTTTTTTTCTGATAAAAAGTCAGTCCTTTTCGTCTTGCCACGGATCGTTCCTCCACTTTAGTATTATACCAATATCACAGGCCAAAAGCAATCTTCCCGCCGGGCAAAAAGCCAATTCCCGCACCCGCCGCGCAAAATCAATTTCTGTACCCATCGTGCAAAATCAATTCCCGCGCCGCCGCTTAAAAGCCGATTCCTGCACCCATCGTGCAAAATCAATTCCTGTGCCGCCGCTTAAAAACCGATTCCGGGAAACGGATCCCTGCATCCGCATCCAAAAGGCAGGACCGCTACGCAAAAACAGATACCTTAAATCTCTTCAAGGTATCTGCCTTATGTTGTTTCTGTCCGATCAGACTATTTTACCTCTTTGACCTTGGCTTTCTTGCCGACACGGTTTCTCAGGTAATTCAGCTTCGCACGTCTTACCTTACCTCTTCTTACCACTTCCACTTTCTCAATATTCGGAGAGTGCAGGGGCCATGTTCTCTCGACGCCGACGCCGTTGGATAACTTTCTTACAGTAAACGTAGCTCTGTTGCTTCCGCCCTGTATCTTCAATACGGTCCCCTCAAAGATCTGTATCCTCTCGCGGTTTCCTTCCTTGATCTTGCCGTATACCTTTACGGTGTCGCCTACTCTGAAATCGCCGACGGTTTCTTTCAGCTGCTCCGCCTCGATCTCTTTGATGATATCGTTCATAATCTTCCTCCTATCGATCCGGATGTTCTTAATACATTCTGTAACAGAGGACCATCTTTTTTGCAACAGTAATAATTTAGCATACTATGCCGTAAAATGCAAGGATTTTTTCACCGGTCCTGCCTCTTCGGCCCGTTCCCTGTTTTTACCCCGGCTTTTCCATCCTTTTTTCCGGCTTTTCCATCCTTTTTTTCCTGATTTTCCATCTTTTTTCCCGGCTTTTCACGCACGTTTTCCTCAGGACTTCAGTATGGAGATGGCCTTCTCCTCGTCAAATTCTTCTTCCACGGCAAGCAGCGCGTTCCTGATCTTATCATGCACCTGAGGATGCAGCGGTTTGGCCAGCCACTCTTTCATGCGGTCTGTGGCCTGCTGGGTCTGAAATACGTCCAGCCATTGGATCACCTCGGCCAGTTCTTCCCAGTGGTCCTGCACATAGGCAAGACGGCCTTTCTTCCCTGCTTTCTCATGCTCATACGCTATATCGGCAAGCTGTCCGGCGCCATGACCACTATCAATGTCCGATTACGTCTTCTGTTGGTTTTTCTGTGTTCCACGATATTCTCCTGTTGGATGTCCCTTTGTCAGTCTTCATCCATCATATGCCGCAGGTGCGGCAGTAACTCCTCCGGCACAAAGGGCTTCTTAAAAACGTCCACGGCGCCTGCCTGCCGCCCTTTGTCCATTGCAGCCTTATCATCGTCCGCCGTAAGAAATGCCACGGGAATATCCGCGGCATCCGGGTTTTCCCGAATGGCGGCAAGGGTGCTGAAGCCGTCCATTTCAGGCATATGAATATCTAAAAGGATCAGATCCGGTCTGTTATGATTCAGGAACTTAACCGCCAAAGCGCCTGATTTTACACAGCTTACGCGGAACCCTTCATCACTCAGTATACGGTTTGCCATCGTCAGATTCGCCGGATCATCATCAACGACCAATATCCATGCGCTCATATCCTTATTCTCCTCTTTTGCCCTATGTTTTGTATCAGAGTGCCATTCCTGCATTTATTTCAGCATATCTTCCGCACGCCCGCACTTTCGTTCAGGGAAAATGCAGACGCCGGAAAAAATCAGGATGTTTCGTCCTGCGGACGCTGCCTGCCCGCTATATATTTTTCATACAGTTCCGGGCGCAGCCGTCTGGTCCTCTCGACAGACTGCTCATACCGCCATGCTTCCACTTTGGCATGATCGCCTGACAACAGCACCTCCGGCACCCGCTTATCCCGCCAGACCTCCGGGCGGGAGTACTGGGGATATTCCAGAAGTCCGTCATGAAACGATTCCGTCACGGCGGAATCATCATTGTGGAGCACGCCGGGCACAAGTCTGGCTATGGCGTCTATCATGACCATCGCCGCAAGCTCGCCCCCTGTAAGCACATAATCCCCGATGGAAACAAAGTCCGTAACCACTTCCTCCAAGACCCTTTCATCGATCCCTTCGTAATGGCCGCATAGGAAGATCAGATCCTCCTCTTTCGCCAGTTCCTTCGCCATATCCTGATGAAAGACCCGTCCCTGCGGCGTCACATAGATCACCCGCGGTCTCCTGCCGTCCTGCGCCTGCGCGCCGCTTCCCGCCATGACAGCGCCGTTTTCCCTGCGCGCCGCGATCTGCCGCTGCACCGCAATACACGCGTCATATACCGGCTGCGCCTGCATCAGCATCCCCGCGCCGCCGCCATATGTATAGTCGTCCACTTTACCGTGTTTGTCAAGCGTATAATCGCGTATGTTGACCGCATCAATAAAAATGCTGCCTTTCTCCACGGCCCTGCCGATAATACTGGTGTTCAATCCCTGCAGTACCATATCGGGAAAAAGCGTAAGAACATGAAAATACATCATCGCAACTCCGTATGCAAACCAATTTTATTCCCGCTGCGCGCCGGTGCGTTCCTACAGCAGTCCGTCCATAATATGGACCGTGATCTTTCCCTGCTCCATGTCGATCTTCCTGACACACTCTTTGATGACCGGAAGGAGCGCTTCCGTCCCGTCGTCGCGGGCAACGACATAGACGTCGTTGGCCCCTGTCACCAGCACATCCTTTATTCTCCCGAAATGCGTATCGTCTTCCGTCACGACCTCCATATCGATCAGATCTGCAATAAAGTATTCGTCTTTCTTCAGTTTGACCGCATTGGCCCTCGTGACATACAGCTTCGCGCGCCGGTATCTTTCCACTTCATTGATCGAATCGTATCCTTTGAATTTGAGGATAACAAACTGCTTAAAGAATTTTACGCTTTCGATCTCAAGCGTTCTGCGTTCCCGCCCGTCGTCCATAATGACTTCCTTCAGTTTTTTGAAACGGCCCGCATCATCCGTTGTGGGAAATACTTTGACTTCTCCCCTGACGCCGTGCGGCTGCGTGATAACGCCCACCTGAAATTCCGAAACCATATAGTTCTCCGTTTGACCGATGCGGTCGATCCCGCTTTCGATGTACCCTGTAAATCCGAAACAGCCTCATGGGATTCTCATGAGGCTGTCTGATCAGATGATTTCAACATCCACTCTCTTATTGTCCTTAGATGATGCCGCTTTTACCACAGAGCGGATCGCCTTTGCAATACGTCCCTGTTTGCCGATCACCTTGCCCATATCCGACGGCGCGACATGAAGCTCTACGGTAATGTTCTTTCCTTCCGTCTTCTCCGTCACGACCACTTCATCCGGGTTTTCGACAAGAGCTTTTGCGATCACTTCAACCAATTCTTTCATAGTCCACCTCCAAAAGCCTTGCTGCCTGAGCACTTAACCATAAAGCGCCGGCAATCACTATTTTGTTATACCTACGCTCTTGAAAATCCTGCTGACGGCGTCTGTCGGCTGAGCACCGTTCTGAAGCCACTTTTTGGCTGCTTCCTCGTTTACCTTAAAGGTGCTGGGATCCGTGTTCGGATCATAGGTCCCGATCTCTTCGATGAATCTGCCATCTCTCGGAGATCTGGAATCCGAAACTACGATCCTGTAGAAAGGAGATTTCTTCTGACCCATTCTTCTTAATCTGATTTTAACTGCCATTTTTCTTTGCCTCCATGTAAAAAATTTATTGTGAAACCCTAGAAAGGGAATTTCATACCGCCCAGACCGCCGAACATCCCGCGGCCTTTCCTGCCGCCCAGCATACCGGGGATCTGCTTCATGACCTTCTGCGACTGTTCAAACTGCTTGATGAACCGGTTCACGACCGCGATATCGACCCCGGCTCCTCTGGCGATCCGGAATTTTCTGCCCGGATTCAAAAGTTTGGGGTTGCGGCGTTCCTCCGGCGTCATGCTCAGGACGATCGCCTCCATATGCGCCAGCTGTTTCTCGTCGATCTTCGACTCCAGATCGCCCATCTGTTTCCCCATGCCCGGCATCATGCCAAGCAGGCTTGACAGCCCACCCATATTGCGCATCTGTTTCATGCTCTCCAGATAGTCCTCGAAGTCGAACTTGCCCTTCTTCATGCGGTCGGCCATCTGTTTTTCTTTTTCTTCATCGATATCGATGTTCTGCTGCGCCTTCTCGATCAGTGTCAGCACGTCGCCCATACCGAGTATCCGGCTGGCCATACGGTCCGGATAGAACTGCTCCAGATCGGACAGCTTCTCTCCCATGCCGATGTACAGGATCGGCCTGCCGGTCACCGCCTTTACGGAAAGCGCCGCGCCGCCTCTGGTATCGCCGTCCATCTTGGAGAGGATGACTCCGTCTATTCCGATCTTATCGTCGAAATCTTTCGCCACATTGACCGCGTCCTGACCGGTCATGGCATCAACCACCAGAAGCGTCTGGTGGACGGTGACGCAGCTCTTGATCTCCTGAAGCTCCGCCATCATCTCTTCATCGATATGAAGACGGCCCGCTGTATCCAGAATGACAACATTGTGTCCGTTTTTCTCCGCGTGCTCAACAGCTGCCTTTGCAATATCGACAGGCTTGTGATGGTCCCCCATGGAAAAGACGTCCGTCTGCTGTTTCTCGCCGTTGATCTGCAGCTGTTTGATCGCCGCCGGTCTGTAGACGTCACAGGCTGCAAGCAGCGGTTTTTTGCCTTTCAGTTTCAGCTTGCCTGCGATCTTTGCCGTGGTAGTCGTCTTACCTGCGCCCTGAAGGCCGCACATCATGATGACCGTTATCGCCTTGCCCGGCTGCAGCGTGATCTCCGTCGTTTCGGATCCCATCAGGGCGACCATCTCTTCGTTGACGATCTTGATCACCATCTGTCCGGGATTCAGTCCGTTTAAGACGTCCGCACCGACGGCGCGCTCCTCCACGGATTTGACAAACTGCTTTACGACTTTGAAGTTGACATCTGCCTCCAGCAGCGCGATCTTGACTTCTTTTAACGCTGCCCTGACATCATCCGGCGTCAGACGCCCCTTGCTCCTCAGATTCTTGAATACGTTCTGCAGTTTATCCGTAAGACTCTCAAATGCCATATGATCCTGCGCCCTTCCCATGCCATGCCGGATCCCGATAACGGGCAATGCCTTCCGCGGTTTCCAAAGCAGGCCGCTACAATTCCTGTAAGATCTCTTCCGACAGCTGCCTGACCTGCGTGCTGTAGGCGGCTATATCCGCCGTTCTGCCGTCTTTATACTGCTCTGACAGGCTGCTTATGCGGGCAACCTTCTTCTTGATACTCATAAATTTCTCCACGAGGCGCAGCTTTGATTCATATTCCTGAAGCGCCTTATCGCACCTCCGGATGATATCGTGTACCGCCTGTCTGCTGATGCCCTCTTCCTGCGCGATCTCGCCCAGTGAAAGATTGTCATACACGACGCCCTCATAGATCTGCCGCTGATGCTCCGTCAGCAATTCTCCATAGAAGTCATATAATAGACCCTGTTCTACGATCTTCTCCATGTCAAAACCTCGGCCGGACATATTCCGGCAAACCCGACTTCTGCATTGTACTATATGCGGATACGGGTGTCAAGTATTTTTTCTTGACACCCGTATCCCTGTTTCCTGACATGCGTTTTTTTTCTCCCTGGCGCTGCGGCCCTGAGCTTTCTGACATGCACTATCCCTTCTTTGCACCGCGGCCCATTGCGCCGCAGCGTTTTTTCTCCCGGAGCGCATATTCATCCGCATCTTCACATAGGATGAAGTAAGATTCATTCAGGACGCTGTTATGAAAAGTAAAGACAAAAGCACTCTGGTCACCGCCATTCTGATCCCGGTCGCCGTCGGCACACTGTCGGCGCTGTTTTCAGGGAACAAAAGCCTGTACGCCGCAGTCAATAAGCCTGCACTGAGTCCGCCGGGCGCGGTCTTTCCAATCGTATGGACGATCCTGTACATCCTGATGGGGATCTCGTCCTATATCATCTATGTATCGGATGATGCGGGAAGCAGGGACGCGCTGAAGATCTATGCGCTCCAGCTTTTTTTCAACTTCTTCTGGAGTATCCTGTTTTTCCGGTTCAACCTGTTTTTTATGTCGTTTGTATGGCTGCTTGCGCTGATCGTTCTGATCGTCAGCATGATCCGGTCATTCTATAAGATCAGTCCGGCTGCCGCATACCTGCAGCTCCCGTATCTGTTGTGGTGCCTGTTCGCGGCATACCTGAATTACATGATATTCCGCTTAAACTGACAGGATGCGCTGCGCATATATGGTTATCCGGTTATGATCTCCAGATATCCTACCATCTTGGAATGGTCGAATTCCTTGATGATGCCGAGATTCGGGTCGTAATACTGGCCGTCATATCCGACCAGATAGTGGCTGTACCGCCCCATCTTCTCCATGATGATGGCGCATTTAGGCAGTTCGACGGTTTTTCCGAGAGTATAGACGATCCGGTCCGCGTAACCGATCCCCAGATATTCCAGTGTGGCGATCATCTTACTCATATTCGCCTGCCATTCACGGCATTTCATGATATCGCACGCCTCATCCAGCGTCGTGCCCGCGATCATGGCGATGCAGGCCTGTCCGCACAATCCGTCCCACGGCTGCGTCACCAAATCGATACCGTCTATCCTGCGGATCGGATTCTGTATGCTGTACGGGCTGTCCCCGTTCAGTCCGGTCACATTGCCGACGATCTCGATGGACATTTTATATTTCCTGCCAAGCTCTATCTTGGACAAGATCTCTTGGCTCACCGGAATGTCATAATATCCCTGCCCCTTGGGCACAAGGTCGCAGATAAAACACACATCCCCGAAACATACCCTGACCGGCGCGTCCCCGACCTTTTCACAGACCTCCCACACGTTAAACGGTACGGCGATCGTGTTCTCGTTCTCCCGGAATTCTACCGTGCCCTCAAATTCATATTTCATACGTTTCTCCTTTCCTGACGCTGTTCTGTATCCATCACAGCGTCCTGCGCATCCATTCTATTCGGCGGACAGATCGCCGAAGCTGATATTCATATCCACCGCCGTGCCGATCCCGTCCACGCTGCCTGAATCGGTATACTGCCACACTTTAAAATCGTAAGGGAAATAGAACTGCTCGTCATAGTAGGCGAACCATTTATCATATTCCTCCAGCTGTTCCAGATCGAGCAGCAGCATAAACGTTTTCAGATTTCCGTAGATCATAGGCGTATAACCGGCCTCTTTGATCTTCTCACAGAAGGCGATGCAGTACTGTGTCCTTTCTTCTTTGGTCAGTCCCAGTGTCCGCGCCGCATCGTTGTTCACCGCCTCCACATCGATCACGACCGGATATTCCAGATGGTACGGCTCTATCGTTTCCAGCACATACTGCGCTTCCTCTTCCGCCTCCTCGACACTGACCGCCTGCGTAAAGAAATAGACTCCGGCGTCGATGCCGTTCTCCAGCGCGCCTTCTATGTTCGCCCGAAATGTGGCGTCTTGCTGGATCTCTCCCTTGGTGTATCCTCTGATCCCCAGACGTATAAAAGCATACTCTACATCGTCGGCGGCAGCCTTTTTCCAGTTGATCTCTCCCTGATACCTTGACACATCGATCCCTTTGTGGGAGATCTTCTCGCCGTTCTCATAGTACTCCATATTCATGTCTTCATCAAACGCAAGCAGCTCCGGATCATATGTATTGTGCTTAAGGTTCTCCGAGATCGGGAAGAAATAATACTGTCCCGAATCCGCCACAACGATCTCATTCGGATAAAAATACCGCAGCATCGCCGTCGTGCCGTCCCCTGACAGTATAAGTTCCTTAAGTTTCCCCAAAAAGTCCTCCTGAACTTCTTCGGTCGTTTCGCTGACCGCTTCCTCCACGGCGCCGGTGATCAGCGCGTCCACCTCTTCCTGCGTATAGGTGACTGCTTCCTTCATCCGCAGTTCATCCAGTTCGTTCATAACCGTCATGGTTTCTATCTTTGCGTCGCGGTATTTGAATACGACCAACAGGCTGATCGTAATGGCTATGAGCGTAACGACGCACAGTACGATGGAACCGAACAGGATCCCGTTCTCGCTCCTCCTGCGCTTTTTCTTTCGTTTTTTGACCTGAAGATTATTTCCCAGCATATGATCTCCTCACGTTTTATTTCTACATTCTTCTCTTGTACGCCGCTGTCTTTTGTATGGCAGCGCCTAGATCCGTTCGGTAAAGTAACTCTTATAGCCCTCCCCGAAGATCTCCGAAGCGCTCGTGATGATCATGAAAGAATCCGCGTCTTCCTCGCGCACGATCTTCTCCACGCGGGGATACACCGGCTTCTTCACGGCGCACAGGATCACCTGTTTTTCGTTTCCGCTGTATGCGCCCCGCCCGCTGATCAGAGTCGTGCCGATGCGCAGCTCTTTCAGGATACGGTCCGTGATCTCCCCGGACCTGCCGCTTATGATATACAAAAGTTTCGCCTCGTCCCTGCCGTACAGCACCACGTCCAGTGTAAACGAAACGCAGCCCACAGAGATCGCGGCATACAGAGCCGCATCCACATCCCGGAACACGATCCCCGACAGAGTCACGACAATGGCGTCCATAAGAAAAAACAAATTCCCTGTCTTTAAATGCGGCAGCCTTAAACGCAGCGCTTTCACGACGATGTCCATGCCTCCGGTCGTCGCTCCGGCTTTAAAGGTCATGCCGATGGATACCGCGGCGAGGACCCCTCCCGCCAGCGCTGCCAACAGTCTGTCATGAGTGGCTGCGCCAAACACCGATAACATATTGGTAAATGCGGATATGAGCGCCGTCGCATAGATCGTTGACGCGGTAAACCCCGGCCCGAATTTCCACAGAGCATAGACAAGGATCGGTATGTTCAAAAGCAGGATCAAAGTTCCCGTGCTTACGGGGAGCACTCTGCTCAGCACGATCGATATGCCCGTCACTCCTCCGGGCGCCATGTCATTCGGATCCGTAAACAGGCTCACCGACGCCGCATAGAGGAAAGATGCCGCTGTAATAATAATATATTTCTTTACCTGATCTGTCTTGCTTTTTTTGAAAAAGTTTTTATTTTTTTTGATTCTCCTGCTTTTACGCTTTCTTTTCTGTTTCATCGCGGACACGCTCCTGTCTAAACGGTACGCACGCCGCCCGTGCGCCTTTCCTATAGCATGTCCTGTTTATCCGCGATTCATCACAAACAGCCGGACATCCGTCTTCGTTTCCCTCGCGCGCCAAAATAAAAAACAGCTGTTATTCTTTTGCCCCGTCCGTCAGGTAAGCAAAAAGCGCGGTAATATCGTCACCGCATCCCAGTTCGCTCGTTTCCCGGAGCCATTCTTTTAAATGGCGCGAAACGGCACGGGCCCCATGCTCCCGCAGCAGTTCATAATAACCGCGGCATGTCTTATGAAATTCCTCTTCGCTTTTGTAGCTGTTCGACATACCGTCCGAAGAAAGCATATACATCACCGGAAGTTTCGGCTCACTCTGCCTCTTGATGCAGGTGACCGCTTTCTTCCACGACTCGTTCCTGCTGAGGGAATGGGTTTCGGTACCGAGGATCTTGTCCGCCGCTATGACATTGTGCACGCCATGCTCCGTCACTTCCATGATATCGCCGTCGCCGAGCTGAAACGCAAAAAGGAACGTACCGGTAATGACAAGCCCTATCAGGGTGCTGCCATACATCGTATATACCGCGTTCTTATCCTTTTCTCCCTGTTCGTCTGTGGGGATCTCACGTCTTCCCGCACAGTGCCGTTTCCACACCCTGCGCTTCCATTCCGCATCGATCTCTTGGGCGACTTTTGTATCGCCTTCACGCTTAAAGAACGTCATAAGCGTTTCCGGCTGCCCGGCATACCGATCCAGATAATTGGACATCAGCCTGCAGAAAACTTTCACCGCGATATCGGATCCCGTCCTGCTGTAGGGACACGCCTCGCTCCCATGCCCGTCCGCCACCGCCAGAATGACCGTATCGGGATCTTTTTCCACTTTTCTAAGGCTGTCCTGACACTCTTTCCCGTTTCTGACATGGGATGCGCCCTGAACCGCTGCGCCGAACACGAACCGTTTCATATGCCAAATCCTTTCTACCAAACATCTCCGTCCTGAATATCATCGGTATCGGGAAGTCTTCCGCCCATATCAAGAATGACCGGCGAAGCGCCGTTTTCATCGTCTTTCCGCGCATCCGCCGCGATACTTGCAGGCGCGGACACCAAAGACGCCGCCGTTGAGGCCCATTTGATCATCTTGGTCAGAGCCGCGGCGTTGTTTGCCTGAAGGACCAGTTCCTTGTTGCCGGTAAACTCTTCCAGAACGGCGTCGTCCGCGTCCTGTCCGATGGAGATCGCTATCTTGACGGCCTTTTTCCCCCACGGAAGCCTTTTTAATTCCTCCAGAGATCTTCTGTAGTCGTCCGTAGGCTGTCCGTCGGACAGAAGGACCAGCACCGGCGGCAGGGCCCTGTCGGACATGGGCGGTATCGTAAGCTGCGCAGCCAGAAGTTCAAACGCTTTGCCCAGATCCGTCACGCCGTCCGCCTCCAGATCGTCCCATGCAAAATCTTCCACGTTGACCGGACTGCTGGTCACCCACGACGCGCCCGTAGAGAATTTCAACGTGCGGATCATCAGCTGCGCGTTCGGATTGTTCTCCGCAGCCGCAGCCATCTCCGGTATGGTTGACTGGATCGCATGATTGACGGTGCCGATCTTCTCTCCGTACATGGAACCCGAACAATCCACGATCCAGAAGAAATGTAAAGGTCTGCTCGCCAGTTCTCCTCCCGGTCTTTTCATTTCTGCCATAGTATTCCCTCCTTCATTTTATGCTTTATGCTTTCGCACATCTGATCTGTTGTTTCCTCGCATAACTCATGGCATAGGATCCGGCATGGCACAGGATGGTAAAATCAGGATGCCGGTCGTCGGGCTGTCCAAAAGTCTGTATAAAGCCGCTCCCTCTTCCGCCGCCGATCTCGACCACGGAATCCGGTATATAAATGCTCTCCAGACTTCTGCATCCCGCAAACGCGCCTTCCTCGATGCCGGCCACTCCCTCCGGCAGGACCACTTCCTTAAGCGACTCGCATCCCTCGAACGCTTCCCGCCCGATCCGTTCGAGCATACGCGGAAAAACGATGTCCTGAAGACTTTTGCACCACCGGAACGTATTGTCTTTAATGTCGTCTAAGCCCGGCGGCATCACGACTCTTCGGAGTTTCTCGCACCCTGCGAAGGTATACTCTCCGACGTACTTGACGCTGTCCGGGATCTCTATGCTCTCTATTGCGGTATACTCGAACGCGCCGTCCAGTTTGGTCATGGTCCCCAGTATCTTGGGACAGCCGGACGGGTCCGCCGTTCCGATCCGCTTAAGGGTGCCCGGAAGAACGACTTCCTTCAACTCCTTACAGTTGAGGAACGCTCCGTTGCCCACCACCTCTATGCCTTCCGAAAGGATGATCTTCTCTATGCCGACACAGCCCTTGAACACATGGTTCCCTATCTCCGATACCTTCTTTTGTCCGATCCTGCCGGGAACCGTCACGACCTCGTCGTCAAAATCGATAAATCTGGTAAGCTTAAGACCCCGCGGCGTTTCCTCGTACTCGTACGAGAGTCCGCCCGCCTCACCGGCCGCTTCGTCCACGGCGTCCGCGCCGCCGTCCCCATCATCCAAAACCGTATCGGGCTCCACCGCCACGCCCAACGCAGCCGTCCACGCCAGCACGGCCTCTTCGGCGCTCTCTTCCCGGATCCCGTACCCTTGGCTGACCGACCGCACGAAACGGTGCAGGCTGATCCGGTCCATCCGCGCCATTTTCTGGATCTCCTGAACGATGCCGTCGTCATAGACCATCAGCAGAATATTCCTTTTGAGCCTTTCTTCCGGGAAAAAATCCAGAAAAAGCGCCTGAAGTTTCTTCCGGTCTGAAAGGGCGTCGGGATAGTCTTTTATGATCCTTGCAAGGACTCTATGGTCTTCCATCACAGCCACCTCAATAAAATTCTCCTTTCAGCCGTCCAAAATCGATCTTCGCATCTTTAGCGATCGCCGCCGAGCGGCCTTCTCCTACCGGGATCTGCGTACCGTCCGCCTTGATATAGGTCCAGCTGTCTTTCGTAAGATTTTTGATCCCCCACATATTGGGATTGGCCGGGTTCCGGACGACTTCTCCCGCCACAGTATCCATATCCTGCCCGCCGTCTATATGATGCATGTATAATTTTGTGCCTTCCGACAAAAGAACGGTGCTTCTTCCGATTACGATCTTTGCAGGGACCGCCGCCGGTTTCTGACAATTCCAACAGGTGTGCGCGACGCCGTTTTTCTCTTTTGCCTCGTCATAAAAGATCTCCGAGCCGCAGTTTGGACAGAGGATGATCCCGGACATAAGGTTGGCAAAGGTTTCCATCCACTTTGATTCCGTGATCCTTCGGTTGGGCTGTTTCAATCCCACCGTAAACGATGTGACAAACAACTCTTTCAGCTGCTGCGGATACAGATCCCAGAATACAAGAGCGTTGTCCTGATAGCCGGGAAGGGGACGGTTATCTTTGTTGTCCGGATCGAATATGAACAGCGGGTCGGTTCCGTACAGGCGGTTCATCGCATGGATATCCATACATTTGATCTGCGCCTCGCGCCTGCCCTCCAGAGGATGATTGAGCATGAACATATAGAACAGCAGGACCGCCAGAGAGAACAGATCGGTATTCCTTGACGGCTTCGCCTGCCCTAATACGATTTCCGGCGCCATAAAACGGGGCGTGCCGTATACCGTGCTTTTGGAGCCGTTATAGGACACATTATCGTTATCGCAGATCAGGACCTCGCCGGTGTCCGGATCAAAAAAAGCATTGCCAAAAGAGATGTCACGGTAGCTGTAGCCTTTCATGTGCAGCGCGTTATACCCCTTTGTCAGGTTGTACGCCGCTCTGCACAGGCAGTAAAAAGACGGCTCCGCCTTTCTCTTCATCATATCCACGATGCTTTTATAATTCTTGGGGCGGAGCGGCATGACGTATCCAAAGGATTCGCCGTAGGCCGTAAAGATCATATCCTGCGGCCACAGGAAAGACTCGTCGGGCTGCCCCTTTAAGATCAGATTATCCAGTATATCCTTCTGGTCCATGGTGGCGGTATTCTTGTAATACCACTTCATGGCGTATGTCCTGCCGCGGGATTCCACCTCGTATACTTCGCCCTGGCCCCCGGAGCCCAGAAGCTGCCTGATCGTATATTTAACGCCGCTCTCCGAAATGACGGTTCTGCCCGTCTTTAACTGTCCGTCCATAATCACCCCACACACGGATTCATCCGCGTTCCGGACGCCGGCACGCTGCCGGGCCGACGCCGGTATTTCGATACCGCCCTGCCTTTTAGATGCTTGCGCGCACGACTTTCGGCTGATAGCCGTTCTCATGCAGCGCATTGATGATCTGATTCTTATGTTCCGTGCCATATGCCTCCAGCGTGATGCGGAGTTCCACCGCCGCATTGCGGTTGATCGACACGAACTGATTGTGTTCCAGTTTAATGACGTTGCCGCTCTGCTGCGCGATAATGCCGGACACTCTGCTCAGTTCGCCCGGTTTATCCGGAAGGAGCACGGACACCGTAAAGATCCTGTCGCGCAGCACAAGGCCCTGCTGTACAACGGAAGACATCGTGATCACATCCATATTGCCGCCGCTCAGGATCGATACGACCTTCTTGTTTTTAACGTCGAGATGTTTTAACGCCGCCACGGTAAGAAGTCCGGAATTCTCCACGATCATCTTGTGATTCTCCACCATATCCAGAAAAGCCACTACCAGTTCTTCGTCTTCCACGGTAATGATGTCGTCCAGATTCTTGCTCACATAAGGGAAGATCGCGCTTCCCGGCGTCTTGACAGCCGTACCGTCGGCGATGGTGTTCACATGATCCAGCGTCAGCACTTTGCCCGCGCGTATGGATTCCTTCATACAGTCCGCTCCCGCCGGTTCCACACCGATCACTTTGATCTTGGGATTCAGCAGCTTTGCGAGCGTGGAAACGCCGGTGGCCAGTCCGCCTCCGCCGATAGGGACCAGGATATAATCGACTAACGGCAGTTCCTTGATGATCTCCATCGCGATCGTTCCCTGTCCGGTGGCGACGTCCAGATCGTCGAACGGATGAACAAACGTATACCCGTTCTCCTCCGCCAGCTGATAGGCATAGGCGCACGCCTCGTCGTATACGTCACCCTGAAGTATGACTTCCGCGCCATAGCCCTTCGTGCGGTTCACTTTGATCAGAGGCGTCGTCGTCGGCATGACGATAACCGCCTTGACGCCGTAGCACTTTGCCGCATAGGCGACTCCCTGTGCATGATTTCCGGCCGACGCGGTGATCAAGCCTTTGCTGCGCTCCTCTTCCGACAGCGTGCTGATCTTATAGTATGCGCCGCGGAGCTTATAGGCTCCCGTAAGCTGCATATTCTCCGGCTTCAGATACACTTTATTTCCGGTCTGCGCGCTGAAATAGTCGCTGTATACCAGTTTTGTTTCCGAAGCGATCTCTTTGACAATATCATATGCTTCCTCGAATTTATCCAATGACAGTTCCTTCATCGTTTCCTCCTACCCTTCTTCCGCTTCCGCATCCTCCTTGCGGGGCACGTCAAACAGCGCGTCCACGAACTGATCCGCATCAAACTTCTGCAGATCGTCCATCGTTTCTCCTACGCCGATATATTTTACCGGGATCTGCAGTTCGGACTGTATCGCCACGGCGATGCCGCCCTTTGCGGTCCCGTCCATCTTGGTCAGAATGATGCCGGTCAGATCCGCGGCCCCGCCGAACTCTCTGGCCTGCTGTAACGCGTTCTGGCCGGTGGTCGCATCCAGTACGACCAGATTCTCGCGGTGGGCGTCCGGAAATTCCCGGTCGATGATACGGTCGATCTTCTTCAATTCCTCCATCAGGTTTTTCTTGTTGTGAAGCCTTCCCGCCGTATCACACAGCAGCACGTCTGCCCCTCTTGCCTTCGCCGCGCACACCGCGTCATAGATCACACTGGCAGGATCGGCGCCCTCGCTGCCTCCGATCACGTCCACACCCGCGCGGTGCGCCCATTCGTTGAGCTGTTCGCCCGCCGCAGCCCGGAACGTGTCCGCCGCTGCCAGAAGGACTTTCCTTCCCTGCGCTTTGAGTTTGCCTGCCAGTTTGCCGACCGTCGTGGTCTTGCCGACGCCGTTGACGCCGATCACCAAAACGACCGACTGCTCTTTTTCAAAATCGTACGCCGCATCCCTGACCTGCATCTGGTCCTTGATGTTCTGGATCAGGAACTGCTTGCAGTCCGCAGGCTGTTTGATGTGATTGTCCCTGACCTGCTGCCTGAGTCTGGCAAGGATCTCGTCGGTCGCTTTCACGCCGATATCGCCCATGATCAGGATCTCTTCCAGTTCTTCATAGAAGTCCTCGTCGATCGACGTAAACCCGCCGAACACCGCGTCTATCCCGTGTACGATGTGATTTCTCGTCTTTGTGAGTCCCTCTTTTAATCTGCCGAAAAAACTTTTTTTCTCTTCACTCATCAGTCATCCAATTCCTTATCGATCAAATTCACGCTGACCAAAGTAGACACCCCTTTTTCCTGCATCGTGATCCCGTACAGCCGGTCGGCCTTCTCCATGGTCCCTCTTCGGTGGGTGATAACAATAAACTGTGTATTCTTCGTCAATTTATTCAGATACTTGGCAAATCTTCCCACATTGCTCTCGTCCAGCGCCGCCTCGATCTCATCCAGCAGACAGAACGGCGACGGCTTCAGATTCTGAATGGCGAACAGAAGGCAGATCGCCGTGAGCGATTTCTCTCCGCCGGACATCTGCATCATGTTGACCAGTTTCTTACCCGGCGGCTGCGCTATGATGCGGATCCCCGCCTCCAGCACATCCTCGTCTTCTATCAGTTCGAGCGTTCCTTTACCGCCTCCGAACAGTTCCTTAAAGACTTTGTCAAATTCCCGGTTGATCTCGGCAAATTTTTCGTTGAACTGCTTCCGCATGGAAGTATCCAGTTCCTCAATGATGCCAAGCAGCGTTTTCTCCGCCTCCACCAGATCGTCGTGCTGCGTCTTTAAGAAGGTATACCGTTCCATAAGATTCTTATAATCTTCAATGGCGTTGACATTGACGTCGCCCAGTCTTCTGATGGCGTCCTTAAGCGAGGCGATCTCCTTCTTCATAGACGGCAGATCATTCATCGACTCGTCCTTAAGCGTTTCCGCGTCGGACAGCGTGATCTCATATTCATCCCACATGTAATTGATCTGGGACTCAATGGATTCCTGCATACGCTCCTTCTGGCTTTCCAGTCGATAGACTTCCTTGTCAAGAGCCGCCATGCGCTCCGAGAGTTCTTCTCTCGAAGTGAAAAAGTTTTTCTGTTTTCCGGACAGCTCCTCTTTCGCCGCCGTATCTTCTTTCAGTTTCCGGGCAGCGTCGTCCTGCGCCGTATAGGATGCCGCGATCGTTCTTTCGATCTCCAGGATATTTTCCTTCTTGCGCTCCACATCTTCTTTGCTCAGATGCAGGCCTTCCTGAACTTCGGTAAGTTCCTGCGTATATCTTGCGAGTTCTCCGTCCACACGCTCCAGATTCTGGCGCTGAAAGTCTTCGCTCTGGCGCATCTTCTCCACTTCCACGTCCCACTCGGCCACTCTGGACGCCTGCCCGGACTCTTCCCCGCGTTTTTCCTCCAGTTCTTTCTGAAATCCTTCGATCTGTACGCCGACGTTTTTCTCCAGATTCTCGGAGTCTTCCAGTTCTCTGGCGATCTCGTCCTTGCCGACTTGGATCTCTTTGATCTGCAGCTCGATCTCCTGCTCTTCCGACTTCAACTCGCCGAAACCTTCCTCGGCCTCGCTCTTCCTGTCGCGCGCCTGCATGACATTGATCCTGGCCGTGTTCTGCTCGATGAATTTTCTCTGCAGCTGCCCCTTGATATCTTCTACGTCAAGGCGCAGTTTGTTCCGCCGTTTCTTGGTGTCTTCAATATCGTTAAGAAGTTTGTCGATGTCGATCACATACTGTCTGACTTTCTTCTCCAGTTCCTCCATCTCGCGGCGTCTTCCCAGAAGATTGGAATTGTTCTTGAAAGCGCCGCCGCTGATCGCTCCGCCCGGCACGAGAAGTTCTCCTTCAAGCGTTACCATACGGATGCCGTAATCGTATTTTCTTGCTATCTTTACGGCGTGATCCACATTGTCGATAACGACGATGCGCCCAAGCATCGCTTTCGCGACATTCCGGTATTCTGCATCGATCTCCACCAGTTCGTCCGCCATACCGATAACGCCCTCTTCGTTCAGCGCCTCCTGATTCTTAAACTCCTGCGGGTGGGTTATACTGGTAAGCGGCAGGAAAGTCGCGCGCCCGGCCCTCGCTTTTTTCAGGTAGCCGATCATCCGTTTGGCGGTTTCTTCATCCTGCGTGACGATATTCTGGATATTGCCGCCAAGCGCCGTTTCGATTGCCGTTTCATACTTGGCGTCCGCCCGGATAATATCCGCGACCACGCCGATGATCCCCTTCTCCCTGTCCTTCTGCTCCATGACCGCTTTGACGCTTCCGCCGTACCCCTCATAGCGCTCCGTCAGGTTGGAGAGCGCCTCCAATTTGGATTTCTCCTGATGATACAGCACCTGCGTATCGCGCAGCTTCTGATCCTTGCCCGACAGTTCCTCCCGGATCGCGGTAAGCTGCTCCTCCATGGCTTCCTGTTTATCGCTCAGTCCGCGGATCACCTCGTTGACCGCCTCAAATTCCTCTTCCAGTTTCTTGATATTTTCCGCCTGCTCCGCTTCATCGGATCTGGCGCGCAGAAGTCTGGAATTCAGTTCCGCCTTACGGATATTGACCTGTTCCAGCATGGTGTCGTAACGTCCCATCTTGGACTTGATCGTAGCGCGGTTGTTCAGGGCGTCGATAATGGTATTCTTACCGCTTTCGATATGATTGTTGAGTTCTTCGATCGCGGCCTGCGTTTCTTCCAGGAGCCGCCTTGCCTCCGCCCTTTCCTGTTCGAGCTGTTTCAATTTATCGTCGATCCCGGCCTTCTCTGACAGGATCCCGGCTTTTTCCTCCGTGCGGGCGTCGATCTGCTCCTGTATGCTCTGGATCCGGTTCTTAAGATGCTCCTCGTTGCCTTCCGCGGAATGGATCTGCTCTTTTAAGACGTTGATCTCACCCTCCAGTTTGGAGCGCATGACGCCGGTATCCGTCAGCGCCGCGCGCGATTTCTCGATCTCCTGCTCCAACAGTTCGATCTTTCCCTCGATCTGCTCGTATTCTTCTTTGATCTGCTCATACCTGCGCGTCGTTTCTTCCAGATCGCCGCCCGCGATATCCAGTTTGCCGCTCACTTCGTCAAGCTGCTGTCTTACCCGGACATTTTCGAGAAGGAAAACGTTCACGTCAAGGGTCTTCAGATCTTCCTTTTTCTTCAGGTACACTTTCGCCTTCTCGGACTGCTTCTCCAAAGGCCCGATCTGGTTCTCCAGTTCCGCCAGGATGTCATTGACGCGGACCAGGTTCTGTTTCTCGTCCTCCAGTTTCTTCTGCGCCGCATATTTCCTGCGCTTGAATTTCACGATCCCGGCCGCCTCGTCAAAGAGTTCCCGGCGTTCTTCGGGTTTTCCGCTCAGGATCCTGTCGATCTGGCCCTGTCCGATGATCGAATAGCCCTCTTTTCCGATACCCGTGTCATAAAAAAGCTCGTTGACGTCTTTTAAACGGCACGGCGTCCCGTTGATCATGTACTCGCTCTCGCCGGAGCGGTACAGCCGCCGGGATACGGTCACTTCGTCGTAATCGATCGCCAGCTGATGATCCGTATTGTCAAGCGTGATCGCCACATACGCGTATCCCAGCGGTTTGCGCATCTCCGTTCCCGCAAAGATAACATCCTGCATACTGGCCCCGCGGAGCTGCTTGATCCGCTGTTCGCCAAGCACCCAACGGACGGCGTCGGCGACGTTGCTCTTTCCGGACCCGTTAGGGCCCACGATCCCCGTAATGCCGTTATGAAATTTGAAGACGATCTTGTTGGCAAAGGACTTGAACCCATGCACTTCTATACTTTTTAAATACATATGTACCTCTCGTTATCACCGCTGCCTTACAGCCTGTCCATCGCATAATTCCGCGCCAGCAGCGCCTCGTAAGCGGCCTTCTGCTCCGCCGCTTTCTTGGAATGTCCGCTTCCTCTTCCGACTATCGTATCCCCGATCATCGCTTCCACCGTGAAGATCTTGTCATGTTCGGGGCCTTCTTCTCCCACAAGCTCGTAATGAAGACTGCCTTTGTTCTCCCTCTGCACCTCTTCCTGAAGGTTCGTCTTGGCGTCATAGAAGAACTGCTTGTGCTCCAGATCGGAGGTCAGCACATAACGGTGGACAAACTCCTTCGCTTTCTCAAAACCGCTGTCGAGGTAGATCGCTCCGATCACCGCCTCCATCACGTCCGATACGATGGAATCGCGGTTCCGTCCGCCTGTCGCCTCCTCGCCCTTGCCCAGAAGGATATACTGGTCCAAGCCGACCTGTCTTGCGCAGAACGCCAGCGCCGGTTCGCATACCATGGAAGAACGGCATTTTGTCATCTGCCCCTCCGACATGTCCATATGCTTGCGGAAAACATAGTCGCTGCTGACCAGTTCCAGCACCGCGTCGCCCAGAAATTCCAGACGCTCATAATCCTCACCTTTGTTGATCTTCTGCTCATTGGCGCAGGAACTGTGCGTCAGGGCCCTCCTGAGCAGCTTCTTGTCCTGAAAAGAATACTGTATCTTCTGTTCTAATTCTGTAAAACGATTCTGTGCCATTGAAATCCTCCACATAGAAAAACCCTTTCTTTCGGAAAGGGTCCCTTGCTTTATTTATGCTCTGGAATTTTGAATCAAAGCAACCGCTTCTCCCACCGTGGTAATATGCTCCGCCTTCTCAGCCGGGATCTCTATCTCAAAGGCTTCCTCTATTCCCATGACGATCTGAAATACGTCAAGTGAATCCGCCCCTAAATCTTCCGTAAAAGTGGTTTCCAATGTGATCTCATTGGGATCTACATTCAGCACATCTGCTATGACTTCCTTTAACTTCTCAAACTCCATATCGAAGCCCCCTCTGTCTGTTACCTGTCAGTTTCCTCAGATACGGCTTCGTCCGTCAAAAGCATCTCTTTGATCTTGTCGCCTATCTTCTGTTCCGTAAAGGTAATGCATTGTATAATAGAGTTTTTGATCTCCACCGACTTGGAACTGCCATGCGTCTTGACGACCAGTCCCTTCAGCCCCAGCAAAGGAGCGCCGCCGTACTGCTCCAGATCAAACGCTTTCAGAGTCTGTTTAAGCGCCGGTTTCACGAGGAGAGCGCCGATCTTGCTTCTAAGGCTCGTCATCATCCCCGCCTTCACCTGCTTGATCAGCGTGCCGCCCACGCCCTCATAGGTCTTCAATATGACGTTTCCCACAAAGGCTTCGCATACCGCCACGTCCACGGCTCCGGCAGGAATATCCCGCGCTTCCACGCTGCCGACAAAGTTGATGTCGGGACAGTTTTTCAACAGGGGAAATGTTTCTTTCACGAGGGCGTTCCCCTTTTCTTCCTCCGCGCCGATATTCACGATCCCCACCTTCGGATTCTTTACGCCCATCACATGTTCCATATAAACGGAACCCATCTTGGCGAACTGCACCAGATGAGATGGTCTGGCGTCCACGTTGGCTCCGCAGTCGATCAGCAGCGAACAGCCCTTTGCCGTCGGAATGAGCGGCGCAAGCGGCGGCCGTTCGACTCCCTTGATGCGCCCCACGATAACTTGTCCGCCCACAAGAGTGGCTCCCGTGCTTCCCGCGGAAACGAAAGCATCGCACGTCCCGTCCTTCACAAGATTGAGCGCTTTGACGAGAGAAGAATCCTTCTTCCTGCGGATCGCCATAACGGGCGGTTCCGCCGTTTCAATGACTTCCGATGCCGGGACTGTTTCCAGACGTTCCTTCGGATATGTATATCCGGCCAGTTCCTTCTCCACCGCTTCCGGAATACCTACCAGATAGACTTTGACTTTATCGTTCTCATTGACGGCCTCCACCGCGCCCTTGACGACCTCGCCCGGCGCATTATCGCCGCCCATCGCATCTACAGCTACTTTAACCAGTTCGCTCATACCTTTTCCGCACCCTTCCGCTGCCTGTTCAGGCATCACAAATACTATACTAAATATACCCGTAAAAATCAAGTTCTAAAAGAGCGGCGGATCTCAGCTTGGCTCATTGCCCGCGAAAATAAAATAAGGCTTTCCGGGGATATGCCGAAAAGCCTCGTTTCACAATGATCAGTCAACTGCAATGATCTCTTTCTTATTGTATGTTCCGCACTTTTTGCACACTCTGTGGGGTACCATCAGAGCGCCGCATTTGCTGCACTTGACCAGTGTAGGCGCGGACATTTTCCAATTTGCTCTTCTCTGATCTCTTCTACCTTTGGAAGATTTGTTCTTAGGACAGATCGACATCTTTACACCTCCTTATTCCCGTTAAAAATATCTTTGATAGCTGCCATTCTGGGATCAGGAACAAAGACGTCACATCCACATGTTCCCGTATTCAGGTCCTTGCCGCACTGTCGGCATATTCCGCGGCAATCCGGTCTGCAAAGGACTTTCATAGGCCAGTTGATAACGATTTCAATGTGCAGGTAGTCATCCGTATCCAGCTGATAACCGTCCATAAACTTCTGATCATCCATCTCGTCCGATCCGTCCTCCAGAACGTCCGGCGAGAGCACCTCCCTGTCAAAAGAAAGCGCCATCGTATGATCCACAGGCTTCAGGCATCTGTCGCAGTTTAAGGAAAGCACCACTTCCACGCTGCCGGTCAGTCTTACTTTGCCTTTGCCGATGTTGGAAAACGTCAGGTCCATCGGCGACACGGCTTTGACGGGAAACGACGAGCCGCCTATCTCGACCGCAGCCAGCGCCGGTTTTGTCTGAATCGCCGTTACTTTGCCTTCGCTTGTAAACACATCCGTCAAATTAACGAGCATAGTTGACTCCTATCCACACGCAGACTATTATACCCATGGGAATAACGTTTGTCAACCATAAAATTCTTGCGATCCGTCTGTAATAATCCTTGCGATCCGCCTTGTCATGCCAGCTGCGCCTGTACCGCCGTAAGCGCCACGACTCCCACAATATCTTCCCATGAACATCCTCTGGAAAGATCGTTTACCGGCTTGGCGATACCCTGAAGCATCGGGCCGTACGCCTCCGCCTTTCCAAGACGCTGCACCAGTTTATAACCGATATTGCCGCAGTCCAGATTCGGAAAAATAAGCACGTTGGCCTTGCCTGCCACCTCGCTGCCCGGCGCTTTGGATTTGGCCACCTGAGGGACCAGCGCCGCATCCGACTGCAGCTCCCCGTCGATGCACAGATGCGGGTACTGCTCATGGGCGATACGGGTCGCTTCCACCATTTTGTCCACCAGCGGATGCTTGGCGCTGCCTTTGGTTGAGTGGGAAAGCATCGCGATGATCGGCTTGGCTCCGACAAGGCTCTTGAAACTCTTGGCGGACGTGTCCGCGATGGCCGCCAGTTCCTCCGCCGTCGGATCCTGATTCAGCCCGCAGTCGGCAAACAGGAAAGTCCCGTTCTCACCGTACTCGCAATTCGGGACATCCAGAATAAAGAATCCCGACACAAGCTTCACTCCGGGTGCGGTCTTTAATATCTGCAGCGCCGGGCGCAGCGTATCCGCCGTCGCATGACATGCTCCTGCGACCATGCCGTCGGCGTCGTTCGCCTTCACCATGATCACGCCGAAAGTCAGATAATCGCTTAACAGGATCTCTCTCGCTTTTTCGGGGGTCATTCCCTTGTTTTTTCTGGTTTCATACAACAGATCGACGTATTCGTCCAGTTTGTCCGTTTTTTCGGGATCGATGATCTTGACGCCGTCCAGTTCCACTTCCAGCCAACCTGCTCCGTCCATGATCTTCTCCTCGTTGCCGACCATAATGATATCGGCGATCCCTTCTTTCAGAATATGTGACGCCGCGATCAGCGTTCTCTTATCGTTCGTTTCCGGAAGAACGATCGTTTTCTTATCGCTGCGCGCTTTTTCTTTCATCAGATCGATATAAGACATACTGTTACTCCTCCTGAATCCATTAGACTTAGTCATAAAGACCGTATATGAGGATTATACAAAAATCAGTGCGGTCATACAAGAGATAATCTGACGGAATCGTCCGGACCCGCACAGAATTTTCTTTTTGGATTTTTTTGTAAAATCCTGCATACAAACCGTTTGTTTTATGCTAAAATAAATTAACTTATTTCGGAAGATTTTTTCGTCCGTCCGACAAAGGAGATCCGGCGCCTATGAAAACAGTGGGAATCGTTGCAGAATACAATCCGTTCCATAACGGCCATGCGCACCATATCGCCGAGGCGAAACGAATGACCGGAGCAGACCGGTGTATCGTCGTCTTGAGCGGTGATTTTGTGCAGAGGGGCGCCCCCGCTGTCATGGACAAATTTGCGCGGACCCGGTCCGCTCTCTTAAACGGCGCGGATCTCGTACTGGAACTTCCGGTTTATTATGCGACGGGAGGGGCCGAATATTTCGCCGCCGGCGCCGTTGCGCTTCTGGATAAACTCGGCGTCACGGACGCCCTCTGCTTCGGAAGTGAATGTGGCGATATCCGGATACTGTCCGATCTGGCCAAAGCGCTCTCCGACGAGCCGCCCAAGTTCAAACAGGAATTGAAACGGCAGATGCGGTCCGGTCTGACCTATCCGCAGGCAAGGAACCTTGCGCTGGCCGCGGCTTTTCCCCATCTGACCGAGCATCTTTTTACCGTTCAGTCCCCCAACAATATTCTGGGGATAGAATACATCAAGGCTGTCCTGAAACGCCAAAGCCGTATACAGCCGTATACGCTCGCCCGTTCGGGAGCCGGTCATCACTCCGCCGGTTTTGATCCGGTCTACAGTTCGGCGCTTGCCATCCGGGAGTCGATCAGCCAGAAGGCGGATATCCGATATGTGGAAGAACAGGTCCCTTCTTCCGTCTATGAACTGATGCAGGAAGCTTACGGCCGCACGTTCCCGATCCTGCCAGATGATCTTTCCTCCCTGATCCCGTACAAGCTCCTGTTGGAGCGGGAACAGGGCTATACGGATTATCTTGGGATCGACAAGTCCTTCTCCGACAGGCTGTCCAACATGCTGCCCTCCTATACTGACTTTCCGTCATTCTGCGACGAACTGAAGACTAAGAACATGACCTTCACACGGGTTTCCAGAAATCTTCTCCACATCCTGCTGGATATCCGCCAGAGGGACATGGATGCTTTCCAGAAGGACGACTACATTTATTACGCCCGGATACTGGGCTTCAAAAAAGAAGCCGAACCGCTGCTTGGCGCCATCAAAGAGCGCTCTGCGGTCCCGCTTCTTTCCAAACTTGCCGACGCGGCCGACGTGATCGGACAGAAAAACGGTTTGAAACTGCTTGCCGCCGACATACGTTCCGGCAGCATCTACTCCCTGCTTGTCCAGCAAAAATTCGGCGGACATATTCAAAACGAATACCAGAAGCAGATTGTTGTTATGTAAACTGCCGCAGGTTTTTTACGCTTCTTCCAACAGTTCAAAAGGCAGCCATGTCAGTATCTTTTCGCTCAGTTCCTTAAAATTGATGGGCTTGGCGATAAAATCATTCATGCCCTCTTCCATGAACATCTCCTTGACGCCGCTGATGGCGTTGGCCGTCAGGGCTATGATCGGCACGTTCTTGTAATAATCTCCATCCATGGAGCGGATGATGTGGGTGGTTTCCACGCCGTCCATATCCGGCATCATATGATCCATAAAGATCAAATGATATTGTTTCTTTCCGACCATCTCTATGGCCTCTTCTCCGCTCTTGGCGCTGTCGATCTGCATACCGAAAGGTTTCATCAGCCCCATCGCCACTTTCCGGTTTACCAGATTATCATCCACGATCAGCACTCTGGCGTTGGGCGCCTTGTAGTTCTCATAATCATGTTTCTGCTGCGCGGTCCTCACCTGCTTTTTGTCCAGATCCAGTTCTCCGCACGGCGATTCATCCGTCACCTTCTGCGGCACCTCAAAATAGAAGTTGCTGCCCTCGCGGTAGACGCTTTCCACATGGATCTCGCCGCCCATAAGGTGGAGAAGCTGTCTGGATATGGCAAGGCCAAGACCGCTGCCTTCCTTTTTCCGGTTCCGGAACGTGTCGGACTGTTCAAAAGAGTTAAAGATCCGCTGGATATCCTCCGATCTGATACCGATCCCCGTATCTTTCACGGAAGCTTTGAACAGGATATCCTCCTCCCTGCGCTCGTATCCGATCGTCAGGCTTATGCTTCCCTGCTCCGTAAATTTGACCGCATTGTTCACCAGATTGATCAATACCTGCTTGATGCGGATCTCGTCGCCGTACAGCCGTTTCGGCATCGCCGGATCGAGATCGATCTTAAGGATCAGATCGTTTTCCTCCACCTTGCCCGAAATGATATGATACACATCCTGTATGAGCGTCATAACATCATAGTCGGCCTCCACGATCTCCATCTTACCCGATTCCATCTTGGAGAAATCCAAGATATCATTGATGATCGTGATCAAGGACATGCTGGCCGTCTTGATCTGCTCAATGGCATCCCTCTGCTGATCGTCAAGCGGCCCGCGCAGCGCGATCTCCGTCATGCCCAGTATCGCGTTCATAGGTGTCCTGATCTCATGGCTCATATTGGCAAGAAAGGCGGATTTTACATGGGACGCGTTTTCCGCTTTTTCTTTGAGTTCCCGCATCAGTCTGGCCTGCTCCATCATATCGGACACATCGATAACGGATATCATGTAACCGCGCACCTGGATATCGTCCCGCACTTCCGACGTCCGGATCTCATAAGTCTTATCCTGAAGTTCGATCACGGTGCCGCTCTGTTCATATATGGCCCTTATCTCCGAAGCTTCGATCTTTCCTTCTCCCAGTTTCATATCCGGGAAAAGTTCGCACGCGGCGGAATTTGCATAGAGGAACTTCATCTGCTCGTCCGAAACGATGATGGCCTCGTCCATGCTCTCTATCACTCTTTCCTTCGCATACTGCACCGTGTCAAACAGGCCGTACCGGTTGACGGCGACAAACAAAAAGCAGACGGAAAACAGGATGCCGAGGGGTGTGGTGTCGAATCCGCCGGTCGCGCCGCTCAGATACAACAAAAGCAGCAGGAAAGGCATAATACCGGCCATGACCAAAAGGATCTGAATGGTCCTCGTACCGGTCCGCGGCTGCCGGTAGGCAGGATTGATACAGACATACAGATACAGGATCATTTCCACCAGACAGAACGCCATATAGAAATAATAGAGAGGCGCTTTGCCGAGTATGAGGATATTGCCGTTGTTCGTTGCCATGATCTCATAAGAAGTATAATAAAGATTATGGTAATCGCATGTCATGATCACCATAAACATGAACAGGTTCGTGAGAAACAGGCCGAGCATCAGTTTACGGGGCCACCGGATCCTGTAATAGGACAGCACAAACAGAAGCGCCAGAAAATTGGCGAAGCATTTTCCGCAGTATTCCGTTTTGCCAAGCGCGATCATTTCCCGCATATCCTGCGCCATGATAAAAAGGCTGCGGGACACAAGCGCGATCAGACAGCAGATCATCGTCATGATCAGTCTGCTCTTATATTCGGAATCCCGTTGTCTAAGTATGGAGGCCAACAGAAAAAAACCTACCATAACTCCAAATACATGAATAATGAGCCATATCATCTGCATGGTCTGCATAATCATTTCTCCTATTGCTGCCGCCGTGTAACTTTCTCAATGTGTTCCCGGATGCGCTCATGCACCATATCGGACACTTCCCTCGTGCTCATGCCCTTGTATTGTTCGTAAGGGATGTACGGAAGATAGTGCACCTGCGTAGTGACCGGTTTAAGCGACCACTCCTCGAACACCTTGTAGGAATCTATGAGCACCACTGGCACGATCGGGGCTTTCGCCTTCATCGCGCTTTTGAAGGCGCCGGGTTTAAACTCTCTCACCTCGTTATGGTTGTGGTAATATCCGCCCTCCGGAAATATGATGTAACGCCGTCCGGCGGCGACTTCCTCCGCCACCTCGGATATGATCCTCACCGACTGTTTCAGGTCGTTTTTGACCATCCGTTTCCCGTGCAGCATATCCACGAACTGCGTCGTCAGTATCACATGGGACTTGGCGTCGTCTATCACGACGGAACACGGTTTGTCATGCGTCGCGATGATCCCCAGCGCGTCGTATTTCCCTTGATGGTTCGGGAACATCACATATCCGCCTTCTTTCGGCAGATTCTCCGTTCCGTATGCGATCGTTGAAATATGGCCCGACCGGTTCATACGCCTGACCGTCAGGCGGGCGTAAGCGTACCGCTTTTCTTCCGTTATCTTTTTGCTTTTTGCTTTATAGGACATCCTTGGGATCATATAGATCCGCGGCAGATTACACACAATGACCTGTATAAAACGTAACATACCTCTCCATTACTCCCTGTCTGCCGCCATAACAGACTGCCGCTGCTGACAGCCCGCCTGTGATCTTACAGCAGCGGTGAAAACAATTTTAAGATTGGCCCGATCACATTGGCCTTTACAAATTTCTTATTGCACCACTCGATCGAAATACGCTCCGATATTTCAAACGTTTCTTCCATATCCCGGCGGATCTGGGCGATCGCGTCTACATGATACATAAAAACGCCGCACTCAAAATGGTGGTAAAAACTCCGATAATCAAAGTTGACCGTTCCGACCGTAGCGGTCTCATCGTCGCAGAGCACACACTTTGAATGAATGAACCCCGGCGTATACTGATAGATCTTGACCCCCGCCTCGATCAGATTCTTATAACCGGACTGGGTCAGCCAGTATATCGTCTTCTTGTCCGGGACGCCGGGCGTAACGATGCGCACGTCCACGCCGCGCTTCGCCGCCAGTTTTAACGCCGTATACATCTCGTTGTCCGTTATCAGATACGGCGTAAAGATATACACATACCGCTGCGCGCTGCCGATCATGTTCAGATAGACGTTTTCCCCCACCAGTTCGTTGTCCAGAGGGGAATCCATATAGGGCTGCACATAACCGTTTTCTTTTTGCGGCGCCTCGAACCGGTAACGGTATCCGGTATAATCGTCGTCCGTGTGCCGGGACATGTTCCACATCTGCAGGAACATCACCGTAAAGTTCCATACCGCCTCGCCCTCGATGCGGATACCTGCGTCCTTCCAGTGGTCGCCGTGCGGATGGATATAATTGATATACTCGTCGGCCATGTTGATGCCGCCGGTGTAACCGATCTTTCCGTCGATCACGACGATCTTGCGGTGATCTCTGTTGTTGAGGATCAGCGCCATGAACGGAATGATCCGGTTGAAAGCGATGCACTTGATCCCTTTGCGCTCTATCTGCTCATAGTATTTCTTGGGAAGGACAAACACGCTCCCCACATCGTCGTAGATCAGCCGGACTTCCACGCCCTCCCGCGCTTTCCGCTCCAGTACCTCAAGCACCGTGTTCCACATCGTGCCTTCGCCTAAGATAAAATATTCCAGGAAGATAAAATGCTCGGCCTGCTCCAGATCCGCAAGCAGCCGTTTCCAATAGAGAAGCCCGTCCGGGAAATACAGGGTGGACGAGCGGTCCCACACAGGCATACCCGAATAGTCCAACAGATATCGGCTCTGGTTGGCGACGCCCGCATCCGCTTCTTTTAACCGGTCCATGACCGTCTGGTCCTGTTTCAGCTGCTTAGCGACCAGTTCATCCGTTCTCTCCTGTCCTTCGCGCAGCCTGCCGGGGATAAACGCATGTCCGAAGAAAAGATACAGGATGCCCCCGAACAGAGGAAACATCAATATCGGAACGACCCATGCCAGTTTGACCGTGGGATTGTTGGCCCGCAGGATGATCGAAATGACAGCCCCTAAGCTGATCAACCGCAGCACAAAGGCGATCGCCACATAATAATTGCTCCACCGGAATATTTCCAACAGGAAAAATCCAATCTGTAAAATTACGAGCAGCGCCGTGATCACTACCCGGTTCAATGCAAAATGAAGTATCTTTCTCATTTTAAAAATCCGTTTACAATCTGTTCCTCTGCTTCTTTTTCAGTAAGTCCAAGTGTCATAAGTTTCATCAGCTGTTCACCGGCGATCTTCCCGATCGCCGCCTCATGGATCAGGCTTGCGTCTATGTCGTTCGCCGTCAGTTCCGGTATGGCGCTGACATTGGCCTCATCCATAATGATCGCGTCACATTCACTGTGCCCGTGGCAGCTTGCATTGCCGATTATGCGGCTCCTAAACATCTGTCTGGAATGTTCTTTGGCCACAGACCGTGATACAAGACTGACGCCGGAATCCTCACCGTTCATATTCACGGTAAAATCCGTTTCGGCAGACTGCCTGCCATGCGTCATGATCTTCTCCTTAATGACCAGCGACGCCCCGCGGCCGACCTCGGCCTTCGTCACCCGTCTGGTGGAATCGATCCCTTTGATCTGCACCGTTTCCATCTCCAGATAAGCCCCTTCCGCCAGATGTATCTCCGTGGTCGGGTTCATGACCCGCTCACCGCTTCCGTCGCCGCTTCCGTAATGCTTCTCCACATATCTCACTCTGGCGTTGCGCTCCACGAAAAATCTGTGTATGCCGGAATGTTCCGAGGTCTGCGATCCGCCGTTATGGATGCCGCAGCCCGCGATGATCGTCACATCGGCGTCTTCTCCCACATAGAAATCGTTGTACACGCTCTCTTTCAGCCCGCTCTGGCTGAGCACCACCGGGATGTGGACGCTCTCGGATTTCGTTCCCGGTTTGATCCGGATATCGATCCCCGCCTTGTCTTCCTTGGTGACAATATCAATATTCGCCGTCGTATTTCTTCCCGCCATCTGCCCGTTGGCACGGATATTATATGCACCTGCGGGTATCTCATGCAGTCCCGCCACCTGTTCAAGCAGATTCTGCTGTATCGCGTCCATCTACCCTATCACCTCTACTCTGTTTTCTGCTTACAGTTTATCCGTCAGCGTCCTGCAGGGCTGCCCATAGCCGAGAAGTTCCGGCATGATCTCTTCCTTGGTCCCCTCTTTCCGGATCCGTCCGTCGGACAACAGTATGATTCTGTCCGCTATATTAAGTATTCTCTCCTGATGCGATATGATAAGGATCGAGCCTTTGATCTCTTCATGCATCTTTTCAAAGACGCGGATCAGACTCTGAAAACTCCAAAGATCGATCCCCGCCTCAGGCTCGTCAAAAATAGACATCTTGGTCCCGCGGGCAATGATCATGGCGATCTCGATACGTTTCAGTTCACCGCCCGACAAAGACGCATTGACCTCGCGGTCGATATAATCTCTCGCGCACAGCCCGACTTCGGAAAGTATCCCGCATATATCCGCCATGGTCGCGTCTTTCCCCGCCGCGATGGACAGCAGTTCCCGGACCGTGATCCCTTTGAACCGCACCGGCTGCTGAAAGGCATAACTGATCCCTTTTTTGGCGCGCTCCGTGACGGACAGTCCGGTAATGTCTTCCCCGTCGAGCAGTATCCGGCCCGACGTAGGCTGCAGTATTCCGGCTATGATTTTGGCTAACGTTGATTTTCCGCTGCCGTTAGGTCCCGTGACCGCGATGAACCGGTCGTCCAGTACCAGATCGATATCATTCAGGATCTCCACCTCACGGCTTTCATCCTCAGCCGAAAAGCATATCCCCTCTAATTCCAACATCCCGCTGCTGCTCCTTAATTATCCTGTTTTTTTACCAGATACGGTGCGATTGCCGCTTCCACCTCGGCAATTTTATCGTTCGTTTCGAGGATCCTGAATTCCACATGCTTGGACAGGTCCATAGAGAAGATGCCCATGATCGATTTTGCATCGACCACATATCTTCCGGATACCAGATCAAAGTATCCGTCAAATCCCACTATCGCGGTGACAAACCCCTTCACCCTCTCGATAGAGTTCAGATCCAATAGATAACTTTTCATTGTACATACCTCATTCCCTTGCTGTAATATAAAACCGCAGACGCCGCGCGTCTTACATTAGTATATAGTCAGACGGCCGTTTTTGCAACGGATTTTTGACTATACAGAGCAAACTGCGGGTTTTCACGAATGGATCCTGCGGATCAGTATGCCGTTGTGCAGCAGCGTTGTGTCGATATAATGTCTGGAAAACAGTATTTCCCCTTCTCTTGGGATCTCTACGTCCTCCTCCTCGCAGTTGATGATGACCTCGACATAATTATCCAGCCAGCCGATCTTGTTGAACTCAATGACTCTCGGCCGGTCGATCTTATTGGGAAAATGGAAATTGCGGCTCCGCAGGAGAGGCTCCGATCTCCTCAGGTGCAGCAGGCTTTTGATGATCCGGATCCGGTCGTCATAGACTCCCGCCTCAATGTCCTGCCACGGCATACACCGCCTGCAGTCCGGGTCATGTCCGCCCTCCATGGCGATCTCCGTCCCGTAATAGATGCACGGGGAACCGGGCATGGCGGCCAGGACCGCCAGCTGTTGGAAATATTCGTCCAGATTCCTGACATCGCTCCTCAGCCTCTTCGTGTCGTGGGAATCCAGAAGATTGAACAGCACGTCATTGGTCTGCTGCATGTATCCCGTATAACAGCGGTTGATCGTATACTCGAAATCCTCGTTCGTCAGGCTTTTGTCGATCCAGAAGTCCTTGATGCTCTCACCCAGCGGATAATTCATAACGGCGTCAAATTCGTCCCCTCTCAGCCACGGCATCGCATCGTGCCAGATCTCGCCCAATATGTAGATGTCCGGTTTGATTGCCTTTAAGCGGGAACGCAGTTCCTTACACAGAGTATGCGATATCTCGTTGGCGACATCCAGTCTTATCCCGTCCACATCGTAAGTGCGGACCCATTTTTCACAGACGCCGATCAGGTATTCCCGCACCTTGGGATTGTTGGTGTTCAGTTTCGGCATCTGATCGAAGAACGCAAACGTATAATACTGTTTTGCCCGCGCGCAGCCGCCCTCCTCTTTAAAAGGCCACTCGTTCACCATGAACCAGTCCCAGTATTCCGACTGCGGGCCCTTATTCCTCACATCGACCCATGGCGCAAAATCCTGTCCGCTGTGATTGAACACTCCGTCCAGCATCACGCGGATCCCGCGCTTATGCGCTTCCCTGACGAGCGCCGTCATTGTTTCTTCCGTCCCGAAATGCGGATCGATCTTCGTATAATCGGTCGTGTCGTATTTATGCGAAGAAGGCGACTCATTGACCGGGGTCAGATACAGACCGGACACTCCCAGATCCTTGATATAATCCAGTTTGTCGATGATCCCCTGCAGATCTCCGCCGTAAAAATCCTCATTCCTTACCGGGACGCCGCCCTCCCACGGCAGAGTGCCCTCCGGATCGTTAGACGGATCGCCGTTGCAGAAACGCTCCGGAAAGATCTGATACCAGATCGTTTCGTTTACCCATCCGGGCGCCGCCGCGATATCGGCAGGATTCATCCACGGAAACACAAAGCACTGGCGGCTTCTGCCTTCCAGCTGCATCTGGGCTTCCGAAACGAAACCGTCTTCAAAGTAGAACCACCGCTCCGTATCCGTCTGCAGTTCAAAATAATATTTCAACCGCTTGAACTCCGGCCGGATAGTCGTCGTCCACCACAGCTGATTTTTGAGCCTTTTCTTAAAAGGGATGTTGACCGCATCGCCGCTCCACGACTCGCCGCCGCCCAGAATACCCGATTTAAACGGATCTCCCTGGATCAGATTGACATACCGGACATCGTATCCGGTCTTGATATTGATGATAAGCTGCTCCTCGTCCAAAGGATAGCAGTAATTGTCGTTTGCCCTGTGATACACCGCATTAAAATCCATGAAAGCACCTCCGTTTTGGAAAACGTTTTCCATTATCTGAAGCCATCTTACTACTTTTTTACAGGAAATGCAAGCACAAACTTACCGCCTGATAGAAAACAAACGCCGCCAGCCATGCGACACAGCATTGCATACACACGATCCCCAGAGTCTTCCACAGGGAACCCATCTCCTGCCGGATGGTCGTCACCGCCGCTATGCAGGGCGTATACAGAAGGGTAAAGATTAGATAGCTTGCGGCGGAAAGCGGCGTAAACAGGCCGCTCAGCGTTTCTCCAAGCCCCGACATGCCGGTCCCGGTGAGGACGCTCAGCGTGCTGACAACAGCCTCCTTTGCGCTGAATCCGCTGATCAGAGCCGTTGCCGCCCTCCAGTCGTTGAACCCAAGCGGCATGAAAAGCGGCGCGATCAGTTTGCCGACCATCGCCAGCAGACTGTCGCCCGAATCCGCCACCACGTTCAATCTCGCATCAAAAGTCTGTAAGAACCAGATGATCATCGTGGCGATAAAAATGACCGTAAAGGCGCGCTGTATGAAATCTTTTGCCTTATCCCACATCAAAAGGCAGACGCTCTTGGGGGACGGGAACCGATAGTTGGGAAGTTCCATCACAAACGGCATGGGTTTCCCATGAAATACCGTTCTCTTTAATACAGCGGCGCAGAATATGCCCGTCAGGATCCCCAGCGCATACAATCCTATCATGACAAGCGCCTGATATCTTCTGAAAAAAGCCGCCGTAAACAGCGCATAGATCGGTATCTTGGCCGAGCAGCTTATAAACGGGATGAGCATGATCGTCATTTTCTTATCCCGCTCCGACGAAAGCGTCCTTGTGGACATGACCGCAGGCACGCTGCATCCGAATCCGATCAGCATGGACACAAAACTTTTGCCGGATAATCCCAGCCGGCGCAGCGGCCTGTCCATCACAAAAGCGACCCGCGCCATATAACCGGAGTCTTCCAGTATGGACAAAAAGAAAAACAGGACCACAATGATCGGCAGAAAACTCAGCACGCTTCCCACGCCCGCAAAGATGCCGTCGATCACAAGGCTCTTCACGACCGGATTAATGCCGTATGCCGTAAGTGCGCGCTCCGTCAAAGACGCCAGCCGGTCGATGCCCGCGCTCAACAGGTCGCTTAAAAATGTGCCGACCACGCCGAACGTCATCCAGAAGATCAGCAGCATGATCAGCAGAAAAGACGGGATCGCCAGATATTTATTGGTGAGGATACTGTCGATGCGGACGCTCCGGATCCGCTCCCTGCTCTCGCTGCATTTAATGACCGCCTGTGCGCAGACTTTCTCGATAAACACATACCGCATGTCCGCCAGGGCCGCGTTGCGGTCCATGCCGCTGTCACGCTCCATCTCCACGATGCTGTGCTCCATCAGATCCAGTTCGTTTTCCGACAGGTTCAGGCTCTCGATGATGTCCCGGTCGCCTTCCACGATCTTGGTCGCGGCAAATCTGGGCGACATGCCGATCCTTTCCGCATGGTCTTCCACCTGATGGCTCACCGCATGGATGCATCTGTGCACCGGTCCCTTTTCGCAGAAATCCGTCACCTTGGGATAGATCCTCCGCTCCGCCGTTTCCTTGACGACGTGGATCAGATCCTCCACTCCCTCATTGTTGACCGCGCTGATAGCGACCACAGGGATCCCCAGTTCTTCTTCCAGTTTCGCGATGTCGATGGTGCCCCCGTTGCTCCGCACCTCATCCATCATATTGAGAGCCAGCACCATCGGGATGTGCATCTCCAGAAGCTGCAGCGTCAGATACAGATTCCTCTCTATGTTCGTGGCGTCCACAATGTTGATGATGCCGTCCGGCCGTTCCTGCAGGAGAAATCTCCTCGTCACAAGTTCTTCGTTGGAGTACGGCCTGATCGAATAGATCCCCGGCAGGTCCACCACCGCGTTGCCCTTATCTCCCCGTATGGCCCCCATCTTGGAATCCACCGTCACACCGGGAAAATTTCCGACATGCTGATTGGAACCTGTCAGCTGATTAAAAAGCGTGGTCTTGCCACAATTCTGATTGCCTGCCAATGCGTATATCATTTTTTCGTCCTTCTTCTGTCAAATAAGAATGTCCCTGTTGGATAACGGCATATCATTTCCGCGCGGAAAAATCTTTTACATCACTTCGATCTTGCACGCGTCTTCCTTGCGCAGCGTCAGCTCGTACCCGCGCAGATGGATCTCTATGGGATCCCCCATCGGCGCGACTTTCTGCACCCGTACCGCCGTCTTGGGGATCAGGCCCATATCGAGCAGGCGGCAGCGGAGTTCTCCTTCTCCGCCCACCTTTGTGATCTTTACTTCCTGTCCTATTTTAACTTGGTCTAGTGTCATTGTATGCTCCCTCCTGTGCGCTCCCGGTCACAAAAACACATTCCGAAATGCCCGGTAGGTCTTTTCCATTCCCTTCTGAAGGTCCGTGTACTCCATGCCAAGCAATTTTTTACTCTTCTCATTGGAACAAAGTTCCGTTTCCTGTTCAGTCACCGGAAAAGGCACCGGGATCCCCCGCGCATCGGCGTCCTCCACCGAGATCGGCAGTTCTTGAACGGCTGCCGCGGTTTCCGGATCCGCCGCGCTTTTCAGCGCGTCAAAAAAGCCGTCGTATGTCACGCTGCCGTCCTGACACAGATTAAAAGCCTGTCCGTACGCTTTCCGGCAGCCGGCCGCCCGCAGGACAGCCTGCGCCGCGTCCTTTACATACACGAACTGGAACCGTCCGTCCGAATCCGTAAAACGCGGAAGGATGTGGTCTGTCAGCATCATCCGGATATAAACGGATTCCCGCAGAGCGTAATTGTACGGGCCATAGAGGATCGCCGGTCTAAGCACCGTATAGGGAATGGATCTGTCCCCGCATACTCTTTGCAGTTCCTCTTCCAGTGCGATCTTCCCGGCGATGTAAGCCCCGGTTTCTCCCGGAAAGGTCCTGTGTTCCAGCGGATGCTCCTCGGTCTTGATCTGCCCGCTTCCGCGCTCGTATACGTCGACCGTGCTGATCAGGATATACTGCCCGATGCTTCCGGCGATATTTTCCACCGCCATCCGGACGTCGCCGGATCCGTAGGCGCAGAAATCAACGACGGCGTCATAGTTTCCCGTGCAGGCCGCCAGCACCGCCGGATCATGACGGTTTCCCGTTATCTGTTCTGCCCCGAACTCCGCCATCGAATACGTCCCGCGGTTCAAAACGGTGATCCGGTATTTCTCCCGCTCGCGCGACGCCTCCATAACAAACACTCTTCCGTAGAAATAACTGCCGCCTAATACAAGTATCTCCTTACAGTCGCCCATGATCCGCTCCTTCTTTCCATCCTAATAAAAATGTTCCGGTTGCCAAGTCCTCCGCTTATGTATAAACCGGCCTGTTATTAAATCTTCCGCTTCCTATAAACCGGCCTGCTGCTAAGTCTTCCGTCTTCTATAAACCGGCCCGCTGTTAAATCTTCCGTCTTCTATAAACCGGCCCGCTGTTAAATCTCCCGCTTCCTATAAACCGGTCTGCTGTATACAGAACTCCCTGTTACAGAAAGGGATTGTAGTACCGGCTTTTGTCCCAGAACGTGACGAGCAGATCGACGATCAGTATCGCCAGTACGAACGCTGCCACGATCCAGTCGTTCCTCTTCATCCTGCGCAGATTATACCATGTCCGTTTCCTGTTCCGGCCAAAGCCCCTCAGTTCCATCGCGTTGCTGACGGTTTCTATGCGGTTAAGGCTGGACAGGACAAGCGGCAGCAGGATTGCCACCGAATTTTTCATTCTGGTAAACAATTTATCTTTTCCCGACAGATCGATGCCTCTCGCCTGCTGCGCCTGACTGATATTGTGATATTCCCGCTGCACGTCCGGTATGTACCGCAGCGCCAGACTCACCGAGTAGCCGACTCTGTAACTGATGCCGATGCTCGCCAGCGACGAGGCAAACTCGCTCGGATCCGTACAGGCGATAAACAAGAGCGCCACCGGCACCACGCAGATCACTTTCAGGGTCATATTAAAATGATAAAACAGCTGCTGCAGGGTAACGGTATACGGCCCCGCTATGGTGAAAAGCACCGTCCGGCTCCCGTAGATCTCCACCCCGTATTCGGGCGAAAAGAGGTAAACGAACAGATTGTTCAAAAGGAGAAAGACCGCGGCCAGTCCCAGAACAAAACGGATGTCGCGGATCTTGATCCGGCTGGTCTTAAAGATCACAAAACTGAACAGCAGCATGGCGATCAGCACCCTCGTATCATAAGTGACCATCGCCGCCACGCTCCATGCAATAAAGAAGATCAGTTTGGTCCTGCCCGTCAGTTCATGTACAAGGCTGTCCCGTTTGATATAGCTCAATATCGCTATCCGCGCCATTCTAACGTCCCTCCCTGTTCTCATATCCGATAAAACATTCCGTAAACAACTGCGGTTCATCGATGCCGCACGCCATGCTGAGCGTGTACAGGCTCGTTTCTTTCAGGCTGGCGGCCTTCACGAGCTCCGGATCGTTCAGCACATGGGCGGCCGTCGTGTCCGCCAACAGCTTTCCTTCGCTGAAAACGATCGCTCTCGGCGTATATTCCAGCATAAGATGCATGTCATGGGTGATCATCACAATCGTATATCCCTGCCGGTTCAGATCCTTCAAAAACTCCATGATCTCCGTATAGTGGCGGTAATCCTGTCCCGCCGTCGGCTCGTCCAGAATGATCATCTGGGGCCTTTGCACCAGGATACTTGCGATCGTGACGCGCTTTTTCTGTCCGAAGGACAAAGCCGAGACCGGCCAGTTGCGGAACGGATACAGGCCGCAGACCTTCAAAGTTTCCTCCACCCGCTCTTTCCGCTCTTCCTTCGGCATCCCGCTCTGAACGAGCGCCATCTCCACCTCGTCCCATATCATAGGTTTGGAGATCATCTGATTGGGATTCTGCATCACATAACCGATGCGCGCCGCCCTCTCTTTGATCGTGTCGCCCGAAAGATCTCTCCCGTCCATGCAGATACTGCCCGAAACCGGCTGCTCAAATCCGCAGATCAGCTTGGCGAGCGTACTTTTTCCGGCGCCGTTGCGCCCCACGATGCTGACCATCTCGCCTTTATATATCGTAAACCCTACATCCTGAAGCGTATATTTCTCAGGCGTATAGCCGAAATCGAGATGTTCTATCCGGAGCAGTTCCTGCCCTTTCTTTTCCGGCTGCAGCCTTGTTTTCTGCGTCTGATACCAACTGCGCACCCGGCTTTTGATCTCATCCGTCAGCGCCAGTTTATCCACATGCTCCGGGTGCAGGCTTTCCCCGATCTCGACCCCCGCATACCGGAGTGCGGTCAGATACAGCGGTTCCCGAATCCCATGCTCCAAAAGGAAGCTTCCCGCCAGCAGTTTTGCCACCGGCATATCCGCGATGATCCGGCCTTCATCCATCAGGACGATGCGGTCCATGCTGCGCCAAAGAACGTCCTCCAAACGGTGCTCGATGATAATGACCGCCGCTTTCGTCTGTTCATGAACCATATCGATCAATTCGATCGCCGCCCTGCCCGCCGCGGGATCCAGATTCGCCAGCGGCTCGTCGAACAGAAGCGCCTTGACGTCTTCCACCATGACGCCCGCCAGACTGACCCTCTGTTTCTGTCCGCCCGACAGTTCATGCGGCGCATACTGCAAGTGATGATCGATGTCCACAAGCTTCGCCGTCCGTTCCACGATCTGTTTCATCTCTTCCTGCGGAACGCAGTTATTCTCCAGAGCAAACGCGATATCTTCGCCCACCGTAAGACCAATGAACTGGCCGTCCGTATCTTGGAGCACGGTTCCTACCGTATGGCTCAGTTCAAAGATACTGCTCTGGTCGGCTTCTTTTCCGTCTACTATGATCTTTCCCGTTTTCTGCCCCGGATAGGCAAAGGGGATCAGTCCGTTGATACAGTTTCCTATCGTACTTTTTCCGCTGCCCGACGTCCCGGCGATCAGCACTTTTTCTCCCGGATAAATATCCAGATCGATGTTGTGCAGAGTCGGCTCGGCCTGCGCCATATATTGAAATCCATAATCCTGAAAAGAGATAAGCGGCTGCGCCATATCGTAAACTCCTTCTTATGTACTGCATACGGCACCGTATGCCCGTCCTGTATGTCCGGCGGCCGTATCCGCGTCCGGACGCCTTCCTGCAAAAAGAGCCGCCGCTTTATCAGCAGCAGCTCTGGTTATGCCGGATATCAATCTTCTTTGTTCAGAGAACCTTTCTTTACGACCGTCTTCGCATAAGCGACCAGCAGCAGCGTTCCTACAACGCCTGTGGTGACGATATTGGCCACTCCGGCTGTAAGTCCCTGCGCAAACAGTTTCTCCAGAGGTTCGTTGTAAATGAGGATGTCAAGACACGGCGCTATGAGCCCCCACGCAAGGAGATGTGCGATTGCCTGCGCAACGTTGAAACGGATGATCTTCTTGCTGTCGATGCCCTCGCTGATGTCCATCTTCATGGTGATAAGACCGATGACCAGTCCTGCGCACGCCGACGCAATGATCCAGCTCCACCAGGGGCCGTAAGAAGTCGCGTCGATCAGCGTATGCCCGATCAGTCCGATCAAAAGTCCGGCGACCGGTCCAAACAGGACTGCCATTACAGCCTGAATGGCATACTGAAGGCTTACATACGTATTCGGGACCGGCGTAGGGATCGAAATCTTTCCCAAAACAAAGAACAGCGCGGCTCCAATACCGATGGCAACAACACTCTTTACAGATAGTTTTTTCATGGGTATCTCCTCCTTCTGTTGTTATTTATCCAAAATATGTATCGGAATAACACATCTACATTATAGCCTGCCTTTAAGCGGCATGTCAACTGCGTCAGTTCTTAAAGCTGTGGATCGGGGCGGGTATTCTTCCTCCCCGTCCGATAAAATCATCGCACGCGAAACCGTTTACCGGCATGATCGGCGCGTATCCGAGCAGGCCGCCGAACTCCACCGTTTCGCCGACGCCTTTGCCAATCACGGGGATCAGGCGTACCGCCGTCGTTTTCTGGTTGACCATGCCGATCGCCATTTCATCCGCAATGATGCCCGAAATGGTCGCAGCCTTGGTGTCCCCCGGCACGGCTATCATATCAAGCCCGACGGAGCACACGCACGTCATCGCCTCCAGTTTTTCCAGCGTAAGCGCGCCCGCCGCCACCGCATCGATCATTCCCTGATCTTCGCTGACCGGGATAAAAGCGCCGCTTAAGCCGCCCACATAAGAGGAAGCCATGACGCCGCCCTTCTTTACGTTGTCGTTCAAGAGCGCAAGCGCCGCCGTAGTGCCGGGCGCTCCGGCATGTTCCAGACCGATCTCGCATAATATTTCGGCCACCGAATCCCCTACCGCCGGCGTAGGCGCTAAGGACAGATCTACAATACCGAAAGGAACTCCCATCCGTCTGGACGCTTCCTTCGCCACAAGCTGCCCCACACGGGTCACTTTAAAGGCCGTCTTTTTGATGGTTTCGCAGAGCACTTCGAAATTCTGCCCCCGCACTTTTTCCAAAGCGGTCTTGACCACACCGGGACCGCTGACGCCTACATTGATAACTTTATCCGCTTCCGTCACTCCGTGGAAAGCTCCCGCCATAAACGGATTGTCGTCCGGCGCGTTACAGAATACGACCAGTTTGGCGCATCCCAGAGAATCCTCGCCCTTTGTGGCCTGCGCCGTCTGCAGCACGACTTCCCCCATCAGCTTGACGGCATCCATATTGATCCCCGTTCTGGTAGAACCCACGTTGACGGAACTGCACACCCGTTCCGTAACGGCCAGCGCTTTCGGGATCGAGCGGATCAGCAGCTCGTCCGCCGCCGTCATTCCTTTGGACACAAGCGCGGAATAACCGCCTATAAAATTGACTCCCACTTCATGCGCCGCCTTATCCAGAGTCTGCGCTATGGATACATAATCCTCCTGCGTCCGGCAGGCAGCGCCTCCGACAAGCGCTATGGGCGTCACGGATATCCTTTTGTTCACCACCGGGATCCCGTATTCGTTCGAGATGTAGTCCCCGGTCGCGACCAGATCCTTCGCCGCCCCGTATATCTTTTGATAGATCTTCTCGTTCAGCCGCTTCAGATCTGCGTCAATACAATCCAGCAGACTGATCCCCAGCGTGATCGTCCTGACATCCAGATTCTCTTTCTCTATCATCTCATTTGTTTCGGCAACTTCAAATATATTGATCATATCTGCTCCCCGCCGCGCAGGCGTTTCCTGCGCGTTTGATTAAATTCATGCCGCATCCGGCGCGAAGGCATGTCGATACCCTGCGCATCCGGTTAAGGGCCGTTTTATATCTGTGTATCTGGTTAAAAATATTTTTATGTTCTGTGCATCTGGTTAAAGATATTTTTATATTCTGTGCATCTTGTTAAAGATATTTTTATATTCTGTGCATCTGGTTAAAGATCTCTTCCTTCTGGCATTTGATAATGACTCCGATATGTTCTCCCAGCTGCTCCAATTCCTTGGACATGACGCCGAAATCCTTCCCGGTCTGGTTCGTATCCACGATCATCATCATGTTGAAATATCCCTGAACGATGGTCTGCGAGATATCCAGAATATTGATCTGATTGTCCGCCAGATAAGTACACACTTTTGCAATGATACCGACTGTGTCTTTGCCTACCACTGTAATGATTGTCTTTTTCATCTTCCCGCTCCTCTTATGATTGCTGTATTCAAGGCGTCCTCAAAACGCCGTATCTTACTATGGCCCCGCTATAAGTCATGCTATATTTCGATCATCTGTGAGATCTCGTCACGCTTTGCCACATATACCGGAAAATCGCCGCCTTTATACGGCGTATCCGACATCGTCACTTCCACGCGCACGGATTCATACGCCAGTTCCGGCAGATTGTTTTCTTTGCTCAGGTGCCCCAGCATGACAGCCTGCATGTTATCGTGCAGCAGACGGCTCAAAAGCTTTCCCGCCGCCTCGTTGGACAGATGTCCTTTCGCGCTGAGGATCCGCTGTTTCAGGTAGTACGGATAGGGACCTGCCTGAAGCATATGGACGTCATGATTGGCTTCCAGATAAAGCACGTCCAGATTCGTCAGACATTCTACCGTATATTCGTTATAGCATCCCAGATCGGTGATCACCGCCATCTTCTGTCCGTCGTGGCTGATCCGGTACGCCACCGGATCGGCCGCATCATGGGAGGTCTGCATGGGGCAGAGCGTCACGTCTTTCACCGTATATTTTTCATCCGCCCTGATGCAATGGAACAGTTCCTCGTCGATGTAACCCAGTGACCGCGTCCGCCTGATCGCTTCGATCGTACCCTGCGTGGCGTATATCGGCAGGTGGTATTTTCTGGCCAATACCCCCAGTCCGTTTATATGATCCGCATGCTCATGCGTGATAAAAATACCGTCTATCTCTGAAACTTTCAGTCCAAGTTCGGCAACGCCCGCCTCTATCCGTTTCCCGCTGATGCCCACGTCGATCAGAAGATGCGTGGCATCGGATCCCACATAGACGCAGTTCCCGCTGCTGCCGCTGGCTATACTGCACAATCTCATAGTTATCGTCTTTTCTTTCTGTAATGTCAGGTCTTCCAATAGATCTCGATCACCGATCCGCCATGGATCTTCTCCATGTACTGGGCTTCCCGGCCGTCCAGTCTGGTCACGATCCCGCTGCCCTGAGGTTTGGAGAGGTCAAAATCGATGAACTCGAACACATCCACAAACACATACTCTTTCTTTCCCGACAGCCGGACCTGCTGCCCGTTGACGGTCACATAGATCACGTTGAGATCGTTCTTTCCGCCGGTCTGCTGCCCCGGACCGGATGTGCCCGTCCCGGCTGCGTCCGGTCCCTTCACGGGATCCGTTTCTTCCGGTTTTGCCGCTCCCGGTTCCGGCGCTTTTGGCTTCTCCGGCTCCTCCGGTTTCGCTCCTTCCGTTTCCGACACTCGTGTCACTTCCGGTCCCGATGCTTCCGGCGCCTTCGATACTTCCGGTTCTGCCCTTTCCGGCCCCGATGCTTCCGGCATCTTCGGCTCTTCCTGCTTTGTCCCTTCTGCTTCCGGCGGTTCCGGATCCTTCGGCTTCTCCGCCCCCGCTCCTTCCGATTCCGGCGCTTCTGTCACTTCCGGATCCGCTCTTTCCGGTTCCTGCGCCGGGATGCCGCTCTCCTCTTCGTCCTCCTCGGCCTCCGGCAGATCCGCGAAGGTTTCCGCCATACCGCCTTCATATCGGTCGCGGTCGGACAGCTGCAGCGTTTCCATCGTCCACACCACGGAAAAGTTCTCATATACTTTCGTATCCATGTCCGAAAGCTTGTTGTTGACATAGATATTCATGTTCTGATTGATGATCACGTCCATAAATTCCGCGATCTGCCGCACCGTATAATAGCCCAGTATCTCGATGGAATCATTCTCTTTGATGCTGTAATATCCCGACTGCAGCTCGCCGTTCACACTGGCGAATTTCGGCAGATCGATCATCTTGTCATTGACCTCCACGCGCATGGTAGCGCCATATTCAGGAAGCTGATTGATATCGATCTGGGCGGGTTCGCCTGCCGTTGACTCTTTCACCTTGATCTGATCGTTGGCGCGGATCGGCGTATAGATATCGGCTTCGTTGCCGTTGACGGTGATCACGGCGGCTTCGCCCAAGGTCCCCCTCGTAATGCGCGGTTTACCGTTTACCGTATAATTCAGTTCTTTTCCTCTCTTAGGGAAAAGGCCGTCATTGGAAAATTCCGCCTGCATCGCCGCATCTACCACGGCGACTTTATTGTTGTCATATATCTTGATCCTCTGATCGTTGAAATAGACAAAGATAAAGTTATTGCTCTGTTCATAAAAACTTAAGCAGATCCCGATAGGCGTCACCATCAGAGAATCTTTGAGCGCATCCGCCTCCAGAAATTCAATGTTCTGCATGACTTCCTCGCCGCGGATGGCAACCCTTTCTCTCTGGATGCCCAGCTTGTCGGCAAGGGCGTCGGTATAGCCGGGAAGCATACCGCCTCCGCCCACAACAAATACCGCGCTGACCGACTTGCCGCCGTTGAGTTCTTTGATCTTGTCAGCCACCTGCTGTGTCATATCGGAGATGACTTCCGCCGTCACTTCCTTGATCTCATCACTGGAAACCGTCTGGGACAGCCCCATGATGTCCTTGTATTCTATCCGGTCTTTGACGCTCGTTTCCCGTTTGATATGTTCTGCGGTGGCAAAGTCCACAAGACAGTGCTTTGCTATCACTTCCGTCAGACTGTCCCCCGCGATCGGGATCATTCCGTACGCGATAATGCTGCCGTCCTTGGTCACGGAGATATCAGAGGTCCCCGCTCCCACATCGACCAGTGCGATATTCAGCATACGATACATCTCCGGAATGGCTGTCTGAATAGCGGCAATCGGCTCCAAGGTCAGATTCACCACTTCCAGTCCGGCGGCTCCCACCGCCTTATACAGGCCGTCTACCACATCTTCCGGCAGGAACGTGGCGATGATATCTGCTCCGATTGTCCGCGCCTTGTGCCCTTCCAGATTTCCCATCGTATAGCCGTTCATATAATAACGCACGACCGAGTATCCTACGCAGTAGAATTTCATATCCGTATCGTTGTGTTCCAGAAACTCCTCGTACGCTTTTTCCACGCCCATGGAGTCCAGTGCGTATATATCCTCGCCGTTCACTTCCCTGTCGCCTTCAAGCTCCGTGTCCACACGGACCGTCACCGTTCTGAGCACACGGCCTGCCGCCGCGATACACACATCTTTAAGCGGTCTTTTGATGCGGTCTTCCAGTTCGTTCTTGACCTCTTTTATCGTTTCGCCCACTTTATAGATGTCATGGATCTGTCCATCCAGCATGGACCTTGTCCCATGCTCTCTTACGCTCTGTGTCACCACATAGAACTTTTCGCCGACACGGTATCCCACTGTACCGACGATGCTTCTGGTTCCGATATCCAGTCCGAACACCAACTGTCCCGGAAATTTTACTTTCTCTGACACAACACTTCCCCCAATTTTTCATCGATCTGGCCGTAAGCGTCTGCAAGCGTCCCGCCATTGTCTATCACAACGCCGCAGTACCTGAAAAAATCCGCTTCCGGCATCTGCTGCCGCATGATACCGTCTATCTTTTCGTCCGTATAGCCTCTGGAGGCTTTCAGCCGTTCTCTTCTGGTCTGCTCATCCGCATATATGTACCACATTTCATCTACGACCGCTTCATACCCGTCCTCTATGAGCAGGGCGGCCTCTATGAAAAGCATACGGATCTTTCCTGCGGCCCTCTCCTGCGCGATCACGCGCGTGATATGTTCCTTCACCGCCGGGTGTACGATCGCGTTGACCCGGCGCAGTTTCTCCTTATCCTCAAAAATACGCGCCGCCATCTTTGCCCTGTCGATCTCGCCGTCCTGCGCAAGGATGCCGGGGCCTAAGAGCTCCACGATCTGATCGTAACAGGCCCCTCCCCGCATTTCCAGTTCACGGGCCTCTTTATCGGCCTCGATCACCCGGCAGCCTTCTTTGCTTTTCAGATAAGCGAGGATCTCAGACTTTCCCGCCCCTATGCCGCCGGTGATCCCAATGACTTTCATCTCCATCTCCTATTTTGCCTCATACCAGTCGCGCCCCGTGTGCAGATCGATCTCCAGTTTCACGGATAGGTCCGCAGCGTTCTGCATCTCTTCCGTCAAAATGTCCCGCACCTGCTCCTCTTCCTCTTCCAAAGTTTCGATCAGCAGTTCGTCGTGCACCTGCAGGATCAGACGCGACCGCAGCCCTTCCTCATGGAGCCTTGCCCATACGCGTATCATGGCTATTTTCATGATATCCGCCGCGGTGCCCTGAATGGGAGAATTCATGGCGACGCGTTCCCCGAAAGACCTCTGCATAAAATTCTCCGAAGCCAGTTCGGGGATCGGGCGTCTGCGCCCGTACAGGGTCGTCACATATCCGTTTTTCTTTGCGTCCGCCACCGCATCATCCAGAAACTGTTTTACCTGCGGATAAGTTTCAAAATACTGTTCGATATACTGCGCGGCCTCCTTTGGAGAGATGCTCAGATCCTGGCTGAGTCCGAAAGAACTGATCCCGTACACAATACCGAAATTGACCGCTTTGGCGTTGCGCCGCTGCAGATCCGTAACTTCCTCGAAAGGCGTATGGAACACCTTGGACGCCGTGATCCGGTGAATGTCCGCATCGGTCTTGTAAGCTTCTATCAGCTGTTTATCTCCGGACATATGCGCCAGTATCCTGAGTTCGATCTGAGAGTAATCCGCATCCGTAAATACACAGCCGTCCATCGGCACAAAGACTTTGCGGATCCTTCTCCCCAGTTCCATCCGCATGGGAATATTCTGCAGATTCGGTTCCGTGGAACTGATCCGTCCCGTGGCCGTGATCGTCTGGTTAAAAGTAGAATGGATCCTGCCGCCCTGATCGATATAGGCCGCCAGTCCGTCCGCATATGTGGATTTTAATTTGGCCAGACCTCTGTATTCCAGTATATCGGACACTATAGGATAGTCCGGAGCCAGTTTCTCCAGCACGTCCGCCGCGGTCGAATAACCGGTCTTCGTCTTCTTTCCGCCCTCTATTCCCATCCTGACAAACAGGATCTCTCCCAGCTGCTTGGGCGAATTGATATTGAACTCACCGCCCGCCTGCCGGTAGATCGACTGTTCCAGTTCCTTGATCCTGCCGACTAAAGCCTCCCCATATGCGCGGAGTTCATCCGGCTTTACCAGAACGCCGCAGCGTTCCATGTCATAGAGCACTCTGGTCAGGGGCATTTCGATCTCATACATCAGATCATACATCCCCTGCTCTTTCAGCTTATCCCGCAGAATAGGCGCAGCGGTCATGCATACATAAGCGTTGAAACAGGCAAACCGCGCCACCTCCTGCGGCTTTGCCGCATAAGTTTCCGCATAGCCTGCCTTGCCGCACACCTGACTCCGGTCCGGCAGGGTGAGTTCCAGATACTCGTTGGCGATATCTTCCGCCTCATAGTCATTTTTGAGAGGATTCAGCAGATACGCCGCCAAAAGGAGATCAAAATAACGTTTCTCTCTGTAAGGCGCCATCACGTCCCCGCCCGGCATATCCTCCTCCGGATCCGCCCCCAGACAGCCGTAGATACGTTTGATATCAAAAACGGCGATCCTGCAGGCGCTGTCACGGGAAAGTCCGGACAGCCTGCCGGTCAGATACTGCGGCGTAACGAGCCCCTGACACGGAATAAAACGGACCTTTTCCCTGTTTACGGCTATGGCGGCGCCCACACAGTCCTCCGGCCGGGCGGAGTCCGCCAGAACGGCGATCCCGATCTCACGGCCTTTTGGCCCTTCGGCCGCATCCGCTCCCGTCTTCGCCGCGCACTCCTCAAACAGCGCCTCCACATCCGCCAGTTCCGTAAGTTCGCCGAAATATTCCGTCTGCGGATTATGGACGGCCACGTCTTTTTCAAAACGGGACAGAAAGTTCTTGAATTCCAGCTGCTTACATAATACATAAGCTTCTTCCGTATAGAAATTTTTCGTCTGCGCATCCTCAAAGCGATAATCCAGATCGCTGTCCGTATTGATGGCGGCAAGCGTCCTGCTCAAATAGGCCAGTTCCCTGTTCTGGATCAAAGATTCCCGCACGGCCTTCCGGCCCACCTCATCCACATGCGCGTAAATATCGTCAAGCGAACCGAACTGCACCATCAGTTCTTCCGCGGTCTTCTCGCCCACTTTCGGCACGCCGGGGATATTGTCCGAAGCGTCCCCCATAAGAGCCTTCAAATCAATAAACTGTACCGGAGTGACGTGATATCTGTCTTCCACGTCTTTGGCGTAATAATCCTCTATCTCCGTCTTTCCGCCTTTGGTCTTGGGGATCCTTATCTTAATGTGTTCCGAAGCGATCTGCAGCAGATCCCTGTCCCCCGACACAAGCGACACTTCCATGCCTTCCCGCTCGCCCCTTTTGGCGATCGTGCCAAGGATATCGTCCGCTTCAAGCCCCGCTTTTTCCACGATGCAGACTCCCATAGCCTGAAGCAACTGTTTCATGACGGGCACCTGTTCGCGCAGTTCCTGCGGCATCGGTTTCCTTGTTCCCTTATAATCTTTGTATATTTCATGGCGGAAAGTAGGCGCATGTACGTCAAACGCCACTGTCAGATAATCCGGCTGCTCTTCCTCCAAGATCCTGAACATGATATTCAGAAAACCGTATACGGCGTTCGTATGCAGTCCTTTCCCGTTGGTCAGGTCCGGGACCCCGTAAAAAGCCCTGTTCAATATGCTGTGTCCGTCTATCAATACAAGCTTGCGCCTCATGCTAATCCATGCCTTTCCAGATCATTGATGTTTCCGTGGCGGCTGTGCAAAACAGGCTATAACCGCAGCACCACGAACACGGCGGTAACGATCGCGGCCGCCACCGCTGCTTCCAAGCACAAAAGGATGCGCCACAAAGTACGGTGAAGACTGATGTGATGCTCGGCGTCCGCCAGTTTCATGACAAGTTCCTTCTGAAGATTAAAATTATTCCCGTCTTCCAGCCGCTCCAAACCTTCCGTGACCAAAAACTGGATCGAAAGTTCTTCCTTGCACTCCGGGCAGTTTTCCACATGGTCGATGAACTCTTCCAACTCTGCGCCGTCCAACTCGTCCTGCAGAAAAGGAGGTATTCTTTTCTCCGCCTCTTTACAGTCCATACCTTTTCACATCCTTCTATGGACCATATGCCGTTATGCGCCCATACAGATTTTATTATATACCATAATGTTATCTTTTGAAAAGTATAAGACACAAAAAAGATGCCGGAAAGTTCTATCGTATCAGAACCGTTCCGGCATGACTCTTTTGTCTTTTGCCAAGTTTTTGTCAGGCGTTTCTATTCCTGTTTCGGGTTTTCTTCTTTCTCTTTGGATACGGCAGCCGCTGCCTGTTCCGGCCGCTCTCCCAGTGACGCGGTCATGGTGCATCTGCCGTCAAAGCGCGCGCCCTCGTCGATCACGATGGACGATGCGGTGATATCTCCGTCGATCTTGCCTGTAGACAAAAGTTCCAGTTTTCCTTTTACAAGGATATCGCCGTCCACTTTGCCGGAGATAATGACGCTCTGGGCCGTGATATTTCCCTTGACCTGCCCCTCGGCGCTCAGGATCAGTTTCTTGTCGCAGGTGCAGTTCCCGTTGATGATCCCGTCTATCCGTATGGCTTCCGGCGATGAAAAATCACCGTCAAAAACGGTTCCCGCTCCGATCACGGTCCCGACCTTGGTCCGCGCATCATCCGCATAATTTTCATTCTTATTCTTTCCCAACATGACATCTCCCTTATCCTTTTGCTTCAAATACGATCAGCGGATCGATCGGTTTCTCCTGAAAGACCACCTGATAATCCAACTGCGTGTTGCCCGCGCCGACCGCGATCAGCGCATCTCCCGACTGTACATGGCTGCCCTCCGGCAGTAACGGTTCAGCCTCCTGAAGCATCATATACCGTGTTCTGTACCCGTTTTCATGCTCGACTTCAATAATCAGCGGATAGGTGTCGTCGCTGCCGACCGTAACGATCGTACCGTCCGCCGCCGCAACGATACTGCCCTCGGCCCCTGTGTCGATCGAGATATACGGATGTTCGTCCGAATACTTTTCGATCACTTCGCCTGTTTCCGAGTAAGGGTACCGGCTCAGGAAAGCCGATTCCTGCGCTGCCGTTCCATCTTCCGTATCCGCCTTGGCAGTTCCGCTGTCATTGGTATCCTTGGCAGCTGCAAGCAGCGCCTTGTTCTCAGACGTCAATTCATTGTTCCGGCGATCTAAGGCATCCTTTTCTTCTTCCAACCGCTGTATCTTTTTTTCCTGTTCCGCGATCTGATCCAGCAGTTCCGCATGTGTCGTGTCCTCACTTGCGTTCACATAACTGCCAACGATCTCGTTGTCGGACAGATATTCATACATGAGCCAGCCAAAAGCAGCACACATACATAGGACAAACACGGTCAACAGACGCATGAAAAGACCCGACACATGAAAATGTCTGTTGTTCTGCCCGGTATTGGAGATCAGAAGAACGGAGAAGGATTCCTTGTGCCTGTGCTTACGCGATCTCATAGGCTCTCCATTCCGCCGTCAAAAACAAACGGCTCACAATCTATCACTATCAGCTGCTGTGAAACATTTTCGGCCGGCGCCGCCGGCCGCCGCTTCACATTCTTTTGTTAAACACCGTCTTGCCGTAAAAATATGTACCGCCCAAATTGCTTTTTTTGCAAAAGTATTACAAAATGTTACAATTTTGTTTTATCTTTAGAATCCTTTACAATATAACATATTCAAACCATCTTGTACAGAGCGAAAAAACAAGTTTCTCAGCTTGCCCGCGTAAAAAAATCCGGATTCACAGGAATCCGGATGATCTTGTTATATTCGATGCCATATTCCAGAGGGTCCCCGCAGACCGCATCGGAAACCTGCGGACCGCTCAATGCCGGCGATGGGACTTGAACCCATACGTGGTTGCCCACAACAGATTTTGAGTCTGCCTCGTCTGCCATTCCGACACGCCGGCGCATCCAACAACCGAGTTTTATCTTACCATAACCTCAGGCTGTTGGCAAGTTATTTATTTTTACCGGTTTTTATCTTCCGGTCCTTATCCCGGTTTTTTTGCGGCGCTTATCCCCGATCCTTTCTCTTTCGTTCGCCACCCTGCCGCTTCTGCCGCTTCTGCTGCTCCTGCCAGTTTTACCGCCCTGCTGTTTTTGCCGCTTCTGCCGCTTTTGCTGCTCCTGCTGTTCCTGCAGCTTTTGCTGCTCCTGCCGTTCTTGCTGCTTTTGCCGCTTTTGTCACTTCTGACCGATCAGTTTTTCGTAGATATCAAAGCAGTCAAATGTCGCGAAGTAATCCTGCGGGGTTTCGGCGCGGCGGATCATCTGTACGCTCCCGTCTTCCCTAAGCAGCAGTTCCGCCGATTTGAGTCTGCCGTTATAATTGTATCCCATCGCATAACCGTGGGCGCCGGTATCATGGATCACCAGATAATCTCCCATGTCGATCTCCGGCAGCATCCTGTCGATTGCAAACTTGTCGTTGTTTTCGCAAAGAGAACCCGTCACGTCATACTTATGGCTGCACGGCGCATCCTCTTTTCCAAGCACGGTGATGTGATGATAGGCCCCGTACATGGCGGGACGCATCAGGTTTACCGCGCACGCATCGACGCCGATATATTCTTTATGGGTGTGTTTCTCATGAATGGCCTGCGTCACAAGCGCGCCGTAAGGGCCCGTCATAAACCGCCCCATCTCCGTATAGATCGCCACATTGCTCATCCCCGCCGGGATCAGGACTTCTTCATACGCCGCGCGGACGCCTTCGCCGATCACGCGGATATCGTTTCCCGTCTGGTCCGGTTTATAGGGGATCCCCACACCGCCGGACAGATTGATGAACGCGATCTCGACGCCCGTTTTTTCCCTGATGCTGACGGCCATCTCAAAAAGCTGCCTCGCCAATTTCGGATAATATTCGTTGGTAACCGTATTGCTCGCCAGAAATGCGTGCAGCCCGAAGCGCTTGACGCCTTTTTCCTTCAGGATCCGGTATCCCTCGTACAGCTGCTCCGTCGTAAAACCATATTTCGCATCGCCCGGATTATCCATGATCCCGTTGCTCATCTGGAACACTCCTCCGGGATTGTAGCGGCAGCTCATCGTTTCCGGCAGTTTTCCCAAGATCTTCTCCACGAAATCGATATGGGTGATGTCGTCCAGATTGATAATGCCGCCCACTTTGGCGCAGTACGCATAATCCTCGGCCGGTGTGTCATTGGATGAAAACATGATATCGTGCCCGTTGATCCCCAGCGCGTTGCTGAGCATCAGTTCCGTCAAAGAGGAACAGTCGCAGCCGACGCCGTACTCGTGCATGATCTGGATCAGAAACGGATTCGGACACGCCTTCACCGCAAAATACTCCTTAAACCCTTCGTTCCATGCAAAAGCCTCTTTTACCGCCTTTACATTGTCCCGGATCCCTTTTTCATCGTAAATATGAAAAGGCGTCGGATACATCTTTACGATCTCCTCGACCTTTTCCTTCGTCACAAACGGTAATTTTTTCATCTTTCGATTACACTCCTCTCTATCTGCCAATCGATCGGTTCCACACCGTGCGTTTTCAGAAATTCATTGCATCTGCTGAAATGCCTGCAGCCGAAGAAACCTCTGTAGGCCGAAAGCGGACTTGGATGCGGCGCCTGTAAGATCAGATGCTTCGGATTGGTCAGCATCGGGATCTTGCTCTGCGCGGGACGCCCCCACAGCATATATACGATCGGCCTGTCCTGCGCATTTACCGCCTCGATCACGGCGTCCGTAAACTGCTCCCAGCCTTTTCCCTGATGGGAATTGGCCTGATGCGCGCGCACGGTCAGCACCGTGTTGAGCAGCAAGACTCCCTGATCCGCCCATTTCTTAAGATACCCGTTATCCGGAATATAACACCCCAGATCGTCATGCAGTTCCTGATAGATATTCTGCAAAGACGGCGGAATGTCTTTCTGATCCTGCGGGACCGAGAAGCACATCCCCTGCGCCTGATGTTCGTTGTGGTAAGGATCCTGCCCTAAGATAAGCACTTTTACGGAATGTAAGGGCGTAAAATGGAACGCATTGAAGATCTCGTCCGCCGGGGGATAGACCACTCTCCTGCTGTACTCGTCTTTCACAAAAAGATACAGCTGCCTGTAATACGGTTTATGAAATTCTGCATCCAGAGCCTGTGCCCAGTCGTTACTCAGCATTGCCATAGCCTGATCTCCCACAAAGCGCGTTTTCGTATAGATATATCATATCCGGACAGAAATTCCTCTGTCCTTCAGATAACGTTTCAGATCCCTGATCTCCATCTCTTTGAAGTGGAACAAAGACGCCGCGAGCGCCGCGTCAGCCTCTCCCACCGTAAAAGCTTCATAAAAATGTTCCATCGTACCGGCTCCCCCGGACGCGATCACCGGGATCGATACATTCTCAGCCACCGTTTTCGTAAGTTCAAGGTCGTATCCCTCTTTCGTCCCGTCGCCGTCCATGCTCGTCAGCAGGATCTCCCCTGCGCCCAGCCGGTCCGCCTCCATGGCCCACTCCACCGCATCGATACCCATATCGATACGGCCGCCGTTCTTATAGATCGTCCAGCCGCTGCCGTCCGTCCGCCGCTTTGCATCGATCGCCACGACCACGCACTGGCTCCCGAATTTGTCCGCCGCGTCGGAAATCAGCTGCGGATTCATGATCGCCGCCGAATTGACGGCCACCTTGTCCGCTCCTTCCCGAAGGATGGCGCGGAAGTCCTCCACCGAGCGGATCCCTCCGCCCACCGTAAAAGGGATGAACACCCTCTCCGCGACTCTGCGGACCATCTCCACAGCCGTATTCCGCGCATCGGAAGACGCCGTGATATCCAGAAAGACCAGTTCGTCCGCGCCCGATCTGTCATATGCGGCCCCCACTTCCGCAGGGTCGCCGGCATCCTTGAAATTTATGAAATTCACGCCTTTGACTACTCTTCCGTTCTTGACGTCCAAGCACGGAATGATCCGTTTCGTATGCATCTGACCGCCTCACACTTTTCACAGGATCCTGACCGCATCCTGTGCTATATACTGAGAAAATTCCGCAGGATCTTCATCCCGGCATCCGAGCTTTTCTCCGGATGGAACTGACAGGCAAACACATTGCCTTTTTCCACGGAAGCATGGATTGTGGCCCCGTACTCGGTCGTCGCCGTAACGATCTCTTCATCCTGCGCCTGTAAATAATAGGAATGGACAAAATAGACATACGACTGTTCGGGGACCCCTTCAAACAGCCTGCCCCGGTTCGGATACCGAAGCGAGTTCCATCCGATATGCGGGATCTTTAACCCGCGGTCCTCCGGCAGTCTTACGATCTTCCCTTTTAAAATGCCAAGTCCCTCTGCGCCCCGGCTCTCCTCGCTGCTCTCAAACAACAGCTGCAGTCCGAGGCAGATCCCCAGAAAAGGGGTCCCCCGGTCTGCAGCCTCTCTGATCACGTCAACCAACCGGTAACTGTACAGCTTCTCCATTGCATCCCCAAAGGCGCCGACTCCCGGCAGGATGATCCGATCGGCCGACAGGATCTTCCCGCGGTCCCTCGTCACCTCCGCATCCACGCCAAGAGCCTTCACCGCCTTCTCGACGCTCCTGATATTACCGGCGTCATAATCAATTACTGCAACCATGATCTTGTCTTACTCCGTTTCCGTGCCTTGCAATCTGTCGATAATTTCCTCTTCTTCCGGCAGGACGTCCTGATTTCCTTCCGGTTCCTCTTCTCCGGCATACGTTTCGCCCGATATGACCGCCTGAACACGCTGGGAATACGTCACATCATCTCCGGAAGCAATAATATCCTCCGCGGCGGACTCGGATAAACCGTAATCGTCTGCCAGCGCATCCAAGATCTGTTCATAGATGTCCGCGACTTCGCTGTTCACATTGTACTGATCCGCTTTCTCCCAAAGTTCCTGATAACGGACGACTCCGTCCAGCAGCGCGTCTAAGGCGTCCGCCTGCATATCCAGCTTTTTATAATTCTCGTAAGAATCCAGTTTCCGCTGCATCTGTAAGATCACGCTGCTCTTTTGAAACAGTATGTCGTCCTCTTCATTCAGTTTCTTACCATACAAAAGATCATAGACCTGCTCATACTGATCCTGGTCAAAAGCGACTCTGGCCTCCTGTTTTTCCATCTGCGCAGGCAGCACTGTCGTCATGATCACGATACACGCCGCGATCGTTGCACAGAAGAGAAATACCGACATCACTTTCTTCCGGGAAAGCTTTTTCTCCGGGATCTTCGGTTCTTCCTCAACGGCCTTTTCCTTTTCTTTCTTTTTCTTCTTTGCCTTCTTGGCCTTCTGCGGCTGCTCTTCCCCTTCGCCCTCTTCGTCCTCCGCGGCCTCAGGAGCTTTCTTTCCGCTCTTTTTGCCTTTCTTTTCCTTTTTCTCTTTCTTTTTTTCTTTCTTTTCTTTTTTCTTCGCGTTTTTCTTGTCTTCCGCGCTTAACTCGTCCAAAAGTTCCTGATTTTCATTCGACAGGTTTCCCAGCGCCAGTTCGACATCATCCGAACCGCTTACGCCGCTCTCGTCTTCCTCAAACAGCAGGTCCGCCAATTTTGCCGACAGCCCTTTTTTCTTGGACCGTTCTCCCGCATCGTCCGCCTTTTGCAGCAGAGCGTCCAGTCCGCCCTCCGAATCTTCCTCAGCGCCTTCCGCTCCGGCGCCTTTCTTCCTTCTGGCCTGTTTTTCTCTCTTCTTTCTCTCTTTTTCCTCTTTCTTTTTCTGTTTCCTAGTCTTCTGGCTTGCTCTCTCTTCCAGTTCTTCCTGCGTGATCTCCCGGATGTTTTCAGGTTCTCTCTGCTCCTCCGAATCCGAAGTTTCCTCCTCCTCGCCCGCAAAGAAATCGAAAACGCTGTCCTCTTCACCCGAACCGTCCCCGGCATCATCCAACAGCGACATTACGCTGTCGTCCACCGCAACGCCCTGATCGGATTTTTCCAACAGGTCATTGATCTCGGATAAGTCTTTGTCGCCGCCCATACTCTCCAAAAGCGCAGACAGATCCGCATCTTCCTCGCCTGTTTCCTCCAACGCAAAATGATCTTCCGAGCCGTTTCCGCCGTCGTCCTGCCCGTTCTCTTCCAATCCGAGGGCATCCAGACCCAGTCCGTCCAGATTCAGGTCGTCCAGACTCAGATCGTCCGATGCGCCGCTTCCGTTTATCAATTCTGACAGATCCGGATCACCCGAAACTTCCTCTTCGGACGGCTGTTCATCCGGCATCGTTTCGGCCCCCAGAGAAAATTCATCCAAAGAAAAAATATCATCCGGCGCCATTTCATCCGAGGACACAGCATCATCGTCCGACGGCATGGCCCCGTCTAAGGACACGGCATCGTCCAGAGATATCGCATCATCCAAAGACACAGCGTCGTCCATAAGCGCCCCCTCATCCAAAGGTATGGCATCTGAAGACAAACCGTCTTCCTCGGCCTGCTGTTCCGAGCCGAAACCGCCGCCCAGCAGTTCCTCCAACGCCAGATCGTCCATGATCGGTTCATCGTCCTGAGCCGACGGCTCTTCCCGGTTCTCCTCCGCCCCTAAAGACGATTCATCCAGAGAAAGCCCGCCGTCCAGAGGCATTTCGTCCATAAGCGCCCCATCGTCCAAGGACAACTCATCCATAAGCGCTCCATCATCCAACGGCATCTCGTCCATAAGCGCTCCACCGTCCAAGGGCATCTCGTCCATAGACGCCCCATCGTCCAAGGGCATCTCGTCCATAAGCGCTCCACCGTCCAAGGACAACTCGTCCAGAGAGAATCCGCTGTCCGCAGACATTTCATTTCCCTCATCCGTGGAAGGATCCCCGCTCCATGTCGATCCGTCCAGAGAGAGGTCCTCCATAGCCATATCCGCAGACGGATCCGGCTCTCCGCTTTCCGGCGTTTCCGCTCCCATGGCCGCAAACATCGCCGCCACATCGTCCATATCCGAACTGCCGTCTGGTCCGCTGTCCGCTTCCTTCGGCGTTTCCTGAGTTTCTGCCGCCGAAAAAAGATCCGCCGGTTCCGCGCCCGTCCCCTCTGTATTCTCTGTCAATGATTTCAAAAGGCTGTCTAAATATTCTTCACTCGAACTCATACTTTCTCCCCATATCTAAAACTTGGTTATGACTCATTTTAGCATATCCTGTTTATTTACACAAACCGCTTTTATGATCAAACTGCCAAATATCGGTTTCAACGCGCACAGCCGCACAGAAAATCAACGGGATCCGTCCTTACCGGCATCCCTCTGCCTGCGGCTGGCTCCCCGATCTGACAGAGAGAAGCATGTACGCGGCAGAGAAAAGCTTTTTGATTATAGGCGGCGATCTTTTCAAAAGGAAACCTTATCACCGTCGGATACTCCATCCCGACTCCCAGTTCCAATAGGAACACCTTTCTGTTTACGGTCCCCTGAAGCCATTTCATATAATCGTTCCACCGCTCCAGATAACCTTCCTCGGCATAGCGCGCCACACCAAGCTGATTGAACCTGAGCCTGCCGCCGCACACCGGACAGACCGGCTCTTTCAGACTTTCGATCGGCATTTCTTTTCGATAATACCGAAGGACATCCGAACAGCTTTGTTCCGGGACCTCACTCAAAACATGCGAGCAGTTATTGTCGCATTGCATCCTTCGGAAACCTCCGCAGGGTGTGACGATACGCTCTTTACGGATGCCCGCGTCGAATATCTTATCATCCATGCACAGCGAAACGATGTAATAATTCTTTTCGGCCAGCACATCCCTTAATCTTTCATAAGCAAGACTCCATCGGTCGCTGCGCTTTTGCGACAATACCATTTTTTGCAAAAAAGGTATGATCCAAATGCGCTCCTCGTCGCCGCCGATCTCCTTCTCTATCTCCTGAAAACGCTGATCTTCCGTCAGCGCGCTCCAATCATACTGCATGTCCTCGCCAATTCCCACAAGGACCATATCCGCATCCCGCCATTGCGGCAGATTTTGCAAATCGTTTTCAATCATTGTGCATCCCCATACTGTCCGCGTGATCTTTTAAAAACGCTTTCCGAAAAGACCCTGCCCCGGATCTGCCGCGCGTCTAAATCCGCCTTACAGACCGTTTCACATAAATGAAGGCTGGGAAACTCCCAGCCTAATCACTTTTGGTAATATACTACTTTAGGTTCAAAACCAATTTATCTACCGTGCGTACCAAATTACCAATTTCGGGTTTGGAAAGCTGTGCGTCCGCGCCAAGTGCCTCGCCCTTTTTCCTCATTTCATCATTTACAAGAGAAGAAAAAATGACAACCGGAATGTCTTTTGTTTCATCATCGGATTTAACAAGCTTTGTCAGCCTGTGGCCGTCCATGATCGGCATCTCAATATCGGTAATAATACATTGCACATGATCTTTGAGCGTGCCTTCTCTCTTACATTCCTGTATCACGTCATACGCCTGCTGTCCGTTCTCGGTATGTATGAGGTTCGCATAACCCGCTTTATGCAGGGAGTCAACGATCAGCTTATTAAGGAGCGGGGAATCTTCGGCGATCAAAATAGGCACCTCATTCCTCTCGCGCTCTCCCAACGCCTCGATATCCGTCAGCTTCAATCCCGTTTCAGGATTGATATCCGTTACAATCTTCTCAAAGTCCAGAATGATGATCAGGCGATCTTCAAATTTGATGATGCCGGTCGAAACGCCGTCTTCTGTTGTTGATACGGTGGAACCCGGTTTAATGATATCTCTCCAAGACACACGGTGGATACCTACTACGGAATCAACATGGAACGCAATGTCCAGCTTATTAAAATTCGTTATGATAAACAATCCGCCCGGCTGTGTGGAACCGCGCTGCAGGCAATTCTTCAAATCGATCGCCGTGATCATCGTGTCACGCGGCATAAATATTCCTTCGATACTCGGATGTGCATTTGGTACCGGAGTCACCGGCTGATAAACAATGATCTCTTTGATCTTCGCTACGTTAATGCCATATGCATTGCCGTCGAGCTTAAATTCAAGCACCTCTAATTCGTTGGTTCCATTTTCAAGCAGAATCTTTGTATCCATGTAATCCACCTCACGTTATATAATTAAAAAAGCATACCTAAATCAATTAGACTGCACCTTTGTCTTGTCATATTTAACATAAAAATCCCGTTGCAATCCTAATTTTTTTCATTATATCATAAAAAAAATAAAAAAAAAATACTATTTGTATTTTTTTACAAATAGTATTGCATTTTATTTACATCAATTCACATTTTCAAGGGGGACATGCCCTCAAAACCGAACCTGAAAGATGCCGTGACTGGCATTCCAAAAGAACCTGCTCTGCGGAAGGACCGCTCTGCGATCCTTCTAAAGTTAATTCACTTTTGGTTAAGCCCTCGACCGATTAGTACAGGTCTGCTCCATGCATTGCTGCACTTCCACCTCCTGCCTAT
>CANRNJ010000007.1 GCA_947631955.1 uncultured Lachnospiraceae bacterium
CAATCAAATCCTAACACAGAAAAAGGTGCTTTCCTATTTTTATCTATTCTTTTTCCTACAAAAACTTTACCCTAGCTTGCTTGATCTTATTTTTATCCCTTATAAATCATTTTCTCACTTTCGTATACTGCAATACTTATTATATATCCACACCTTACCAATTTCTACTTTTTTGCGATACTCTTTCAAATTTTATAAATTTGAGGTAAATTTGAAGTAAAATCCAATCACACAATCTTTAAAGTCCCTAAAAACAAGGCATTTCAACACGTTATATCCCTGTCAAGAATTGAACGCTGAAATTGTATACACAACCTTTAAAGCGCGTGTCTACATTTGTGTAAACACACGCTCCTGCATCCTGCCTATTTTATGATAAACCTGCGCGCGGCGTTGATCCCGATCTTATAGAGAAACGGCCTAAGCCCCCGGTCGGCTTCTTTCAGTTTCTCGCGTATCTGGATATGCTGCGGACAGTGCTGTTCACACTTGCCGCACTGGATACACTGGGATGCAAAACCGGGTTCTTTGCGCATCCCCATACTCTGTGCGAACTCGAAACGGGCCGAGGATTTCTTCTCCATATACATCAGGTTGTAATAATAGAAATTGCCCGGAATATCCACGCCTTTCGGGCATGGCATACAGTAACGGCATCCCGTACATCCCACTTTTTCCCGCTCGCGGATGATCTTCTTGATCTTCTCGACGATCTCCAGATCTTCTTTTGTCAGATCGCCCGGTGCGGCGTCCGACGCGATACGGATATTTTCTTCCACCATATCTTGGGAATTCATCCCGGACAGGACGCAGGTCACTTCCGGCTGATTCCACAGCCAGCGCAGACCCAGTTCTGCGGGAGTATATCCTTTGCTGTCCGAGGCCAACGCCTGTTTTGCCTTATCCGGCAGGTTGACCAGTTTGCCGCCGCGGAGCGGCTCCATGATCATAACGGGGATCCCTTTCTTTGCCGCCGCCCGAAGCCCTGCCGCCCCGGCCTGAGTATGTTCGTCCAGATAATTGTACTGGATCTGGCAGAAATCCCAATCATAGGCATCCAGAATCTTCAGGAACATCTCCGTGTCCCCATGATAGGAAAAACCGATATTGCGGATACTTCCTTCGGCTTTCCGTTTTTGGATCCACTCTTCGATCCCCAGTGTCTTCAGATGTTCCCATTCCGCATAATCCGTAAACATATGCATCAGATAGTAATCAATGCGGTCCGTGCGGAGTCTGGACAGTTCCTCGCGGAACGTCTTATCGATCGCCGCAGACGAGCGGATGATATACTGCGGCAGTTTGGTGGCGATCAGAACTTTGTCCCGGCATTGATTGGTATCCAAGATCCGTCCGAGGCACTCCTCGCTTCCGGGATACACATAGGCGGTGTCAAAATAATTGACTCCCTTCTCAATGGCCAGAAGCACTTCTTTTTCAGCCTTTTCGTAATCGATGGAATTTCCTTTTCTGCTGAACCGCATACACCCGTAACCCAGCTGCGATATCTGCTCCCCGTGCCGGTCAACTCTGTATTTCATACCCATGTTCCCCCATTTATTTTCTTTTATAAAAAAATGTCAACCGCCCAGATATGCCTTGCGAACGGCGTCATTGTGAAGCAGTTCTTCTCCCGTGCCGCTTGTCGTGATACGGCCTGTTTCCAGCACATAGCTTCTGTGCGCTATGGAAAGGGCCATCTGCGCGTTCTGCTCTACCAACAGGATCGTCGTTCCGGACTTGTTGAGTTCCTCGATGATCTCAAAGATCTTTTCCACCAGAATAGGCGCCAGACCCATGGAAGGTTCGTCGAGCATCATCAGCCTTGGCTTGGACATCAGCGCGCGTCCCATCGCCAGCATCTGCTGCTCGCCTCCGGACAGGGTGCCCGCCACCTGTCTGCATCGTTCTTTCAGTCTGGGAAAACGGTCGTACACGTCCGCGATCAGGTCCGCGATCTCCGAAGAGGACCGGGTGTAAGCGCCCATCTCCAGATTCTCCTGAACGGACAGCTGTAAAAAGATCCTTCGGCCTTCCGGGCAGAGCGCCATACCGCGGTTGACGATCTTGTGGGCGGGAACGTTTAAAAGGGAGGTGCCCTCGAACTCGATATTGCCCGAAGCCGGTTTCAGCAGCCCCGCCACCGTATTGAGCGTGGTGGATTTTCCTGCGCCGTTGGCTCCGATCAGAGTCACGATCTCACCCTCGTTCACTTCAAAAGAGATTCCCTTGATCGCATGGATGTTTCCGTAGAAGACATTGATATCGCTCACTTTTAACATGCTCATGGCGTGACCTCCCTTTTCTTGCCAAGATATGCCTCGATAACCTGAGGGTCGTTCTGTATCTGCGCCGGTGTTCCACGGGCGATGATCTTGCCGAAATTGAGTACGGCTATATTTTCACAGATTCCCATGACCAGACTCATATCGTGCTCGATCAGCAGCACGGCGATCTGGAATTTATCGCGGATCCTGCGGATATTTTCCATCAGCTCGGCCGTTTCGGAAGGGTTCATGCCCGCCGCGGGTTCGTCCAGAAGAAGAAGTTTCGGTTCGGTCGCCAGTGCACGCACGATCTCCAGACGGCGCTGCGCTCCGTAAGGAAGCGAACCGGCAGTCACATCCGCCAGATCCTGCATGTCAAAAATAGACAAAAGTTCCAACGCCCGCTCATGGCTCTTCTTTTCCTCGCTCCAATATTTCGGGAGCCGGAAGATGCCGCTCCACAAGCTGTACTCGGTGTGGTTGTGCAGGCCGATCTTGACGTTGTCCTCCACGCTCAGTTTTTCAAACAGCCTGATATTCTGAAACGTTCTTGCGATGCCGGCCTGATTGACTTGGATCGTATTCATTCCGTCGATGTCTTTTCCGTTCAGAAGGATGCGGCCCCTTGTAGGCTGATAAACCTTGGTCAGCAGATTGAAAACGGTCGTTTTTCCCGCGCCGTTAGGCCCGATCAGCCCTGCGATCTGCGCTTCGCCTATCTCTATGTTGAAATCATCGACAGCAGTCAGACCGCCGAAATCGATCCCCAAATGCACCACTTCCAGAACAGGCTTACCTGACTTTTCCTTTTCACTCATTTGTCTGCCTCCTGTAACCGATCTTTCCGACAACAGCGTCCTTCATCTTCTCAAAAACATCCTTTGCCCTGCGGTTATTGGTAAGGATCATGACGACGATCAGTACCACCGCATACACAAGCATACGATAATCTTGGAACTGCCGCAGCATCTCCGGCAGGACGGTCAGGACCGCCGCCGCGATCATCGAACCGCGCAGATTGCCGATCCCTCCCAATACCACGAATACCAGTATCAAAATGGATGTATTAAAATCAAATTTCTTCGGCACGACCGTGGAATAGTTGAGCGCATAGAGCGCACCCGCTGCACCCGCCATGGCGGCGGAAACCACAAATGCCGTCATTTTATATTTCATCACGTTGATCCCGCAGGATTCCGCTGCGATACGATTGTCCCGGATCGCTTTGATTGCGCGCCCGCTGCGGCTGTTTACCAGATTCTGAATGACAAAAAGCACTATCAGCACCAAAACCACGGCGCTTGCAAAAGTGGACAATTTCTGTATTCCGAGCGCTCCCATCGGCCCGTTGATGATGGTGACGCCGTCCGCCTCCATGCCTAGCGACATGGCGTCCTTCATGCTGACATGCAGCCCGTGTCCGTCCACGCCTACATAAAGACAGTTGAGCACATTTTTAATGATCTCGCCGAAAGCCAGCGTGACGATCGCCAGATAGTCGCCCCGCAGCCGCAGCACCGGAATACCGATGATCGTGCCCGCAGCCGCAGCGCACAGAGCACCGACCGCCAAAGACAGGATCAGCCGGAGCCATGACGCCCCTACAACGTTCTGCATACATGCCGCCATAACGACGCCGCTGAAAGCGCCCACGCTCATAAATCCGGCGTGGCCCAGACTCAGTTCGCCCGATATGCCGACCACCAGATTCAAAGAAACCGCCATGATCACATAAGTACATATGGGGATCAGCTGTCCCGAAAAAGAACTGCTCAGTCTGCCCATGGAAAGCAGGATCTGAAATATAATGAAAAATACGAGCACAATGCCGTAATTGATGAAACTGCTCCGCGCACTCTTAGATATTTTCTTCATAACGCTCCACCTACACTTTCTCGCTGATCTTCTTGCCGAGCAGCCCTGTGGGTTTCACAAGAAGGATCAAGATCAGCACGGAAAAAACGATCGCATCCGACAACTGTGTGGAAATATAGGCCTTGCCGAAGATCTCGATAATACCGAGCAGGATGCCGCCCAGCATGGCGCCCGGTATCGACCCGATACCTCCGAATACCGCAGCCGTAAATGCCTTGATGCCCGGCATCGCGCCCGTAGTCGGCATAAGAGTCGGATATGCGGAACACAACAGGACACCGGCTATCGCCGCCAGTCCCGAACCGATCGCAAAAGTCAGAGAGATCGTTGCATTGACATTGATCCCCATAAGCTGTGCGGCATCCTTGTCCTCAGACACGGCGCGCATGGCCTTCCCCAGTTTTGTCTTATTCGTGAACAATGTCAATACAACCATGATCACAATACAAGCAGCCGTCGTGACAAGGGATACCGCCGATATCTGCGTGTCACCGATCACAAGCGGCGGCAGCGCCACCATGTTGGGATACGCTTTCGGGTTGGACGACCAGATCAGAAGCGCGGCGTTCTGCAGAAAATAGGAAACGCCGATGGCCGTTATCAATACCGCCAAAGACGTTGCGGCGCGAAGCGGTTTATACGCCAGCCGTTCAATGACGATCCCCAGTACGGTACAGACGAATACGGACAGCAGCACGGACGGGATCACCGGCAGTCCGAGATAACTGGTCGCGCAGAAAGATACATAGCCGCCCACCATAATGATGTCGCCATGCGCAAAGTTCAGCATCTTCGCAATACCGTATACCATTGTGTAACCCAGCGCAATGATTGCATACACGCTGCCAAGACTAATACCGTTGACGAGATAATTTAACATGCCAATACCACACCTTTCTCTGTGCCTGTATTATCAGGATAACAAAAGGGGCTGCCAAACGACAACCCCTTATTCAGCTTCTGTATCAGAACTTACAGACCTGCATATGCACCGTCTTTGATCACAACCGCTTTAGGCGCTTTGTTGACCTCGCCTGCCGCAGTCCAAGTCATTCCCTCGCCCGTGATACCATCCACGGAGAAAGAAGGATCGGAGAATACGGATATCAGGATCTCGCACAGATCCTGATAGCTTACGCCATCCACATTGAATCCGCCGTTCTTGTCCGCATAGTAGGAAAGAGCCGCATACATCGCATACGCGCAGTCGTAACCGTCAGCTGCGAACTGAGAAGGGACCTCGCCGTTTGCAGACTGGTATTTCTGTACAAAGGAAACCGTCTTTTCGTCCGTCGCATCCGCGGAGAACGGAGTAAGAAGCATAACGCCCTCTGCCAGAGAAGTATCAAAACCTTCCAGAGAAAGGATACCGTCCATACCGTCTACGCCGAAGAACTTCACGTCATAACTCATGGAAGACGCCTGCTGCATGATCAGGGATGCCGGTGTATAATAGATCGGCAGGAAGATCAGATCCGCGCCTGCGCTCTGTGCCTCTGACAGCTGCACGGAGAAATCGTTCGCCGTATCATCCGTAAACGTCGTTACCGATACGATCTCTAAGCCAAGGCTGTCCGCCGCAGTCTGGAATGTCTGATAGATGCCTGTCGAATAAGCATCGGAGTTGTTGTAGATAACGGCAACCTTTTCCGCCAGACCATTGTCTGAGATATACTGTGCGGAAGCCGATCCTTGGTTAGGATCCGAGAAGCAGAGCTGATATACGTTATCTTTGCCTTCCGTAACGGAAGTTGCCGAAGCCGAAGGCGTCAGCATGAACATACGGTCTGCATTTGCTTCGGAAGCAACCGCAACGCAGGGGGTTGTGGTAACACAGCCGATGATTGCCTGCGCGCCCCAGTCTTTGAGGTTGTTATATGCATTTACGGATTTCTCCGCATCATGCTCGTCGTCCTGAGGATTTAACTCGATCTGGAAATCGGAGCTGATCGCATTGATCTCCTCCGCCGCGATGGCCGAACCGCTGTCTACCGCGTTGCCATACAGAGCAGCTGCGCCTGTAAGAGGTCCGATCACGCCCAGTTTCAGGGTTCCTGTCAGGGAACCGCCCGCCGCCAAGGTATCGGCCGCTGCTGCGGAATCGTCTGCGGCTGCATCATCCGCTGCTGCATCGTCTTCTGTTGTTTCAGCTGCCTCACCTGAATCTGCAGCATTGTCAGCCGTGCCTGCGGAATCACCGCCGCATGCCGTCAACGAACAGACCATTACCGTTGCAAGCAGCATTGCCAGTAACTTTTTTTTCATAATATTTTCCTCCATTACATAGATTTTATAAAAAATGACCTTCTCCTGTAATATTAGAAGGTCATCTTTGACAGTTTAGCAATATACGTCTTAAAATCCATTGATCTTTTGTAGTATACAATTCCTTGTACTGATTTGTCAATCTTTTTTATCGAAAGATCCGGTTCCGAAAGTTCCGGCTCCTGTTTGCCTTGAAAGTTTCGGTTCTTGCTTTTATTGAAAATTCCGGCTCCTGTTCTGTTTATCAGGAAATCCGTGATCCTTCGGAATCCGTCACAGCCTGCAGACGTATCTCCTCACCCGGCCGAATGACCAATGCGCCTTCTGCCGCAAACGACTCCGCCATGGCGCTGTCAAACAGTTCGCCCGGTTTCATGTGGATCGGAACGGTGTGTCTTGCTCCGATCAGTTCCGCACACTCCGCCGCTTCCGGCGCCGTCATTGTATAAATGCCGTCTATGGGCAGAAACGCGTAGTCGATATGCCTGTCTGCCAGTGTTTTCATCTGTTCGGTCTTGGCCGTGTCCCCTGCGAAATAGATCAGCAGCCCGTCCACGGAAACGAGATAACCCACGCACTCGCTCTTCGGATGATTTTTATTGTATGCCTGTGTTGCTTCTATATTAATATCTTTCACCGTAAACTTCTGATAGGCGCCGTTTTTCAGCGCGTCCATGTTCTGAATGACCTCACAGTCCTTCTTTCGCGCAGGCAGATCAAGCCGGTTGTGGTCGTGATGCTGATGCGTCACCAGAATCAGATCCGCCGGCTTGTCGTACCCGTCCCCAACAAAAGGATCCAGATAAACCACCGTTTTGCCATCCGATGTAAGCCGCAGACTGCCGTGCCCCTGATAGAGTATTTTTGCCATATATGAAACCTCCTTCTTTGCGGATATGCCCGCTGCTATCGTAACACAGCCCCGCGGAAACCGCAATAGGAGCATTCGGTGTTATGGAATCGCTATATCTGAATTGCTTCAACCCGTTTTTCCAAATCCAAAGATCCCTGCCAAACCGTCTTCATCGATCCATGAGTATAGACTCCTCAGACCATCAGGATACAGATCAAAAGCATAAATCTTTGCGCCTTCTTTCAAGTATAGTTGGAAGCCGAGATCCTTGAATTCCTCCGTCACATCCTCCTGTACTGCTCCGCGGACCGCCGTAAAGGAAAGATCAAATGTATAATTAAAATCGTTGTCAAATACTTTCTTTATAACAGGACCATCCCACAGCCCGTCTACGAGATTGCCGCTGCATATTGCATCTTGATATGCAGGTCTGATATTATCAATAAACGTTATATTCCGCTCCAGAGTGCCTTCACCATTCGGCGCGTCATTCTCCCAGTGCCCGGTAAAGACAAAGTAAGAGACCAGACTATCCGGAACGGATAACATACTACCGCCATAGGACTTCACTTGTTGGCTAACGGCATAATTGTAATCGACATAATAGCCATATCGGTTCTTCATACCGTCTATATATGATATATATGAAAAGTTGATCATAAAAAAGGAGCTTCCTTCCCCTTCTCTGCTTCCGTTTATCATATCGCCGTAATAAAAATAATAATACATGGTATTTTCTTCATAATACCGATAAATACCTGCTCCTTTTCCGGTTTGGTCCACATTGTTCTCCGGCACATAGACCAGAGAATCCTGTTCCATCCTCTCCACGAACCTCGTCACGAAAACGGTTTCATAAGCAGGATCATAATCATATACTTTACAGAGTTCACAGAGCGCCCTGTAGTCCTGCGCTGCCATCAGATCGAAGACTTTTTGGAGAAATTCCTTATTCTCCGCTTCAATGCGCTCTATCTCCTCGATTTCATCCAGATACGCCTGAAAGTCTACGTCTTTCTCCTTGTCCTGATATTTCTCAATCAGAGATTTTGCCTCATCATAATTTCCTTTATCGATCAGCTGTCTGAGATAGTCATTAAGAAGATCTCCCAGAGCCTTCTGCACTTCCGGAGCATCCCCGTTCAACTCCAACAGCCTGTCATAGACCTCAAAAGCCTTATCGTAATCTCCATTCGATACATAATCTGACGCCTGTTTCAGCAGCAGACTGCTCAGACTATCCTGTATTTTCTGATCTTCTCCGTCCAGTTCCTGCAGCTTATCATAAACCGTCAAGGCGCTCTCATAATCTGCACTCTGTTCATAGCCGGATGCTTGTTCCAGATAGGTGTCTGTAAGTTCTGTCTTGATCTGGCTGTCCCTGGTCTGTTCGTACCCAGTCTGCAGAACAGCAAGAAGCTGCTCCGTATCGCCCATGCCTTCATAGGCTTCTGCTTTCCCCAGATAAGCGTCCACGTTCATGGGATCGATGGCGATAACTTTGTCAAACTCCACAAGCGCCTGTTCGTAATTCTGTTCTTCCAAGTAACGCGCACCTAAATCCAAAGCCCGGTTCATACGATTAGACGGCGCATTATAGATGCCGATGCCGACTGCAGCCGCGATCAGGACCGCTGCGGCAGCAAGAAGTCCGATCAGTTTCCTGCGTTTTTTGCCGTTTTTGACGTTCCCGTCATTATTGCCATTTCCATCATTCTTGATGCTTCCGGCATTTTTGTCATCCATGCCATTTCTGCCGTCAGGTAATCCGGCGGCTTCGGCTGACGCCCGTGTCTGGGCTGTGCTTTCCGGGAGTATCTGCGCTGTGTTTTCCGACGTTATCGATGCCGTGCTCTCCGGCATTATCTGCGCCCGATCAACCCCCCCCCTGATTATTTCTCTGTTGTTCGCTGCTCATTCTTCTTTTCTCCTTTCCGCTTTCCTTTTTCTTTTTTCTTAATTCACCTCTATAAAAACAACTCTTGTTATAAAAACAACAGGTGTTTTCATCACCTTGCACAATACCATATATTGTGGATATTATTTTATATTGATCTTTTCATGCCTATATCTTGTGTAATCTTTAAAAAGCTGCTTTCCTTTTTCCATTTATTTCTACACATCATATCTGCAAAAAGCATTGCCAGAAACATCTCCGCCGTGTTATATAAACGATAACGGTTTTTTATGATGATTGATCATTCTTCTCAGCCGATGCACTCAGCACGGCGCTGATCAGACCGCTCCGGCATCCAAACCGCTCTGATCTTTCATCTGTTCCCAAGGAACATCTCACAGTCATCCGACTGTTCTTACGAAAGGTATCTGTCTATGTCTTTAAAATCCATGCCCGATACTGCGGCAAAACCAACCGGAAAACATCCTAAATCTCCCCGTGTCAACTGGCACGAGGCCGCCGTCTGCGCCCTGCAGATCGATCTGCGCGACTATGACGGCCTTCTGGAATACATGACCGAGTATGTCCTTGGAAAAAACGGCCTCCGCATCGACCTCCTTATCATCAAGAAGCTGTCCGATGCCGTCATCCCAAACGATATCGCCCGCATCTTCCGCACGTTTAATCTCTTTGAGATCAAGGGGCTGGGATCCTCCGTCACCACCGACGCCTACTACAAGACCATCGGCTACGCCGGTCTGCTCATTGGCCAGAGCGGCGTCCAGAACGAATATTCCGCACTCAACGTCAGCCTGACCTTCTTAAGCCTGCGACGTCCCCGGAAGCTGATACGCCATCTGACAAAAGAGCGGAAAATAACCGTTGCAAAAGCCGCTCCGGGGGTATATCATATCAATAAAGAAACTTTTTCTGCACAGATTATCGTTACAAAGGAACTCTCTGCGGAAGACTTCCTGTATCTGCGCTGCCTTACCGACAGTCTGTTGGAAACCGGCCTTGCCGACCGTCTTGCCGCCGACTGCGGGCTGCACCGGGACCAGAAAGTCTATATCCGCTATCTGCACCAGTTGGCCCATGCCAACGCAAAAACGAAAGGAGAATCGCTCATGGTTTGTGAAGGTCTATTAAACCTCTTCGGCACCAGTTCCGAGGAGATCATCGAACGCACCAGACAGGAGGCTAGCGAATACTATCTGCCGAAGATCGAGGCGCTGACGGTACAGAATGACAGCCTGCTTTCTCAGAATGATGACTTGATATCGCAAAATGACAGCCTGTCTGCCCGGATCGCTTACCTGAAATCCCTGCTGCGCGAAAACAACATCCCCTTTGATGCAGAAGCGGAAAATACCGCGGACTGAGCACCCAGACATGTTCTGGACACCTGCCATACTACAACCGGGATATTATCTATACCTTCTTAAGATGCGGCGGCATCTAAGCCGCCGCGCAAAACTGCAATAAAATCTCTCCTCTTTCCACCGGCTGCTAATATTGCAGATCTTTTACAAACCATACCGGTGAATAATTGCTGATCTGATTGTTATTAAGACTCAAAGTCTTCAAATTTGTCAGTTCTGACAACGCAGCGATTTCCTGCTTTGTTACAATGTCTATTTGTAGAATGTGACGGTTCCGTCATTTTCGATCGCCAACAGATCTCCCAACTGATATACGGCGTCCGCCGCCCCAAGTTTCTGCACTTTTTCAAATTGCTCGTCAATCAGATATGCCGTTCCTTCTTCCACTACGAAAGCCCGCCCGCGGCAGTAATCAGTCGCATCGTCAAAAAGAGCCATCTCTTTGCCGTCGTGGTCGATATATCCCCATTGGTCGCCGTCATTGACAAGCCAGTACCGTTCGTTGCTCATGTAAATGCCATTATAAACCGCTTTCACAATACCGTTACTCATGGTATCGACGGTCATCCCCGGAGCCAGCGCCAGATCAACAAGCACATCCCGATCGCCCAAGATCCACACCATTTCCGAACCGTAATTATAATAAACATCACCGTCGTAACGAAAACCTCTGTAATTATTGCTGTCTTTGAAATCGTTTTTATTTTCAAATTCCGGAAGGAATCCGCTCTCCGCATCCGGCTGTACCAAATACAGATTAAACTCGGATACCACGTCATAGCTGTCAGCGTCGATCAGCGCCATATCGGTTCCCCACTCGTCATATTGCATCGCCAGAAAATAGCCGTAGTTGGCGCTGTTCATCGGTGTATAACCCGGATTGGAACCCATAGCAGCACTAATGATACCGTTATCAGATTTACTGAGACTGGTACGCATAACGCTCCAATCTTTGACATCACTCCAGTTGACACCGCCTTCACCGTCTACCGATCCGACTCTGCCGGCCAGCCGGTCTGTAAGGGAATATCCGTCAAAAAATCCGTGAATCCCTAAAACCCAGTCATCCGGCCATTCGACTTCTTCAACACCGCTTTCAGCCAGTTCCAGTTCCTCGTCATGATGATTGGTACTTTCAGAATAAGGTAAAGATACCAACAGCGAGCCGTCCATTCTATGATAGTCTATAGAAGAATCAAGAATCTTCTCAATATAAATGCCGTTGGAAACAATGGTTTGATTATTGCTTTCCTTAATCAGATTACCTTCCGCATCAAACAGCGCGTATGTCCACGGCGTCGTTTCTTTGATCAATACACAATTACCGTTATTATCTATACTGTTCCAGTAATCATATTCAATCGGTATGATGATTTCCCCGTTTAAATTGATGGCGCCGACTTTGCCGTCCTTGCTCACAAGGATCACGCCGTTGGCTGCCTGACGGAAACCGTCATATTCATTCAGATCCAGCTGAAGCACCTGTTCTACGGATACCTCCGCCGCAGACTCTTCGGAAGGCTCCTCTGCAGCCTCCTCTGCCGGAACAGTCAATTCATTGATTTTATCTAACAGCCGACCGTCCTGCGTACGCTCATATCCTCTTTCCAAAATTTCCAATGCCTTCACTGCATCATCCGGATAGACATCAACCGCCGCAAGATAAATGGCCGCCACATCCTCCTTCTGTGCCTGCAATGTTTCCTCGTCCAACGCATCTGCCACATCCAAAGCCTTCTCATAGAACGCTGCAAGGTTCTCCACATCGCCCATACCCTGATATGCCTTGATATCGCCTGCGTACGCTTCCATGCAGCGGTCGTCAATTTCTATCGCCTTGTTGAAGGCTATAACCGCCTGCTCGTAATTCTGCTCTTCCAAGTAACGTGCGCCCAGATCCAGATACCGGCTCATGCGGTTAGACGGCGCATTGTAGATACCGATGCCGACTGCAGCTGCGATCAGAACCGCTGCAGCCGCAATAAGCCCGATCAGCTTTCCACGTTTTCTTCCATTTTTGACGTTCCCGTCATTTTTATCGTTTTTACTGTCTTTGCTGTTCATATCATTCCTATCCTTTCCGTCATTTCTGCCGTCAGGTGATCCGGCGGCTTCGGCTGACGCCCGTGTCTGGGCCGTGCCTTCCGGGATTTTCTGCGCCTGATCAGCCCCCCCCTGATTTTTTCTCTGTTGTTCGCTGCTCATTCTTCTTTTCTCCTTTCCTCTTTTTCTTTTTTACTTCTATAAAAACAGCAAATGTTTTCATCATCCTGCACAATACCATATATTGTGCAGATGCAGATCATCCGCATCTGCTCTTTCTATATCTTGTGTTTTATCCGTGTATGCGTCCTTACTTTTCTCCATTTATTTCTACATGGCACAGCGTATAATACGGTTGCCATGGGCTGCTCATATGTGTTATAAAAAATACATACACATCCGTTCAGGATGCCTGCACGCTGCACAGCTTCTGCACATCTCTGCCGCAGCGGTCCCGCAGGCTGATTCTTGTCTTTACGAAAGGCGTCTTTTATGTCTGTACATTCTATGATCGACCCATCTGCTCCGCCGTCTGCATCGGCTTTTTCTGAAACCGCCATGCCCAATGCTCCGGCACATACAGCCGGAAAACCTTCCAAATCTCCCCGCGTCAACTGGCACGAGGCCGCCGTCTGCGCCCTGCAGATCGATCTGCGCGACTATGACGGCCTTCTGGAATACATGACCGAGTATGTCCTTGGAAAAAACGGCCTCCGCATCGACCTCCTTATCATCAAGAAGCTGTCCGATGCCGTCATCCCAAACGATATCGCCCGCATCTTCCGCACGTTTAATCTCTTTGAGATCAAGGGGCTGGGATCCTCCGTCACCACCGACGCCTACTACAAGACCATCGGCTACGCCGGTCTGCTCATTGGCCAGAGCGGCGTCCAGAACGAATATTCCGCACTCAACGTCAGCCTGACCTTCTTAAGCCTGCGACGTCCCCGGAAGCTGATACGCCATCTGACAAAAGAGCGGAAAATAACCGTTGCAAAAGCCGCTCCGGGGGTATATCATATCAATAAAGAAACTTTTTCTGCACAGATTATCGTTACAAAGGAACTCTCTGCGGAAGACTTCCTGTATCTGCGCTGCCTTACCGACAGTCTGTTGGAAACCGGCCTTGCCGACCGTCTTGCCGCCGACTGCGGGCTGCACCGGGACCAGAAAGTCTATATCCGCTATCTGCACCAGTTGGCCCATGCCAACGCAAAAACGAAAGGAGAATCGCTCATGGTTTGTGAAGGTCTATTAAACCTCTTCGGCACCAGTTCCGAGGAGATCATCGAACGCACCAGACAGGAGGCCAGTGAATACTATCTGCCGAAGATCGAGGCGCTGACGGTACAGAATGACACTCTGTTGTCGCAGAATGACAGCCTGCTTTCTCAGAATGATAACTTGATGTCACAGAACGACAGCCTGCTTTCTCAGAATGATAACCTGATGTCACAGAATGACAGCCTGTCTGCCCGGATCGCTTACCTGAAATCCCTGCTGCGCGAGAACAACATCCCCTTTGATTCAGAGGCGGAAAATACTGCGGACTGAGCACCCAGGCATGTTCTAAATATTTGCCTTACCGACAGCCTGCCGGAAACCGGCCTTGCCGACCGTCTTGCCGCCGACTGCGGGCTGCACCGGGACCAGAAAGTCTACATCCGCTATCTGCACCAGTTGGCCCATGCCAACGCAAAAACGAAAGGAGAATCGCTCATGGTTTGTGAAGGTCTATTAAACCTCTTCGGCACCAGTTCCGAGGAGATCATCGAACGCACCAGACAGGAAGACAGCGAATACTATCTGCCGAAGATCGAGGCGCTGACGGTACAGAATGACACTCTGTTGTCGCAGAATGACAGCCTGTCTGCCCGGATCGCTTACCTGAAATCCCTGCTGCGCGAGAACAACATCCCTTTTGATGCAGAAGCAGAAAATACCGCGGACTGAGCACCTAGTCATGTTCTAAATATTTGCCTTACCGACAGCCTGCCGGAAACCGGCCTATTCTGAACACTTGGCTATATCCTGAGCACCCGGCCATATCTTGAACAGCTGGACATGTCCTGAATACCTGCCGTACTGCATCGGGATATCATCTGTACTCCTTATCCAGTTCTTCTCTGATCCGTCTGCCCGCAGTATGGCGGTAGACGATCGATGCGATAAACAACGCAGCTGAAACTGCGATCAGGGCAATCCCTATGCCTACTATAACTATACCGTTCATATTTTTTCCTTTCCTGAAACGCGGCGGCATCTAAGCCGCCGCGCAAAACTGTAAGATTTTTCTCTGTTTTCCGCAGGATGTTCATCTCCGTAATACTTCGCAATGTCCTGAAGCATCCGGCTCTTCCCTCGGCAGGACCCGCAGATCGGATCATCTGCCGCGCAAAACCGCAATAGAAACATCCGGCGGCGTTATAAAATCACTATGATATGAAGTTCTTCATTTTACGCTTCCATACCCAATGGTACCTACTAACCCATCTGCACCAATCCATGAGCATACAGACTGACCACTTGGAGCTACATCAAAAGCGTAAATCTTCTCTCCTTCTTCTAAGTCTATCTGATAGCCGAGATAATCCTCCAATTCCTCCGTCACATCCTCCTGTGGCACGCCACGGACCGCCGTAAAGAAAAGATCGTATTCATAACCGCCATAAGACAACTTCGCATCCACAGAACCGTCCCACAGGCCGTCTATGAGATTGCCGCTGGATATTTTCCCTTGAAATGCATCTCCAGTATCGTCAAATGTTCCATCCCTCTGTTCCAGAGTGCCTTCTCCGTTCGGCGCGTTATTCTCCCAGTGCCCGGTAAAGACATAATACCTTCCGTCTGCCTCTTCCAAAGTGCCGATTTCAAAGGAACAGCCTTCCCCTTCCCGGCTTCCGTCTGCCAGATCGCCATAATAGAAATAGTAACCATTGTTTTCTTCATCGTAATAATACCGATAGACGCCTGCCCCTTTTCCGGTCTGGGCTGCATCGTTCTCCGGAACATAGACCAGAGAATCCTGCTCCATCCTTTCCAAACAAGCAGCGGTTTCCTCAGAAGTATACAGTTCTCTGACCGCTTCGTAGTCCTGCGCCGCCATCAGATCGAAGACTTTCTGAAGAAATGCTGCATTTTCTGCTTTGATGCGCTCCATCTCCTCGATCTCATCCAGATACGCCTGAAAATCCACGCCGGATACCTTATCTCTGTACTTCTCAATCAGGGCTTTTGCCTCGTCATAGTTTCCTTCATCGATCAGTTTTCTGAGATAGCTGTTGAGAAGATCTCCTATTCCCTTCTGCACTTCCGGGTTTTCTCCATCCATTTCTAACAGCCTGTCATAAACCGCTAACGCGCCGTCATAGTTTCCTGATGCCTCATAGTCTGACGCCTGCTGCAGCAGAAGAGTTCTCAGACCGTTCTGCACTTCCGGATTTTCCCCGTCCAGTTCCAGCAGCTTGTCATAGACAGCCAGCGCGCTCTCATAATCCCCGGACGCTGCAAAGCCTGATGCCTGTTCCAGATAGGCATCCACAAGCTGTTCTTTGATCTGGACGTCCCCGGTCTGTTCATAGCCGGTCTGCAGGACAGCAAGTTGCTGCTCCGTATCTCCCATGCCTTCATAAGCCTGTGCTTTTCCCAGATAAGCGTCTACGCTCATGGGATCGATGGCGATAACTTTGTCAAACTCCACGAGAGCCTGTTCGTAGTTCTGCTCTTCCAAGTAACGCGCACCCAAGTCCAAAGCCCGGCTCATGCGGTTGGACGGCGCATTGTAGATACCGATGCCGATCACCGCCGCGATCAGGACCGCTGCGGCTGCGAGAAGCCCAATCAGTTTCCCGCGCTTTTTGCCGCTGTTGACGTTCGTGTCATTTGTGTCATGCCTATCGGTTTTGCTGTCTTTGCCGTTCTTGTCATTTCCGTCATTTATGCTGTTCTTGTCATTTCCATCATTTCTGCTGTTTGTGCTGTCCCTGTCATTTTCGCCATTTATGCTGTTTGTGCCGTTCCCGTCATTTCTGCCATTTGTACCGTCAGGTAATCCGGCGGCTGCGGCTGACGCCTGTGTCTGGGCCGTGCCTTCCGGCGCTATCTGCACTGTGTTTTCCGGTGCTGTCTGTGTCTGGCTAGCCCCCCCCCACTTGATTTTTGTTCTGTTGTTCGCTGCTCATTCTTCTGTTCTCCTTTTCCTTCTATTTTCTTGAAAACATTTCTGCACATCTATCTGCCAAAAACATTGCCGGAAATAGATTTTACCGGCCGTCTGGCAAAATATCACCGTACGCCTTGTCCGGTTGTTCCTGATCTGACGGGAGATTAATGCCCATACCCAATAGTACCTTCCAAACCATCCGCATCAATATATGACCATACAGCACTACCACTCGGAGCTACATCAAAAGCGTAAATCTTCTCTCCTTCTTCCAAGTCCGGCGTGTAGCCGGTTTGATTCTCATATTCCTCCGTCACATCCTCCTGCGGCGCACCGTGGACCGCCGTAAAGGAAAGATCGTATTCATAACCGCCATAAGACAACTTCGCATCCACAGAACCGTCCCACAGGCCGTCTATGAGATTGCCGCTGGATATTTTCCCTTGAAATGCATCTCCAGTATCGTCAAATGTTCCATCCCTCTGTTCCAGAGTGCCTTCTCCGTTCGGCGCGTTATTCTCCCAGTGCCCGGTAAAGACATAATACCTTCCGTCTGCCTCTTCCAAAGTGCCGATTTCAAAGGAACAGCCTTCCCCTTCCCGGCTTCCGTCTGCCAGATCGCCATAATAGAAATAGTAACCATTGTTTTCTTCATCGTAATAATACCGATAGACGCCTGCCCCTTTTCCGGTCTGGGCTGCATCGTTCTCCGGAACATAGACCAGAGAATCCTGCTCCATCCTTTCCAAACAAGCAGCGGTTTCCTCAGAAGTATACAGTTCTCTGACCGCTTCGTAGTCCTGCGCCGCCATCAGATCGAAGACTTTCTGAAGAAATGCTGCATTTTCTGCTTTGATGCGCTCCATCTCCTCGATCTCATTCAGATACGCCTGAAAATCCACGCCGGATACTTTATCTCTGTACTTCTCGATCAAGGCTCTTGCCTCGTCATAGTTTCCTTCATCAATGAGTTTTCTGAGATAGCTGTTGAGAAGATCTCCTATTCCCTTCTGCACTTCCGGGTTTTCTCCGTCCAGTTCCAACAGCCTGTCATAAACCGTCAGCGCTCCGTCATAATTCCCGGCCGACGCATAGTCTGACGCCTGCTGCAGCAGAAGAGTTCTCAGACCGTTCTGCACCTCCGGATTTTCTCCGTCCAGATCAAGCAGCTTGTCATAGACAGCCAGCGCGCTCTCGTAATCCCTGGACGCTGCAAAGCCTGACGCCTGTTCCAGATAGGCATCCACAAGCTGTTCCTTGATCTGCCCGTCCCCGGTCTGTTCGTAGCCGGTCTGCAGGACAGCGAGAAGCTGCTCTGTATCACCCATGCCTTCATAGGCCTGTGCTTTTCCCAGATAAGCGTCTACGCTCATGGGATCGATGGCGATAACTTTGTCAAACTCCACGAGAGCCTGTTCGTAGTTCTGCTCTTCCAAGTAACGCGCACCCAAGTCCAAAGCCCGGCTCATGCGGTTGGACGGCGCATTGTAGATGCTGATGCCGACCGCAAGGGCAATGATCACCGCCGCGATACCGCTGATAATGCCCCATTTCTTTGAACCGGATTTTTTAGCGGATGCATTGTCTGCCCCAACCGGTCCGCTTGCAGCGGCCGCCGGTGTGGATTTGTCACTAGATGATGGTTCCTGTACGGCAACAGGTTGTTCCGCTGCCTGTTCTTCATTTCGTTTCTCGTTTTGTTCTTCGCTCATTGTTTTCCTCCCTCTGATTAATCAAATTTCGTTTTTTTAGCGTTTTCCTGCTTTGCGGCAATGTCTATTTAAGGTTCTCTGCACCGCCGGTCACGCCCTTCTCTTGGATTGGATCTTTTAAGCTTATCCTTCCCTGCGGTTCTCCCGTATACCAGTAAACCGCATGTCTGTCACCATGCATAGAAACTGAAACTTGTGCGGTATTGGTCGTTGACCTGCACATCTCCATATGGTGTCAGCTGCAGATCATATCCGGACACATAATACATCCCTGCTAATTGCTCAACCGTTTTTCCCAGAGGACCAAAACTACCACAATACCTCCATTTGGACTGCTCAGGTAAGTTTGATGCAAGTAAGTCTATCGGTAAATTCCTAAATTCCGCCTGTATCCAATAGTCTTTTCCATCATCACAATTTTCCAAATACAGATGGATACCTCTGGTACAACCATTTAGATAACCATAATTATGTTCCCAGCAATACACTCTGTAATGGCCTGTTTCATCCTCAAAATATTGATTTCCATCTCCATACTTCATCCCCGGAGCGTACTCGTCCCCATGATAGTTATAGCTTTCACCCTGATTTTCCACAGCGGATTTGAGCAGATCAATTCCCAGATTATGGCAAACATCTTCATAAGTTTCTTCTCCGGAAACAGGAAGCTTTAGAGAAGTTTTCCCAATCGCTTTAACACTGCTTTTGCTTTCAAATCTGATAACGTTCGTGCCGTTACTAAAGGCACGATAAGATACAGAAGGCAATTCGAAACCACCACACAGCCAGAAATCTGCACCCGCGTCTGTAGACTGGCTGACAGGATAACCCAATTGTTCCGCCATTTCCTGCATATACGGTTCAAACGTATCATAACTTTCAATCGGAATATCCTTTAACCGCAGCGGAAGATCCAGATAATTCCTGTTGGCGATCTCCTCCATCTCCTCGATCTCATCCAAATACATCTGGAAATCCACGCCGGGCGCCTTGTCGCGGTACTTCTCGACCAGAGATTTTACCTCGTCATAGTTTCCTTCATCGATCAGTTTCCTGAAATAACCGTTGAAAAAATCCTGCAGACCCTTCTGCACCTCCGGATCTTCCCCGGCCGTTTCCAACAGCTTGTCATAGACAGCCAGAGCTCCGTCATAATCCCCGGACGCTGCATAGTCCGCCGCCTGTTTCACCAGAAGACCGCTCAGGCTATCCTGTACTTTCTGATCCTCTCCGTCTAATTCCTGCAGTTTGTCATAAACCGCCAGCGCGCTCTCGTAATCCGCACTCTCTTCATAGCCGGATGCCTGCTCCAGATAGTTTTCTGAAAGTTCCGCCTTGATTTGTTCATCCCCGGTCTGCTCGTAACCGGTCTGCAGAACAGCAAACATCTGCTCCGTATCGCCCATGCCTTCATAAGCCTGTGCTTTTCCCAGATAAGCGGCCGTATTCATGGGATCGATGGCGATAACTTTATCAAACTCCACAAGCGCCTGTTCATAATTCTGCTCTTCCAAGTAACACGCACCCAAGTCCAGTGCCCGGTTCATGCGGTTGGACGGCGCATTGTAGATGCTGATGCCGATCACCGCCGCGATCAGAACCGCTGCGGCCGCGAGAAGCCCAATCAGCTTCCCGCGCTTTTTGCCGCTGTTGACGTTCGTGTCATTTCCGCCATTTGTACCGTCAGGTAATCCGGCGGCTCCGGCTGACGCCTGTGTCTGGGCCGTGCCTTCCGGCGCTATCTGCACTGTGTTTTCCAGTGCTGTTTGTGCCCGGCGGCCCCCCCCCACTTGATTTTTGTTCTGTTGTTCGCTGCTCATTCTTCTGTTCTCCTTTTCCTTTTTTCTTGAAAACATTTCTGCACATCTATCTGCCAAAAACATTGCCGGACATGGATTTTACCGGCTGTCTGGCAAAATATCACCGTACTCCTTGTCCGGTTGTTCCTGATCTGGCGAAGGATTAATGCCCATACCCAATGGCACCCCACAGATCATCTGCCTTGGCAGCTGTGGCTGCCCATCCACCCCGCGGGCCCTCATCTAAGGCAACAATCTTCTCTCCTTCTTCTAAATTATAACTACTGCCATGCTTGTTCACAAATTCCTCCGTCACATCTTCCTGCGGCACGCCGCGGACCGCCGTAAAGGAAAGATCGTATGTATAGCCGTCAGAAGACAACTTCTCATCCACAGGACCATCAAACAGGCCGTCTATAAGGTTGCCGCTGGATATTTCCCCTTGAAATCCTTCTCCGGTATTAGCAAACGTTCCACCCTTTTGTTCCAGAGTGCCTTCGCCGTTCGGCGCATCATTCTCCCAGTGCCCGGTAAAGACATAATACCTTCCGTCTTCATTTTCCAAAGTGCCGATTTTAAAGGAACTTCCTTCCCCTTCCCGTCTTCCGTTTACCAAATCGCCGTAATAAAAGTAGTAGCTGTTATCTTCTTCATCAATGTAATACTGATAGACGCCTGCCCCTTTTCCGGTCTGGGCCGCATCGTTCTCCGGAACATAGACCAGAGAATCCTGCTCCATCCTTTCCAAACAAGCAGCGGTTTCCTCAGAAGTATACAGCTCGCAGAGCGCCTCGTAGTCCTGCGCTGCCATCAGATCGAAGACTTTCTGAAGAAATTCTGCATTTTCTGCCTTGATGCGCTCCATCTCCTCGATTTCATTCAGATATGCCTGGAAATCTACGCCGGATACTTTATCTCTGTACTTCTCGATCAAGGCTCTTGCCTCGTCATAGTTTCCTTCATCGATCAGTTTTCTGAGATAGCTGTTGAGAAGATCTCCTATTCCCTTCTGCACTTCCGGGTTTTCTCCATCCATTTCAAGCAGCCTGTCATAAACTGTCAGCGCGCCGTCATAATTTCCTGATGCCTCATAGTCTGACGCCTGCTGCAGCAGAAGAGTTCTCAGACCGTTCTGCACTTCCAGATTTTCTCCATCCAGATCAAGCAGCTTGTCATAAACAGCCAACGCACTCTCGTAATCCCCGGATGCCGCAAATCCCGATGCCTGTTCCAGATAGGCATCCACAAGCTGTTCCTTAATCTGCCCGTCCCCGGTCTGCTCGTAACCGGTCTGCAGAACAGCAAACATCTGCTCCGTATCACCCATGCCTTCATAAGCCTGTGCTTTTCCCAGATAAGCGGCCACGCTCATGGGATCGATGGCGATAACTTTGTCAAACTCCACAAGCGCCTGTTCGTAGTTCTGCTCTTCCAAGTAACGCGCGCCTAGGTCCAGTGCCCGGCTCATGCGGTTGGACGGCGCGTTGTAGATGCCGATGCCGACCACCGCTGCGATCAGGACCGCTGCGGCCGCGAGAAGCCCGATCAGCTTCCCGCGCTTTTTGCCGCTGTTGACGTTCGTGTCATTTCCGCCATTTGTACCGTCAGGTGATCCGACAGCTCTGTCAGCTGCTGCTGACGCCTGTGTCTGGACCGTGCCTTCCGGCGTTATCTGCGCCGGGCTTTCCACCTGATCATGCCGGTCCTGTGTCACAATTTCCGGTTCCTCTGTTCTCTTTTGTTCGTCACTCATTGTTCTGTTCCCCTCCTCTTTCTATTCCTTTCTGTTATTTTTCATGCCGTCTGTGTTTACTTTGCACAATACCAGATGTTGTATCGCATCCCGGTTTCTGCCCTTTCTTTCTCTACATCTTGTGTTTCACCTATGTATGTGTCCAAACTTTTCTCCATTTATTTCTACATGGCACAGCGTACAATACAGTTGCCATGACCTGTTCCTATATGTTATAAAAGATACATACACATCCATTCAGGATGTCTGCACGCTGCACAACTTCTGCACATTTCTATCCGCAGCGATCCTGCAAGCTGATGCTTGTCTTTACGAAAGGTATCTTTTATGTCTGTAGATTCTATGATTATCCCGTCTGCCCCGCCATCCGCATCGGCTCCCTCCGAAACCGCCATGCCCGGTCCTGCGGCAAAACCAACCCGAAAGCATTTCAGACTTCCGCGCGTCAACTGGCACGAGGCCGCTTCCTGTGCCCTGCAGATCGAGTTAAAGGACTATGCCCAGTATCTTGAATACGCCGCCGAATATATCCTCGGCAGAAACAGTTACCGTATCGACCTGCTCATCATCAAAAAGCTGTCCGATATCATCATTCCAAGGGATATCGCACGCATTTTCCGCTCCTTCAACCTCTTTGAGATCAAGGGGCTCGGCTCCTCCGTCACCACCGATACCTACTACAAGACCATCGGCTACGCCGGACTGCTCATCAGCCAGACCGGAAACCGCAGCCAATATTCCGCCCTCGACATCAGCTTGTCTTTTTTAAGTCTTCACTATCCCCGCAGGCTGATACGCCACCTGACGAAAGAACGAAAAATAACCGTTGCAAAAGTTTCACCGGGCGTGTATCATATCAATAAAGAAACTTTTATTGCACAGATTATCGTTACAAGTGAACTGTCTGATACAGACTTTCTCTATCTGCGCTGTCTTACCGGCAGCTTACAGGACGACAGTCTTGCGAGGCATCTGGTGGATGATTTCGAGGCACATCAGAAAGACGAAATCTACATCCGTTACATGCATCAGATCAACACCGCCAACCTTAAACAGGGGAAAGGAGATTTACCTATGGTCAGTGAAGGAACCATGAAAATATGCGAAATGATCTCTGACTATCTGATTTCACGCACACAGGATGAGGATGAAGCGTATTATCAGCCTCAGATCAATGCCTTGGCTTCACAGAACAGCACTCTGACTTCACAGAACAATACCTTGGCTTTACAGAACAACACCTTGACCATGCAGGTCGATTACCTGAAATCCCTGCTGCGTCAGCACGACATTCCTTTTGATGCAGACGGAAAGGATGATCCTGTCGGGTGAGTTTTTGGGTCAGCCGCTACTGCTGCCACCCGCCGTCTTGAAGTTCCCGTATCATGTTGTCGAGCATCTGCATTTCCATATCCTGTGTTTTATCGTCGTACAATTCTTTTGCCTGTTCATAATAGGCAAAAGTCTTCGTATAATCCCTGTCTGCGTTTTCCTTGGTCTGCTGCCTGTCCGCATCCAGAAAAGCAAGCCGTTTATAGGATTCATAGCGCTCCGGATAATCCTGCGCCATGGCAAGGAGCGTCTGCTCCGCCTCGTCGAAACGTCCCAGATCTTCATACAGGATCGCGATATTCTGCTGCAGCTGATAGGTCACATATCCGCCGTCACGCACCTGCTCAAACAGCGCCAGTGCTTTCTCATAGTAAGAAGCTGCATCCGCCGCGCTGCTCTGCGCCTTCCGGGTATAGGCATCCGCCAGATATTCTTTCATTACCAAGGCGTCTACTTGGTCAAACTGCCCTGCGTACTGCTCCAAAAGCGCGATCTCCTTATCCACGCTGCTTTCGCCCATATCGCGGTAAACGTCCACCAGAAGCAGTATCGCACGTTTTTTCATGCTTTGATCGTCTGTCAGAGTGACCGTGCGGTCCAGATAATCGGCCGCATCCGCATACTGTCCCTGTACATGGGCGATCTCTCCCTGCGCCATATAGATGGAATCTTCCGTGATCCCTATCGCAATACCTTTTTCAAGCTGCTCCTTTGCCTCATCGATCCGTCCAAGCTTCGCCAGCGCGATAGCATGATCACGGTAGTACAGGCCGTTTCCATCGTATATCTGCAGCGCCTGTGCCATATATTTTTCGGCATTACTGTAATCTTCCGTTTCATAGTATGCGTTTCCCACAAGGTAATACAGGTTGGCAAACCGTTCCTGCTCACTTTCCGTATCCTGTTCAAAGGGAATGGTATTGATATAAAATTCACCCTGTCTGATACATTCTTCGTAATCGTTTTTCAGATAGAGCATATGAACCTCTTCTTCATACGCCTCTGTCCTTGCCCCGTCCATTTCTTTTGCCTGCGCCAGACACAGCACCGCTTCGTCATAGTCGGCGCCGCCCATGGCGGTCTGCGCCTGACTGATCAGCGAATAGTATGCGCTGTCTTTCTCGATGCGTATCCTGTAAAAGCCAAAGAAGGTCAGCAGAACACCGCACGCCAGAGCAGCGATCCCGGCGCCTTGTATCGCTGTCTGTTTTCTGCGCATGGCGATATAACGCCGGTCAAGCTTATGGCAGCTTCGCAGCGCCTTTAAAAATGCCGTTCCGTCAGCATACCGCTTCTCCGGCGGAAACGCCATCATCTTATCCAATATGAGCGCAAATCCTTCGCTCACCTGCACATTTGTCTGATAAATGGGTATTCTCTGTCCGAAATCCGCCGAAGGCTCGATTCCGGTCAGCAGATAGTAGAGGGTCATACCCAGACTGTAGATATCGGAACGGGCGTTGATGCCTTTGCCGAAAGACTGCTCGTACTCGGTAGCCGGGCGCTCCTTACTTCCCGCATGTGTTATGTCAGACCGCAGGGGCGCCGTTTTTCCTTCATCGGCTGTGTCTGACAGAAGCACCGTTCTCTCTTCGTCTGCTGTGTCTGACAGAAGCACCGTTCTCTCTTCATCCGCTGTGTCCGACAAAAGCACCGTTCTCTCTTCGTCCGCTGTGTCTGACAGAAGCACCGTTCTCTCTTCATCCGCTGTGCCCGACAGAAGCACCATTTTCTCTTCGTCCGCTGTGTCTGACAGAAGCACTGTTCTCTCTTCATCTGCTGTGCCTGACAAAAGCACCGTTTTCTCTTCATCTGCTGTGTCCGGCAGAAGTTCCGTCCTGTCTTCGTCCTGCGCTTTGCTCTGCTGCGCCGCAGCCTTACCGTCGTTGGAACGCTGTATTGTGTAATTCTTCGTAATGCGCGCGTACACCGCCATATCCCGGTACTGTTCCGGCGGTGAAAATCCCGCGCTGATTCCCACGGCGGACTCCATATCCTCACCCAGCGCCAGAGAGATGTTGAAATCGATCAGGCATATGTCGCCGTCCTGTGTCAGCATGATATTGGCCGGTTTGATATCACTGTGTATGACGGGCGGATTCTGTCCGTGCAGATAGGCGAGCGCCTCCCCTAGCTGCTCCGCCCATTTGCGCACTTGTTTCTGGGAAAATCTGCCGTGTTTTTTAACGGCATCCTCCATATTTTCACCGGATATGTAGTCCATGACGGTATATACGCCGTCCTGTGTTTCGATAAAATCATAGACGCGCGGAAGATACGGATGCTTGAGGTTTTTCAGGATATCGGCCTCTTTGCGCAGTTCCAGTCTGTCCGCCACTTCGTCCTTGATCTTCTTGACGACTACATCGGTCTGCAGACGCAGATGTCTGGCGCGGTAAACGATGCCGCCGCCACCCATACCGATCTGCTCAATGATCTCATAGGTATCTCCCAGTATTGTTCCTTGTGCCAGTTCTTTCATCTTATCTTAATCCCCGTTCCGAAATGTCTACACTTATCTGTCTTTCTGCGATCCGCACAACATATTTCTGTCTACAGGTTATTTCTATTTACCAACCATATCGCCCATAAGAAGCGCCTGTCCCAAACGCCGTACCGTCTTCCCTTATTTCATAATCCTGATAATATCCAGCCTCAACACCATTAATAACTGTCCAATAATGCTCCGTAAATCCGCCTTCATGATATTCGTATTCACTATGCCAACCAGAATTTCCATAACTATCGTACTCAGTTTCTAGTTTGCTTAATCTTCCGGACGAATCATATTCATACACATTCACCTGAACCCCTTTATTATCATCATAATACGCTGTTTCAGTTGTACTGATCAATTTTCCCTGCTCATTATAACTATATACATATTCCCATTTGCTCCTTCCGTCAGCGCTTTGACTTTGATATGTAAGTGTTGTTCCATATTCGTCCACTAATCTACTAGACGTATTGCCCTCTATTACCGTATGTTCTATAGGTATATAGTAGTAACACTCCCAAGCTATGTTCGAGGTGTCTATAACGTGTAGTGTCAAATCTTCTGCCGCGGGAGAACCGCACATCTCATAAATCTGCCATCGTTTTTCCATGCATAGATCATATTTTCCCAACAGATAATAGGCATCCGCCAAACATTTTAAACCCGACAGATAATACGGATTATCCGCCGAATCCGAAACAGGCCCAAATTCGCCTGCAAAATAGGGTTCTAAGAGAGTCACTATCCGTTCACACAACTCCCTGACCCGTTCATCCGAAACGTAATTTTGTCCTTGTTGTCGTACGAATCTTATCTGAAAAACATTATGTTCTTCAGTAGAAATCAGTTCTTCAGCCTCTTTTTTCTTTTCTTTTTTTTCAGCTTCCGCCGCCAACCGCTCTTCTTCCTCTTTCTGCGCTTTCAGTTCCTCATACTCTTTCTCTGTTGTCTGCAGGCTCTCTCTTCCGGTCTTCGCGGACCCCTCCGCCAATACGGCGATGGATTTCTCATAATCCTCGGCAGCGGCCAAAGACTGCGCATAATCCAGATAGGTCTGTTCTAAAGCATCCGGCAGCGCCGTCCCGTCCGGCTTTATTTCCAAAGCAGCGCCTTCCTCCAGCACGGCGATGGCGCCCTCATAATCTCCGGCATCCGCCAAAGACTGCGCATAATCCAGATAGGTCTGTTCCAGAGCGTCCAACAGCGCCGGTTCGTTCGGCTCGATCTCCAACGCAAGCGTATACTCCACGATTGCCTGCTCATAATTCAGGTCCACCAGATATTTCTCCGCCGCCGCGATATGATTTTCATAGGTCTGCCGTTTCTGCACGCTGCGGATGCCGATCCCGATCAGGCAGCACAGCACAAGCAGAACAACGACCGCGGCCGCTGTCTTCACGCCTTTCTTTTTTGTCTTTTCGTTTACACTTTTTTCTTCTTTTTCCGGCATAACGTCTTTTCTCCTTATCCGTTCTTACACCTTTTCGCTCACTTTGCAGGCCGTATCCCGCATCTTAACCGTTCTCTGTCCGCTTACGCTCAGGCTTCTGCTCCCACCGACCCTTACATGGGCGTGATCTCCACCAGGAGTTCCACTTCGCCGATCCGCAAAAGATTGCCTGTCCGAAGTTCCGTTTCTCCCTCAACGATCCTGCCGTTCACATAGGTGTGATTGGCGGAACCCAGATCCCGGACAAAGAATCTGCTGCCTCTTGCAGACACTTCACAGTGTTTTCCGGAAACCGTGGGATTGTAATCTATGGCAATATTGACTCTGTCGATATTTCTGCCGATGGTCACGGACCCGTCGATCGGATAGCGGAAGACTTTGCTCAGATCGTCCGAATCTTTCAGGACAAGCAGATATCTTCTGGCAAGCAGCACGGTTCCGCCGTCGTTGTCGTCCTCTGCGTCATAAACCGCCGGTTCCACGGGCGCCGGAGTCTTCGGCACGTCTGCCGGAGCGCTTTTCGGCAGGTTTATCTTCTTTTGTTCTTTGGCCTTTTTCTTTTCGTCCTTGCTTCCCGTATTTTCAGCAGGCTTATTCTTTTTGCGCATCTGCAGGAAAAGCAGGACCGCCGCGGCCAACAGGAGCACTACCGCAATATATTTGGCGCCGCCGCCTTTGCCGCTCTGTTCCGGTTCAGGTTCGGACACAGCTTCCTGCGGCTCTGCAGACTCCGGTTCTTCTTCCACCGCCGGTTCGGGCTCAGCCGTTACGGCAGGCTCCGGCTTTTCTTCTTCCTGTGTTTCCGTTATCTCCGTTTCCGCCGTTTCTTCTTCCTTCTCCGGCTCCGAGGTCTGTTCATTCACGGAAAAAGGCATGTCAACCTCCGCCCGGACCTCTTTCTCCCCCGTTCCGCCCGAAAACGTGAGCAGCACATTTTTACGGCTCCCGTCCATCAGATCGTGGGGGATCGGTGCGCTGATCCGCCATATGCCTGAGATATCCGACAGCTTCGCCGCTGCCTGAAACGCATCCGGGGTTTCATCCAGAAGGATCGTTTCGCCGTTGGTCGCTCTGGATAAGGCAAACATATTTTCCAGTTCCTCATCGTTATTCTTATAAATGTATCCCAGCGTGTATATGGGATAACTTTTTTTCTCCAGTTTCCGGATCAGTTCATCCTTGGTGATACCGATATCCTTATTGTCCACGCCGTCAGATATCACAATGAACCGCGTATACTCCGTCCCGTCCAGTGTGTCTAACAGGTCGTACAGGATATCCGTCAGGTAGGTGTCCTGATCGTTCCGGACGATCTGCTCCACGGCTGCGTGCAGGGCGGCCGCATCCTTCGACTTTTCCGCCAAGAACTCTATATCTTCCCCGAATACGGCAATACTCATGGATTCCTGATCGGATTTGACGTCTATCAGGTCGTTGAGCACATCCGTGATCTTCGTGCTGTTCTCCTCCGTAACGGACAGGGAATTGTCCACCAGAACGATGGTCTGAAAATCGATCTGGGCTTCCTGCAGGTTCTGCACCGCAACGTCTTCACACGCCGTCATGCCGATCTGGCATGAGGGCTCTCCGTCCGCTCCTTCTCCTTCCACATACATTATGACATTCTCTCCGTCCGCATCCGCCTGAAGCAGACGCAGGCCGTCCCCGGCCGCCTCCGTTTTCAGTCCGTCGGACATCGCCAAAACGATGGACAGACCAAGTACCGTCATATATGCCCGCACACTTTTTCTCATAATCTTCTCCTGTCTGCACTCTGTTAAAGTGCTCTGAATTCAAACTCTTCATCCGCCAGACGTATGAGTGCGCCGTCCGCGATCTCCGTTTCCTGTTCCGGCTCCAGTTTTCTTCCGTTTACGCTCGTCCCGTTGCTGGAATGTTTGTCCGTAAGATAGAACGTTCCGTTCTGCAGAACGATCATGGCATGGTTTCTGCTGACCGCCCGGTTGTCCCGGATCACGCAGTCCGCCGAAGCGCCGGAACCGATCACCGCGCCTGACTGCATGATCGTTATATGCTCGCCCGTCTTTTGCCTGATCAACTCGCCGATCGGCCCAAGACCGCTCTCCTGCAGGCAGATCGTTTCGCCCGGATCGTCTTTTTCAGACGGCGTCTGCTCCATAAATACCGTCTTCTCATAATCCGCATAGATAGCGCTCTTTTGCTGTACGGGCGCCGCCGGAGCCGCCGGTATGTCCGAAACGGCGTTCTTAGCCGTCTTCTCCCTGCCGTGTCCGCCCGTGCTCTTTTTACCGGCAAACATCCTGCCGATCCCTTTTTTCTCCCCGTTCGCCCCGCTGCCGCCGCTGTTTCCTTCCGGAATCGCAAAAGGGGCACGCTCCGCGTTTTTCTCCGGCATAACGGCGCTGTCCGGCGCTGCTTTCTTATCCGGTACGTTAAAGGATATTCCGGCGCCTTTCTTATCCGGCACGTTAAAGGACAGGCCGGATCTCTTTTTCTCCGGTGCGCTGGGGGATGCTTCGGTTCCTTTCTTATCCGGAACGTTGAAGGATATTCCGGATTTCTTTTTCTCCGGCGCGCCGGGGGATGCTTCGGTTCCTTTCTTTTTCTCCGGAACGCTGAAAGATATTCCGGATTTCTTTTTGTCCGGCACGCTGAAGGATATCCCCGCGCCTTTTTTCTCCGGCACGTTGAAGGATACGCCGGTTTTCTCTCCGTCCGGCGCGGATTCCGCAGCTGCGGGCGCCGCCGCTGTGCCTGCTTCGTCCGCCGCGCCAAAGCCGCGTTCCGCAGCCGCTTTATGTATCATGTCTTTAAAATCCGAGAGTCTGTTGACCGCGCCTCTGCTGAAGGCGTTCTGAATGTCAAAAAGATAGGTGTCCTTGTCCCCCTGTGCGGGGATGATCCACCCGGCCAGATCCCGTAGAAATCCAAGCTGTTCTGCCCCCATGTCCTGCTCCAGCGGCAGATATATAAAATGGCACTGGCCGCTGTCGTCCACATAGACATGCTCTCTGTCCAGCACCAAGTTCGTTTCCGTAAGCATGTAGGCGTCCGTTTCCTCAAATGCCGTCAGGATACCGTCAAACATACGGACCGCTTCCTCTTTCCGCATCATCTGCTGCAGGCGCTCCGACAAAGGCTTCATCGCCGTGACGTCATACTGAAAACAGACCCGGTCGTTAAACCGCATCTGCTGTACCGGCACCAGATACCGGATAGTGTTATAGCGGAACATGTTCAGCGCAAACGCATCCGGCTCCATCCCTTCTTTGACATCCATGACTATCTTGACCCTGTCACCCTGTCTTTCCTCTCTGAAAAACAAATCCATCTCTGATCCTCCCCTTAATCCATAGCTTCCAGTCTGATCAAAGTCCATGATCCCGAACGGGATACCGGAGCCGTACCGCCTTCCGCCATCTGTCCTGCCTGCTCAAACGCGCACTCCACCGCTTCATAGCCGTTCGGATCGATATATCCCCACAGACCGTTTCTGCACACAGGCGCAAATCCGTTGGAAAAGGACTCCGCATCCTGATAACCGCACTCCAGTACAATATTGCCCTCGGTATCCGCGTAGCACCATTTATCTCCTGTCCGCACCGCGCACGGTTCCCCGCTCTCGAAAGCTTTTATCTCCTGAAACGTGCCGGTCCCGACCGGTTCGCCCTTGTCATTGACAAACGACCAGACTTCTCCCTGTTTTACGCCGATCACACCGTTTAAGCTGCATATGCCAAGGCTGTTGACCGCCACGTCATCATAGATAAAGTCTGTGATGTTCTCTCCCATCCGGTCGATCAGCGCCCAACGGTCCCCCTGCTTTACAGCGGCGACATCCTCACAGAACGCAGTCGCATCGTCATAGACAAAAGCGATCTTTTCCTTAAGATTTTTATCCAGATATCCGTACTTGCCGTTTTGGCGCGCAGCGATCCTTTTCTGCGAGAGAAAGCCCATATACTCATAGCTGCCCTCCGGCACGGCGGTCTTAAATCCATCCAGATTGACAAAATACCAGCCGTCTTCATCCTGCACGGTGATCCTGTCGTCCTGTCCGCCATACGCCGCTTCATCGTAGACCGCTTCTATATCAATGTCGCCTTCCAGACTGATAATGCCCTTTTTCCCGTTCAGTTCATATACGGCATGGCCGTTCTGAAACGTCCCGATACCGGACAGGCTCATGTAGTCTTCCGTGTACAGACCCTTGACGGAATCATAATATTCCCTGACCACATCGCTGTCCGGATATTTGGTATACAGATCGACCACACAGCCGATCAGGCTCCTCTGTCCGGTATACTGGCGGTAATACTCGCAAAGCCTGCGTACGTCCGCCTCCACCGGGCCGTGCGCCGCGATGATCTGCTGAAGCTGGTTCCGGTATTTCTTATAGTCGCCCATCGCCAGATAATCGTCCGCTATCCGTTCATCGATCTCCAGCGTGTCCGTTTTCAGCTCTCTGGCCTGTTCATATACGGATATCGCATCAAGGTACAGCCCTTTTTCTTCCAGTCTGCCCGCTTCCTCCATATACTCCTGATACCTGTCGTCATTGCCGAGCCACGCATCGAGCGTCGTATACCATGCTATCAATAGAAGAACTGCCATCAGAATCGATAATGTCTTTTTCATACTTCTCCTTAAAATCCCATGCCTAATACAATAAATGCGCCAACCGCCACAAAGGGGGCAAAGGCGATCTCATCCTTCGGTTTCAGGCGTCTGCACGCCATCTTGACGATCCCGTACAACGCCGCCAGAATAAGCGACACCATGATCAGAACGTAGGTGACGCTGGTGCCAAGATAGATCCCGGCCACCGCAAACAGCTTGACATCTCCCATCCCGATCTCATGCCGGGAGATCACATAGGCCAGAAGCATGACGCCGCCGCTGACCAGACCGCCCATAAACGTAAATACCAGATTATCCGCCAGAGCCGCCGGATACAGCAGAGCCTCGGCGGTCAGCAGAATGATCCGGACAAGCGCAAGGCTTGCCAGAGAAACGTTGGGGATCCTTTTTTCTTTATGATCTCTGTACGCGATCGGCACAAGACCGCCTAACAGTACACAGTACTTTGCCGCCTTAAGGGGCCCGTACCCGTATGACCGGAACAAAACCGCAAAAAGACCGGACAGCAGAAAGCAGACAGCCGTATAACCGATCTCTTTCCATCCGCAGGGAAGCAGACGCCTCAGGGCGGGAGTTTCCTGCCGCTTTGCCGTATCCCACATACAGACCGCATACAGCAGCCAGCCTGCGATCCCGCCTGCTATTGCTATCGCATATATCATATTCCACCTACCACAGCGCCGTTTTTGCGCACACTTTGAATTTTCTGGGCTCCAGTTCTATAAAGCCCAGTTTTATTTCCATCTCGTAGACGATCGCCACTTCCAGTACCGGCATATCGTCCACGCTCTCACTCGCCCACTTTGACTGTGAAAAATCCAGCCCGTCCGTTCCGTCTGCGATTCCGAGATCTTTCAGATACTGATCCGCATCTTTGCCGGACAGCATCGCTATCTGTCTTTCGACTTCCGGCTCCGCTATCTCTCCGATCACGGCCTGACTGCACACGTCGGCTCCGTACGACTTGACCAGACTTAGGATGTTTTCGCCCAGTTCGTCAAGATCTCCCGCCAGAGTTTCCGCTTTCTGGCCTGCATCCTCTGCGGCGTCAACGAGATCGCTGACGCTTCCGCCCGTTGTCAGCGTGTTTTCCACCTGTTCCACAGCATCCAGTACATCCGTGATGTGCCCTCTGAAACTGGCGGCTTTCTCCGAAGTGGCGGCCCGCTTCTCAACGATGCCTGCCTTGGTGAGCGCATAGCTGTATGCGGAGATCCCCTGAGCCGCCTGATCGGCAGCGTACTGAAGGATGACCTGCGCTTTGGTCATCTGTATCAGACTGATCAGCAGCAGATAAAAAAAGATAAACATGGTCAGAAAGATCGTGGCTTCCAGCGTAATGCTGCCGCGCTCTTTCCGCTTCTTATCATCAGTATCCCTGTATCCCGTGATAGTGGATCGTAAAGGTATCTTCATCAATCGTTCCGACATCGTATCCCTCGTTGCTTAATTTCGGTATAAAAAATGTATTGACGGACACATCCGCCTCCAGCTCCAGCATCGTGCTCATCTCATGAAGCGAATTATCGTTATCGCTCTTGCCTTCCGTCATGTTCAGTTCGATGCAGTCCGCCGTGCGGGCAAGCATGTCTTTCTGCGCGCCCGTAAACATCCCGATACAGAGAAAGACCCACAGATAATCTTCATAGTCAAGCGTGAAACCGGTATCTTCCATTCCTTCCCCAAACAGACCGGCAGGAGGCCATGTATCCCAGTTGGCGGTATTTCCAATCTTTAACGGCGCCACCTGTTTTCCCTCCACAAGAAGTTTTACGTCCTTCACCGTCTGGATCGTGGCCGTCAATGTCTGCAGGGCGCACTTGATGGCCGTCTTGGCTAACGGGCCGCAGGGAAAAAGAGCCGCTACTCCCAATGCCCATCCCTTGATACTGGCATCGGTAAAGGCAAACGTCATGTTGAATATAAAATGAATGGTAAATAAAATGGCCTTGGTGATCGCCAGATTATTCCTTGTATGGGGACTTCCCCACAGGATATATTCCACTTCCGCCCGGTACAGCGCATTGTCTGTCAGATCATCCCCGCTGAGAGATTCCGTCGAAGCCTCCTCATCTCCCTGACCGGTCGTATAGTTGGAGAACATACCGACCACATATTCCGTCAGGTATACCCGCTCCGCTATATCCGCCGCCCCTGCGGCGAGCGCGGCTCCCGGAGAGATCATGTCCCCCAGACTGCTTATTCCGCTGATGCTGCCGTTGTCTTTGTTCAGATTGCCGCTGCCGCTCTCGGTCATTTTCTTACGGTCGCTTTTGTTCTTCAGACCGCCTTCCGTTTCGATGTCACCCGCTGTGTCCGCACCGCTGTATGCACTGATCCCCAGCCAGTTGGACGGCAGATCCCCCTGCCCGATGTCGTTGACATCGATGTCCGCCACATCCTCGGACTCCATCATTTCTTCCATCTGATCCGTCTGGTCCTTCAGGGCGTCCTCACAGTTCTCTGCTGCCGCATCCGCCGCAGCCTTATTGCTCTCTTCATACTTGCAGTACTTTTCTTTTAACAGCTTTACCAGTCCGTCATCCGACACGTCGATGTTCTCACCCACGGACATATGCGTGCTTACATATTCACCCATCAGGCTGCCCGCGGCGTTTCTGATATCCGATTCCGACTTGATGCCGGAGGCATAACCGCGCGCCTTGTCCACGACGGCGCTTCCCCGGCTGATATCCTCATCCAGCCGGCTGCCGCCGAAAGTCACGGTATCCAGCTGTGTCCACACCTGTTTATAAAACTCCTGATCATTTTTGAGTTTTCCGTCCAGTCCTCCGATACTGCCTTCGGACTCAAAAAAGCTCTCGACTTCACTTATATTGTTTTTGTACTGCTCCTTGGATTCCCCTTCGGGGAGCGCCTCCACGGCGCTTTTCCATGTTTCATATCTGCCGTGCAGATCCTCAAATTCTTTCTGCAGCTTTTCCAGATCTTCCAGGGCCTTTTTGCAACATTCTTCTCCTTCTACGGCCAATTTTCTCTGTTTATTCAGTTTCCCGTACACGTCCGCCACGGCTTCGTCCAACTGCCTGCCGGTATTCTCCACTCCTTCCGCCATCACTTCACAGGCGTCTTCGTAATCCTCGATCAGATCTTTCTTTTCCTCGTACTCTTCGCTGTCTTCCGGGATTCCATCCAAGATATCCCACGGATCTATGCCGCTCATGCCGTTATGCACCATGATCATCTGAATGACGGCAGACGCATTGGACGCATTGATCGTCCCCACGTCACAGGAAAGATCCACCATTCTCTTCATGAGGCTTTCCGCACCGCCCGTCACGGCGTCCGGACAATTCGTCATTCTGGCATAGGCTGCCGCCAGAATCGTTATCTTATCCCGGTAGGTCTTCTCCGCATCGCTTAACATTGCGTTCAATCCGGCTTCATCTTCAACCTGCTTGTATATCTCTTCCAGTCTGTCCGTCTGTTCCTTGATGCTGTCCATAAGTTCCTGCACATCGTCCAATTCCGACTCAAACTGGAGTTCGCCTTCCACAGCGGCTTTTTCTTTTTCCACATTTTTAAGCGGCGAGTCTTCTTTTGTCAGCCGCTCAATGATCTCACGGTTGATCAGCGTGGCAGGCGCGCGGTATTTCATATACTCCAATATTTCCTGTTTGAGCACTTCCGTTTCATAGACCTGCGTCTGCGGAACGGCGGAAACATTGAAGCTGTCGTCAATCAGTTCCAGATAGACGAGCGCCTTGTTGAAATCTTCATGGGATACGCCGGCTGCGTTTAAGCTGACCTCAAAGAAATCCTGCAGGGCATCGTTTACTTCCTCCGGCGTGGAGGCCATGGCGAGCAGCCCGTATGTGTCGTTCAGTTCCGACTGATAATTGGACAGTGCGCCATTCATAGCCAGATTTCCCGCTCCGGATACGATATTTCTGGCGCCCAAGATCCGGCTTCCGTCCACCAGAACGCCGCCGAATATAAACGTGGGTATCAGTATCAATGTCAAAAAGACCGAGATCGTGCCTTTGTACTTACGGCAAATATGCAGCATCAGTGTTACACTCCTAAAAGAGATACTTTACTATTCCTTCCATGATCTTATCCAGATCATCCTTAACTCCTAATTTTTCAAGCGGCACGGCCAAGGCATCACAGGCCAGATCGATATTCCGGACGACCCCCGCCGGAGATACCGCAGATGCAGAGGCCCCGGAACGAAATTCCAACCCGTTCTCATAGCCGAAATACCGAAACACTCCCGGCAGCGGCAGACCGAACCGGACCTGCGCCTCCACTCTGGAAGACAAAAGCCCCCGCTTGACCTTCAGGGACTGGTCCGCCAGAGAAACGCCCGCCAAGATCATCGTATTGTCCGCCATGTCGCTCATAAACCCGTCCAGTTCATCCTGTCCCAGCCATTTTGAACCGAAGATCTCCCGATACAGGGTCAGGATATCATCGTGATACGCCTGATAATACGCGTTCACGTCTTCGGGAGAAGCTGTAAAATCGATCTGGCGGGCGCTATAGTCGCCCAACTGCTCATAACCGGGAGAAGCCGCCATATAAGAACCCTGTCTGGCGGCTCTCTGCACCTGATACAGTACCGCCATCTCCTGCAGCTTAAACAGCCCCAGATAGATCAGGAGGAAAACCGTAAACAGCACAATGGGAAAAACGATCACAGCCTCGACCATGACCGCTCCTTTTTCTTTTCCCCCGTTTTCCATATCAGTCGCCTACGAAATCCGTAAGCTGACCAAGTACGTTCTGCGCCAACTGTGTCAGCGTATCCTTGAACAGTACCGCCAACGCAATGACAATGACGATGATCAGCATGATCGATACAAAGTTCGTATCTCCTTTCTCGTCATGCAGGAACGTATCGACGCCCTCCTTGATCCTGCACTTTGCCCGCAGCAGCTTCCACTCCGCAGCCGCCAACTTTTTCTCCAGATAGTTTTTCATTTTTTCGCCCTCACTTTAATTGCTTTATTTTATAACCCCGCTACTATTGGAGCCATAATCATGAAAAGGATCCCCGCAAAGATCATGACCGTCGGGATCAGCAGTTTGGAATTAGCCTGTTCGCCCTTGCGCTTGACTAAGTTCTTTTTTTCGATCCACATCTCGTCCGTCATGTCCCTCAGGAAAAATGTAAGTTCCGAGCCGCCCTTCTCCAGACCCTGCACCACCATGGATGCGAACTTCCGGATCTCTTTGACGCCGCAGCGCTCAGCGAACTCATGGTACGCCGTGATCTCCGGCACACCGTTCTCCAGCTGGGCCGCCGTCTGCCGCATCTCTTCAAACAGGACGCTGTCCCCCTGCGATGCAGCCAGATTCCATGCGTCGCGGAGCAGCATACCCGAATTGACAAGCAGCGTGATCTTGGACAGTACCTGCGGAAAATCGGACAGGATCACGTCCCGTCTTTCCATCAGCTTGTCTTTAAAACTCTCGCTCAGATACCAAACCAATATGCCCGCAATGATGATGCCGAACACCAGTGCGATCGGGTTGTCCGCCAGAACCGACAAAAGCAGTACCACGGGGACTGCCGTCACCGCATAGGTGATCTGTCCGCCGGTCAGGATATAGAAGTAATACTCGGCGTACTTTCTGCCATATACCTCCGACATCAGCTTGATCTTTCGTCTTGATGCATCCGACTTCATATTGAAATGAATGATCTCCATGATCTGGAAACCGATATAAAACAATTCGCACAGCGGATATTCTTTGGCGTCTATCGTGGACGTGATCTCCTGATATTTCTGCTCATATCTGAGCGCGATCACGATCCAGAAAATGACTATGACCGATGTGGGAACCAGCATCACCAACTGAAACATGCTCTGCATACTCTATACGCTCCTATACTTTGATATTCATAAACTTCCTGCCAAGCCAGTAAGCCAGACCGAACATGCCCAGAGCGATCAGCTTGACTATGACGTTGACCGGCGTATTGTCGGCCGCCGACATACCGCTTCCCATGCCGCCCAGACTCATGATCACGACAAGCGGCATGATCATCATGATATTCAGTTCGTTCTTGTTGCCCGCCATCATCGTATGGATCTCCATCTCCACCTCGATCTTATCCGTGATGATGTCCCGTGTGGAGGCAATGATGTCCTTGATATTGGCGCCTTGTCTGACCGCTACCCGGAACACGTCCGCAAAGCTTTCCACATCGTCAAGACCGCTCCTCTTTGCAAAATTGATCAGAAGTTCCTCGACATTGATATTATTGTTCATGCCGCCCACGATGATCTCCAGTTCTTTGACGATGTCCGCCTCCTCACCGTAGATCTGCGTCATGTCATTCAGGCTGTCGGTAAACGCCTCCAGCGTGTTTTTGCCCGCGGAATAAGATGACGTCAAAGATTCCAGCAGGTCTTTAAACTGCATCAGCAGGCTGCGCTGTCTTTTCGCCATGATATGATCCCTGTACACGGACTGCGCGCCGATACCGACTGCCAGCATAGCCGCCAGCGAACATATCACGCTGTGGAAAAACAGCCACGACACCAGAAATGCTCCTCCCGCGCCGACCGCGAAACCGACGATCCTGTCTTTCCGCGTCATATGATATACATGATAATCTGTGCCGTACCCTATAAGCGCCGGTATCTCCTCATAAGGCTCGGCTTCTTTCTTTTTTAACAGCCCCATATCCCGTTCCTTCTATATGTTATCTCTGTAACCCATCAGTCTGAGTTTGAAATCATTTTTCAGACTGTTTCCTGTTCTCTTAAGTTCTCCGCTTACCTTCTCCAGAGTGGAGTCCTCGTCCTCCTCAAACACATACAGAGGATTCAGTATGATCTCCCCGTCTTCATATCCGACCACCTCTGTGATCTCCATTGTCTTTCTGGACCGGTCGCGCAGTCTGGACAAATGGACGATGATATCCACCGCCGACGCGATCTGCTGCCTTACCGCCTGCAGCGGCAGCCCTTCCGAACCGGTGAGCACCATGGTTTCCAGACGGCTCAGCATATCTCTCGTGGAATTGGCGTGGCCGGTCGACATGGAACCGTCATGCCCGGTGTTCATCGCCTGCAGCATATCCAGCGCCTCCGCGCCCCTGACCTCGCCGACGATGATGCGGTCCGGCCTCATACGCAGGGCCGACCGGATCAGATCCCTGATGCTGATCTGTCCCACGCCCGCCGTATTGGCGTTTCTGGTTTCCAGACTGACCAGATTCTCGATATTGGTGATCTGGAGTTCGGCGGAGTCCTCGATCGTGATGATACGTTCATCGTGCGGGATATAATTGGACAGCGCGTTCAGGAAAGTGGTCTTGCCGGAACCCGTTCCGCCGCAGATAAAGATATTGTATTTTGCCCGCACGAACAGGCTCAGCACCTCCGCGATCTGCGGTGTGAGCGATCGATAGGCAATGAGTTTTTCTACCGTCATCGGTTCTTTGGAAAATTTTCGGATCGTCACGATAGGACCTTTTAGAGAGATCGGCGGCAGGACCACATTGACACGCGAACCGTCCGGCAGCCTCGTATCCACGATAGGATTGGCCTGATTGACTTCGCGGCCCGCCAAGGCAACGATCCTCTGAATGATATCCTGCAGCTTCTCCTCGCTCTCAAATTCCTCCGGCATACGGGTCAATTTACCCGATTTCTCAATGAAGATCTCCTTGGCGCCGTTGATCATGACCTCGGTTATGGTATCATCATTAAGGATACCGTCCAACAGCCCGAAGCCCCTGATGGAACTGAAGATCTCGTCCGTCAGGTTCGCCTTGTCGGATATGGAGATATACTGCCCTTCATAATATCTGTCCGTTTCCAGACGGATGCTCTGCTCCAGCTGATCGTCGTCCAGTCCTGACAGATTGACATTTTCCAGTATTTTTTTACGGATATGCTCTTTGGCATCCTGCATACTTTCCTTTAACATTGCTCACCCGCCCGCATCACCGGATATTCTGCAGGACTTCCATTCCCGCTATCCTGTCTATGACCTCTCTGTAGCTGCCGTTTTCCAATCTTGGGATCCCGCCCATGACCTTCACGCCATCCACCTGTTCCGGCAGTCTTGCCTGCTGCAGTATCCTGTTGTAGAAAACAACAAATTTAGAACAGATATCGGTCTTGCGGCCTTCCTCAAACATTCGGATCGTCTTTAGGTATCTCGCAAACTTGTCCGGGGCGATCCCGCCGTTCTCCATGACAATGACCGTGCGTCCGGCATACGCCATCGCCGCGATCTCCTTGTCGCCAAGACCGTTCCCGACGTCAAGGATCACCTTATCGTACTCCCTCATCCGCCGGATGGCAGACAGAAGTTCCTTCAGATCTTCCCCCGTCAGTTCCATGATGTCCGGTACATTCTCACAGACTTTGAAAAAGTACACCCCGTTCTCACCGCGGCTTACGGCGCTGGACAGCTTGAGTTCCAGAACGCTTCTGCGGCTCTTTAATGCAAAAAGCACGTCGTCGAATCCCGTTTCGCTCCCCTCGCCAAACACCGGCCCGGTAACGCCGATATTTTCCATATCAATGTACAGAACCTTTTCGTACTTGGCAAAATGCTGTGCCGCCGCACAGGCCAGCGTCGATACGCCCGCTCCTCCCGACGCAGACGCAAACACATAGATGGACGTCTTATCATCGAGCATCGTTTCACTCTGAAAATGAGCGTTCATTTTATGGGAATACAATTCCAACAGATCCCGGTAGATCCTGTCGCCCCGCGAATACCGTCTAAGCTGCGCAAGACCCGCCGGACCCTCGCCGTCCGGATCGTCCGCCAGACAGGCCCACACGCAGTCCTTCCGGACATTTTCCGCAGCCGCCGCTTCCGCTTCGCCCTGCATCTTTTCATCGATCAGGACGATATCCGCGTCATTTTCCTGAAAGAACCGGACTAGATATGAAAATTCCGTAAAAACGTTCCAGACAAATTTGTCATAATAGTACTTCTGAAAGTACTTCACTAACTTTTCACTGTACCTGACATCCTGTGTACAGATGGCTACTCGGATCCTCATGTTTTTTCCTTTTTGTTCTCTTTTTTTGATTTAGGGAAATTAACCTAGGGTGATTATACCCCCCCCCGGCATCTTGTCAACTCTTGGCATTTCGGGGGATAAAACGCGGTCAATAACTGCCAATTAAGGAAGAAATATCCGCAAAGATCTTAGACATGAAAAAAAGCCTCACTCCTTTGCGGGCATGGGCTTTATGATCTATACTTCTTTTTTTACCGCGGCGTTTCCGGTCACGGCACTTCCGATTACAGGGGCTTTGGCCGCGGCGTTTCCGGCTGCAGCAGGATCTGCAGTTTCTTCTGAACGAAACTGATCACGGGTCCCAAGAAAAAGGCTACCGCGAAGGTGACGATCCCCGCTTTCGCGCCAAGGAGTATGCCGCCCAGCGTAAAAGCCAGATCCCAAGTTATGCGGATGGCTTTAAAAGGGAGCCGGGAAAAACGGTTGGAAATAATAAAGGGCAGCGCGTCATAGGGAGAAGACCCCAGACCCGCGCACATATAGGTTGCAGCGCCCACGATGAACACCGCCAGTGTGGGGAGCAGAAGCGCCCATCTCACCGCGGCGCCGGTAAAGAAATCTTCCGGCAGCGCCATCTGCCAGATCCAGAAAAAGAAATCGGAGATATAGCCCAGACACACCATATTGCCGATCGTGCCGAATCCGATATAGCTGATGTCAAACCGCAGGACAAACACAAAAGTGACCAGATGGCACAGCAGCTGGCAGGTGCCGAATCCGAGCGGCACATGCATCTCCACGCCCTGAGTCAGAAGCGAGCAGGGGTCGGTCCCCATGTTAAGCTGTCTGAGCAGGGAGAGTCCGAAACCCTGCAGGGTGACGCCGATGATCATCATCACCATTCTTGTCCTGAATTTATTTGGCCTTGCAAACCATTTTTTCTTCTCGTTATCCATGTTGTCCATGATATCATGCGGCGGCTCTTTTTTCAAGACATATGCAGAAGACGGCTTCCTCTGCACTTTTGTGTCTGGCTTTCGTTCCCCGCCGCGCACACGTCCCCTCCCACCGCGTGCACATTCCCGGCCGCGCCTACAGACGTTCCCTGCTGCGCGCACATTCCCCGCCGCGCCATCTTTTCTCTTGTGTTTTTCTCCCGTTAGGAGTAAAATAAACAGGAATTACAGCGTCCCCACAGGGGACTTTGACAAGAATGAAAGAAAGGATACTTGGTACAATGAAAAACAGTCAAAACAAATGGATATGTGCCGCAATCCCGGCGCTTTTGCTCCATTGCAGTATCGGTACGGTGTACTGTTGGTCGATCTTCAGTCAGGAGATAGCGGACTACATCGGTTTTTCCAAAGGAGCCACGGAATGGGCGTTCAGTTTCGCGATCTTCTTCCTCGGTATGTCGGCAGCGTTTCTGGGCAATGTAGTGGAGAAGGATATTCATAAGTCCTCTCTGATCGCGGCGGTCTGCTTCGCGCTTGGTATGGCGGGCACCGGATTTTTCATTTATTACGGCGGGCAGCATCCGCACAGCCTTGTGTCGCTGATCGGTATTTACATATCTTACGGCTTCATCATGGGTATCGGACTCGGTACCGGTTATCTGTCCCCCGTCAAGACCCTTATGCTTTGGTTTGAGGACAGGAAAGGCCTTGCAACCGGTCTTGCCGTTGCATGTTTCGGCGCAGCCAAGGCGATCGCAAGCCCGATCATGCAGGCTATGCTTGACGGTCTGGGCGACGGCGGCATCTACAAGATGTTCTGGATCCTTGCATGTGTATACTTTGTCATGATGTTCGTTGGACACCTTTTATTAAAGAAGCCGGAAGGCTGGCATGAACCCCAGAAGAAAGAAAAAGGACAGGGAATCCTCTCCGTTATCAAGACAAGACCGATCACCAATTATATCGGTATCTGGGTAATGTTCTACATCAACATCACCTGCGGTCTGGCACTGATCTCTCAGGAGAAGATGATCGTAAAATGCATCGGCCTTGCCGGAGTGGTAGGCATCATCTCTACCATTTCCGCTATCTTCAACGCAGGCGGACGTCTTGGCTTCTCCGCATGGGCTGATACGATGAAAGACCGGAACACCATCTATAAACTGATCTTCATCCTCTCCATCGTATTTACGGGACTGGTAATGATCACAGGCGGTATCCGGAACGGTTCCGGCAGCATCCTGCTGACCATCCTTGTTCTGTGCCTGATCTTTGTGGTCAATGCGGGATACGGCGGCGGTTTCTCCAACGTGCCGACGCTTCTTTCCGATCACTACGGCATGGGAAGCATCAGCGCTCTGCACGGCATAACCTTGTCTGCATGGGCATTTGCAGGTCTTACCGGCAACCAGATCGCCAACCTGATCGTGAACAAGACCGGTTCGTTTATAACGGACGACCACGGCAACAGCATCAACCCTGTAGGTTATCAGAACGTGCTCTACTTTACGATCGTGCTCTATATCATCGCATTGCTGCTGAGCGTCTTTCTGGTACGTCCTATGGATAAGGATAAAAAATAATAGAAACAAGCAAAACCGTCGGGACTTAACTGTAAGCTCCGGCGGTTTTTTATGAAAAATGCAGAAAATATGGTGCGTTCTTTGCAATATTTTGTTGTTACGGTTTCTTTGCAATCATATTGTTACTGATGATTCTTTGCGGGGACATGAAAATGGGTAATTATATAACAAATGTTCTTTTATGGTTTGTGTCTATCGTTACATTGCTGCTTACTTATATCGGTTTCTACAATCATCCGCTCTGGGGCATATTGTTCGGCGGCGCAGCCGTGATCTCCAATCCGATTTTCCACAGACTTATCCGGAACAAAAAGCCTCTGCGGAAGCTGCTCTGTCTGTTGCCCGCATTTGTTCTGACGGCTTTGTTCTTAACGGCGCGTCCCATGCAGCCGTCAGATGCCGGTATCCTGTCGGCGGCCGATACAGCGGACGTCACAGCTGCAGAAGCGGACGGCGATATATCGGTATACGACAGCTCCGGCATGGCGGCGGACGACAGTATATCGGCATCCGGCGGCTCTGACACGGCAGCGGACGACAGTATACCGGCATCCGGCGGCTCTGACACGGCGGCGAACGACAATATATCGGCATCCGGCGGCTCTGGCACGGCGGCGGGCGACAGTATACCGGCATCCGGCGGCTCTGACACGGCGGCGGACAATGACAGCGGCTCTCCCGCTGCGGCGCCGACCTTTGCCGACACATCCGCGGACGCTGCGGCGTCGGAATCAGCGGTCCCGCTATCCGTTTCCACATCCGATCCCGGTGAACCGGCGGAACTCAACGTGCATTATATCGATGTGGGGCAGGGCGACGCCACGCTGGTCACCTGCGGCGGCCACTCGATGCTGATCGATACCGGTGACAACAATAAAGGTACCACCGTTCAGCTTTATCTGACAAAACAGGGGATCGACCACTTGGACTATCTGGTACTGACGCACTCGGACGCCGACCACATCGGCGGCGCAGACGTCATAATATCCAAATTTAACATTGACCGGATCTTTTTCTCCAACTATGAGCAGGACACCAAAACCTATCGCGAACTGATGGACGCTATGGCGGACAGGGGAAAAGATTATACCACGCCTGCCGCCGGGGAAACCTATCCGCTGGGCGACGCGTCTTTCACGATCCTCGGACCTTTGAAAAACTACGACACTCCCAACAATTCTTCCATCGCGCTGATGATCGCGCATGGGGCAAAGCGTTTTCTTTTTACCGGGGACTGCGGGGAGACCGCCGAAGCCGATCTGGCGGCGAGCGGCCAGGACCTGTCCGCCGACGTATACCAGACGGGACACCACGGCAGCCGCACTTCCTCTACGCAGAAACTGATGGATGCGGTCAAACCGGCTTATGCCGTCATAAGCTGCGGCGAAGACAATTCGTACGGGCATCCCCACGCCGAAACGCTGAACCGTTTCCGCAGCATGGGGATCCAAGTATTCCGGACAGACGAACAGGGCAGTATCGTGGCTGTATCCGACGGTTCTTCTATCCGTTGGAACTGTGCGCCTTCGGAAACATGGCAGGCGGGAGAACCCAAAGGCTCGTCGTCTTCAACGGACAGCCCGGATATGGTCGCCGAGCCGAACACCGCAACAGCGGAGGCGGCGGTTCCCAATGATACGGGCCGTTATATCGGCAACAAGAACAACGGCAAGCTGCATCTGTCCACCTGCGGTCACCTTCCCTATCCTGAGAACAGGGAGTACTTTGACACGCGGGAAGCGGCGGTGGCTGCCGGATATAACGATCCCTGCAAACTCTGTAACCCATAGTTTATAGAGATACGGCATCCTTACCGCCGTTTTGTTTCCGCCGTCTTACGATGCGATCACATTTCCTGTATACAACTGATAATACTTGCCTTTCTCCTCCAGAAGCTGCTCATGGGTACCGCGCTCGATAATGCGGCCCTGCTCCAGTACCATGATGCAGTCGGAGTTCTTGACGGTGGAGAGCCGATGGGCGATCACAAAAGTCGTTCTGCCCTTCATCAGCTTATCCATGCCGTCCTGCACGATACGCTCGGTACGGGTATCGATCGAACTGGTCGCCTCGTCCAAGATCAATACCGGCGGATCCGCGATGGCCGCGCGGGCGATGGCCAGAAGCTGCCTCTGCCCTTGGCTCAAGTTCGCGCCATCCCCGGTCAGCACCGTATCGTACCCCTGCGGGAGCAGTCTGATAAAACCGTCCGCATTGGCTAATTTTGCCGCTGCCGTCACTTCTTCGTCGGTGGCGTCCAACTTTCCATAACGTATGTTATCTTTTACTGTTCCCGTAAACAGATGCGTATCCTGCAGCACGATGCCGAGTGACCGCCGCAGATCGGCCTTTTTTATCTTGTTGACGTTGATGCCGTCATAGCGGATCTTGCCGTCCTGTATATCATAGAAACGATTGATCAGGTTCGTGATGGTCGTCTTGCCCGCGCCCGTGGAACCGACAAAAGCGATCTTCTGTCCCGGCTCGGCGTAAAGCTTCACATCGTGCAGCACCATCTTATCATCGTTGTAGCCGAAATCCACGCCGTCAAACACCACATCGCCTTTTAACTCCACATAGTCTACGGAGTGATCCGCCTGATGCTCGTGCCGCCATGCCCAGCGTCCGGTACGCTGCGGGCTTTCCACCAGCTGCCCGTTTTCTTCCTTCACGTTCACCAGCGTTACATAGCCGTTGTCCGTTTCCGCCTCTTCATCCATCATCTGGAAAATACGCTCGGCGCCCGCCATTGCCATAACGATCGAGTTAAACTGTTGACTCACTTGGTTAATGGGCATATTGAAACTCTTGTTGAATGTCAGGAAACTTGCCAGTTCCCCCAGAGTCAGGCCGGAAATGCCGGACAGAGCCAGCACGCCGCCCACGATGGCGCAGACCACATAGCTGACATTGCCGAGCTGCGCGTTGACCGGTCCTACGATATTGACCAGATAGTTTGCCTTGTCCGCGCTGTGATACAGATTATCGTTCAGTTCGTTGAACCGCTTAATATTCTCTTTCTCATGGCAGAACACTTTAACCACTTTCTGCCCGTTCATCATTTCCTCGATAAATCCGTTGACCTGCCCCAAATCCTTCTGCTGCTGCAGAAAATACCGGCTGCTCAGACCGGCGGTCTTCTTGGTGATCAGCAGCATCACCGCTACCATGATAAGCGTTACCACCGTGAGCGGTACACTCAATACCAGCATACTGATAAAGACGCTGACGATCGTGATCGCACTGTTAAAGATCTGCGGCATACTCTGGCTGATCATCTGCCGCAGCGTATCCGTATCATTGGTGTAAGTGGACATGATATCGCCGTGCGAGTGCGTATCAAAATATTTGATAGGCAGCGTCTGCATGTGGGAAAACAGATCATCTCTCACGCTGCGGAGCGTACCCTGCGTCACAACGATCATGATGCGGCTGTAGGCGTACGCTGCCGCCACACCGACCGCATAAAAACATGCCACCCTGAAAATAGCTCCCGCAAGAGGCCCGAAATCGGGCTGATCCGACGTAAGCAGGGGCGTGATATAATCATCGATCAGCTTCTGGATAAACATGGTGCCCTGCACATTGGCAAGGACGCTTATCAGGATCAGCGCCGCCACGATCACCAGATGCACCCCGTAATTCTTGGTCACATACTTCATCAGCCTCTTAAAGACCTTGCCCGGATTCTCTATTCTCTTACCTCTTACCATTCTTCTTCCCATCGGTCCCGGCATTACTCTTCACCTGCCTTTTCATCAAAATCCCCGCCGCCGCTGGTCTGGGACTCATATACCTCTCGATAGATCTCATTGCCCGCCAATAGTTCCTCATGCGTTCCGAAGCCGTTGATCTGTCCGTCGTCCATGACGATGATCCGGTCCGCTTTCTCTACACTGGACACGCGCTGTGCAATGATCAGCTTGGTGGTGTCCGGGATCTCTTCCGCGAACGCCCGGCGGATCTTCGCATCCGTAGCGGTATCCACCGCGCTGGTGCTGTCGTCTAAGATCAGGACTTTCGGCTTCTTCAACAGCGCGCGCGCGATGCACAGCCTCTGTTTCTGGCCGCCGGACACGTTCGTGCCGCCCTGCTCTATGTAAGTATGATAACCGTCCGGCAGCTTATCGATAAATTCATCGGCGCACGCAAGACGGCAGACACGTCTGCACTCCTCTTCCGTGGCGTTTTCATCTCCCCACCGCAGGTTATCCAGAATCGTGCCGGAGAACAAGACGTTCTTCTGCAATACCACCGCCACTTGATTGCGCAGGCTCTCCATGTCGTACTCCCGGACATCGCGTCCGCCCACCATGACCGAACCGTCGGTCACATCGTACAGACGGCTGATCAGATTGACCAGACTGGTCTTAGCGCTTCCGGTTCCCCCGATGATACCAATCGTTTCTCCCGGTTTGATCTTTAAATTGATATCATGAAGCACCGCTTTCTCTTTGTCCCCATAATAAGAGAAATTTACATTGCGAAACTCGATTTCTCCATTCAAGACCTCATAAACCGGGTCGGCGGGGTTGGAGAGATCGCTCTCTTCACACAGCACTTCGCTGACACGCTCCGCGCTTGCTATACTCATACTCATCATGACAAAGATCATGGAGATCATCATCAGATTCATCAGGATGTTCATACAGTATGCCAGAAGACTCATCAGCTCGCCTGTCTTTAAGACGTCCTGGACAATGAGTCTGGCTCCGATCCAGCTGATCAGCAGAATACAGCTGTACACCGTAAGCTGCATCACCGGCGTATTCAATACCACGTTCCGTTCCGCCTTCACGAAAATATCATAAATGCCCTGACTCGCCTTTTTAAACTTCGCCGTTTCATAGTCGCCGCGCACATACGCTTTGACTACGCGGATCGCGCTGACATTTTCCTGAACGGATGAATTCAGTTCATCATATTTTGGAAATGCCATTTTGAAGTATTTCATCGCCCGTCTGATAATGAAGAAAAGAATGACCGCCAGCACCATCACGGCGATCAGATACACCGACGCGAGTTCGGCATTGATCAGAAACGCCATCGACATAGCGCATATCATACTGATCGGGGCGCGAAAGCACATCCTTAAGATCATCTGATAAGCCATCTGTATATTGGTCACATCCGTGGTAAGCCTTGTCACAAGTCCCGCCGTACTGAATTTATCCAGATTGGAAAAAGAAAATTTCTGTATGTTCTCAAACATGGACTGGCGGAGATTTCTCGCAAACCCCGTGGATGCCCTTGCACCGTATTTGCCTCCCATGATACCGCAGAACAGACCCGCCAGCGCCATTACGATCATCAGGCCGCCCACAATGTAGATATGCTGCATATTTCCCGCTTCCACCCCATCATCAATGATCGAGGCCATCAAAAACGGGATCAGTGTTTCAAAGACGACCTCCAAGATCATAAAGACAGGCGTAAGAACCGACTCTTTCTTAAACTCCTTGATCTGCGCCGCTAAGGTTTGGATCATATTACATCCCTCTCTCTTTTTTCCTTTATTTTCCGCTATCTTCTATCATCATCCACCCAAAAATGAATGTCAAGAAGTTACACAGAAAATTCACATTCTTTTAATAAAAACAGACAATGACGCACCAAACGGCCGCAGCCATAACAGAACGCTGCAACGCAAAAGTTCCGGCAGCGGTATGCCGGAACTTTTATCTGCCATGCGGCGTATTTACTCTTTGTCCAAGTCCAGAATGTCAGCGGTTATGGCATCCCCTTCGGGCTCACCGTCTAGAGCCGCTTCGGCGTTTTTGCCGCTGCCTTCCGGATCCGGGTCTTCTTCTCCGTTTTTCTTCTTTTCTGCCCGGACGGTAGAAACGATGCCCGTTGCGAAGATTCCCACCACAAGAAGTATGATGATGCCGCCCCATATCTTAGAACGGCGGGATTCGGCCCGATACCGCTCCGTTTCCTCGATGATCATCTTGCTTTCGTCTTCCACGGCCTTCAATTCGGCGTTCAGCTCGTCCACATCCATGGCCGCCGGAACCAATATGTCCTTCACGGCATCCGCATTGATGTATCCCGTCTTGTCCTCATATTGAACAGAGTACCATCCGTCTGTCGGTCCCGTCACATAGACCGGGGTGCCCGCCTCAAAAGAAAAGATCGTCTGCGCCTTATTGTCCGGCTTCTCCTTGGCATCGATCCTCTCCTGCGCAGTCATAAGCTGCCCACTCTGGGCGGCTGCATCCGCTTTCTCCTCCTGCGCTGATACGTTCAGGGAAACCGTTCCAAAAACAGCACCCGCCATGACTGCTGCCAGAGCCGCTGCCGCCGCTGCCAGCCTTATCCTGCGTATTACCGCATTAACTGTAATCATTTTCTTTTCCATTTTCAACAATCTCCTTTATTTAAATTAATTTTAGTGACGGTAACTTTCTGCCGCGGCTCCCGGTAAAACACACCCCAGACGCCAAACAGCAGATACATCGGGAGCACACCCGCATCCGGCGCATAGAAAAAAGTCTGAGCCAAAAAAGCCATGGCGATCATCTGGCAGACCGTTGTCTGCGGCTTGGCCACACTGTAATTCTTCTGCATTTCCGTCAACAGCAGTACGGCTGTGAGCAACAGCAGCAGCGTACTGATGCCGCTGTTCTCCAAACAGCAGATCCAGCCGCTTTTGGCCTGACTGACCGCTTCGTGCAAAGGGACCGCAAAACCTGACACAAGCGCTGTCCGCACCGGTCTGTCCGGCGCATCCGCCGATTGAGCCAACGTGCCCCCTCCCAATACTAAGATCCCGAATACGATTCCTGCCATCACAAGCAAAAACCGATATCCGTGCCGCATCTTCCGCAGCACCAGACGTTCCATGTCCACGCCTTCCGGGATCCTGTCCCAATAATGGAAAAAGACCACGCCGCCCACCGCCAAAAGCAGTTCCAGATAAACGCTGTGCTCTAAACTGATCGCAGGTTTTCTCCGGAGCATCTGCGTATAGTTGGCCAACAGACTCATATTACTGAGCAGGAAACCGTAGACAAAGAACAGCTGCATGTCCCGCTTGACCAATTCCGCCGTAGGCCGGAACAAGACCGGTATCGCCAGAAAAACCAGAGCCATTATCCACAGACTCGGAATATTGTAATTGATAAACAGGGCAAAGAAACCGATCACCGATATTGCCAGATAGAACGCGGAGCGTATCCTGACCCGGCAAAAACAATACCGGAAGACGCTGATCATGCTTACCAATATGATGCAGGAAGCCGCCTTGCCCGAATCGTTTATCCGCTCCGCCATCCAGCCGGTTTCCCAACCGCACAGGTAGCAGAACAGGAAACGTCCCAGCATGACCAACCCCGCATACAGGATCCAATCCCAATACCAGTCGTCTATCTCCTTGATATCCTTATATTCAAAATACAGCAGCCCGACAACGATCCAGACCGTTTCAAATTGATAATGGATGGCCCCTGTGTCCGGGTCCTGAAACATCTTCCCCATAATAGACAGCAGATTCCATGCCAACAGCGCCCATACAACAAAGTCCATCTTGTATGCCGGGATCCACATCCCGCCGTTTCCGTTTCTTGCATCCCAGATCCGGAATCCGGCATACGCAAGCGCTGACAGGAAAAACAGCAAATAGGACAGCGGCATACCGGCTGCTTCGATCTTCTGCCCGCAGAGCAGGGAAATCAAAGGCAGCGCCGCAATAAACAGGGCCGTTATTTTTTTCCTTTCCAATCGGCTTTGAATTTTCATTTTTACCTCCCGCTAAAAAACAAGATCCCAATATAAAGTCAATTTCATACTTTATATCAGGATCTTTGCCGCAGCGTCTTTTGACAGCAGATGAGCCGCAGAGTTTATGCTTTACAGGCTGTACCTTTGCTGTCTTTCTTGTCAGTTCCAGTAAAGACTTACCTTTTTTGCAGCCTCCTCGAAAGATGTTCCGTATTCCTCGGCAAGGCTCTGCGCGACGGTTTCCCGCGCGATTCCGCATTTCTGACTCATGTGGACGAAAGAGCGGATACCTTCTTCCAGACCTTCTGCCCGGCTTTCTTCCAGTTCTGCCCTGTGGTCCGCCTGATCCGCATAGTACGACATGTACTCCACCATCAGTCTTGGATCTCTCTTTGCTGTTTCCACCGCTTCCACCAGCCTTTCTGTATATTCGTCTGCTGCCGTCCCTTCCGCCAGATACTTAAGAAAATTTCCAAGTTCCGGCGTGACGTCGTTCATCTCCGAATAGGGATTCAGGAAGATCTTCACCGCTCCGTCGCCGAGCGCCAGATCCGGCTCTTCCCTGCACCGGTCCTCAAAGGTGTAGATGTGCCTGCCCCTATGGAAGATGTCCTCCATGCAGATAAAGATCACAAAACTCTTATTGAGCCGCCGGTAATCCTCTCCTCTGCCGAGCAGGTCCACATCGATCAGGTTCTGGTAATACCGGCTCCTCTGGGGCAGGTTTGCCGCGTGCGCCGCCTGCATCTCCACATTGTAGACAGTGGATCTCTCGTCTTTCACATAGACGTCCAGACGGATGCCCTTGGCGTCATACCGGGCTTCGATGGTCTTCTCGCCCTCCAGATACTCGATCCGCTCGATCTCCACATTCAGGATGATCTCCAGAAGCCGCCTGCACAGTTCCGCATCCTGCATCACCTTATAAAAGATAAATCGGTCGGCGAGGGTCAGTTCCTTAAGATCTTTCATCGGCATGATCCCCACCTGCCTTTATTATAAAATGCAGGAAAGGATTTTACAATAAAATGTTTCCTGTATACACCGATTTTCGTTTGCTTCTTTCCCATGTCCGGCATCTCTGTGCCCAATTCGCCGATAACCCATCTTCTGTACTTCTGTGCCACCTGCACCTCTCTTTCCGCGTGGAAAGACAGTGCATTGTGACCGGAAGGCTCAGACAGCCCCATAGTGATGCGCAAACCGCCCGCCATACGGACAGCACCTATCCACGCTCTGCTGTATTGTTGTCTGTTCTTTTCGTTGGGATACTTGCTTTGAAAGAAGAGATATCTGACGATATCCTTCAAGCACGATTCCTGTTACGAAACGGCGGAAACAGAATGGATCATACCTTCCGCCATATCCGGCAGCAAGACCTCTGCCGACAACTATACTATAGCAGATATGCAGAAAAACGGCAAGCATTTTATACTGACGCCGCTCCTTGGGCGCAGCTGACGCTGATGGCTGACATTGGCGTAAAGCAGACGTCTTGCCTGCTTCTGATATAAAGTATGAAATTGTCAAAGTGCAGTTGTAGTGTAAGAAAATCAATTATCTCCAAACATATGATATGTTGTTGCATAGGCGTATCCGCCCAATTTCTCATATGTGCTTAAATACGGACAAGAAGTGAGCAGCTTATTTAAAACAGACTGTTGGTCGCAGCTATTGATGATACAGACGATCAACTCCTTATCCGTACAATAATCTTGGCTCTTTATGGCATCCATATTATTGACATTCCAAAAGACGACGCTGTTATACTTTGATACCTCATCATAAGATGGCTTCACTTTCCAAGCAGTATCATAAATGTACACACAGTTTACATCTCCATATCCCTCCGCCGTACGCAGAAGAGTTTCCGCATCTTTATATAGATAATCCCAAGTGCACAGTTTCCAGCCGCTCACCAGAGTAATACTCAACAGGACCGCCGCAGCCGTATATCGATACTGCGGCTGTATCAGCCGTCTGCCCAGTTTGTACAGCAGACAGATCATCCCTGTCAGCGCCACCGCATATACCGGGAAAATATATCTGTCCGTCTTGTAAACTGCCATCTTGGCTACAAGTAAAAAGTAACAGACGCTTGGCAGGATCAGCACGATCCAGTCAAAGTGTTCCGCCAGCCTTACCCTATGCCGCCATCCCGTTTGACGGCCGCCGGAAGCCAAAAGCAGAAAAATCAAAATAAATACCGCTAAATATGTGAGGCAGTTTCCGAATACCTCTTTATTCACAATGTCATAAAAAGTCTTTAACCTCTCTGCATAATCCGAAGCATTGGCCAAATTGCTGATAGATTCCTTACCTCTTTCCCCTCCCAAAAACATATGCCGCAGCATAGCCGGAAACATAAGAACAGAAATGCCGCCCGCCGCTGCCATGGATAAGACAAACATGCCTAACTGCCTATAATTCTTTCTGGCCAACAGGTAAATTCCCATCAGCAGGCAGCTGAAAAACAAATACACAATGACATAATAATGCGTTAACGCACCCAAGATAGAAACCGTTATGACAATTTCCAACGTCTTTATCGACACCCCGGTTTTGATCAGTTTGATCATCAGATAGGTAATATATGTCACAAAGAACAACGCCATAACGTACATCCGTAAGAAGGCCATGTTGGATAATATTCCGGCAGAAACGGCAAAGGCAAGGGAAACAGCCAAAACAGCACTGTCGCTGTGCGTCATTTCCGCAGCGATCCTCCGAATACACCACAGGGTCAGCGCGGCAAAAACAATATTGATAATCCCGGCATACCAGATGCTGAACGTTTCCGGAAACAGGGAACATATCATATGTAAAAGCAGATAATAGAGCGGCGGGTGGGTATCCTGGCTCTGATTATACCAGACATTGAGGGCATTGAACCTCTGTCCGGGCTGTACCGTCATATATTCTAAATAGGCCTCCTCTGCCGGTTCATATATTTTCCCCTCTTCTGCCTGATTTGTCCCTGCGCAGTTAGCCAATTCATAAGACCATATTTCATCTACATTAAAATTTTTTTTCGCTAAAATCACAAATATCAAGGCAATAATTAGAACTATATAAACCCAAGCTGATTTTATCATTTTCTTCATACTTGCAGCCCCCGGCAAAAGATCCTGACATAAAGATAATTTCATACTTTATATCAGGATCCTTCCCTGCCGCTCACTATGATCTTATTCGTTTCATATGCCTGTATTCTTCTGCCGCTGTGCGCAGATACCGCATCTTTTACGCAGATGTACGCCGTATTCCTTATACCGCACCTTCATAATATTTTCTAATTTCCCCGCGGGTACGATCGGCGTATTCCGCGTTTTTGATCACAGCATCATATACCGCATCAAAATCAGGCAGGATAGGTTTCAAAGTTCTGACTAGAGCCGCAAGTCCCTCTTCCAAGCCTTCCGCTCTGGCTTCACGCCTCGTCGCCTGCACATCATATCCTTTAAAGTTTGCAAATAACTCGCCCACCTTACGCTCCTTTACCTGATCCGCAAACCGACGCGCCTCTTCTTTCGGCACATTCAGTCTGCCAAGCAGGATTTCCACTACCTGTCCTATGATACGCAGCAGATACTCCGGGGTCTGTGCCGTCACCTTTTCCAGATATTCCGCCGGCACCTCCTCCTGCAGAACAGTGAAGTCTGCCGTTTTCTGCAGGCGGTTCAGCATCATCACGATGGAGAGTTCATCTTCCTTCTCCATCAGCATCCGGTTGGTGTACCGGTTCAGCTGCACCATAAGGCATCTGTAGTCCGGGATATACCCGCCAAGCATATCGCTTAAGTACACCCTCTCATGGAGCCTTGACGCTGCCGTCCACCTGCCGTTTCTCTCGTAGTAGACAATGGGCAGGACCGGCGGATAGCGGAACCCTTTTGTCCTGCTGATGCCTGCCTGTTTCCGCTCCTGCTCTTTCTCATAGTCTTCCCAGATGAACACTATGTACCGCAGTATCTGCATGACTACATTATAATCCACCTGTGCTTTATGTTCAATAAGAGAAATAAGATAAAACGGTATTTCATCATTTCCCTTGTTTTTCAAACGGATGCGTTTCACCACGTCTGAATCTCTCTCCTCCGTGAACAGATGGACAAAGCGTTCCGTTTCGTCTGTGATGTCTTCCGGCTGCACATCCTTTAACAGCGGGATATCCACATAACCCCGCAGGAACTGGGCGCAGAGGATGGGATCCTCAAAGATGAGCTTGGCAGAATTATCCCGCAGTCTGGTATTCTGCACATCAGGATCCCCTTTGGCGCCCTGTCTGCTTCTTACGTTTCTGGTTTGGTTTGTCTGCTGTGCCACTTGCACCTCTCTTTCCGCATGGGAAAAGAAAAAGCTTGTCCCACGCTCTGCTATGTGTTGTCTGTTCTTTTCGCTGGGATGTCTGTTCTTGAATGAAGATGACACCGCATCTTCTCAGATGAAAGTCATATCTTCTGAACTCGATTCCTATTACGACACGGCGGGATGGACAAACATCTTATCCTTCCGCCATACCCGGCAGCAAGAACGCTGCCGACAGAAACACTATAACAGATGCGCATATGAATTGCAAGCGGTTTTACGTCTACAATTATACATAGCTGTTGGATTACAATACATAGCAGGTCTGGCTTGAAGATCGCACAAGTCAAGATCTGTAACTGTTCCTGATATAAAGTATGAAATTGTCAATGTGCGGTACTGCACTTCTTTCTTCACAGCTATATCTAAACACGCAGTATTTACGCGTGTTTAAATCTATTTTCATGGCAAGGTGCCATCTTTTTAAACAAAATAAATTAGCTTTGCTTCTCTTATTCGAAACATCTTTGAGGAACTGTCATAGGAACTCAATATATTTCCCCATTTAATAAATAAACTGCCCAGTGCCTCTTTAAGCAGCCAAAAACACTGCCAACGATTACGACACAATAGATGCTACCTTTTTCCGTGCCTGCCACCCGTACCGCTTCCATCATCATCTTCCTTTCCTTTTTTTTGCAACTTTTGTAAATTAGCAAATCCTCTCTTTCTATGCGCTACTGCCCCAAAATTAAAACTCTCTGATTTCCTCTTGTCAACTATGATAGGTATATCATGCCCCATATATGTATTATCAAGTTGTTTTCTCAGTTCATGCGCAAGCACATTGACAGACATTGAATCTGGCACAATGACTTTCAATTCTCCTTCAACTCTTTTAAGATTGTCTGCTTTTGCCTCGCTACTTAATATTTTTATAGTTCTGCATTGCTGAGCTCTAGTTTTTCTTTTTATAACGTTATTTACAATCTGCTCAGCCAGTTGTCTTTCATTTACATCTGTATTATTTTCAACTGTTGTACATTTCCTAACAATCGTTCCTAATCTTTTTTTATCGCTCACTATCTTTCTCCTCATTTGCAGCAAAAACCTAAAATGATAAATACAACAAACAGCAACATCCAAATTACGTGCTTCATCAAATAATTATACTTTTTTTCATTGGCTGCCTCATTTTTCTCCCACACTGTAGTATTAGAATCCAAAAGTTTTACCAACAACATATTTTTATCTTCCACCGCGCATCTGAAATTTTCATCCCTGCGGTCAAATAGAAATTTGCTGTATGGATTGTATAATAACACCAAAATTATATATACCAAAGACCCTATTCCAAAAATTGTTAAGCCGACCAATATAATACTATTACTGACCCTTGTGCCTATACTTGATGAAGCGTCCACAATATTTTTAAAAAGTACCAACAGCATATCATGTTGCAACATTGATGCCACCAAAACACCCCATAAAGCAATCATAAATCCTGCTTTATTTTCTATCGTCTGTTTCATAGAATACTGTAATTCAATATCTCTTATTGTGAGATCTAACAATTTTTCTATTGCCGTATCATCTGTTCCTTTTATACTCAATAATTTATAAACATATTTTTCTCTTTCTATCTTTTCAATCTTATCCTTTGCAGGGGTTTTATCTATGCCATACTTATTGGCATATTTTTCAAAAATCATCTCTTGTGCATCAGTTAAATTCATTTCATCTTTTCTTTCCATAAAAATAATCCTCATTTTGACAAGTTTCTCTGCAACACCCTCATATATATATTAAAATATCCCATATATACTTCCATTATAACAATCGGCTAACACACTACTATGTACCCAAACAGTAGCCAAAAATTCTATTTTTTGTCCATAACAAATTCTGCTTACCTGTCAAGTCCATTTACATTTTCCATATCTGGCTCCTTGATACTTTTTTACTTTTTTATTAACTTTAATCTTGTACAAAATAGTCTCAACTTATTACAGGTTGAGATTTCACTGATGTTTTTTCAACTATATAATAATGAATTGTCATTTCTATCCCCCGTCTAAGGCCACACGATATCCTTCAAAATAACAGCTATTTAGTGTCTGCTCATTAAACCCCAGTACAAAAGCATGACTCTGACATCGTGCTTTCCAACAGGTTTTTCCACCATATGCGCCTTAAAAATTTCAATATCACCATACAGTGCAAAATACTGCCTGCCAGACGGCTGACATTCATCGCCACGATAGACAGCGCTATGGAACTGCGCATAGTCATATCCAGTTTTATATGCAGAAGCCCAAGTCCATAGCAGCGCTTCGCCAAGCTAAATCCCCGCTTCACTTCGATCCGGTCTGTGTAGGACTGCTTCTTTTCCTCAGATGTCAGCTTCTTTGACCTGTCCAGTGCCGGACCGGACATACTTATTCCGTCCGCTTTGCAGTACGCCCTGTTTTTTCGCATCCTATAAATCTGATCAACCAACACTCTTTCGGGATATCTTCCTGTGCGCGCACGATATTTTTCAACCGCATGGATAAGGACATCCCTTTCGTTGTAGGCACCAAAAGACAGTTTCTCTAACCGAGCAATGCCTTTCTCCTCTATGCTCATATCAAGTTTTGCGCCAAACTCCACCGGAGATCTTGCCCCCCCCCGACGATTGGACGGATATATGGCTAGCTGATGCTCACGATCCTGTCTTTTACACTGTGGACTTTGTTATCATACATATATTGCTGCTGTTCCAACAGTTCCCGAATCACTTAAAGACGCTCCGTCTGTTTTGGTTCCAGAGATACTTCTTTCTGTGGAAGGAACAGATCGATATTGCCAAGATTACGCTTCACATACTGGATCTGTATCTTTATGGCTTTTCTAATCTTTTTGGCTGTTCGCTTTCTGCATTTGGCAAGACTCAGGTAATCCTTTCTGGCATCTGACGGTACATATGTGACTTGCAATACTGGAATCTGGAGCAGATATCGTCAATGCGGCTTTCTAAGTTCTCCCGTGCTTCTTTCAGGAGATTAATGTCCTGTGGAAACGCTGTCTGCTGCAGCGACATGTTGCATCTAGCATCAGGGTCCCTTTGTTCCCAACGGGTGTACCTCCGCTTTCTTCCTCTCTGCCAGCGTTTTCCATTGGCGGATCATCCTCCGGTGTGTTGTAAGCAATGACCATCTCATTGATATCACCGAGAATGTCGTCCGTAAGGCGTTTCCGGAACTCCACCAAAAGGGACTGGCAAAAGGCTCTTTATCCTGATATCCGAGAAGTCCGATGAAAAACTGATAATACATAATACAGGTTCTCACCGGTCTGTTCCACCAGTTCCCTGTCCGGATACTCATACTGTTTGTGGATGATCAGGGAACCAAGAGCTGTTTGCAGCGGCTTAGCCAGCATTCCCTTTGTGCAGGAAAACAGCGCAGCGTGCTTTTCCTCGATCTCATTCCACGGGATTGCAGCAGCCTTTTTCACCCACCGGTTTTCCGGGTTCATCTTGAGTCCCATGGGCTAGTTAAAATCTGATTATATACTTTATGATGCCAAATAGTAGCTATAAAGTCAGTATTTCATACATTTTAAGCTATTTATGTTTACGCTAAGCAGACCCTAAATTAAATCAATTATGCCTATCGGAGCGTTCACCAAATCGGGCAGGGACTTGACCAGACCCACAATTCCGAAAAGGGACTATATAACTACTCCCAAGTACACATTTTCCAATCATTCACTAACATCATACTTAGCAAGACAGCCGCAACTGTATATTAATACCGCCGTTGTATCGGCCACCTTCCTACATAGAAGCATATCGCGCAGTAGCACGTATCCCACACATTCCTGCATATAATCTACCATCTGATAGAATACTCCAGAAGTATAACAGCCTCACCCGTCGCCCACAAATCGCGAATTTTTCAAATGCCTGATACATGCTAGTGCTTCCAAACAGGCCGAATGCCGCGTTGGAAAACCGAAACCACCACTCAATCTCAGAAATCATCGGCCAGATGTGCATGACAACGTTATAAAGCGGCGGCTAAGATGTCAATACTACTCCACTGCATATATCTTTTTCAAAATTCACTTTGGGAACAACAAACTCTGCCGCCTCTCTAAATCCCAGAGATGTGTTCGTCAATTTCTACACGACGACCAAAACCAACGTACCCATTTCTCCTGACATGGTTTTTATAGTATACCATCCTCTAGGCTTCTTCATATCCCATCAATTTTATCAGCTCACTATACTTTGGATTTTTGCAATACAAATATTCATTCTTGTCCAACATAAAACAAGCATACTCCTTTGGCAAAAATTCTGTTATTTCTCCGTATGAAAAAATAATATCTGTCAATGAGATATCATCTTTTGACCCAGGTATAATATGCAAATCATAATTTAAGAATTGATAGATATACCACACCTGATGATTTGTATTATTTCGTGCATCTACAACACAAACATCCATATTATCTGTTATAATATTATTATGTAACTGTTCCATAACGCTACAGCTAGCGTTTACATATCCCAGTATATTGTTTTCATTACGCAATATATTATTTTCAAATATTTCCATCCGCTCATACCCGGTAAACACAATACCTAACAATAACAGATTTATTACAAATGCTTTTCTATGACGACAAAACATCCATATAAGAGCTATCACGAACAGTATCTGGAACATTTTATACCATATTTCCAAATTGTTCTGCGTTTCTGAAGGAAGCAAAACGATTGCTATAAAAAATTCCATATTATCTTTCGTTTCTCGGACATATGGTAATATTATATTTATCCAAAATAATAACAATCCACAGAAAACAACCATAGTCTGTATACGTGCTTTTTCCCAGATATCCCAATAATTCCATGCAATAACAAGAGCCGTCATTACAAAGACAGGGACATAACTGCCCATATATCTCATATAGGTGAATGCCTTATAAGCATATGCATAATTTAATCCCCCTTTTATTAGTTGCGAATAAACCTCTACTCCCCATGTAATGCTTTGGCCGCATATTGTCAGCCAAATCATTAGACCATACAATACGCCTAATATCAAAAGGTATATTTCTTTCATTTGTAATCTTTTTTTATTTTTAATACAATAAACTATAAAAAGTGCAAATATTACAAAGGAAATTACAAATATACCGCCGGACAGCGAAAAGGCAGTAAAACATTGTCCCAAAATAATCATAATCATACTTTTGACCATTGTAAAATCAATTGCTATTTTAGAAAATGATGCAGCTACCGTTTCTCCAAGAGATGCATTTCTAACAGTTTCACTTGCCCATCCCCACTGCTGATACATCTTTAGTAAAAATTCAATCACTAAAAATCCTACTGTCATACTAATCCAGAAATATTTAGAAACCAGCTTTTTATGAAATAAGAACCAACAAATACCACACGTTAATATCCATGCAATCATATATGTCACTGCTCTTGAATGTATAGTCAACATATATAATAATAGTGATAACAGCATCCCTTCATATCTGATTCTTTTGCTTGTCGTATCATCAATTAACCTTAAAATCAAATATGCAAATAGCCAACCACATAATAAATAAATGTCCTCATTCCGTGCTCTTGTTATGGATGTTGAAAAAATCGACATACTCCCACATGTGCTGGCAATTATTATTTTTGCTATTCGACTTTCCATTTTAAAAAATTGGTTTAAGATAGAATAACAAATAACCCCAGTGAATCCAATCAATACTGCATTTACTGATAATATAATGCGATAGATTGACATCGCTGGAATCCCAAACTTAAACAGTGGCGAAAATAAAAATAGATAACCAATCCCATAATATCCTGCATTTGATACCACATCTCGCCAATCATATCCTGCCAAAAAAGCTGCAACAGAAATTGCCGAAACCTCGTCAGAAATAGTATTGATCATAATAGAGTTCAATGCTATTATGAATTTTGGTATGAAACATATAAAAAAAATAATGATTTTGTCTACTATAACTGATTTTTTTACATGCCATGTTATATGCAACCGCATACTATTACCTCATTCCGTCTATAATTACTTGAATAAATAGGCAAAGGGGCTTTTCGGATATTACACAGGCTTTGCGATATATCCCCAAACACATAGTCCTTTCAACTATAAAAAAGTTATTCAATCCACCACTTTCCATATGCCACGTTATCCTTAGGGCCTAAAATTATATTGCCAGTCTCATCATATGTCATAATTAAATCACTGTTTCCTGCAAAGAAAGTAACCGACCCATCTTCATTCTGCTGCAGACGCCACCGTTGGGCTTTCGTTCCGTTGTAATCAAAGAGTTGAATATTGCTGCCTGACTCAAATCGACCGCCCTTCACATCCAATACCTGACCGCCTATCCATAGGGTCACATATCCCTCACTCTCATAACATACTTCCATGATTTCTGTTCCAGAATCCACAAGACAAACATTATTCCCATTATCCTCGTCCATATTCATACACCCAATTTCCTGCATATGAGAAGATGAATATATATGATGTAATGATGCCTCTACATTATCTCCGTACAGATGATATGTCGTTGCATAGGCGTACCCGCCCAATTCATCGTATGTGTTTAAAAACGGGCAAAAAGAAAGCAGCTCATTTAAAACAGACTGTTGGTCACAGCTGTTAAGAATACAGACAATTAATTCCCTATCCATACAATAATCCTGACTCCTTATGGCATCCATATTATTGACATTCCAAAAGACGACGCTGTTATACTTTGATACCTCATAATAGGACGGCCTCACTTTCCATATAGCATCATAAATATACACACAGTCTACATCTCCATATCCCTCCGCCGTACGCAGAAGAGCTTCCGTATCTTTATATAAATAATCCCAAGTACACAGTTTCCAGCCGCTCACCAGAGTAATACTCAACAGGACCGCCGCAGCCGTATATTGATACTGCGGCTGTATCAGCCGTCTGCCTAGCTTGTACAGCAGGCACACTGTCCACGTCAACACTACCGCATATACCGGAAAAATATATCTGTCCGTCTTGTAAACTGCCATCTTGGCTACGAGTAAAAAGTAACAGGCGCTTGGCAGGATCAGCACGATCCAATCAATGTGCTCCGTAAATCCTCTTAAGATATGCCCCCCCCCCAAGTTTATGAGCAAAGGAAGTTAAAATCAGTAAAATCAAAATGAATGCCGCTAAATAAGTAAAGCAGCTACCAAATAATTCTTTATTCACAATGCCATAAAAAGTCTTTAACCTCTCTGCATAATCCGCAGCATTGGCCAAATTGCTGATAGATTCCTCACCCCTTACCCCGCCAAAAAACATGTGCCGCAGCATAGCCGGAAATATAAGCACAGAAGCGCTACCTGCCGCTGCCATGGATAAGGCCAACATGCCTAACTGCCTATAATTCTTCCTGATCAGCAGATAAATTCCCATCAGCAGGCAGCTGAAAAACAAATACACAATGACATAATAATGCGTTAACGCTCCCAAGACGGAAACGATTGTGACAATTTCCAACGTCTTTATCGACACCCCGGTTTTGATCAGTTTGATCATCAGATAGGTAATATATGTCACAAAGAACAACGCCATAACGTACATCCGTAAGAAGGCCATGTTGGATAATATTCCGGCAGAAACGGCAAAGGCAAGGGAAACAGCCAAAACAGCACTGTCGCTGTGCGTCATTTCCGCAGCGATCCTCCGAATACACCACAGGGTCAGCGCGGCAAAAACAATATTGATAATCCCGGCATACCAGATGCTGAACGTTTCCGGAAACAGGGAACATATCATATGTAAAAGCAGATAATAGAGCGGCGGGTGGGTATCCTGGCTCTGATTATACCAGACATTGAGGGCATTGAACCTCTGTCCGGGCTGTACCGTCATATATTCTAAATAGGCGTCCCCTGCTGGCTCGTACATATATCCCTCTTTCTGATAATCTGTCCCTACGCAATTAGCCAATCTGTAAGAAGACACTTCGTCTACATGTAAATTTTTTTTCCCTAAAATCACAAATATCAAAACAATAATTAGAACTATGTAACACCAAGTTGACTCTATCTTTTTTTTCATACCTATGCCCTCAACAAAATATTAAGATCCCAACTAATCACTACCATACGAATATCCATAACTTAATCTTTCATCCACAAACAAGCAAGTTTGTCATCTTAATTGCCCATAAAACATCATTTTTCTTTCAATTGCTTTTCTATATTTTTAAATATTTTATTTGCCTAGTTACCAATAGTGCAATCACAAATGTTGACCCACTTAACACTAAATTATAAATTAAAACAATGATATTGCTTTCAATTTCAATTCTTCTTCCCACAATCATACTGCAATAGCAAACAATAAATAGCACAGGCTCCATTTTAAAATTTTCTAAAAATTTAACAAAAGAATATTTGAATCCTCGCTTAATCAATATTATATAATCAATAAAAAATTTTATAATTAATCCTGTTGCTGCTGCGACTGCAATCGCCTCAATTCTTTTTCTGCCGATAGCAATAATCACCAAAAGAATTTGAATCGGTATATAAATCATTCCACTTTTTAACATTAACTTAGTTTTATTTATACTGGCATAAATTGCACCTGTTGATGAATTTGTTATTTGAAACCATATCGATATACTCAATATTTTAAAAGCCTGAATTGCATTTTCCCATTGCTTACCAAAAATCACAAAAATAATTTCTCTTCCATTAAACAAACAAAAAGCTTCAATATATATGCCAATAATGGATAAAATTTTTAATACTTTTACATAATTTCTGTATACTATTTTTAAATCAGTCTGATATTTAGCTAAAATTGGATGAAGAATGGGATTCAACACATATGTCAAATTTTGTACTGGATACAGCATTAATTTATAGGCTTTATCATAGTATCCAAGTGCTGTTGCACCTAAAAATTTCCCCGTCAATAGGTTGTCTACATTTCTTGCGAAATAATTAAAAACATTGAATCCAAACCAGTAGACTGAGAAATCTTTAACTTTTTTAACACAAGAAAAATCAATTTTTTTTCTAATCCTTAATCTTGTGTTACTAAAATTCCATATAAAAATCATAGCAGAACAACATACAGATTGTATTACAAGTGAATAATACCCAACACCCCTTAAGGCAAAATAAATTGCACACAAGCCGCTAAACAAATTACTTGTAATTGTCCGTATTCCCACCGAAACAAATTTTTCATTTTTCATTAAAACTGCATTTGGCACTGTATTTAAGGCATTAAAGAAAAGCGACAATGATAATGCTGCTCCAATCCTTATATACACGTCATTACCATAAAAACCGGCAATGCCAAAGGAAAAGATTATAAAAAAAACTGTAAGAAACATTGAAAAATACAAAGTGAGTGTAAATAGCATATCAACATCATTTTGACTCAATTCTCTATTTTGTACTATCGCACTCCCTATTCCTATATCCGCTACAATATTAAAGAATGTTATAAAAACAGAAATTGCCGCCACAATGCCAAATTCTTCTGGCGATAAAATTCTGGCTAATACAGCATTAACAACCAGTATTATAAATACTGAAATATATTTTGAGAAAAAAACAAATATTGTTTGTGTTTTGATATTTTTTCTATTCATTTTACAATCTGGGGCTACCAAAAATCCAAGCGCCCAATCTTTTCCTTTCTTCCGCAAAAATTCTAAATCTTTTATCATTCATAATCTTTATGCTAAAATATTTTTCCGACAAAAATCCTATCATCCTGAATTATCCTCATATCGCGGATTTCTTTTTCGGTTAACAATTTATACGGCTTATATTCAGTAATCTGATATCCATATTTTTCCATATGTTCTTTCACATCTTTACCATAAAGCCTCACATGATCCTTTTGACCGTACATCCTCAAACATGCTTCTTCGCTTAGATTACCATCAGTTTCATACTGTATCCTCAACTTCACATATTGGCATTGAAAAAATAATCTTTCCCTTAGGCTTTAAGACCCTTTTTATCTCAAGCATTGCTTTACACTCATCTTTATATGCTCTAAAACATGATTAATTATTACATAGTCAAAAATTTTTTCGGGATAACATATATCTGTTACATCTACTACTTTATCCGCAACTCCATATCTTATATCGCCTGTAACATCCCCCCCAGATATAATTCTTATTCTATTTTCTATACATTTTTCTGGTGCAAAATGGAGAATATGGTTCTGTAGATTAGTATATATATCCGTTTTATTGCACAAAACATCATCCTAAAACCTCATTCTGTCATTAGCTCAACATATCGGACAACGAACATGCTTGCGATACCCTGCCCCTATAATTTGCTTCTCACTTAATATTTCAGCCTTGACACCTGCTGGCAGAAAATATGTGACAGCATTACCACATACGGTACAGTGATATTTTGGGAGCAGCATCGGTATAAAGGCTAGAGCCTTCTTAATTGTAGAAATTGCCTTTCTTTTTGTTCCATTAATTTTCTCCAAACTTAATAGATAATTTTATACATATGCATTGTTATTTGCAAACTTTTAAGAACATTAACAACATTGCCCATTACTATTTCAAGATGATTACCTATATCAGCTACTACATTTGCATACGTCCTACAGTTTACCAATTTCCCAAATAAAAATATTCTCTAATGCATAAAATTCACAAACGATATGCTAAACTGCATGAGTACGCAAATAGTCAAAATTGTCCTATAAATAATAATAGGATTATTTGTTAGTGAAAAACCAAAAACAATGAATAAAATCCTTGGCCATAATAGCTGGCATTAGAAACAACAGCACTCCAATCATGCCCGGCAAAATATGCCGCTCCTGATATAGCATTACCAATAGCATGCGTTTTCTACTTTCTCACTTTCTGGAGGAGTTTCATCTAATGATGGTCTAACCCAATATTCATTATATAATAGAGCCGCCGTAGGATGCTTGTCCCATCTCCCACCTTTTATACCAAACAACACCTGTAGCACGCCACCCATATGTATTGCACTTTTTCCACTTTGCTTTAATTTAGCAGCAAGTGGAAGGCCATATGCACCAGCAGCAATCAAAGCAATATCAAAGCTTTCTGACATACATTGTGCATACATTGCATTTAATGCTTCAAACCAGTTTTCATATTTAATATCTTCATTATTGCCCCCCCCCACCGTTTGCACAGCCTTCACAGTAATCAATTCAAATGGAGGCAATATTAGGGGATTTTCAAATAAATACTCTCTCTTTGCATATTGACATTCTATTGTTTCCGAAAATGGATGAACTACCAATACTCTTTTGTCTTTTAACGCATACGTCCATGGGATTTCATATTCCCAAAAATCATACACGCTTCTAGGCATTAACTGATACTCGCTATTCCCGTATTTTTTTATAAAATAGTCTTCTAGCGGATTGTACCATACCCCGACTATATCTGCCATATTTATAGCACTTTTATATTCATCTACAAATAACTTGTAATCTTTCTGACATAATCTTGAAGCAAAAAAACCCGCATTATTTTTAATTGCATATATTGTAGATTGTTTTAAAGATTTACGGAAATGGAAATCCGCTTCAATATTTTCTTTAATAAACCTCATTTCATTAGCTCCAATTCTACATGCCATAAATATTCTGTTGTCTTGTAATATATTGCTAAGCAATGCATTACCTGCTCGATCCGATAATACTATCTGACCCGCATAATGTAATGAACGTAATTTTTTTGCAAATAATACTTTATATAATCTCCTAAATATCCATACTATTTCATAATAAATAAATTGAAGCATTATCTATCCCCCCCCTTACTGCATCAATTCTGTATAAAGTTCATAAACGTTTTCAGCATTTTGGCGTACGGTAAATTTTTCAGAAAAGCATCTGGCTTTCTCCCCCATTTTTGATAGATTTTTTCTGTCCAATAAAAATCTCTCCATACATATGGCTAATTTTTCTATATTCCCAGATTCATATAAATATCCATTACGATAAGGCTCTATTAGTTCTAAAGTTCCGCCGTCTGCCGAACCAATCACTGGCATATAGTTGCTCATATATTCAATAGTTGTTCGCCCGAAAGCTTCCTTGACAGAGGTAACAATACCTACATCCATATCAACTAAATATTCGTCGATCTGTTTTATATAACCTGTAAATTCTATATAATTTTCTAATCCACTTTCTCTCACATACGACTTTAATTGATTTTTAATATCCTCTTTCCCATCACCCACTATATGCAATTTAAAATCTGTTATATTATGCGAAACTAAAACCTGTGCAGCCTTAATGACATCAATTTGCCTTTTGTTGGGAGAAATTAAACCTACGATGCAAAAATGCAATTTGCCTTTAGCAAAATATTTTTTTTTATACGGCTCGCAAACATGTATGCCATTGTAAATAACTCTTATATTAATACTAGGTGACATATTTTTTAGCATTTTTTCAATTGCTTTTGAAATTGCAATTACATATGCTGTTTCACGATATTTCATAGTTATTTTGTTTATAGAATCAATTTGAATAAGGTTGTAATCCTCTTTGCCAAATTCTCGGACATGCCAAATATGCGGACAACACATATATTTACTCAAATAATACCCAATATCAATAGTACTAGAATTAGAATGTATAATATCCACTTTTTCACTATGCTTTAATACTTTAAATATAAACGGATATATAAACACGCGTATCAGTTTTTTGATTCCTTTCTTAATAGCAATGTTTGATTTTGTTGAATTTATAGTACATTTAGGATATTTATATAATAAGTAACGTATACTATTTTTTTCTAATTCCTTTTGAAAAGCACCAGTTTCATTTATCAAAACAATAGGTTCAACACCAAATTTTTCACGTAAATAAAGCATCATATTTAATAACGATAAATTAGCACCATACATGGCGCTATAATGTGTTATATACAAAACTTTCATGACATTGAATACCTCTTTGGTAAAAAAATTCTTATTATTTTATGGATATAAAAATATTTCTTACAGTATTTTTTTTGCAGTTTATATCTCTCCTCAATAATTTCTCTTTTTGCATCAGGTGCAGAACTAAAACCGGTACCCTCATAAAAAGCAATATCCTCATCTATATATGCAAAATATTTTCTTTTCACAAACATGTAATACAACCAATCTCGATCTGCACAATACTTAAATGTTTCATCAAAAATATATTCATTAAATAATGTTGCCTTAGCAAATACACCTTGATGACAAACAGTATTAGCTATTAAAAAGAGTCTTTTTCCAAATTTTTTTCGTTCAATTTTTTTGATTCCTCTTGAGGTATATACAATAACATTCCCATTAATTACATCTGGATATTCCATATCACAAATAAATTTTTGTATATGCTCCAACGTTTCATCTGAAAAGAAATAATCCCCGGCATTCAAAAAAATCACATAATCTCCTGAAAGATACTTTAATGCCTTATTCATGGCATTATAGATTCCTGTATCAGGCTCAGATAAAAACACCATCCGACTATCCGCCTCAGCTGCGTTACTAATCAGAGTGCAAGTAGCGTCTGTAGAACAGCCATCAATAATTATGTGTTCCAACTCTCTATGTGTTTGCCTTGCCACTGAATCAATCGTTTTCTGTATCAATTTTTCACAATTGTAAGTAACTGTAACAATACTATATTTCATATTTTCTCCATACTCTTCTTAAAGGTATTCTCAACAAATAATACATATTGCCATGTTACTTAATTTTAGATAACAACCATCGTGTTTCAAATCCAAGTGCTCCCTTTATCCATATGTACAATCTGCACATTCTAATCACCATAGAAGCATTCACACAAGCAAGCAAACGATTCATGGACTTACAGTTTTTTTAACACAGCAAAATCAGCAGTGCTTATATATTTCAGCAATTCTTGTTTGTAATTTTTTATTTCCGGCTCTTTCCATATTCTACAAGCATAATCTATCGCTAATATAAAGAGTTTGGCACAAACTGTATCTATTATCTCCCCCTCCTGCTGTGCAACATCTTCTAATATTTTCTTCATATGTGTTGTTATCCCAACAAAAGCACAGCGAAATATTGATATGCTTGCTTTTAATAAATTTTTAGTCGGCTTTTCAAGCGCTCTATGACCGTCAAATCAATAATGATATATACAGAATCCATATATTTCATATTTTTTGCCAACCCCACCTGCCACCGCATGACATCTACATTCGACAGATTATAGTAATTACCATTTAACGGTATTCTTGGCTAATTCTGTCTTTTTTTAGAGGAAGTGTTTTCTTCAATTGATAATTGTCGCATTTTATTTCATAGAATATCTTATATTCCAACAGTTCTCATAATCTTATGCAGAACCAACACGATTTTACCGGATCTTTTCTCCTGCATTGCGCTCCTGTTTCAATTTAAGCTTCAAATCCATAACCCTCACACAGTTATAGTGAATGTCGCATATTAAACTTAAAATGTTGCATCATCCATGTAAACGTCCTACACATTTTAATTAACCCCACGGCATTAATACAACTAAGCAATGCCAAAACGCGATTTGTCTGTTTACACTTTTTATCTTTCAAGATAATGCCATCTACTGTCCGTATATGACTCAACAATTCTCGTCTGAAATCTGCGGTTTCTTTGATATTCCATATTCTACTACATATATCAAGAGCAGTAATAAACAATTTAGCTTGCGCTGCATAAAAACACTCCGAATTCTCATCATTGACATATCCCATAATCTCTTCTCGCATCATCGCCCAGGTTCTTTGGTATTGCTCTGCATTGTTGCTATAATGTGTTGCACTGGTAAAATGTTGGTAATAAATGTATAGTGTCCTATTACCATATACGATCTGATTACATTGTCTGAATGCTTGCATAGTAAAAATCGTGTCTTCTCCATAAATAACATCTTTTACAAATCGCACGTTTTTAAGCACACTGGATTTATATAATTTCAAGCATGGATATCCTGTCATATTTTTGCGGTATAATAAATCTTCTATTGCTGCAGCATTCGTATATAAAACCTCCTGTAATGAATCATTAAATATTGGCATTTTTTCCGAATCCCACATTTTATAATATCCGCAGCATGACGCATCAACCCTGTATTTCGTAATAAGCTTATATAGGTAAGTAAAATAATCCGATAAAATGTAGTCATCGGCATCAATAAATGCAATATATTCTCCTGTCGCTAACTCTAATCCATCGTTTCTTGCTGCAGATACCCCACGATTTTCCTTGTGTTTCACCCGTATCCTCTTATCTTCTTTTGCATAATTATCACATATTTCGCCCGATCGATCACAAGAACCGTCATCAATTAAAATAATTTCTAAATTTTGATAGGTCTGGCATATAATGGAATCTAAACATTTCACTAGATACCGCTCCGCATTATAAATGGGTACAATCACACTGATTAAGTCTGTTTCACACTGCATAATAATCTCCCGGCAGCATGGAAAATTACACCTTTATACAAGTTCGACACTGCACAACCTCGTCAGATTCCCTTCAGTACAAATTCATGCCGAAGCATAACACCGCATCTAAAACAAGTAACGATAGGCGATATCTATCCGGCCAATCCCAACAGTTGCCTGACAGCAGGATTCTTTCCATCACAAAAGCGCTTTCCCCATTCTGCTTTATAAATATATAATTTATTTAAAGACTCAGCATTAGTCTTTCTGTCTTATATTCTGGACACATCCTTCAATAGCCTGCATATAGCATCTTTCCAATATCTCCCTTATTCCTTCTTTATAGAATAGATAACTATTATTCTGCATCTATAATTATTGGCGCCTATATCTATATACTACATTTCCTTTGAGGACTGTTAATATTTGTCAGGTTCATATTCTTTGTTCTCCAACAAAAAAATTCCGGCATAAAGTATATTTGATATTTCACCTTTTAGTCAATTCCATACTTTATACCGGGATTTTTACAAATCCTTATTTAATTTTCCACAGCTGAACAGCAGCCGATCAACGTCCGCTTTTATTCTACGCTTCTATAATACTTCTCAACTTCCTCACGGGTGTATTCAGAGTACACTTTATTTCGGATAACCGCGGCATATACTGCCTCAAAATCAGGCAGCAGGGATTTCAAAGAACCCACAAGCACAGCAAGACCTTCTTTTCGTCCTTCTTCTATCCCCTCTGCCCGGCTTTCTTCCAGTTCCGCCCTGTGGTCCGCCTGATCCGCATAGTACGACATGTACTCCACCATCAGTCTTGGATCTCTCTTTGCTGTTTCCACCGCTTCCACCAGCCTTTCTGTATATTCGTCTGCTGCCGTCCCTTCCGCCAGATACTTAAGAAAATTTCCAAGTTCCGGCGTGACGTCGTTCATCTCCGAATAGGGATTCAGGAAGATCTTCACCGCTCCGTCGCCGAGCGCCAGATCCGGCTCTTCCCTGCACCGGTCCTCAAAGGTGTAGATGTGCCTGCCCCTATGGAAGATGTCCTCCATGCAGATAAAGATCACAAAACTCTTATTGAGCCGCCGGTAATCCTCTCCTCTGCCGAGCAGGTCCACATCGATCAGGTTCTGGTAATACCGGCTCCTCTGGGGCAGGTTTGCCGCGTGCGCCGCCTGCATCTCCACATTGTAGACAGTGGATCTCTCGTCTTTCACATAGACGTCCAGACGGATGCCCTTGGCGTCATACCGGGCTTCGATGGTCTTCTCGCCCTCCAGATACTCGATCCGCTCGATCTCCACATTCAGGATGATCTCCAGAAGCCGTCTGCACAGCTCCGCATCCTGCATCACCTTATAGAAGATGAAGCGGTCGGCGAGGGTCAGTTCCGCAAGCGCCTTTGGCAGCGCGTTTTCCTGTCTGCCTTTATTATATGGCGCGGCAGGAGTTTTTACAATGATCTCCCGTGTGTTTTTTGCCAATCTTTCCTCTCTTTCCGCGTGGGAAAGCCGGGATGACGGTCAGGTCAGTCCTGCCGTCCTTTTCCTGAAAAGCAGTCTTCATCCGCAGTATGCGCTTGTCCCACACTCTGTTATGCTGTCTGTTCTTTCCGTTGGGATACCTGCTTGAAATATGGGATATCCGTCGATATCTCATAAGCACGATTCCTGTTGCGAAACGGCGGAAACTGAATGGATCATGTCTTCCGCCATATCCGGCAGCAAGACCGCTGCCGATAGAAACAATATAACAAATGCGTATATGAATTGCAAGTAATTTAAGGTACAAACTTTACAACAACTTTACATAGTTTCTGCAATTTACATAGCAATCCATCTTGAAACTTACACGGGTCAATGTCTGTAACTGTTCCTGATATAAAGTATGAAATTGTCAAGGTGCTAAACCATCCATATCTATGTTAAATATTTTGTAGATGTCATATCATTCTATCTGTTCTGCAAATCCTTCTATCGTTTCCGCCATTCGATCCCACGAAAAACAATATGCTTCTTGGTTTACATTTTGTATAAATTCTTTTTCTTTACCCTGTAGAAAATAATCTGCGACTGCGTCCGCTAACGCTATCGGACTTTCTGCTTCCACCACATATCCAACTTTCCCATCATCTATTACATCCGACAGTCCTTCCACATTTATAACAATCACAGTTTTATCAAAACTGTTATATATTCCTTTTTTCATTTCTTTTCCCGATTTATGTCCATTCGCTGATATCCCTCTTGGAATTTTCCCACTTATTCCCATAAGTCCGTTCTTTGACCGCACAATACTTGCACAACGGTATAGGTTGTGTCAGTTTTCTTATAACTTCTTCGGTGCTATAATCTTGATATATATCTACCCCATCTGCTTCTGTGACTGGAATATTTTTATGAAAATATTTATTAAAACGATCCATACATGCAGCATATGAACAAGTGTAAAGATGTCCATGCGCCAAGTTGATGCAATTTCCCGCCATATGGCAATGCGTAAATCCATACACTTCATCTTGGTTTCCCGTTTCATCTAACGGTAATTTATACTGTTTCTTTTTCAGAAACTTTGTCCGGCCCTTATAAATAATTTTTACCTTTCCCTTTTGATCCTGCATAATCTTTTTGATTTTTGCATAATCATAATTTACCGGATATTTTGTGATTTCAATGACAATATTATATTGATTACAAACATTCCAGAATTTATCATCCATTTGTTCTAGCAAAAAACCATTTGTTATAATATATATAGGGGTTTTTCTATATGCTTCTCTGGCAATAACAAGCATTTCACTGATTCGTTTATGTAATAAAGGCTCTCCTCCCAAAATATAAAACCGTTTAACACAGCCATCTGGCAGGAGTTCACTTGTCCTTTGCACATCCTTTCTAAAATCCTCTACATCAATAAACCATTTTTCTGCAATAGGAGAAAAATGCGTACATCCCTTACAATTCAAATTACAATGACTAGCTAAGTCTATTTCTATAGAATCAATCTGTACAACTTTTTTATTTAAATTACGCGGAATCCAACTTTTATACGGTTTTTGAAAATAATTAATTATGTTCATATCGTGCTAACCTCTTTCATAATTTATAAAATATTTTTACAAACAATTTTTCGCAATTCCAGTGGATCATATGTGCAAAAACAGCAACAGCCATCTTCTGCTTCATTTCAATATCGTTCTTTTTCCAAAGAGATAAATATGGATTATGTGTATACGATGGGCAGTAGCTTTCAAGAATCATACGCGCATAATCACATAATTCCCCTATAAGTTTCATGTCACTTTTTCTATCTGCCAACTTAAAATATCTGTGTTTCCTGTTCGCTTCCAATATAAAATATGTAAAGAAACTCATTAACGTATATACAAAAATGTCATAATTATTGGGTTGGTGATTAATTACATATCTTACTGATTCTTCCAATTCCTTAAACGGTACATCACTTTCCAGAATCTTTCTTGTGGTAATACTATTCAAATGAACCAATTGATAGTATCCTTCATATTGCAAAAAGCTGATGCGTTCGGTCAGGAAAAAAGCTGCCAGATTAAATGGATTGTCTTCGTATGTCTTTCCTTCAGGGAATCGTAGATTATGTTTTCGCAAATAATCCACCCGATATAATTTTCCATGCATATTTAGATGCCTGAGAACACATTTTCCCTCTCTATCCAAATGGTACTGCACATGAGAAATAATCTTTCCATCTTCCGTAATGCGATACTGTCCGCTGCATACAACATCTGCCTGATTGCTTTCGGCTTTCTCTACCAATACAGATAAATACCGAGAGTCCAGATAATCGTCACTGTCTAAAAAAACCACATATTTACTATTCTTTAATTGATCCATGCCATAATTTCTTGCACTGGATAATCCGCCGTTTTCCTTATTGCGATATGAAATATAAGAATACTTATTGGTATACTCTTTAAGAATATGCTCTGTATTATCCGTACTTCCATCATTCACAACAAGAACATCATAACTATGAAAACTTTGCTGCACGACAGACTCCAAACACTGATATATATATTTTTCTGCATTATAGGCAGGAATTATAACCGTCACAAGACTCATTTAACACTCCTCTTTCTCGATTTTACAAGTCCGATAGTATACACTAAACATATAATTCTTCTTTGCGCATAAAACCCGGTACAAAGTATGTTTTATGCCGCGCTTTTTAGTCAATTTCATACTTTATACCGGGATTTTTACAAACCCTTATTTAATTGTCCACAGCTAAACAGCAGCCGATCAACGTCTGCTTTTATTCTACGCTTCTATAATACTTCTCGACTTCTTCACGAGTGTATTCAGAATACACTTTATTTCGGATAACCGCGGCATATACTGCCTCAAAATCAGGAAGTATAGATTTCAAAGTTTCCACAAGTGCAGCAAGCCCCTCTTCTATTCCTTCCGCACGGCTATCCGCCTGATCCGCATAGTACGACATGTACTCCACCATCAGTCTTGGATCTCTCTTTGCTGTTTCCACCGCTTCCACCAGCCTTTCTGTATATTCGTCTGCTGCCGTCCCTTCCGCCAGATACTTAAGAAAATTTCCAAGTTCCGGCGTGACGTCGTTCATCTCCGAATAGGGATTCAGGAAGATCTTCACCGCTCCGTCGCCGAGCGCCAGATCCGGCTCTTCCCTGCACCGGTCCTCAAAGGTGTAGATGTGCCTGCCCCTATGGAAGATGTCCTCCATGCAGATAAAGATCACAAAACTCTTATTGAGCCGCCGGTAATCCTCTCCTCTGCCGAGCAGGTCCACATCGATCAGGTTCTGGTAATACCGGCTCCTCTGGGGCAGATTTGCCGCGTGCGCCGCCTGCATCTCCACGTTGTATACGGTAGATCTCTCGTCCTTCACATAGACGTCCAGACGGATGCCTTTGGCGTCATACCGGACTTCGATGGTCTTCTCGCCTTCCAGATACTCGATCCGCTCGATCTCCACATTCAGGATGATCTCCAGAAGCCGTCTGCACAGTTCCGCATCCTGCATCACCTTATAGAAAATAAATCGGTCGGCGAGGGTCAGTTCCGCAAGCGCCTTTGGCAGCTCGTTTTCCTGTCTGCCTTTATTATATGGCGCGGCAGGAGTTTTTACAATGGTCTCCCGTGTGTTTTTTGCCAATCTTTCCTCTCTTTCCGCGCGGGAAAGCCGGGATGACGGTCAGGTCAGTCCTGCCGTCCTTTTCCTGAAAAGCAGTCTTCATCCGCAGTATGCGCTTGTCCCACACTCTGTTATGCTGTCTGTTCTTTCCGTTGGGATACCTGCTTGAAATATGGGATATCCGTCGATATCTCATAAGCACGATTCCTGTTGCGAAACGGCGGAAACTGAATGGATCATATCTTCCGCCATATCCGGCAGCAAGACCGCTGCCGATAGAAACAATATAACAGATGCGTATATGAACTGCAAGTGGTTTTTCGTTCTTCTTCTTTTCTTCACCGTAGAAGATTCCGTTCAAAACACACATGATTTACCTCTGATTTTTGTTCCCTATATAAAGTATGAAATTGTCAAAGTGCGCTACTGTCTGTATCTTGTTAAATTCACCCCGGCCACTCCAAAAAACAACAAAATTCCCAACATAAGACAATTGCATATCTTACGTTGGGAATCTTTTATTTTAACTATGTCTTTGATCGACTCTGCCCGCTTATACCGGTATTTTCTCTAATTTCTGGCTATGCTTCTCAACAACGCATTTTAATACTTCAATATCCGATGCCATGCCGTCTATCTGCTCTGTGCGCTCTATATATTTCCGGGAAGTATCCAGATAACAGGATTCTATAGTAGCAAGCCGCGGCATCACATTATTTTCCAACTGTACTATCCTGATATACCGCAATTCTTCCTTTAAACTTCCTGTTTCTGACTTCAAGCCATTGACTTCCTGTTTCAAGCCGCTGACTTCTGAATCCAAACCATCGACCTTTAACTTCAAGCCGCTAATCTCCGTCCTCAAGCCATCGAACTTATTTTCCAGTTTCTGGTCCAGCTTCTCTTCCAACAACTCTGATATTGCCGAAAGCATTTCCATGTCTACCATTTGTTTTCCTCCTTTAATGTGCTGCTGCGGAAGAAACCGCCTTCCGCTCTGCATATAATCGTAACTATGAAATTTTGGCGAAAGGCCTGACACCGAAACAATTGGTGTGTCGCACATCAGAATTGAACATTATACAGTGCGAGAATTCATTTCATGTTTCCAATCTATCACACTAATGAGAAAAATGCAAGCAGATTTTAAATTTATTATAATCGTTATTTCGTTAATATTAGTATCGTTCTGTTCCCTGCCGTAAGATATGCAATTGTCAAGGTGCTTTGGCTGTCATACTGATCCGCATGACATCTGCCGGGTTGAATACAAAGCCTTATCTGGCAACATCTGCCATTCTATGAATTATGCTCTACTTTCTGCTGTCTGTAGAGCGCGTCGTATTCTGTCTTTCTGGCGTGATACTGAGTATCCTGAAGAAGTTTTCTGTTCGCGGCGATCACATCCGCCATCAGGCCGATCATAAAGGTCAAAAAACCCATAATGATCAATGTGCACGCCAGTATCAGCGACTGTATATGCCCTCCGGGTCTTCCGATGACCATATAGTACAGGAAACGGAAACCAATGATAAGACCGATGCCGACCGGTCCTGCCGCCAGAAACGTAAAAGATTTCAACGGTTTGTACATCATATACGCCCGCAGGATAGTGACCATGCTTTTCTTCACATAACTCCAGATACTTTGAAACAGTCTGGATGGGCGGAGTTCCGCGTTGGTGTGTACCGGGACGCTGGTGATTGCGATCTTCTCACGGCCGGCCTGAACGATCGTTTCCAACGTGTATGTATAGTCGTTTACCACGTTGATCCGCATGGCGGCTTCTCTGGAGAAAGCCCTAAACCCGCTTGGCGCATCGGGGATATCCGTATTGGAGGCCCGGCGTACCGCCCAGCTTCCAAGATGCTGCAGTTTCTTCTTAATAAAAGAAAAATGCTCCGTATCGTCAATGGGCCGCGCGCCGATGACCATGTCCGCCTTGCCGTCCAAGATTGGTCTGATCAGGGTAGCGATATCCTCCGCACAGTATTGATTGTCCGCATCGGTGTTGACGATAATATCCGCCCCGTTCCGCAGGCACCCGTCCAGTCCCGCCATAAATCCCTTGGCCAGACCTTTATTCTGTTTAAAGTTCACAACATAATTTACGCCCCACTTCCGGGCCACTTCCACCGTATTGTCTTTACTTCCGTCATTGATGATGAGATATTCGATCTCATCGATCCCTTCCAACTTCTTGGGGAGATCATTCAGCGCTACCTCCAACGTTTCCGCTTCGTTATAGCAGGGTATCTGAATGATAAGCTTCATGTGAATCACCTTTTGATCTTTTCTGTTTTAATTGCTTTCGTTATAGTAAAGGCAAAAAAGATTTGCCGTTATATTCTTATTAAAAGTCTGCTCCAGTCGATCCTTCTGCTGCGTTTCTGCCGAAGTAACCACCACACTTTCCGGCGGATCGATCCGTTCCAGTTCTTCCGTATTTATCACTCGGATCGTTTGTTCCGGGATCTGCATCTGAAGGAAATCCACAAAAGGGGCCGACCCTTCGTCCAGATACCATATCTCTGCTCCTTCTGCAGCGCTTGCTTTCAGCTGATCGGCTATTCTGAGATTGTCATAGACGACCTCGTTTAATGTATAGGTGTAATGCGTACTGATCTGCATCCCGGCGGCAGCCTCCATGACCAGTATCCCGGAAAGCAGCCACCCCGTACTGTTTCTCCACCGTCCAAGCCACACACAGGCACAGACCAGAAACATCATGCCAAGTCCGAGGAGCCATGTGTTTCGAAAGAAAGGTTCGAAGTCCACGCTTCCGTCTTCAAGCAGATAGCTGAGGCATGGGACATGAAAACCTCGTATATGACCCAGATTCCTTCTTTCGATCTCACCAAGCAGAAACCAAGTCCCGGCTCCCAGAGCCGCTCCTGTCAATACAGTGCCGCGGATCAAAAACCTGCTTTTCAACATGGCTGCAAGTCCGATGGCCATCATTATCGGCACTAACAGCTCGTTGTACCGCCCATATACTAAGCCATCGGCCAATGGTGAATTATACATATATATGCTGCTCACCGCGATCTGACCCGCTGCCGCCAACAGCAAAAACAGCGCCGTCCACTGAGCCGGAGCCGCCTCCTGCCGATTTCTGATTTCCCTTACAAGCGACACGCACTCTTTCAGGCACCAGCCAAGCCCCCAGTAAAATGTCCCGAAACTGGCAATGCCCAGATAATAGAGTTTTCCTGCCATCTCCTTGATCAACTGCAGGATTCCCGACGGGGTAAAGATCTTTGCTAACTTTGCTATCTGCCCGCTGTAATCGTTGACCGCCAACTGCTCCGCCGATGCGTTGGTGAAGATCTCCGCAGTCGTCCGATCCTTCAGCCACAGCGCCGCTATACCAGACGCAAGCAGTACCGCACAGCCGATCACCACGCCGCGCTTTTTCCCTTTTCCAAAAGCACACCAACACAAAACAGCCAGTACGCAGGCCGCTGCCACGCCAACCGTCCGCATATGGACACAATAGCCGTATATCAGGGAAACGGCCAGTGCCACAGCCGTCCGGATCTTCTTCGTTTCCATATAGCGTTGGAACAGATAGATGTCCAAAATAAACGCAAAAAAAAGAACGGCTTCCGTCATCGTCATCTGCATGTAATAGATCCACGCAGGATACAGTATTGCCGCTCCTCCTAACAGAAATCTAAACTCCGTCCGGATATCAGGAAAGAGTTTATTCAAGATCTCCGCTGTCAGAAACAGACTGCCGCACATCAAGAGCGCATTGACAGCGATCGCAGCACGATACGCCGCGATACCGCCGCCGAACACTTTCAATATCGGGAATAATATCAGGCTGTATCCAAAAGAATAATATGAGCCCAGTGACGCCACATCCGACCAGTCATAGCCTGCTATCCGCGCGGCGCTGGCCCAATAACCGAATTCATCCGGATACATGCTGAATCCGTAGATCTTTCGTATCCCATACTGAAAAATGCAGAAAATAATCAGCAGCACCCATACTGCATATCTGTTCACTCTTACCCGCATATCAATCCGCTTTCCGCTGTCAATCCATTCCAATGCTACGGCTCATTAAATGAGCCATAGCATGGTTGGAAAGTTTGACTGATTTTTTTACCTTAATACCGGATAATAGCATATGCGCCAGCGCCGGCCGTTGTTTCAAAGGTCACCGTGCTAGGATTTGTATCCAGATCCTCAAGGATCGCTACCTCACCGCCTGTACGCACACGAACTACCGCATAAGTCCTGCCGTTCTGTACGAAATTGCCGGGAAGTCCGATTGCTACGCGGATCCCCGGTCCGTCAGTAGGAAGCAGGCTGTACTTTCCGCCTGACATCTTACCGAACTCAATGTTCAGCATGGGGCCAACAACTGCTCCGCGGGAAGCCGCTGCCATGTCGATGACCTGTTTTGCCAGATAGCTCTTCTTGGGATCCATGTTGGAGAACTTAGCATAAGGCCTTTCTCCTGCTGCAAGGCCATAGCCCTGAGCAATGCTTGCTACCGGTGTGCTTACCGCTGTGCCGCTTACACTTGTCGCCAAGTAAACGCCGCTGACAGTGGACTGTACTCCGGCTACCGAACTGATGTGGGGAATCTCTGCAACAGATGTTACTGCACCGTCTGTAGACTGTGCAACGGCTGCTGCGACAATTGCTGTTACAGAACTGTCCGGACCCGCAGGGTCAGAACCAGGCAACGGTGCTGTAGTAGATGCGAACACGCCCATTGCAGGAGCCATTGCCAGAGATGCTGCCAGTGCGCCCATCATCAGCTTTTTGATGATACTTGTTTTCATCATTCTCTCCTCCTTGTTCTTTTTTGTGTTGCGAAAGCAGAGGGGAAGATACCGATCTCCCCCCCCCCTCGCAAGCACACATACAACTTATGAACCGCGTTCCCGCCCAGTCAAACAGGCACGCGCAAATGCTATTATTACTAGCATTTAGCTTATTATATGATATCATTAATATATTTTCAAGTATTTTTTTAGATACAATATAAAATGTGAAGAAAATCATAGAATATGGATGCTTCGGACCTCGGCAGAGGCAATCCGCAGCTTTGTTGAACCGGCTTAGGCGGAAAGCGCCGCTTTGAGCAGATTGTGTGAGCAAATGAACGATTTAACTTTGGAACAGTATTTGAAGCAGCTGCGGAAATCCTGCAACTATTCGCAGGAATTCGTAGCTTCGCATCTGAACATCACAAGACAGACTTATTCCCACTACGAAACGGGACGAATCAGTCCGCCTGTCAATTCCCTTTATAACCTTGCCAGACTGTATGGGATCCCTGTGGAGAATCTGTTGGATTTGGTGGTGACCTACAATATTAGTAAAGACTTTACACTTGAGAACAGGCTTCGCAGCGACGGTATCGAAATGACTGATGAACTGGATTCTTTTCTGAAATATATCAACGCTCCCGAAAATAGCAAAAAATTTAAAAATCTTGAGCGGCACGAAAAACTCTTACTTTATTATTATTCCATGCTGGATGCCAGAGATCAGGACGATATCCTGACATTCATGAAAGTAAAACATCAAAAAAGGACTCCGGCGCAGCAAAGAGCCGGAGTCCAAAAGTAAGCGGTCCGGCTTCCTTTTGAAAGCCGGATCCGTTTACAGTCTGATCTCTTCACCGAGTTTAAACGAATACAGGATACGTTCCGTACCATGGTATCCAAAAGCCTGCTCCAGCGCTTCCGCATAATAATCCAGCTGCACCCGGTAACGCTTGACAAGTTCCTGCGCCGTATCCACCGCGTCCGTCTTGTAATCCAGAAGGACATATCTTCCGTCTTCCTCAAAAAACACGTCGATGATCCCCTGTATGAGCACGGTTTCTTTGTCAGGAAAGCCGCTGTTCAGACGGCTGGCCGGCAGCCCCATCACGAAAGGCTGTTCTTTGTAAAGCCTTCCTTTCCGCGCAGCTTCCCCCATTCTTCCGGCGGCCGCTCCTGTCAGGAACTTCACGATCTTCGGGATCGAAACGACCGCACGGTAATCTTCCGACAGCCTTCCCGTACCTCTCATATCCGCAAGCTGCTCTTCCAACAGGGCAGCGGCAGCCTGTTCATCCTTATTTACTTCGGCAGTCAGCCTTGTGAAGTCAAACAGTTCCATCACCTTATGGAAAGCGCTTCCGCGCATGGACCCGCTGACGCTTTCGTCTTTTGCCAGAAAAGCAGGCAGGTAGGGGACCACCGTTTCTTCCTCAAACAGTTTCCGGGAAAAGTCGGTTTCTTCCTCCATTCCCGCCAATTTCAGTTCCGAAACGGTCGTCTTTGTATACAGCTGTTCCAGATTGCCATGCGGATACCGGTAGGAAAAATTATGTGACAGTTCTGTCATAAGTCCTGTATCCGCGTCTTTCGCGGCATCCGACAGGAGCAGTCTGCGTTTTGCATCCGCCATGCGCACGGTTTCTTCCAGTTTTTCTTCCACGGTTTCTTCCCATCCGGACAGGGTCACGCGGATATTCATATCCCGCTCATACAGAGGGCCGCCGCCTTCTGCCGGAAGGCCATACGCCTCATACAGCGAATCCGCACACCGGTTTCTCGCGATGGCCGCCAGAATCAGATCCATAAATCCATTCGCCCGAAGGAGCGCATCATAGGGCAGAAGCGTTCTTGTATGCCGCCTTATGGGCAGCAGCGATGCGATCGTTTTGTCCGGCGACCGCAGAGTTCCTGTCAGGATCAGCTTTTCTTTTGCTCTCGTCATGGCCACATACAGCACGCGCATCTCCTCCGCCAGATTATCGGTCTTAAGCTTCTCCGCGATCACATTTTTACGCAGGTCGCGCCCGCGGACCCGCCTGACAGGATCCACATAATCCACGCCTATGCCTTCGTCTATATCCAAGACCATGGAGCCGGTCCTATCACGCATCTGGAACCCTTTGGACAATCCCGACACAAAGCAGACCGGGAACTCCAGTCCTTTGCTTTTATGGATGCTCATGATCCGCACAACGTCCGAATTTTCATCCTCAAGCCCCGCTTCCCCGTAATCCACTTCGTACTTTTCAAGCTGCTCAATATAGCGCAAGAAGTGATACAATCCGAAATAGCTGGTCCTCTCATAATCGGCCGCCTTGGTGAGCAGCATTTCCACATTGGCGCGCCGCTTGCCGCCTTCCGGCTTTACCGCCGCATAATGCAGATAATCGGTTTCCCGCAGGATCACCTGTATCAGTTCCTGCACGGAGAGGTACACGGCCATGGCGCGGTAACGTTCTATCCGCTCCAAAAAAGAGGCGGCCTTTTTTACAAGTTCCGGCGGCACGCCGGTATCCGGGCCCTGTGCGGTATCCGGCTCCTGCACAGCGTTATCCGCCTGCTGCGAGGTATCCGGACCCTGCACGGCGTTATCTGCCTGCTGCACGGTATCCGGGCCCTGTGCGGCGGCGCAGGCCCGCAGCGCGTCATACAGATAATGTTTCTTGGGAAAGGCGGCGCGGATCCTTGCGATCTCTTCCTCCTCGAACCCGCCCAGATAGGCATGCAGGACGCCGTACAGCGGTATGTCTTGAAGGGGATTGTCCAACACCCGCAGAAACTGCAGCAGTTCCTGAACTTCAGCCGCCTCAAAATACCCGGTACGGGAAGTCATATGCACCGGGATTCCTTCTTCTTCCAGTGCTTTTTTAAAGATTTCATCCCAACCGGAAACGGTCCGCAGCAGAATGACCATGTCCCGGTAAGCTGCGGGCCTGAGTTTTCCGCTGCTCTTATCCGTCACCTGAAGACTGCGCATAAGTTCCTTGATCTTCGCCGCAACGCCGTACGCTTCCTGCTCTTTAGCCGACAGGTCCTCCGGCTTCTCATCCGTCCGGAAAAGAAGAAGTTCGGTATCGTCCGCCTGCGGATCCGGCTGTTCCGGATAGACCGCGCCTTCATGGAGGGCCGCCAGATCGTCGTATACAATGCCGCCGATATCCTTGCCCATGATCTGCTCAAACAGGGTATTGACACTGTTAAGCACCTGCGGGCGGCTTCGGAAATTCTGATGAAGATCGACTTTCTCCAGAGGCGGCTGATCGCCGTAGGTTTCATATTTTTCCAGAAAAAGTTCCGGTCGTGCCAGACGGAACTTATAGATGCTCTGCTTTACGTCGCCTACCATGAAGCGGTTGTATCTTCCCTCCTGCTCCCCTGAAATACAGGAAAGAATACATTCCTGAATGAGATTGCTGTCCTGATATTCGTCGATCAGGATCTCATGAAAACAGCTGCGGTATTCGAGCGCCGTCTGCGTCGGCACATAGCTGCCGTTTTCATCGGCATCGGCGAGGACCGTAAGCGCCAGATGCTCTATATCGTCAAAATCAAGAATGTTCCTGCTGCGTTTCTTCTCATCATATGCCTTTTTGAACGCAAGCGTCAGATCCGCCAGCGCCGATACGGCCGCCCCGCACGCCTCCATATGCCTCACGGTCTGTTCTTTTTCCTCGAAGAAAAAATTCTGCTGTATATCGGTAAGTTTCTCCTTTACCTCCGTTCGGATGCCTTTGACCATCTCTCTTACGACGGCGCTAACGGCCTCGTCTTTTTTGGAAGGCAGACGATCGAACCGCATCTCTTTGAAAGCGGCGTACATTGCGTCCCAGCCCTTCCCGGATGCATCCAGCAGCGCCCGCACCATGGCCCGTTCCCGTTCAAGGACCTCTTCATACATATACGGTCCGCCTTCTTCGCCGCACATCCGTACCGCCTCGTCCAGTTCTTCTTCACAGTCCTCCAACATGAGTCGCGTCCTGCGCATCATATCCCGGATCCACGGGATCTGTTCAAGATCCGGCCCTTCTCCCTGTGTTTCTTCCAATATAATGCGGTAATCTTTCTTTCTCTCTTCAAGCCACCTCTCCGGGAACGGCGTGCTCATGGCAAAATCATAGAGTTTCCACACAATATCCTCCACGGCGCTGTCCCTGCTGCCCGTGCTGAAATATTCCATGCACCGGATGAAATCCGGCTCCTGTGCGGCATAACACCGCTCCAGTACATCTTCCAGCACTTCCTGCCGCAGCAGCCTGTCTTCACCCTCCTCGGCGATCCGGAACCCCGGATCCAGTCCGATCGTATGGAACTGGCTGCGCAGTACGAAAAGGCAGAAACTGTCTATCGTTGTGATCTTTGCATTGTGCATCAGTGCGTTCTGTTTCTGCAGATGCTCGTTTTCCGGCTCCGCGGCCAGTCTTTCGGCCAGCGCATCGGCAACACGCTCCCGCATCTCCGCGGCTGCGGCGTTCGTAAACGTCACCACAAGCAGCCTGTCTATGTCTACGGGATGTTCGGGATCGCTCACCATCTTAACGATACGTTCCGTCAGCACCGCCGTCTTACCCGATCCGGCGGCGGCCGACACGAGCAGATTGCAGTTCCTTGCGTCGATAATATGCTGCTGCTTTTCCGTAAAAGAAACGCTCATAGGATTCCTTTCCTGTCCGTCCGGCTACTCCCCGCCGTCCAGTTCCTTGTGTATCATCTCCATCGCTTCATCAAAACTCATCTTGGGCAGCCGCCGCATCCGATATCCCGCGACCCGCCCGTCAAAACCGCATACGCTCTTGTAGGAACAGTAGGTACACGCCTGATTCCCGCCCTGTTCATACGGATTGACCGAGATAGTCCCGTCAAGGATCTCGGTTCCGATCTGGCGGATCTTTTGGTTTACATAATTTGATACTGCTGCCATGTCTTCTTCATTTATGACACTTGAGCCAGCTGTGAAGCTCCCGTCTTTTTTCCGCTCCAGAGGCAGGATATCCGATTTTGTGCTAAAATCCCGGTCCAATAATCTAACACTCGTGTCATTTTCATTGACTATTCCGGTCATCGCCAGTCTGCGCAGCAGTTCGCCGTTGATCTCCTCCGGTGTCATATCGGCTCCGTTCTCCACCACCGGATCGTCGATGTGATAGTACAGCATTGCCGCAGGCACTATCTTTTTGTCCGGATGTTTTTTCTGTTCCATTTCCACCGCCGCGTTCATGTAGACCACCAACTGCAGCTGCAGCCCGTAGTAGAGCGCCGCCAGATCGAATCTGCGGCTGCCCGATTTATAATCGATGACCTTGACATAGACCGTATCGTTGTCCTCGCACGCATCCACCCTGTCGATACGCCCGCTCAGGCGCATTTTCTCCTGATCGTTCAGCGCAATGTTGAACGAATCCAGATCATCCGTCACAGAGAAGGACATCTCAAAACGTTCCGGAACGAAGGATCCTTTTTTGAGCTGCTGCTGTAACGTCAGCACGGTACGCGTCAGGATCCTCGTCATTCTCTCTATAAGATACCGGTTGCGCGCGCTGCTGTATAAGATTGTTTCGCCGTAGACCGCCGCATACGCTTCGACAGCCTCCGTTACCATGCGCCGCGCCTCTTGGCTCGGAAAATCGAACCATGTATATCCGTTTTCCTCCAGTTTCCGGGCAAACAGTTCCAATACGCTGTGAAAAACATTTCCTATATCCACATCCTTGAAGCTGTATTCTCCCCGCTCTTTCAGCGCCAGTCCATACTGCAGGAAATGTGCATACGCACACGCCGCATACCGCTCCAGACGGCTGACGCTGTTCTTTAAGACGGTGCCGTAGAGCATCCGGGTCACCGTCTTGGAAAGCGGCGTATCCCGATAGCAATAGAACGCCGTATCCGTCAGCTGTCCCACGATCCTGCGGTATTCCGGCAGATCTTTATAACTGTGGTACAAAGCGTACATGCGCCGCCCGGCTTCCCCGGACAGCCGGCCGCCGGCATAATCCCTCAGCATATCCGCCAACACGCCTATCCCGTCCGCGCCGCACACGATCTGCTCTTCGGCCGGGTCCTCCTCCGGCCTCTTAGGCGTCAGGGACGGATAAAGTTTGCGCACCAGATCGATCAGGTAAGCGGGACGGATGCTGTGCCCGTTGTTATCTACTTTGGCGTAGGACAGATACAGTTTCCCGGACGGTTTGGTCATATTCAGATACAGATACAATCTCTGGATATACATCTGCTGTCTGGGCGTAGGCGCCAGTTCTAGCCCGGATCCTTGAAGGAACTCTCTGTCCATGTCCGAGATGATGCCGCCGTTATCCGCCTCTTTGGGAATGTTGCCGTCATTGATGCCTAGGAAAAACAAGATTTTGACCTGTTTCAGACGGGTCCTTTCTATGTCGCCTGCCAGAACGCGGTCCACATTCTGGGGGATCGTCCCCACGCTGATCTCCGCAAGCCCCGAATCCAAAATATCCGAAAACTCCTTCAATTCCATCTCTTCGTCCGCAAGAAGTTCATGGATCTGATCCAGCAGATCGACCACCAACACATAGATCTGCCCATATTCCTTGGCGCGGGCAAGATCCCCCTCCTCTTTAAACTGCTGCTCGTAATGCGCCAGTTTCTGCTGTGATCCGTTTACGACCAGAAAGTCATAGAGCGCCCGCACCATGCCGCCTGCCGTCTGCGCCGGTTCAAGAAGCGGGGCAAGCTGTTCCAGCAGTTGTACACGCATGGCATTGTATTGTTCCAGACGCTGCAGCGCGGACTCTTCCCCTTCCGGATCTTCCTCTTTATAGACGAAGATGTCGTTCCATCTCTTCTTTCCGCGGATGCCGAATCTGCGGATATAATTCTCCAGACGGTCTATATCTTCCGTTTCAAATCCCGTCAGGCCCGTGCGGAGATAATGGAACACCGATTCGTAACTAAAGTCCTGAAGAACGATCTGAAGCGCGCTTCTGATATATTCCGCAAAAGGATTGTGCAGTATCCCGCGCGTGCGGTCCAGATAGATGGGGATGCCAAATTTGGCAAATTCCTCCTCAATGGCGCTGCCGTATGCTTCCATGTCGCCGGTAACGACCGCGATATCTCTGTAATACAGATCCTGACCGCTGTTTTCGGCGTCCGCGAGCAGTCTGCGGACAGCGATGCAGGTCTGGCGCACTTCTTCCCGCGGAGTGGACGCCTCGCTCAGATTCAAATGCTCCACCGGCCCCTCGTACACATCCGACGGATAACGGAATAAATTGCGCTCCATATGCGACAATTCCGGATTGTCGGCAAAACGCGGCAGCCTGCCGTTTATCCTGTCAAGACACCACACCGCCTTCTCCTCCTCCGCCTCGATCTGCCGGGTAAGTCTGCGAAGATCCGACACGGTCTTTTTGCTCAGATGAAAAAGTCTGTGTTCCCCGTCAAGCTGATAGGGATTCTCCCTGTCGTCGATCGTCACCGTGACGATAACTTTTTTACTCAATCCGATCAGTTCCTGGATCACGCGGTACTGCACCGGGGTAAACCCGGTAAAGCCGTCAAATGCGACTACGCTGTTACGGATGATCCCGGATTTGGGCAGCGCCTCCCGCAGACGGTCCAGCGTTTCCTCCGTCGTGATGAACCTGTCGTGAATGTAGTCCAAAAAAGCCTGATACAGCACAGTAAGATCCTGAAGCTTATAGTACAGTGCCCCGCGGGCCTGCGCATGTTCCGTCAGCCGCTCCATCTCCCGGATACCGATGCCGTACTGCATAAATTCCGAGATGGCGGATTTTACCTCATGGATATAGCCGATCTTGTGCAGATGCGTCCCCATGACCTGAAGCTGCCCCAGATACTGCTGCGCCACTTTGCGCAGCACCAGACTCTTCCCTGTATCATCCAGCACGGGGATGTTTTCATATCCGACTTCTTCCAGAATACGATGGGTCAGTCTGCCAAAACTTAAGACGTCTATATTCATGATGATATGGCGGGGATGCTCCAGAACAAGATCCATCTGCGTCTGCATGGTAAACTGGTCCGGCACGATCAACAGATAATTGACTTCCGGATTTTTCTGCGCCGCCCGGATGATATCCTCATGAAGTTTTCTGCTTTTGCCGGAGCCCGATGCCCCGAAATAAAACTGCAGCGACATTCTGTACAATGCCTCCTATACGGTATCGAATCTATTTTATCACATTTGAAGAAAATTGAAAAACAGGGAATCCGTTTTCTGTATACAGGTCAGAATCCATTGCCCGCGCAAAAAAGACACCTATTGCGGGAACGCTGTCTGTAAGCCATGCCGGCCGCGGACAGTCTTCCGCATATAGGTGTCTTTTCTTTTTTTACGTTATCTGTTTCCGGCCTGCGGCGCTGCCGTTCATTCCGCCGGTGTTAAGCCGCCGCTTACTCGGTAAAAGGGATAACGCCGCCGTCGTATGTGTTATTGATATAATCCACAATGGCGTCAGACTTTAACGCCTCTATCAGCGCTTTGATCCCTTCGTTGTTCTCGTTGCCTTCTTTTACGGCGATCACGTTCACATAGGTCTGCGCCGCTTCCGAATCGGACTTCTCATAGGCCACCGCGTCTTTGCTTACGGAGAAACCTGCCTCCATAGCATAGTTGCCGTTCATGACCGCAAACGCTACCTCGTCTTTTACTCTGGGAACCTGCGCTGCCTCCAATTCCTGAATCGTGATATCGTACGGATTGTCAACGATATCTCTTACGGTCGCCTCCAGTCCGACGCCGTCTTTCAGCGTGAGGATCCCGTTATCCTGCAGCAGCAGGAGCGCTCTCGCCTCGTTGGTCGTATCGTTGGGCACCGCGATCACATCGCCGCTCTCCAACGTGGTCAGGTCGCTCTTTGTTCCCGGATAGATGCCGAACGGCTCATAGTGGATACCGCCCGCATTTACCAGATGCGTCCCCTGTTCCTCGTTAAAAGAATTCAAATACGGAATATGCTGGAAGTAGTTTGCATCAAACTCGCCGCTCTCCACAACCAGATTGGGCTGTACATAATCGTCAAATACCGTGACATCCAGTTCCCATCCCTGCTCTGCAAGAATCGGCTTGACCTGCTCTAAGATCTCCGCATGGGGTGTCGCAGAAGCTGCGATCTTGATCGTGCCTTTGGACTCTGTCTGTGCGCTTTCGTCCGCCGCAGCATCTTCCGTCGGAGCTGCTGTGTCCGCCGCAGCATCTTCCGTCGGAGCTGCTGTGTCCGCCGCAGTATCTTCCGTTGGAGCTGCTGTGTCCGCCGCAGCATCGCTGCTGCCGCATGCTGTCAGTGTGCCGACGGCCAGTGCCGCCGCCAAAATACCTGCAATCCATTTTTTCTTCATAACTTTCTCCTCCTTAGGCGCCTTCAGCGTCTTTTTTCCTATATAAAAAGCAGTCCGGCTGCTTCTTATATGCAATGCTGCATCAATAATGATATCCTTTATGCTCAGCGTTTTCTTCGGTCCAGTTTCACCGACATCCGCATACCCAGCGTCTGGAAGATCTGCACCAGTATGACCAAAAGCACCACGGCCGCAAGCATGATATCCGACTCGTAACGATAGTACCCGTAGCGCATCGCGATGTCGCCGAGTCCGCCGCCGCCGACAATACCCGCCATCGCGGAATAGCCGAGGATCGTGCCCAGAGCGATCGTCACGCCTACCAGTATCGAGGTCCTCGCCTCCACGAGCAGCACCCGGACGATGATCGTCATGGTACCGGCGCCCATACTCTGCGCTGCCTCGATCACACCGTGATCCACCTCCTTCAGGGAGGACTCTATCATACGCCCGATAAAAGGCGCCGCCGCAACGGTAAGCGGCACAACGGTCGCCGCCGTTCCATAACTTCTTCCCACGATCAGTTTGGTGAACGGCATGATCAGAATGAGCAGGATCAAAAACGGGATGCTTCGGACGATATTGGCGATGATATCCAATATCTTATATACGACCGCGTTCGGTCTGATCCCGTCCCTGTCCGTCACGGCGAGGGCGATCCCCATGGGGAGTCCCAGAAGATAGCCGAAAAATGTTGACAACAGTGTCATAAACAAGGTATCCAACGTACCTTCCCACATCATCAGTGTCATTTCTTTAGTCCACATATCCGTCCACCTCCTCTACCGCAAGACCTCTTTCTATCAGATAATCCTTCATTTCCTGTTGTATCTGCGCGTCGTCGGGCAGGCTTAAGATCATCTCGCCCCTCGCAATGCCCTCCACGTTTTTTGTGTCGGCCCGCAGGATGTTGATCGGCTGTCCGAAGCGCAGCACCATATTGGCGATGACCGGCTCAAAAGAAGAATTGACGGAAAAGACGATACGGATACAGCACTTGCCTTTCATCAAATCTTTCTGACGATCCTCCAGAGTCCGGCGCTCCTCGCCTTTCCCCTTGACGATCAGTTCTTTTGCTTCCTGAGTCTTCGGGTGTTCAAAGATATCCGCCACCCTTCCCTGTTCCACCAATCTGCCGCCGCCGATGATCGCCACATGAGAGCAGATCTCCCTGACCACCGACATCTCATGAGTGATGATCACGATCGTAATGCCGTAATCCCTATTGATCTGCTTCAACAGCTGCAGAATGGACTGCGTCGTCTGCGGATCGAGCGCGCTCGTAGCCTCGTCGCACAACAGTATCTTCGGATTCGCCGCCAAGGCTCTTGCGATCGCCACACGCTGCTTCTGACCGCCGGACAGCTGCGAAGGATACGCCTTTGCCTTTTCCGACATGCCCACGATCTCCAACAGTTCCGCGGCGCGTTTCCTTGCATCCTTCTTACTGATCGTGCCCCTTTTGCCGCCGTCCTTTTTACCGACACCGCCATACAGCAGGGGAAAACAGATGTTGTCCGTAACGTTCTTCTGCATCAGCAGATTAAAATGCTGGAAGATCATAGCGATCTCCGCCCGCTGCGCCCGGAGTTCTTTCTCCGATAATGCGCTTAGATCCCTGCCTTCTATCTCAACGGTACCGGAAGTCGGCCGTTCGAGAAAGTTCAGGCAGCGCACCAGCGTACTCTTGCCGGCGCCCGACATACCGATGATACCGTATATGTCCCCCGCTTGGATCGACAGGCTGATGTCCTGAAGCGCCTCGACGTCCGCATCCTTGGTCACAAAGGTTTTGCTAAGATTATGAACTTCTATGATTCCCGCCATTATGCTCAACTCCATTCCCGCAGGCCGATCTGACCGGCCCGCCATACATACTTCATACATTCCTGACTACTTTAGTATGAATGTCGGAATTTGTCAAGCCGTTCGTACCGCGCTGCTGCCTAAATCGTACCGGCGCCGCTGTCCGGATCTCTTCCGCTTACTTTATGGACGATATTTGGCTTAAACATATTTCCTACTTTTTTGATATGTTTAATATGATTAGATGATACATCCATATCCTGCAGCTGTCAACTACTATTTTAAAAAATATTAAAACTTGAAATAAATAAACTACTTAAGCCTGATATATCTTCGATTTTTAGTTGCAGCAGTACACGCCAACACACCCAACTCTATTAATTCATTTAAAAGCTGCCTCGTTCTTGGCCCTTTAAGTCCTATTTGGGCAGCAATTTCTTCTGTACTATATTCCACCCCGATTTCCATACATTTCAAAATCTGATTTTGCCGGGCAGATAAAGTCCTTCCATTATATTCTGCTGATTCTGCTGATTTTTCTGCTGATTCTGCTGATTTTTCTGCTAGCAATTCGGCAAATCGCTCAGCATTTAATGTCAAATCATTTTCCAACGGCAATTTATCAGTAATAACTTTTAGAGAGTTCCTGACCGCTTCAAATTGACTGGTCGTTAGAACAGGTATAGCTTCTGTCAATGCTTTAAGTCCTTCTTCCATATTATCAATTTTAGATATGGCGATTTTATTGAGTGAAGATTGCAGCAGGCTCGATATCTCCTGAGCCTGCTGAGGCAGATCATTAAGGTTTGTGACGATTTGCTCTTCTAATTCAGTCAATCCATTCAGCCACGTTGGTTCATGTATAAATAATCTGGTAATAAAGTAACTTCTGTCTTCATCCGTTTCAAATTCCGGTTTGGGCGAACCATTAGCTTCCAAAGCATCTAAGATCTTTTTAAATCCGGTATTTCTGCCCTCAGTCAAATGCAGTTCTTTCAGGAAATCTCCGATACGGCGATTCCGATATCTGCGGTTAGAAACACGATAATTTTTTAATCCTTCCTGCGTTACGGAACGATCCGGTCCCGGATAGCTTACTATCTCTATCCTATCCGGCTCTACACGCACTTCTATCGGTTCCCTGACATCATATGCCCGATGATATACCGCATTTGACAGGGCTTCCTCTATCGCTGCATACGGATAATTGAAAAAACGGTCTGCTTCCGCCCGGTCCGAATGTTTTACCACCCGCTCCGTAATAATAGTATTTTTGATAAATTGCAGGGCATCCCTGAGTTGTTGATGAATCGGACCTTTAAACGTATTTTCAATAATGGCATTTCCACCCAATCCTTCCGGGAATTGGACGACATCTATCTGTGTATAGGGAAAAAACTTGTCCGGTTCCATGCAGAAAAACATCAATCCCACATTTTTGGGTTTCACATATTCCGGAAGATTGTTGATGATATTCATATCGCTGCACACTTCTGCAAAATCCCCTGTTTTTGCTTTTTCATACAAGGAACTCTTGATTTCTTTCAAATAATTCTGGATCAGTGTTATATTCAGATCAGACAATTCTGCCTGAGGATTCATCTGATCATCAAAAGGAACTCTGTTGGCAAGGCTGAACAAATCTTTCACTTCATCGTCCGTAGGTTGTACCGTATTGGAGGCTTTGCGGATATAATAAATATGTTCCCTGCTATCCTTAGCCATTGTTTTCGGCGAAGAATACGGTCTGCTATCTCCACCCGGACACCAGAGAACAAGAAACTGTTTATCCTGATAGGTTTCCACACTGATAACAGGCGTATAATTAGGCCGGATCAGCTTGCACTTCGCATAAATATCTTTCTGATATGCATCAAGTTTATCTGCCGGAACACCCTGAAGCGGATAAACAGGCCGCCCATTCTCTTCCTTTACGCCAATTATAATATACCCGCTGCCCCAATTGTCTAAGTCATTTGCGAATGCGCAGACGGTTTTCAGGGAAACTGCCGGATCCCAGCTTTCTTTGAATTCAATCCTTGCCCATTCAACTACTTCACCGGATAATAACGTTTTTACACTCGTTGGAATTGCCATAAATTCACTCGATTCCTCTCTTTTTGCAAAATATGTTTTAGGAGTCTTCTGTTTATCGTGTAATAATTATCTGCTTTAAATAGATTTGTTTCAGTCTGATGTATAATAATCTTTTGAAACTTATTTCAATCATTTTAGCATATTTCCCTATCAAATTCATTATAATTCCCATAAAAAACGAACAGCCAAAAATATTAAAATCAAAACCCCCAACTATCAAAACCGCATGACCGCATATTCCCGCCATCCGGCGCATCCGCCCGCGCAGGCATACAAAAAAGGCCGGAAATATATCTCATATCTCCGGCCGTGCGCACTATCCCGCAGCTTATCGGATATCCTTTATGCCGGGACCGCTCTTTTTACCGCAGCTTCCAGATATCTCTGTTATATTCTTCAATGGTTCTGTCAGACGAGAAGAATCCTGCCTTGGCGATATTGACCAACATCATTCTGCGCCATTTCGCCTGATCTTCATAATCCGCGATCATCCTGTCTTTCGTCTTGATATAATCCTCCAGATCGAGCAGCGTCATGAACCAGTCCTTGTTGAGCAGTTCGTCGTGCAGTCTTTTCAGGTTTTCTTTATGACCGGCTTTCATCGCCTGTCTGCCGATGATAAAATCGACCGCCTCTTTGATGACCGGACTCTTCTTATAATAATCCTTCGACACATAATCCATCTTCTCGTAATGCTTGATGACCTGCTCGGACTTCTCGCCGAAAATATAAATATTGTCGTCGCCCACCAGTTCATGGATCTCCACGTTGGCCCCGTCAGACGTTCCGAGAGTGACAGCGCCGTTCAGCATATACTTCATATTGCCCGTGCCGGAAGCTTCCTTCGAGGCAAGGGAGATCTGCTCGGAGATATCGCATGCGGGGATCATCTTCTCCGCATAGGCCACGTTGTAGTTTTCCACCATCAGCACCGTCATGTAAGGGCTTACGTCCGGATCGTTGTTGACGATCTCCTGCAGCACAAGGATCAGGTGGATGATGTCCTGTGCGATCACATAAGCGGGAGCGGCCTTGGCGCCGAACATGAAGGTCAGCGGTCTTACCGGCTTCTTTCCGGCTTTGATCTCCAGATATTTATGAATAATGTAAAGCGCGTTCATCTGCTGGCGCTTATACTCGTGCAGCCGTTTACTCTGCAGATCGAAGATCGAGTCCGGATTTAAGGTGATCCCTTCTTTTTCCTTGATATATGCGGCAAGATCTTTCTTACGGTTCATCTTGATCTGCGCGATACGGTTCAGCACAGCCTCGTCGTCGATGTAGTCCAGAAGCTTCTCCAGTTTGTCCGCATCCTTCTTGAAGCTGTCGCCGATCGTTTCGGAAAGGAAATTGGACAGTTCATGATTACAGGACATGAGCCATCTCCGGAATGTGATGCCGTTCGTCTTGTTATTGAATTTCTCCGGATAGATCTTATAGAACGAATTCAGTTCGCTGTTCTTCAAGATCTCCGTATGGATCGCCGCCACGCCGTTTACCGAAAATCCATAGTGGATATCGATGTGCGCCATATGCACCCTCTTGTCCTTGTCAATGATCTGGACCTTGGGATCTTTGTACTTTTTGGCCACGCGCTTATCCAGTTCTTTAATGATCGGAACAAGCTGCGGCACTACCTTCTCCAGATACTTGAGCGGCCATTTTTCCAAGGCCTCTGCAAGGATGGTGTGGTTTGTATACGCGCAGGTCCTGCTGACCACATCGATGGCTTCATCCATCGTAAATGCCTTCTCCTCTACCAAGATCCGGATCAATTCGGGAATGATCATCGTCGGATGGGTATCGTTGATCTGGATCACGGCATGATCATACATTCTGCGCAGATCGTACTGTTTCTCCTTCATCTCTTTTAAAATAAACTGCGCCGCATTGCTCACCATAAAATACTGCTGATAGATACGGAGCAGATTTCCCGCTTCATCCGAATCGTCCGGATACAAAAACAGCGTCAGGTTCTTCTCGATGTCTTCCTTGTCGAAATCGATCCCTTTCTTGACAAGCGCTTCATCAACCGATTCAATATCGAACAATCTCAGCTTGTTTACGCCGTTATCATATCCTATGACATCTATGTCATAAAGTCTGGAAGTTACCTTTTTGTCGCCGAAAGCCACCTCGAACGTCGTATCCGTCCGGGTCAGCCACGACTCTTCCTCGATCCAGTCGTTCTTCTCCGCCGTCTGCAGTCTGTCCTTAAAGACCTGTTTAAAAAGGCCGAAATGGTAATTCAGACCGATTCCATCTCCGGGGAGTCCCAGCGTTGCGATCGAATCGAGGAAACATGCCGCCAACCGGCCGAGTCCGCCGTTTCCCAGAGAAGGTTCCGGCTCTGCCTCTTCGATCTCGCTCAGTTTCTTCCCGTTCTTAAGAAGGATCTCGTTCAGCTTGTCGTAGATCCCCAGATTGATCAGATTGTTGGATAAAAGTTTTCCGATCAGGAACTCTGCCGAGATATAGTAGACCTTTTTCTCTCCCTCTATCGGCTCGGAAACCGCCATCAGCTTCTTGGTAAGCTTCAAAAGGCTGTAGTACAGCTCTTTGCTGTCACATTCCGCCACGCTCCTGCCGTAGTCGTTTTCGGTCTGTTCCTCCAGTTCTTTCTCAATGTTCAGTACCAGTACATCCCTTTTCATGTTGCTTGCCTGCGTCATTTTCATCCCTCCTATATTTTTTGCCGCTCTGTTGTTTTCATCAGCATATGATATCCATATATTTCATCCGCACCAGCTGGTAATCGAGCACGATCTGCTTTCCCTCGCCGCCGTCCAGAAGGCGTTTCAGTTCTTTCACCGCTTCGGATGCAATGCGCTTAAAATCCTGTCTGACCGTATTCATCTGCTTACCGGCATACCCCATCAGCGTAATGCCGTCGAAGCCGCATACCGGCCGGAAAATATCCATTTCGATCAGGGCTTTCATCGCGCCGATCGCCATCAGATCTGAGGCGCAAACGACGATATCTTTCCTTGCCGCATATTTAAAAGTAAGGTTGCGGGCCCGCAGTTCCGAAAATTCCCCGTCGCGTACAAGCAGCTTTACGTTTTTCTCTTCCGCAAGCCTCTTGATCCCTTTAAGCCGTTCCTCCGTCACATACCCGTTTTTCTTTCCGGACAGATACAGGATGCTTTTGCCTTTGTTTTCCATCAGCGTTTTCTTGGCCACATCGTACTGCGCTTTTTCCTGATCGATCCAGATCGATGAAGTGCTGGCGTTCACAAGCGGCGCGTCCACCACCACGATCTTGAAGATCTGCGCCTCGATCAGTTTGTGCAGCACTTTATTGTCTTTTGACATGCCGAAGATAATGAGCCCTGTGATGCTCTGCGACTGCAGATAGCGTATTACCTCGTCGAAACTCTTGTTCCTGAGCATCGAGTAAAAAACCGTGATCACATCCAGATTGATGTCCACCGCCTGCCCGATCGTCCCCGACATATACTGCATATTGATCTCGTCCACCGCCTGCGACACATTGTCCAGATTCAAAAGGAGAGCCACCCTGCCGGACTGTTTCGACGACAGCGCCGCCGCTACGGAATTGGGAACAAAATTCAGCTCGGCTACCGCCTGATTTACCTTTTTTTTCGTTTCTTCGCTGACATTAGGGTAATGATTCAACACCTTCGACACCGTGGAGATCGCCACACCCGCATGTTTCGCAACGTCTTTGATCGATACCATATTATCTTATGCACTCCGGATCGTATTGGAAATCGTTTTCCAAAAACATCATATAACAAATCGAAGGATTTGTAAACCTCTGTTTGAAAAAAAATCGCAAACCTTTTGATCTTTCCTAATCCCTCTTGAGCCGATACAGGACTTCCTCAAAGCACACACCGTCATTTGGCGGAATGTCCAATTCCACCGACTTCACAATGCACTTTTTCACAAAATCGGCCGCCTTGCGGACCGACTTGTCAAACGGCACGCCGTTGACGCTGTCCGCAGCTATGACAGAGGAAAACACGTCCCCTGTCCCGCAGCGCTGCGTCCCCGCCTTACGGGTGCGCACCCATTGCGGCGCCCTGCCCTGCTCGTAAACATAATTGGCGATGTAACCGCCCTGCTCTATGCCCGTGATAACAACGCACTTCGGGCCCCGTGCCGCGAGCATTTCCGCCATATGACGCAGTTCGTCCTCATGCCATCCCTCGCTTTTATATGACACATCTGTCAGTTTGCAGCACTCCGTCAGATTCGGCGTAACGATATCCGCAAGTTCCGTCAGTCTTTTCATCTCCCCGCACAGTTCGTCGTTATAGGTCACATACAGCCTTCCCTGATCTCCCATTATGGGATCCACGATGACTTTTGTATTTTTCCCGCGAAAATCACGGATAAAATCCCGGACGATCCGCATTTGCCGGACCGACCCCAGAAAACCTGTCGCGATCCCGTCAAAACGAAGTCCTATCTTCTTCCACTGGTCGATATACTCCTGCATCCGGTCCGTGTAATCGTCATAGAAATAATCCGGATACGCTGTGTTGTTGGAAAAGATCGACGTGGGCACCGGGCAGCACTGTACGCCCAAATACGATATAACAGGCAGCGCCACGCTGATCGCGCATCTCCCGAATCCCGCTATGTCATTGATCACCGCAATTTTTTTCTGCATCGTTCACACCCCGCCATCCACAGTCCCTGCCTGCATCCGTCACAGCACCATCAAAAGCGTCCCGGCCGTGATCAACACACAGCCCGCCAAAGACTTCACAGTGAATTGCTCGTGCAGGAATACAAAAGCCAAGATCAGCGTGATCACTACGCTCATCTTGTCTACCGGAACCACCTTGGACGCCTCGCCCACCTGCAGCGCCCTGTAATAGCAGAGCCATGACGCGCCCGTCGCAAGCCCCGACAGGATAAGGAAGATCCAGCTTTTCTTATCGATATGGGCGATCCCGCTCTGGGTGTTCGTAAGAAAGACCATGCCCCACGCCAATATGACCGCAACCACGCTCCTGACGGCCGTCGCCAGATTTGAGTTGACGTTCTCGATGCCGATCTTGGCCAATATCGATGTGAGCGCGGCAAACACCGCCGATAACAATGCAAAAACAAACCACATACTAATCTCCATTCCGGAGCGTTTTCGCGGCGAGGCCAGAAGTAAATTCCTTCGGAATTAACTTCGCCATCAGAGGAATTTGTGACGCTCCGGCACAAATTCCTGTGTGAGCCGCAAAAGAGCACCCGGCTGACCCGGATGCTCTCCTAATCGTTTTATTTCACAGACCGCTGTTATTTTCTTACCAGATGTCTGGGCAGACCGTTTACGAAAAGCGGCTGCAGTTCGCCCATAATCAACGGTCTTGCATATTTCTCATAGCCTTCCGTCAGGCCCTTGCCGTCCGCCGTGATCCACTCGTCGGGCACGTTTCTCTCCACGTTTGCAATGGCGTGGATGTCATACGCGCTGGTACCGCACTGATAAGGATCCTCGCCGTTTCTGTTCAGCGTGATCATCATGCCGGTCTTGCCCTCTTCGGCTGCCATGACCGCATCGTGGCCGACCTGAAACGCCTCGTTGATATCCGTAAGAGAAGCGATGTGTGTAGCCGCTCTCTGCAGGGTGGAAAACTCGATCGCACGGGTCTTAAGACCTGTTTCCGCTGCGATCTTGTCCGCCAGCATAACAGCCGTGCCGGACATCTGCTTGTGGCCGAAAGCGTCCACCGCTACTTCTCTGCCGATCTCACATACATATCTGCCGTCCGCGACCTTAACGCCCTCGGATACTGCAATGACTACGGAAGATTTTCTTGCCGCCAGATCTTTTACGTCCGCAACGAACTTATCGATATCAAATACTCTCTCCGGAAGGTAGATGGCGTCGCATCCGCTGCAGTCGTCGCCCTTGGCAAGCGCCGCCGCCGCCGTAAGCCATCCTGCGTTACGTCCCATGATCTCCACGATACAGATCGTAGGCTTCTTCGCGCCGAAAGACTCGTTATCGCGGATGATCTCTTTGATGGATGTGGCGATATATTTCGCCGCGGAACCGTAACCCGGACAGTGATCCGTCACAGGAAGGTCATTGTCGATGGTCTTGGGCACGCCCATGAATCTCTGCGGTTTATTGTGCGCCGCCGCATAATCGGACAGCATCTTGACAGTATCCATGGAGTCGTTGCCGCCCGCATAGAACAGGCACTCGATGTCGTGTTTCTCCATGATCTCAAAAATCTTCTCGTATACGTCCTCATGTCCCTCGATCTTGGGCATCTTGAAACGGCAGGAGCCGAGGAAAGCGGAAGGCGTTCTCTTCAGCAGTTCGATTCCCGTTTCATCATCCAGATACTCGCCCAGATCGATCATTTTATCCTCTAAGAATCCTTCGATGCCGTGAACCATACCATAGATCTTCTTAACCCCCAGTTTCTTAGCTGCGGCATAAACGCCCGCAACGGAGGAATTGATAACGGCTGTAGGGCCGCCTGACTGACCAACAACAATATTTCCTTTCATTGTTACCTCTCCTTTGACTGTTATAATATTCTCTGCCTGTCCGCGCCTGCGGAAACAGATCGGTTAAGTCTGCGTCTATGATACCACATTCTCCCAGACAAGACAAGGGCAAACAAAAACGTTGGCCCCTATCCTGTAAAACAGCGCACGAAAAACGGCAGCGCCAAACGAACGGTACATGCAAAACGACAGCGCCAAACGAACAATACATACAAAGCGGCAGCGCCGATATCTTTTAGGCAGACCGTCTGTGAGCGCCGGCACTTAGCGAGGTATTATCGAGCTTAGTACCGCTGCGTGAACAGTCGAGCGGAAGCGTGTCTGCCGGAAAGATACCGGCGCTGCCGTATATGTTATATACATATATTATATGTATATGCGTGTGTATATACGTGTGTATATACGTGTGTATACACGTGTGTATATACATATGCGTATGTATATATAACTTTTTTACCGCATACCGATCTCCGTATCCGTTTCGGTCACATGGCTGTGTTCCTTGATGTAAGCCACGATCTCATCAAGCTTGGTGAACGCCAGTCCTACATAGCTGTCCGCGCAGCCATAGTAGAGCGCGATCTTACCGCTCTCGGAATCATGAATGGTAGCGCAGGGGAAGCATACGTTAGGCACAAAACCTCTCTCCTCGTACCACTCTTCGGGCGTCAGCAGGAAATTCTCGCAGCGGTACAGCACCTTGGACGGTTCGTCGATATCCAAGATCGCGCCGCCGATGGAATAGACGAAACCGTTGCACGTTCCGCTCACGCCGTGATAGAACAGCAGCCATCCTTCGGTCGTTTCAATGGGCGCCGCGCCGCCGCCGATCTTGACGGACTCCCACCACTCGCTGCCTCTGCTCATTACATGCCTGTGTCTGCCCCAGTATACCATGTCCGGGCTTTCGCTTAAGAAGATATCTCCGAAAGGCGTATGGCCCGAATCAGAAGGACGGCTTAAGAGCATATACTTGCCGTTGATCTTGCGGGGGAACAGTACCGCATTTCTGTTAAAAGGAATAAACGGATTCTCGATCCTTGTAAACGTCTTAAAGTCCGTGGTCTTCGCCATGCCGATGGACGCGCCGTAGAAGTCCTGACACCAGATGATATAGTAGGTGTCCTCTACTTTCACCAGACGGGGATCGTAAGCATAGATCGGCATAAAGTCTTTGCCGTTTTCATCTTTAAAAGGGATCTTCTCCGGATCGAATTCCCAATGGATGGCGTCCTTGCTGTGTCCCAGATAGATATAGGGGATCCCGTTGGTCTGCTCGCCGCGGAACACGCCGATAAATTCGTCGCCGTAAGGCATGACCGCGCTGTTGAAGATCCTCGCCACTCCCTCGACCGGATTTCTTCCGATAATGGGATTCTCATTGTAACGCCAGATCGGCGCTCCCTTTAAGCCTGCCGGTCTCTCCTGCCACGGGATATTTTTTACCGCAGGACTGATCATTTTGATTTCGCTCATTTTCAATTTCCCTCCATTCCGAGAACGTTTTCGTTCAAGTTCAACTTATACCATTTTTTATATTACTGTCTTTCCAGATACTCCAGATTCTTCCTGATCAGATCGCATCTCTGCGCCACGCACTCCACGCTTCTTAACGGATCTTCGGGCGTATGGAACACATAATCGATCAGCTTATCGATCGTCGTCGTCGCCACATGCATCCTTGTGTCACTGGACGCATAATAGATGTAGACCTGTCCGTCTTCCGCCGCCACCGCGCCGTTGGTGAACACCACGTTGGACACATCGCCCACGCGCTCTTCGCCTCTGGGGCCGATCAGCAGTCCCGAAGGCTGTGCGATCACTCTTGAAGGATCGTCCAGTGCCGTGGCAAACGCATAGATCACATAGCGCAGACCGGCCGCCGTATTGCGCACGCCGTGGGCGATATGGATCCACCCCTTGTCCGTCTTGATTGGCACGGCTCCCGCGCCGTTCTTTGCCTCGGTAATCGTGTGATATCTGCGGAGAGAAGTCATCTTCTCCTCGTCGATCACCGCATGGGTGATATCGTCGCACAGGCCGAAACCGATGCCGCCGCCGGATCCCGTTTCGATAAAGTCGTCCATGGGTCTGGTATAAAAAGCATATTTTCCGTTTACAAATTCCGGATGCAGCACCACGTTGCGCTGCTGAGGCGAGCGGCGCGTCACCAGATTGGGGAGCCGCTCCCAGTTCTTTAAGTCTTTGGTCCTGACGATTCCGGCCGCCGCCACCGCCGCGGACAGATCGTTCACGGAAGTATCCTTGCTCTCGGAGCAGAACACGCCGTAGATATAGCCGTCTTCATGCTTGGTCAGCCGCATATCGTACACGTTCGTTTCTTCCGGGCAGGTGTCCGGCAGCAGGATCGGATAATCCCAGAAACGGAATCCGTCGATGCCGTTATCGCTCTCGGCCACGCCGAAGAACGATTTCCGATCGTTTCCCTCGATCCGCGCCACCAGATAAAATTTACCGTTCATCCGGATCGCGCCGGAATTCATCACCGCGTTGACTCCCAGCCGCTCCATAAAGTACGGATTTGTTTCAGGGTTCAAGTCATACCGCCATGTAAGCGGAATGTGCTCTCTTGTCAGCACCGGATACTCGTAACGGTCAAAAACGCCGTTATAGAAATCCGTCTTACTGTTCTTTCGCGCGATCAGCTTCTCGTATTTTGCCTGTTCCACATAATATCTCTCATGCAGCATCGATATTCCTCCTTATGACCTCAAAACACATCCTGCCGTTGTGATACGGGCACTTCCACGGCTCCACGATCGGTTCGCCCGCCACGGGATCGCCGTTCTTATCTACCATCCAGTACCACTCCGAACCTGCCCGCTTATCGATCACATGCTCTTTGATAAATTCCCATTCCGCCCTTGCGGCTTCCAGATATTCCTTGTGCTCAGGCGCCGCCTGATAGCCGTTCAGGAAACCGACAACGGTTTCCGCCTGCACCCACCAGATCCGGTTCTCGTTGACCACGCCCTTCTCGCACTCGTTGGCGAGGGAGTGTCCGTCAAAGGCCGTCTTATATACCTGTGCGGTCAGGTCGAGAATGATCGGTCTGATCTTCTTTGCACAGGCTTCGTCGCCGAGGACCGCCAGCCCTCTGTCTAAGAGCCATGCCGTTTCAATATCATGTCCGTAGGAATGTAGATCCAGAATGGAATTCATCTCCCTGTCAAAAAACACTTCCTGTCTGTGCAGCTTGGGATTGTAGATCTTATCCGCAATCGTGTCGAGGATCCACATAAGCCTTTTTTTCACATCGGCATTGCCGCTGACGCGGTACAGTTCCGTATACGCCTCAAACACATGCAGCAGCGTATTCATGGTCTTCTCCGCCATCACGCCGTTCTCGGACAGCTTGTCATTATCGACTTCCTTAAATTCCCTGTCAAAGGCTTCCTTGTAACCGATCTCGTCCATACAGCGTTCTTCAATGATGTGAAAAAGCTGCACGGCCGTATCAAGCGCTTCTTTATCTCCCGACGCATCATAATAGGAAGACAGCGCATAGATGGAAAACGCCTGATTGTAAGTATGTTTGGTCGTATCTTCGGGCGTACCGTCATAGGCCACTGACCAATATACACCGCCTTTCTCCCGGTCCACGCAGTACTTCTGCATGAACTCATAGCCATGGCGGGCATAGTCAAGCAGCTTTTCATCCTTAAGAAGCAGGTAGGCGTTTGCAAAAAACCATGTGATGCGGCTGTTTAAGATACAGCCCTTGACCGCCTTCTTATCTACCTTCAGATCATAATCCATATAGCCGTAATACCCGCCGGACACGTCGTCCCGCATGTTTTCCCAGAAAGGAATGATCCCTTCCGTCAGATGTTTCTTTACCTCTTCCACCATCATGACCCTATCCGTCCTTTTTTCCTGTTATTTCCATATTACCCTTTACCGCTTTCGGAGTCAAACATTGTTTTTGCCGTTTTTATCCTTTGACCGAACCCGCCGTCAGGCCGCTGTAGATCTGCTTCTGGCAGGTGATAAAGACGATCAGCGCAGGAAGCAGCGAGATGATAACGCCCGCGCAGATCAGATTGTACTTGCTGCCAAGCGGTCCCACGAAGGTGTACAGGGATGTCGCCACGGTTCCCAGTCTTTTCTGGTCCTGCAGATACAGGTGCGCCATGTAGTATTCATTGTAAGTGCCCACGCCCTTTAAGATGCAGGAAGTCACGATCGCCGGTTTTAACAGCGGCAGCAGGATCTTATAGAAGATCGTAAAATAAGAGGCCCCGTCCATGATCGCCGACTCGTCCAGTGAGAAATCGATATTCTCAAAGAACTGAATGTAAATATAGATCGAAATGACGTCCGTGCCGCACATCAGCACGATGTAACCCGGCAGGGTATTGATAAAGTGCAGTTTCCACATGATCTCATACACCGATACCTGCATCGCAACGCCCGGAAGCAGGGATGCAAACAAAAACAGGTTGCGGATCAGGCTGTTGCCCGGAAACTTAAAGCGGTTCAGCACATAGGCAAGCTGCGTACCGATCAGCACGGAAGCCGCCAGCGTGCAGATAAGGATGATCGTGGAATTTACGAACGCCCTTCCCATGTTGGCTTTTACAAACGCCTGCGTAAAATTGCTGAAATTCAGCCAGCTCTCCGGCAGGGTCATTACGTTGGTCTGCTGATACTCCGTATCCGTCTTAAAAGCCGTGATCAGGACAGACACGAGGGGCAGCACCGCCACGATGGAAAAGAACACCAGTGACAGATATTTTAGGAACACCAATACATATTTGGATATTTTCTGTACAGCCGTCATTTATCTCCCCGCCTTTCTTGCCGCCAGCTTCGCCAGCTTTTTATCTCTCTTTGCCGCAGCGTTTAAGTCTTCATCCTCGGCGTTCTTAAAGACATATTTGAAGAACAGCTTCTGTAAGATCGTCGCCGCAAAAATGATCAACAGCAGGACGATCGCCATGGCCGAAGCCAGACCTACTTTCTGCTGCGTGTGCGCGATCTCGTTCATGACCACGAAATAAGTGCCCGTGCCGTTTGCACCGTCCGTAATAACGTAAGGCGGTTCAAATGCGCTCAGGGAACCGGTGATCGACAAGATCACATTCAGAGTGATGATCGTCTTGATACTGGGCATGATAATGTATTTAAACTGCTGAAACTTGTTGGCGCCGTCCAACATGGCCGCTTCGTACAGTTCGGAATCCACCGACATGATCGCGCCGATGAAAAGCACCATGTTCTGTCCGAAATAACGCCACACCGATGTTGCTACCAGAGAAATATTGTTAATCCGCTTATCTCTTAACCAATACGGAAGATTATCCAGTTGAAAGCCGCACCACTGAAGCACCGTATCGAACACGAAGCCTCTGGTGTAGAAGAATTTAAAAATAAAACCGATCGCGATACCGTTGACCAGAAAAGGGAAGAACATAAATCCTTTGAAAATACTGCCGCCCTTTACCTTGAAGCTTAAGATGGTCGCCAGATAAAGCGCCAGCACCAGCTGAACCACCGAACCCGCCATATAATAAAGGCTCAGCTTCAAAGCGCCAAAGCAGTCGTCACGCTGAAATACCTTGATGTAATTTTTCATACCGACAAATTTTCTTGTGCCGATATACTTCATATCATAAAAACTGAAACCGAACATTTCGGCAAAAGGCAGATAGGTGAAAGTAAACAAAAGCGCCAGCGGAATGATCATAAAAGCTATCATAACAAGCACTTTCTGACCGTCCCTGCTCTTAAGCCACTGTCCGAATGTCCTGCCCGCCGGTTTTGCACTCCGAGTCGTCGCCGTCATACACGCATCCTCCTGATAATTCGAGCCAAGGAGAACCCTCCCCTTGGCCCGGTTATTTACTGCATACCGCTTACGGCCGTTTCCGGCGCAAGCGTCAAGCGTTTTACCGCTTACTTTTTAATATGTTACCTCAATGCCGAGGCTCTCCTGTGCATCGTTCCATGCAGCCGTCCAGTCAGCCATGATATCATCATAGGACTCGGAACCTGTTGCTGCAGCCTCTACGATCCGCTGAACCTTAGCGTCGCCGCCAGAGTTGAAGGAAAGCTCAGACTCTGCATTGATCTCGCCAAGCAGATCTTCTTCGCCTGCAATGGCAGGAAGATCGGAAAGCATCGTACATCCGTCAAATGCGGAATACATGGTAGGATTCTCACCGTTCTTGGAGGTTGCGTAAGTACCTTCCGAAACGTTCCAGCCGGATTCCTCGACCAGCCATTTTACAAATACCAACGCTGCGGTCTTGTTATCATCCGAAGCATTTACATTGATGCCGTAGTTATAGTCGCCGCCTGCCGCTACATACTGAGTGCCGCCTACCGTCATAGGGAAAGGCATATAACCGATATCATCACCGTGGTCGCCTGCTTCTACCATCTGGGAGAAAGCCCAGGAACCAAGTACCATCGTACCGATCTCGCCTCTGTTGATCATACCTTTGCAGCCTTCCCAGTCGGTCGTGGTGTAGTCGTCCTCGATCAGACCGTTTGCAACCGCATCATACAGGATCTTGTACAGAGCATATGCGCCGGTGCCGTCGCCTTTATCCTTGAAAGGCTCTGCCGTATGTGCGAACTTCTGGTTCATGAAGGTGTCGTCGCCCTCTGCTACCACGCCCATGTAAGCATCCCATGCGCCCATGGTCCATCCTGCTGCATAGTTGGTGTAGAGCGGGATCGCGTCCGTGTTGTCCTTGATCAGCTGCAAATCTGCGATGAACTCATCGGGAGTCTTCGGAAGATCCGTGATGCCTGCAGCCTCAAATACCGCCTTGTTGTAAACGACGCCCTGCGCGTTGCCCCACATGGGAATACCGTAGCATACATTGTCGTAAGACCAAGCGTTTACAAAGTTGAGCTGCTCGCTCATTGCATCCAGATCGCCAAGCGGCTGGAAGTATGTGCTCAGCTCTTTGGTGTCGATTGCCGGGATCAACATGATGTCGCCCCAGTCGCCGGTGCTCAGACGAAGCAGAGCATCCTCTGCGTAATCCGTAACGCCTTCCGTTTCAACCGTGATGTTCGGATACGTTTCGTTGAATTTGGCAACCAGATCCGCGATCGTACCGTCTTCCTCACGGTCTGTTCTACAGTGAAGGAACTTGATCGTAGCGGTCAGATCCGTGTAATCCTCACCAAGAGTGATATCCAGATATCCGGGAACGCCGCCTGCTGCCGCATCATCTGCCGGAGCCTCTGCGCTGTCGTCTGCCGCAGGTTCTTCCGCTTCCGTGCTGTCAGCAGCCGCTGCATCGTCTGCGCTGTCGTCCGCTGCAGGCGCCTGATCCTGTGTCGTGTCTGCTGCCGGAGCATCCGCTGTACCGTCGGAACCACAGCCAACCATGGATAAAGTCATCATCGCTGCCATTCCGAGAGCCAGAACTTTTTTCAGTTTCATAATAACATCCTCCTATCTTTATTTGTCTGCTGTATAACAGACGTGTACTAAATCCACGCTAGTGATTTAGCTTAATTTAAGTATACATTTCTTTATTTTTTAGTCATCAATTAATATTGTTATTTATCATTCATTATTGCACGGTGGGATATTTTCCCCTATTTACACAATTTTTATATGCTCTTTTTGTGCATTATCACCCACAAAATATTGTTTTGTATGCAATTAAGTATTTACAACTTAATTTAAGCTAACTATAATTAAAATAGTAATTTAAGTTAGCTGTAATTAAATGTAAGCTAATATTTTACATGCAGGAAAACTATGGAAAAATATACAGACGCCTTTTTCAAGGCATTAGAAAAACCGCCAGTCCTTCCGGCGCATATCCCGGCCGATATTTTTCTGGGACGGCCCTATCATATAATGGAAGAAACCGAAAACCGTTTCCTGACCATCCTTTCCGGCGGGATCGTGGAAGCCCAAGAACCATATTCGTATGTCCTGCGCGCTTTTTCACCCCCCCCCACAACACGGATGCTGCTCTATACAAAGGAAGGCGGCGGCGTTCTGCGCGCCGGAAACAAGGACCATGCGCTGACGCCGCAGACGCTTCTGTATTTCGACTGCTCGTCCGCCGGACTTTCTCCTTGGAAAGTGGAGATCACAGGCCCTGTCTGGAAATATATCGTCTTCTTTATCACGGGAAATGATCTGGACGCTTATGAAAAGCTGCTGACGGGAAAAGATCCTCTTCTGATCCATGTAAAGCCGCATGGGACGATCCTTCCCTGTATTGAAAAACTGCTTGCCGGAGCGGAGGGGACTACCCTTCTCGACAAGCTGACGGATGCGGCGCTGCTGCACGGCATCCTTACGGAGCTTTGGACGCAGGCTTTGTCCCTGACGAACACCTATGCGTCCTGTCCGCCCTATTTATTGGAGATCAAATATACTCTTGACACGCTCTTCATGAATCCTTTTCGCCTTCAGGATCTGGAAGACCATTACCATATCAGCAAATACCGCATATGCAGGGAATTTGCCGCCGCTTTCGGCAAGCCGCCCCTGCGGTACTTAAACGATGTGCGCATTGAAGCCGCCAAAAACCTGCTGCTCACCGGCGATAAACGGATCCATGAGATCGCGGCGCAGGTCGGCATCGAAAGCGCCACCCATTTCATCAATCTTTTTAAGCAGCGCACGGGAATGACCCCGCTGGCTTTTCGGGATTCGATGCACTGATCCCGTGAGGCGGTCGCATCCGGATCTTATTCCGGCTCTTTTGACGGCGCTTTGCGGGGCCCTTTGTATTCCGCCACGCTGTCTTTGTAGATGATCGAACCGTTGATCACATTGATCCCCTGTTTATAATGTTCGCCGGAGATCTTGCGGATCATATTTTTGACCGCCCGTCTGGCCATCTCCCGCATGTCCACCTCATAGGTAGTGATGCGGACGTCGCACAGCCCCGGCGGCTGATAATTGTCATACCCCACAACAGAGATGTCTTCGGGCACCCGGTACCCGTTCTTTTCCAGCGCGCGCACGAGCATAGACGCCGCCACGTCGCTGTTGCAGGCAAACGCGGTGGGCATCCGTTCCGGGAGCCGAATCTCGAACCCCTGATCTGACCTTCCCGTATCCGGATCCCTGTCGTCGATGATCCATTCCCTGTCCACCTCAACGCCGTGCTCCTGAAGAGATTTCATATATCCGAAGAAACGGTCCGTAATGCTGTCCGTGCACAGCATGTTCCCGACGAATCCGATATCGCGGTGGCCCATATCAAACAGATGGTTGGTCATGACGTACATTCCAAAAAAGCTGTTGGACACCACCGCATCGTAGGCTCCGTCCCTGTCGTAAAAATCCACAAAAAATACCGGTACGTCGATATCCTCCAGAAGTTTTTCCAGATACGCATCCGCCAGCCGGCCGATGATCATCAGCCCTTCGATCTTCTTCTCCTGCGTGATCCTCGGCATGACCATTTCGTTCTCGTCCCTGCTCTGCAGGATCTCCAGCATGGTGAAACACCCTCTTTGAACCGCCGCCGCCGCCACGTCCTGATACAGCGTCCAATAAAAAGCCTCGTATTTATCCAGCCATCGGTCCGACAGCACCACCCCGATAGTGTAACTGGCATTTTTCTTTGCGCGCTCCTGATTCATGGCAGATATGGTCCGATACCCCATCTCGTCGGCCTTCTTCTTGATCTTGGCGCGCAGTTCCTCGCTGACTCCCTTTTGGTTCGAGAGAGCCTTTGACACCGTCACGGTACTGACGCCCATCGTCTTCGCTATATCCGCCATTTTTACTGATTTTGCCATAGTATCACGCCGTCCCAATCCATATATGTTAATAAATATGTTAATAAAATAAAGTTCTATATTAAAATTATAAAGTAATTACAAAACTTGTCAACACTTTTCACGGAAAAGAACACCTGCCCGGCACGATATTTGATTTGAATTTACCACGGGAAAGTGTTACACTTTTTTTATCGAATTCAACAGGAGGGTTCTCTATGAGCGATTACATTCTCAGCTGCTGTTCGACAGCCGATCTGACCAAAGAACATTTTCAGAAACGCGGCATCTCGTACATATGCTTCCACTACGAACTGGACGGGACGGAATACATGGACGATCTGGGCGAGTCGATGCCGTTCGACCGTTTTTATGCCGCCATGGCAAACGGGGCGGACACCAAGACGTCCCAGATCAATACCGACGAATTCATCGCCTATTTTGAACCTTTCCTGAAAGAGGGAAAGGACATCCTGCATCTGTGCCTTTCCTCCGGCATAACCGGCGTCGTAAATTCCGCCATGATCGCCAAAGACATGCTGGAAGAAAAATATCCCGGCCGGAAGATATATATCTTAGATTCTCTGGCGGCATCCTCCGGCTACGGCCTGCTGATGGACAGGCTCGCGGACCTGCGGGACGAAGGCATGAGCATCGACGATCTGTACGAGTGGGCGCAGAACAACCGGCTGAAGCTGAACCACTGGTTCTTCTCCACGGACCTGACTTTCTTCATCAAAGGCGGCCGCATATCCAAGACTTCCGGTTTTATCGGCGGCATGTTGAACATCTGCCCGCTTCTGAACGTGGATTATCAGGGACGGCTGATCCCCCGCTATAAGATACGGACGAAGAGAAAAGTGATCCAGACCATCGTGGACAAAATGGAAGAATGTCTGGAAGAAGGCCGCGATTACAGCGGCAAATGCTATATGTCCAATTCTGCATGTTATGAAGACGCACGGGCCGTCGCCGATCTGATCGAAGAACGTTTTCCGAAACTCGACGGCAAAGTCCTTATCAACAGCATCGGCACCACTATCGGCTCCCACACGGGGCCCGGCACGGTGGCCGTGTTCTTCTGGGGCAAAGAAAGGGTCGACTGACAAGCCGGCCCTTTCTCGTTTTTTATGTGCCGCAGTTCCTGACTGACAGCGCCTTTCATCCGCGGTTTTCCGTCAGCGGATCAGGTAGACAAAATACGCCGCGTAACATACCAGCATACACGCGCCGCCCAGCCGGCCGAGCCGCTTGCGTCTGACGACCAGAAGCCACAGCAGTACCGCGGTGGCTATGCACCAGATATTGTCGATGAAAAAGATCTCCTCATACGCCACGGGCGTTATGACCGCGGAAGTGCCGACCACAAAAAGGATGTTAAAAATATTGCTCCCCACGATATTGCCCACCGCGATATCCGCTTTTCCTTTGATCGCCGCCGTCACGCTGGTCACCAGTTCCGGCAGGGAAGTCCCGAAGGCGACGATGGTCAATCCGATCAATCTCTCAGTCATGCCGAATATCCTCGCAAGCGCCGTGGCCGCATCGACCGCCACATCCGAACCCAAAACAATCATCCCGGCGCCGATCAGGATCAACAGAAGCATCTTCCACACCGGCATCGGCCCCTCTTCGGTTTCCGTTTTTTCCGTAAGCGCCTCTCCCTTTTTTGACATGGCAAGCAGATAGGCCAGATACAGGCACATCAGCCCCCACAGTATCAGTCCTTCCGAGCGGCTCACCACGTTGCCGTCGGAACCGGCCCACAGCAGGAACGCCGACACGGCGATCACAAAAGGCATCTCATATCGGACCGTAGACCTTTGGACGGCTATCGGCCGGATCAGTGCGGTCAGTCCCAATATCACCAGTATATTCATGATATTGCTCCCTACCACATTGCCCACCGTGATCTCTGCGCTTCCTTTCAGTGCCGCCGATATGCTGACCGCCGCTTCCGGCAGCGAGGTCCCGATCGCCACGATCGTCAGCCCGATCACAAGCTGGGGAATACCGAACCTCTCCGCCAGCCTGCCTGCGCCTTCCACAAACCAGTCCGCGCCTTTGACCAAAAGCACGAAACCCAGCGCCAGAAGTACCAGTTGAATCACTACTTCCATTTTCCCCTCCGTTCCGAGGCGCACGGCGCCTCAATCATATTTCCTTCATTAAAATTAAAAAAGACTTTCAGCATCTTAAATGCTAAAAGTCTTGTTCTTTCCATTCCGCGTTTCACCAAAAGCCCCAGATACACGGGCGGCCGTTCAGAAAACAGAAAGCGTGTAAACACGACTCTCGTCAGGGTATGTTGCTTACACAGGATAACTACTCCCTTTTAACTTGTACCATAATGTACCATAACTGCGCAGGATTGTCAAGATTTTTACGGATTTTCCTTTCAGCCCGACGCCAAAATTTCCGCCAGACCCTTGCAAGTATCCGCCGAATCTGCTACGCTGATTGGGACGCCAGACCCTTGCAAGCATCTGGCGGATACCAAATCTACGGATAGGAGAACTCATGAAAGCACACCGGCAGACACCCTGTAAAATACTGTCCGCACTGATCGTCCTGACTACTTTGAACATCAGGCTGATCGACGTACATGCGCGCCTTTGGATCCCCTCATACCGGCCTCTTCAAAACGCCGCGGATGGGTCTTTTTCCATATCTTGGCCGGGTCCGCTGCCGCCCGCTCTGCGCATCATGGAAATATGCGGCTGGCTGCTGATTTTGTATATCCATGTCTTTCCCGCCCTGACGCCCCGTAAGATCTCCACCACGCGCGGCAAGATCTTGGAGGACGGCGTGTCATTGTTACAGATCTTTCTGGGAACGACGGTAATCGAATCCGTCTTCAGCATCGCCGTGCTGAGCGCCGGACTGGCTGCCCTTAACGGTCCCGCGGCTCCATATGACGGCAGAGAGTACGCTCTGGTGTGGCTGCGGCACCTGCTCATTGTATTTCTGACGGAGCTTACCCTGTTCTGGAACGGCATCCTGCGCGTCTATCTGACCTCGGTGCAGCTGGGCGTCAAATGGCGCGTTATCGGCATTATCTGCGGATGGATCCCGATCGTCCACATTTATGCGCTGCACAGGATCATATCCATCACCTCAAACGAAGTATTCTATGAAAATGAAAAATATCTTCTGGATCAGGTGCGCGCCGAAAACGAGGAATGTAAGACGCGCTATCCGATCCTGCTTGTCCACGGCGTATTTTTCCGCGATTTTCGTTTTTTCAACTATTGGGGGCGTATTCCCGCCGAACTGATCCGAAACGGCGCCACGGTCTATTACGGAAATCAGCAGTCCGCCGCGTCCGTGGCTGACTGCGGCGCGGAACTCGCAGAGCGCATCCGGCAGATCGTTCAGGACACCGGCTGCGGCAAAGTCAATATCATCGCCCACTCCAAAGGCGGACTGGACAGCCGTTTCGCTGTCGCAAAATGCGGCGCCGCGGACTATGTGGCGTCCCTGACCACCGTCAACACGCCCCACCGGGGATGCATGTTTGCGGATCACCTGCTGCATACGATCCCCGACCGGATCTGCCAGAGCGTCGCCGCAAAATATAACGCCGCGCTTAAGCGTTTCGGTGATTCCGATCCCGATTTCATGGAAGCCGTGCAGGATCTGACCGCCTCCTCCTGCGCCCGGTTCAACGAAACGGTCCCCGACAGCCCGAAGGTGTATTATCAGAGTATCGGGAGCGTGATGAACCATGCCTCCGGCGGGAGATTCCCGCTGAACGTGATGTATCCGTATGTCCGGCATTACGACGGCGCAAACGACGGACTGGTGGCGGCCGAGAGCATGAAATGGGGCTCCGGATTCCACTCTCTGAGCGTTCCCAAAGGAAGAGGGATATCCCACGGCGACATGATCGACCTGAACAGGGAAAACATTCCCGGCTTCGATGTGCGGGAATTCTATGTGCGTCTGGTGCACGATTTAAAAGGGATGGGTTTTTGACCCCTCCCTTTTTATCCTGAATAAATCCCGCGTGTCCGTGCCGTTTCCGGCAGGATCTCCTTCCCATGCGTTTCCGGCAGGATCTCCTTCCCGTGCCGTTTCCGGCAGGATCTCTTTCCGCGCTTTTCTATTCTCTACTCCGCCATATAGATGGCCAGCCTTTTCTCTATATCGCCGAGGGTATTTTCCAGAGAACGGTTTCCCTGTATATATTCGCCGCCCAGCGTAAACACCGCATCCTCCATCACGCTGTCGCGGATGTAAGCGGTATCCACGGACGCAAGCTGATCCTTGAACGCCGCGAGCTGTTCGGCCGTGGGGAAATATACGTCAAACTCCACCATATTGCCCTCTTCATCGGTGGTCACCCAGCCGCCGTATTCGTTATTCTCTCCCAATACGTCCTCCTTCGGCGTAAACTGTATGTCGAACGCCTTTTGATTAAAGGGGATCCCCTCATAGTTTCCCTGCGCCTCGGCGGACAGGAACACATCCATGAACTCCAATGCTTTCTCCGTCTGTCCCGACATGGCGTTGATGCCGAGCAGGGTATGGGGCATAAAGATACCGCTGCACTGTCCCTGCATCGGAACCGCCGCCGTGTCCTCGTACCCTTCCGTTTTATCCACGGAAATGATCTGTTCGTATTCATATGTACTGGATATCCATCCCGCCAGCATATGGATCCCTCCGGTGATATAATCCATGATATCCATGTAAGCGCCCAAAGCGTACATACTGCCTTCATCCTCATAGGATTCCATTATTCTGTTATACCGCTCCACCGACTGCTGTACGACATCCGCGTCCAGCCCTTCTCTCTGCGCTTCGTAGATCCGTCTGCACTGTTCCAGATACGCGCCGATGGCATCCATATCCATGCTTCCGTCCTCTTTGATCCATTCCGGCGCGCTCGTCGCGGCAAACCATTGTAAGATGTGCTTCTCGCCGCACAGGTGAAGGATCAGATCGTCCGGGTACGCGCCGCGCATTTTCTCTATGGCGTCGGCAATACCTGACATATCCGTCATATCTGCGGTATACCCGCTTCCGGCGGCAAGCACCGGCACAGACACGGTCGCCGGCGCCATATACGCTCTGCCGTCGATCATCATAGCTTCGGTCATATTGTCAAAGAGCGGCTCCGCCGCGCTGTACTGCTTCAGATAATCCGTCAGATCCAGCAGAAGTCCTTTTTCTACATAGGAATCGATCGGCATATCGTCCAGTATGATCAAATCGGGGCCCTTGCCCGCCATGATCTCCGTGTTGAGTTTTTTCAGCGCGTCGTCCCTCGTCACCGCGCTGCCGCTTCCCATGGCTGTTTCATAGGATACGAAGGTGTCCGCGTGGCTGCTCTGGTAATAGGAGATCGCCTGCCGGATATTGTCGTTTTCCTTCAGACTATAGACCGTCAGCATGTTTTCCGGCACGGACGGCACATTCGGGTCATAGGTAAACCGCACAAGCTTAGAGTTGGCGCACAGCGCCAGAAATACGTTTTCTTCCGGCTGCAGGACGGAAACCGTGGCCGCATATCTGGGGTTGCCAAGCAGCGACAGTTTGCCGTCAACCACCTGTTCCACCATGTTTCCGCCCACCACATGCCGGTGGATGCCTTTCTGCCCTATCACATACACGGTGCCGTCCGCCGCAGGCATCAGCATCATATCGCCGTAATCGGTTCCGTTATAGTGGTGCCCGCTGTAATTCTCCGCCACAAAATCCTGCAGCACTTCATCCTCCACATAATCGCCCTTATCCAGATCATAGATCATCGGCGTTCTGACATCCTCCCAGTCACTGTCTATGTAGAGCAGATCATCCTTGACCCATATATAGGAAGAGTATTCGGGCGCCACCAGTTTTTCCGACGTGCCGTCCTGAAAGATCTGATAAATGCCCGCAGCCGTCCGCGCAAAGAAACGGCCGTCGCCGCTGGAAACCACCTGATAAATATATTTGTCTTCTTCCGGCAGCGCAATGTCCACAGGCGTTTCCACGCCGTCCGGCGTGATGAATTTCAGACTTGTATAGTAATCGTCCGCTCCTGCGTTTTGGCTGTCCGTTTCTGCATAATAGACCACCGCCATCGTTTTGTCGGGGCCCATGGCAAGCGACGTAATATATGCGTCCCCGCTGCCGTCCAAAGATTTGAACCACTCCGGCGTCTGCTCACTCCATGTGGAGCCTTTGTCCTCCGACACGAGAAAACCCGCACCATTATCCACAATGACAATGCTGCCGTCGTCCATCATACCCGCAAAAAGCGGACGCCACAACTCTGCCGGAAGCTCGATCTCTTCCTCCACATAACGCCCCATAGCAGTCTGGCCGCCGTCGGAACCGGCCGCATCCGTACCGTCTCCGGCAGATCCTTCTGCCGCGCCGTCCGTCGTACCGTCCGCGCTGTCAGGCGAACCCGCGCAGCCCACCGCGCCAAACGCCATGGCCAGAGCCAGCAGCAGAGCCGGAACTCTGCTTTTTACCTTGTTCTTTATGATCCCGTTTCGCTGCTTCTTTTTCGATTTTTCCGATTTTTTCTCCTGATTTCTTATCCCGATCTCTTTTTTTGCCATAACTACCCTCCGTCGCCAAATTTTTGAGTTTTCTGCGCTTTCTGCGCTGTGAATCCTGTTTTTTACCGGCAAAAACAGCATAACAGAGCAATCTCTAATATTTCTCTAACAGATATTAAGAAATTCTTAGAGAATATTTAAAGATTCGTATGGTAAGATATTAGTGTGGGTTTCGATCCTTTCGACGCCCGGTCATAAAACGAGAGCAAAAGGAGCATCCCCTATGCGTATATTACTCGCCGAAGACGATAAAAACCTGAATAAAGCGATCACATGGCAGCTAAAACGGCAGGGCTACACCGTGGACTCCTGTTATGACGGCGAGGAAGCGCTCTATTACGGCACGCAGAACATCTACGATGTGATCCTTCTCGACCGTATGCTTCCCGGATGCAACGGCACAGACGTACTGACCTCGCTGCGCAGGAAATCCTGCAGCGTTCCCGTCATACTGATCACGGCGCTCGGCACATTGCAGGACAAAATAGAGGGGCTGGATCTGGGCGCGGACGATTATCTCGTGAAACCTTTTGAGTTTGAAGAACTGCTGGCCAGGATCCGCTGCGTCACCCGGCGCCCCGGCACGCTGACGCCGCAGTCCGACTTCCTGTGCTGCCATGACGTTACATGGTCCGCGCGCGATATGTGCCTCACCGGTCCCGCAGGCGCCACAACCCTCTCCAAACGGGAAGGACATCTCATGGAAAGCCTGCTGCATATGCCCGGCCAAACGCTCTCCCGCGAAATGCTCCTGTTAAAAGTCTGGGGCCCTGACAGCGACGTGGAAGACGGCAATCTGGACAATTATATTTATTTTCTGCGCAGACGTCTTAAGACGGTCCGAAGCGCCCTGCAGATCAAGACCATACGCGGCGTAGGCTACAAACTGTCCTTTGATTCCGAGGCAGCCGCTCCCACGGAAAAAGGAACAGCGCCTTCCGACCACGATTAAAGAAAGGCACGCCATGTTTCGTAAAGCACATTTCTTTTTTACCGCGCTGTACGGCGGCACGACATCCGCTATCATCGTTATCCTGTCACTGTTCTATCTGTATACCTCCCAGAAGAACCTGTGGGAGAACCTGTTCGATTCGTTTGAAAATGACATCGGAACGATCGCCGCAAGCCTCGAACAGTCCTCCGACGTATCCATGCAATGGCTCGCGGGCATAGAGTTTCAAAACAGCTATGAGATATTTATCATCGACAACAACGTCCCTTTTCTGTATAACACGCTTCACGACCGGACAGGCGGCGGAAGCCTGACGCTGCTCACGGAAAGCCTGAACGCCGGAAGCGGCACGTCCGCGTCCACAGATACCGCGTCCCATGTAAACAATTATTCCGGCATCCGGCACTCCGAATACCGCTTTCATTCCCCTTCCGCCAACCGGTACTATTTCTGCTCCCTGATCAACATGGAACGGGATTCCTCCGCCTCGCAGATCGTGATCTTGGACTCTCTGGAATCGGTTCAGGAGTCCATCCGAAAACAGCGCCTGCTTTTCCTGTGTCTTGATCTGGGCGCGGCCGCCGTACTGTTTACGCTCGCATGGTTTTTTACGGGCTTTCTTCTGAAACCGCTCCGCGAAAACCACGAAAAACAGACCCGGTTTATCGCCGCCGCATCACATGAACTGCGCACGCCCCTGGCCGTTATCCTCGCAAGCAGCGAGTGCTGCCGGACCTCCGATGAGGCACAGCGGGACGGCTTTTTCCAGACCATCGCCAAGGAAGGCCGCCGGATGAACAATCTTATCAACGATATGCTGACGCTCACCCGCGCCGACATACAGAATTTTCCCTTAAACCGCCGGCCGTCGGAACTGGATACGATCTGCCTGAACGCATACGAATCCTTTGAACCGCTGTGCCGCAGGGAAGGTCTGTCCCTGTCGCTTGTCCTGCCGGATGCGCCAATAGAACGCTGTACATGCGATCCCGACGGCATCGCGCAGGCGCTGTCCGTCCTTCTGCACAATGCCATCAGCTACACCCCGCCCGGCGGCTTTGTCCGGCTGACACTCAGCTACCATAAAGACCGCCATGCCTCCTTTGAGATCACCGTATCCGACACAGGCATCGGCATATCGGATGAAGATAAACGGCACATTTTTGACCGGTTTTACCGCTCGGAAAAATCCAGAAGCTCCAAAGAACATTTCGGGCTTGGACTGGCCATCGCCCACGAGATCATACGGTCCCATCACGGAAGCATTACCGTGCAGGACAACCCCGGAGGCGGGAGCGTCTTTACGGTCAGGCTGCCGTGACACTTGAATTTATTATGGGAATCCCCTATACTGTAAGTAAATCCCTGCGGGATTAACTTAGTAAATCCTTTCGGGATTAACTTGTAAATTTTTGCAAAAACTGTTTGATTTGAAAGGAGAAAGTCATCATGGCAGATACAACCCCTTCCGTATTTTTCCCGTCCAACAAATTCGAGGCGCTCACGCTGCTTTATCTGCAGCAGCAGGATTTATCGGGACTAACGCCGGAGCAGGTCCTTGACAAATATCAGGACGCCTATTCAAAAATGCGCGATCACGAGAGAGCAAAAGGACAGGTCCAATATTAAAAAGGCGCAGACCAACCGGCCTGCGTCTTTTTACCCGTTCTGCACTCCTGCAGAAACTGCGTCTGCATCAAAGGCTTGCGCCGAAATCCGTCACCATGATCTGCCCCGTCATAGCACGGGATTCATCACTCGCAAGGAACAGCAGGATGTTCGCCACATCTTCCGGCATACACGGCTGCGTGCGCAGATTGGAATGAGTGGACATTGCGCCGAACATATCCTGATCCAAGGCATCGGCCTTCATAGAGGAAGTCATAGGCGTTACGATCGTTCCGGGGCATACCGCGTTGCAGCGGATCCCCTGCGCCTGAAAACGCAGCGCCGTGTGTTTGGTCACGCCGATAATGGCAGCCTTGGAGGAAACATAAGCTGCGCCGCCGCAGCCCTCATATCCCGCTACAGAAGCCACATTGACGATGCTTGCGCCTGCCTTCATCCTGCTGCTTGCGGCACGCATACAGCGCATCGTACCTTTCTGGTTCGTTTCCACGATCCTGTCCAGATCCTCGTCGGAAAAACGGTCGATCGGTTTTAACCCCTCTTCGAGGATTCCCGCATTGTTGACAAGAATATCGATCTTACCGAACTTGTCCATAACAGTCTGCATCAGACGTTCCGGATCCTCCGGCTTGGAAATATCGGTAGAGATGGCAAGCACGGTCCCGCCCGCCTGTTTGATCTCGTCCGCGATCTGTTCAAGCGCCGCCTCTCTGCGGGCGGTAATGACAACGGCCGCGCCTTCTGCGGCAAACAGTTTGGCGGTCGCGGCGCCTACGCCGGAATTACCGCCTGTGATAACAGCTACCTTGTCTTTTAATCGATTCATGGTTCTCCTCCTTTTACATGATAATAGAATGTTTTTGATCCGCTTTTGTATGAATGAATGATGATAACAATCTTATTATATCGGTTCTGAGGGTGCAGGGCAAGTAGAGATGGTATGAAAAATACTTATTGGCGGTGGTTTTGTGTGGGACTGGGATGAATCATATTTGACTGGGATAAATTTTTTTGATATATTTAGGCAGGAGGGTTATGCTATGGAAAACTAAAATATGTTTATGTCAACACAACATCGTATCATTTGAAAAGGGACCCAACAGGTCCCTTTTTTATGCGGATGACAGGACTTGAACCTGCACGGTCGCCCACTGGAACCTAAATCCAGCGCGTCTGCCAATTCCGCCACATCCGCTGAAATATACTCCACTCCCGCATCTAAAAGCAGGATCAAAGCCGTTATGTATCATATCATCCAGACAGGGCTCTGTCAATCCTGACCCGCCTGCTCTTCCCCGATGCGGTTAATGACTTTGTTCCCCATGCGGATGCGGAAAACGATGGTCATACTGAGGGACATCAGCTCGGCGATGGGAAACGCCCACCACACATAGTCCACATTACCCAGCCTCGACAGCAGATACGCAATCGGAATCAATACCACAAGCTGTCTGGCCACCGACACCAACATACTGTACACACCGTTGCCAAGCGCCTGAAACACCGAACCTTCTATGATACAGAAACCCGCCAGAAGAAAACTTATGCTGATCGTGCGCAGCGCGGGAACCCCGATGGCAAGCATCGTTTCCGATGCATCAAACAGCGCGAACAGCTGTGCAGGAAATATCTGGAATACCAAAAAGCCGACAAACATAATACTGACCGCATAAATCACGCTGAGTTTGATGGTTTTTAACAGCCGCTCTTTTTTTGCCGCGCCATAGTTGTAAGCAACGATCGGCACCATGCCGTTATTCAGTCCGAAGATCGGCATAAAAACAAAACTCTGCAGTTTGAAATAGACGCCAAACACAGCGGCCGCCGTAGAGGTAAATACGATCAAGATCCTGTTCATACAGTAGGTCATCAGCGATCCGATCGCCTGCATGATAATGGAAGGGATACCCACCACATAGATCTGCCCGATCATAGACAGATCCGGTTTGAATCCCTTAAAACGCAGTTGAATATCCGTATTTTTCTTCAGATTAAGGATCAGGGCGATAATGCCCGCCACGATCTGGCCAAACACGGTTGCCGCCGCCGCGCCTGCAACTCCCATCTTGGGAAAGCCAAAATAACCGAAAATCAGTATCGGATCCATAATGATATTGATGATCGCGCCCGTTCCCTGCGTAAACATGGTATAAAGCGTCCTGCCCGTGGACTGCAGAAGTCTTTCAAAAATAAACTGTGCATAAACGCCGAAACCGAAACAGCAAACAATCGTCAAATACTGGCAGCCATAGCCGATGATCTGCGCATCGTCCGTCTGGCTCATGTAAAAAGGTCTGACCGCAAAAAGGCCCACCAACAGAAAAATCACAAAATTGACGCATGCGAGGAACACGCCGTTGACCGCCGCTTTGTTTGCCCTGTCATAATCTTTTTCTCCCAGTGCCTTGGACAGCACGGCATTGACACCGACGCCCATACCGCCGCCCAGAGCGATCATCAGCGTCTGCAGCGGGAAAGCAAGGGAAACCGCCGTAAGGGCGTTTTCGTTGATCCTCGACACAAAAATGCTGTCAACCACGTTATATAACGCCTGCACCAACATGGACACCATCATCGGGAACGACATCGTAAGCAGCAGCTTGTTTACGGGCATGACGCCCATCTTATTTTCTTCTCTGATCTCTTCCATAGATACACCTCTCTATTTACAAAAAGTTAAGCGAAAAAATGAGTCCGGAACAACCGAACTCACATCCTCAAAGAAATCCCCGCCTATAAGCTTAGAGCCTATTCAATGAACAACAACCCTGCCTAGACAAACACCTCAGAGAAAAAATCAGCGTCTTCAACTCTCTGTTCCAAAAGGCTGTTCTTCATCCGATCCACTTTCCATATATGCTTCGGGATCATTAACACCGTCCACCAGATATGCATGATTTTCAATCATTTCAAGAGTTTCATCATAAGATAACTCCTGCTTATCACCAATGAAATGGAAAGTTACAATCATGCTGTCTTCATAAAGATATACCTTATCGACAAAAATGTCAAGTACATAACGCCTTGCATCTTCATCACCTTGCTTTTCTTTTATCTTTTCTGCATCCGTGCAGCCGGATAATGTATCTCTTCTTCGCCCTCATTCCTGCTCTGTATCTGATAGACTTTCTTCATCAGGAACACGCCTGTTACTTTACAAGCAGTTCCTCACGCTCCGCAAGCCACTCACGGACTGTATCTATGCCTGCTTCTACAGCATAGGCTATTTTTTCAATAGGAAGCTCCATATCCTGCAGCTTATACGCTGTTTCTTTGGCCTGTTCCATCCTGCCCGCTGAAAGTCCTTTATTATAAACACCAACACTCAAGTTGCACACACTCTGCACCTCCTCGCTCATTTCCCTGCCCACACTGATCTTAAACTCATTCTTAAGCGCATCCAGCTTATCCTCATAACTAAGATCCGCAGAAAACATCTTACTCAACAGCCGGACTGCATCATCCCCGCTGTTTTCTCCAAATCTATACCTTTATCTTATCATTGCTTTGGGCATAATGCAATAAGCACAGCAGTCAATATTCATCCGCGCATACCATTATTTTCAGATAATCTTCCGACTTGTCGAGCATGATGCGCAGTCCTTGTTCCAACTGCGGCATCCTCAGCCTGTGCGAGATCAGCCGCTGCGGCATGAGCCGCCCCTGTTCCAACAGATGCATTGCATATTGCCAGTCCGTACACTCCCGTTCTTCTGGGATGCCAGCCGCAAAAAAGGATGAGTTCCATGTACCTGTCAGCGAAAGTTGGTTCCTCAAAATCTTCCAATATGTCTGCTTATCCAACGTCATGTCCGTATATGGGTTTCCCACAAGGCAGATCTTTCCGCCCGCCGCTGCCAGATCCGTCGCCCAAGAAACTGTCTGGTTCCTGCCGACACATTCAAAAAACACATCTGTGCCGTTCCCGTCTGTGCGCCGTTTCATCCACTCCGGCACATTTTCCTTCCGGCAGTCGCAGAAATTTTCTTCCGGTATCCCCATTTCCAATGCTTTCTTTCGCTGATATTCCTTATTTCCTATAAGCAGGACATTCCCTATGCCGTGATCCATAAGAAGCATGGCAAGCAGCATTCCGATTGTCCCCAACCCGCATACTGTAACCGTTTCTTCCTGCGCAATAGGAACTCTGCGCATGGCATGTACTGCCACCGACAAGGGCTCCAGCATTGCTGCCTGCTCATAGGATATGGCATCAGGAAGCTCCATCAAATTTTTTTGTGGAACAATCGCATACTCTGCAAAACCACCGTCACGTCTGGAGCCAAGATAACTGTACTGTCTGCACATTTCATGACGCCCCTTTTGACATGCTATGCAGGAATGGCATGGAATCAGCGGATATATGCCCACTCGCTTGTGCAGCCATTTTTTGTCCGTCCATTTTCCCGCAGCAATGACCTCCCCGGCAAATTCATGTCCGGGAATCAGCGGCATTTTATGTGCACCGTCCCGGTAAATCCGCGGAATATCCGATCCGCAGATCCCGGCCGCTTTTATCCGGATCAACGCTTCCGCATCTCCCGGCTCCGGATCGTGGACATCCTTGTATGTGATTTTTCCGATATCCTGCAGTACCCATGCTTTCATGTTTATACTCCTTGCTGCCGTGCTTCGTTTCCATGTAAAGCCGGTCGTCTGACCCGGCGCCCCGTATCAGCCCGATCCGCCGCAGTTCACTGCATTGCGGAAGCGTTCCAGATCCTGCGGTGTCGTGATTTTAAAATTATTTTCATCGCCAGAAACCATTACAATATCCATACCTGCCATTACCGCAGGTTCTGTAGAGCCGTTAATGGCCGCCAGACGTTCCCGCGTCAATGCCATATTTGCCTGATAATACTTTCTGAAGCGAAACAGCTCCGGTGCCTGTCCCGCAAAAATGCAATCCCTGTCAAGCAATTCTGATACCGTCCTGCTGTCCCGGCTCAGATATACGGTGTCTTTCATCGGCAGCACAGGCAGTACACCATCATGCCCATTTAGTGCCGCAAAGCAATCCTCAATCTGCCTCTGCGCGAGAAAAGGGCGGGCCGCATCATGAATGAATACGGTGTCATCATCCGAAATGCCGCCGTCACCCGTCTGGCGCATGATCTCCCTCATTCCGTTTATGACAGATGCCTGACGGTTAAAACCCGGCATGGCAAACCCCATAACCTTATCAACCGGCACACCAGCCTCAGCAGCGTCTGACAGGATGGATTCCCGCCATACCTCCTCAGCCACGATCAACGTCCGATCAATAAAAGGCGACTCCGTAAGAGCCGCCAGCGCATAGGAAATCAACATCTTTCCGCCGACAGATATGTATTGTTTTGGTATGTCGGAATGCATCCTGCTTCCGACGCCGCCTGATAATAAAATCGCCGTGTTCATAGATTTCTCCTCATCTGCATCATAAAGGCATCATATCCACCGTGATATCCGGTCTTTCTGATATCAGAATCTCAGCTCCCTGATATCGGAAATGGTGGCCCCATAAGGCTTGTCCTTGCCAAACAGAAGCGTCGTACCAAGGACAAATCCTCTGACACCTTTGGGGGCATATTCCAAAATGCGCTCCGCACTGCAGGCCCCGTCCCAACAGATTTCAAAATCCATATCTTCTTTCAACGCAAGCAGCTTTGTAATCTTTTTCCCCACATATGGCAGATACATCTGGCCTGCGTTTCCCGGATTGACCGACATCACAAGCACTTTTTTAACAATGCGCAGCATCTCCATGACCGTTTCCACACTTGTGCCGGGATTGATGGCAATGCCCGGTATCATGCCGGCATTGATGATTTTCTGCAGCGTTGTGGAGGGATGGTACTCCGCCTCCGGATGAATATAGACCGTATCACCTTTGCGAAGATTCTCCAGAAAAAGCGCGATGGTATTATTTGGATGCTCGACCATAAGGTGAACATCCAATGGCTTTTTTGTGGCGCCTGCTATGTAGCGCATGTCATTTAGGGACATGGCAAAATTCGGCACATAACGCCCATCCATGATATCGATATGGAAGGAATCGATGCCGCCTTCGTCTAGGTTTTTTACCTCGGTCTCCAAATGGGCGTAATTGGCGCACATCATGGAGGCGGTTAATTCAAAGTTCATCTTTGTATTTCACCATTACCTCTCTTTGGCGATTAGGAAAAGTATGTCTATTCTTCACCGCACTTTACATCAAAATGCATTTAAACTATGTCAGAAGTCTGCATCCGGCATGAACAATATTTAACTTGTCCTTATTTATCATAAAATAAAGTGTTTCCAATGTTTCACCTATATAACCAATATATCTGTCCTTTCTCTCGCTCCCTTTCGGCACACTTAATTCTTCCGTCCTTCCAAGGATTGGAAACAACCAGTTACAGTAATCCCGCAACACACTCTTTTTTGCTAACACTACATTATAGTTGTATAAATATTGTTGTTGAAAAACTTTCCCCAATGCCTGTGCATACGATGGCTGTAATTCTTCAAGTGCCTGCACTAAGGCTTTCCAATCTGTATCTTTTATGTATCGCTTGTGATGGACATGAATATTGGGTTCATACATTAAAGGATAAGGCAGAACTACATCGACATCGTTATCTATCAATCGAAGGAAATCGTCTCCCGTAAAATCAAATACCCTTCTATACTGACATAGTCCGTAATATTGCTTTGTCTCATTATCCTCCGTACTGCTTGCCATAAGCTTGTTTTTCCACATCCAATATAACGCCGTCAGCTCACAGTAATTACCATTTTTTCCTGAAATATTCTGTCCGGTATTATCCGCAATATCTGCAATCCGTACATTACAGCAATCTGTACCGGCCTGAACCGGAAAGATATATTCGGGAAATGTGCATGAGCGGCTTAACGGCCTGTCTACATGTGATTTTGCCATGTAAAGCCTGACAAACGGCATATGACAACCCACAGGAAGAGCTACAAGCGGCAGAAAGCATCCCTGTTTTGCATGAAACAAAGCCATTAACTGCGCCCAACGTTCAAAAGTAAGCCGACTGTAATTGCAAAGGCCGTAATTTTCAAGTATTTCCTCTATTTCCGAATGAAACTGTTCCGGAGTAGCAATAAGAATTTCTGTTTTTTGCTTTTCCTCCAAAGAAATATCCTGTGCAAAAGTTGTAATTTCTTTGACTGGACGGTCACCAAGAAAAAAGGTGTTCCCTGCCATACTTGTCACAAGAAAACAAGAAATCCTGCGTTTCGGATATAAAGCTTTTATCGCTTCATATGTGCTGAGTGCATAACCTTGCGCACCATAAATTACAAGATCCATAAGTAATTCCTCGTACAGTATATCTCTCTCATTTTAAATTCTGCAGTTCTACAACAAAATCATCCAACCGCCATATTTTGCGTTCATCAAGATAATATTCGTAAACCAGCTTTTTTTTGATTTCAAAATAGTACGGTTCTGTCATGATAACAATCGCATCAAATTCCAAATTTATAATTTGATTTGGTGCCTCAACTTGTATACCATAATAATCGGAACCCCACTTTTTGCTGTCTGAATCAACCACCGACACTACTGTAAACCTTGCATCGGTTCCCCACCTTTGTTTTTCCATGTAGTAACTGCATATTGTCCCAGTGCCATACAAAATTACTTTAATATCATGTCCCGCTTCGCATAATCCGTTTGCAATATCATCCACGATACGCTGCCCACAGGCTCCATCGCATAATGGAAAATTTTCTTTCACGGCCGCTTCCAATTCGTGAATCTGCATATTTTCCCCTTGAACGAAAGCATCCAGAAAATCCTCTATATCCTTACAATAACTTCCCTGATAAAAGTTTCTTACTACGTTTTCAACCGCAGCAACCATCGGCTCCGAATAATCAGAATTTTTCATTAAAAGTACTGGTACAGACAACATAGCAGCCTCTATCATAACTGCGCTTCTGTCTATCACAATTGCATCTGCATGATAAAGGGAAGGTCTATAATCGTCGTCCGTGTCAATATAAACGTTTTCTTTTTCGGATAATACAGCAAGCAGCTTTTCTATCTGCTGCATTAGCGTATCGTCTCCCTGAACATCAGAAGTCACTACACCTTTTAACATTTTGGGATGCGCTAAGACCACAAAAAACAAATTCTGATATTTATCAATTTTGAGTGCAAAATCAATATATTCTCTAACATACGGCGTAATTTGATACAATTTTTCATTTTCTCTCACCTTTTTAGGAAAATGTATTTTCCATACGACAAGTTTTCTGTTCTTGATCCGTTCCGTAATCTCTCCCTTTACAGGCATCTTGTCTTTATTGCAGATTGCGTCAAACTTAGGTGAGCCACAAACTCTTACCGCCTCTCTATTGCGGCAATATTTATCATATTCTTTTTTTATTCCATCACAGCTTGTATAGATTCTCCATGCATTTTCCACAACGAAACTATTAAAATGATCCTTTTTTGAAAGTTCCGTATCTGAGATTTCAATACCATAAGGCACATACACAACACGCGTACCACGATATCTGAACTGTATGGATAAAGTATCCGGTGTGTGAGTCGCTGCATCATAGGGAAACTGTATAAAAACAACATGCGGACAATATGTTTTAAAATCCAAGCTCTCATATTCGCAGTAGTTAAAATGATTTTTTTCCAAAAATTCGCGTGCGCCTTTCATATGTGAAGTTTCAACCGTAGTTTCTTCTATTAATGCCAAACGCACTTCAAATCTTTGATCCTTTAAACAACATCTGTAGACACTGTCAAGTGAACTCCAGACTGTCCCTGCCTGAAACATGAATAAAATCTGAATTTTTTGATCATTGACATATTGTCTATAATTTGTAGTAAGTGTCTGCAAAAAATCAACATCCTTTCATACCTGAAAGTATAAACATCATCATATGATTCAAAACAAGATGAACATCCTCTATAATCTGCATATTATCAATATTCACATGTATATTGTGTTTAGCTAATTCTTTCAGTTTTCCTCCGCTATAACCTGTAAATGCTATCGTAATTGCCCCCAACTCATTTGCATACTCAAATGCCCGAATCACATTCTCGGAATTACCACTGCCCGATATACCAATGAGAATATCTCCTGCTTTCAATTTATTTTTCAATGGAACAACAAATATGTCGTCATATCCTATATCATTAGCAATAGCCATCATCATAGGGACGTTATCGCTTAGACATTCGATATCATATTTCACCTTTTGTTCATAACTTATTCCTTTGTTGAAATCACATTCAAGATGCGCTGCAGTTGAGGCACTTCCACCGTTCCCACAGATAAAAATTCTCTGTTTACGCAATCTTGCATTCTCCAACACATTCATAACTGTACTTATTTTTTCACTGTCTAAAGTATCTAGTACTCTTTTTTCCATTTCTATGTACTGACCAATCTGTTCCCGATAATCCATGTCGTTTATGCGCCTCCGTAAGCATGAATAATAATCGATACTGCCTCTGTTAAATTCTTTGCCTCATAGTCTGGTGTTACATTGTATTTGCCGTCATTTCCCGCTTGTCCTGTTTTCAAAAGTATCGTCTGTGCACCGACATTTTTCCCTAATTGCATATCCACCGTCGTATCTCCGACCACCCACGATTTCGCTAAATCAATATGATATGTTTCCACCAATTGTTCAATCAGTCCGGTGGATGGTTTTCTACAATTGCATGGTATCTTATATAGAGGATTCTCTCCCTTATATCCTTTATCTGGATGGTGCGGGCAAAAGACAATATCGTCTAAATATGCGCCATTTCTTCCCAAAAGCGTTTGTAACTTTCGGTGTATTCTGTATACTTCGTCTACATCACACAATCCGCGTGCCACAACAGGCTGATTCGTTACGCAGAATGCCAAATATCCTGAACGGTTAATTTCTCTAACAGCAGAAGCCGCATCACATTCCAATTCCAACTCGTCTGCATTGCTTATTAAACCCCTGTATTGATTGAGCGTGCCATCTCTATCGAAAAAAATCGCTTTCTGTTTTTTATTCAGACATTTATCATCCCACAATCCTTTTCTTTGTTCCTCACAGCAACTCTGAAATCTTTCTGGGGTTCCCGCATCTTTAACATATTCTGAAGTTTTATAGCCGAATACCCTTCCCGTCTTTATCAGAGGACATAATATATCTTTTTCAAAGTCTTTTCTGACAGCTTTATCAAAAGAGCAGAGTATTTCGCTGTCTATGATATATATCCCTGCATTTACCAAATTATCATACCAATCCTGACGAACACTGTTTTTTGGATCAATACCGATTACCTGATACAAAGAATTCACAAGTACTAAATCAGAATCATACGGATGTGCATTCGGATGTATCAGGCAAGTCACCAGAGCGTTTCTTTGTTCATGAAAAGCAATCATCCTGTCCCAATCTATTTTTATCATCACATCTCCAAATATCAAGATAATATCTTTTGGATCTGTAAAACCTTTAATAAAATATAACGCCCCGGCCGATCCTAATGGCTTATCTTCTCTGATATATGAAATATTCGCCCCATACTTTGTACCATCACCAAAATACGCCTCAATTTTTTCTCCTAAATAACCTGTGATTATGCAAATATCCCGAATTCCATGTGTGAGTAGGTTTTCTATCTGCCATTGCAGCATTGGCTTTCCATTTATTAAAAGCATAGGCTTAGGAATTTTATTCAATGTCAGCGATTTCATGCGCGTACCTTTTCCGCCCGCTTGAATGACTGCAAGATATTCTTTTCCCAATCCGAACTCCTCATTTCTTTATAAATTTTGCCTTATTGTTTTCCTTACCGCTTCATCCGAAGAATATTCCGCTCTCCAACCACTACTGTGAATCTTATCCATACAATACTGAAATTTAGGAACATCTCCCTTCCAACCACTTTTACCGCCAGAATAAATGTATTTCACATGTTTCAACCCCATTTCCTCGCATACAATATCTGCAATTGTTTTAACGCTGGTTGTACCTTCTGTGCCTACATTGTATAAAGTGATTCCCGGATCACTCACATCCATATATCTCATGATAGCTTTTACCAAATCAAGCACATACATATACGGTTTCGTCTGATTCCCATCTCCTAATATGGTAAGTTGTTCAGGATTGTCTTTTAGGCGATGTATAAAATCAAATATTACACCATGCGTAAGCCTTGGTCCGATCACATTTGGGAATCTGAATACCAAGACATTCATCTCATTCATATACGAAAAGGCGCTGATCAGTGCCTCACTCCCAAGTTTAGCCGCTCCATAGTAAGAGATCGGTGATAAATTGGACGTATTTTCATCCAACACTGTATCTCCTTTATCTCCGTATACGGCAGACGTAGATGCAAAAAACAACTTTTTCACCCCATATTTTCTCATACAATCCAAAACCTGAAATGTTGTTGTATAAGTATTCCTATATTCTACCTCCGGATCAGAAGCACTCGCTTGAATATCCGAATTGGCAGCCAGATGAAAAACACATTCCGGATGCTCTTTCTCAAAAATTGCAGACAAAGAATCAGCGGAAGATGCATCTGCATCATATAATCGAAACAACGGATTTTTTTTCAAATGTGCTACATTTTCCCGCGTCCCTAGGGAAAAGTTATCGACACATACAACCGTATTCCCATTACGAATCAAAGCATCACACAAATGACTGCCAATAAATCCCGCGCCGCCTACTACTATCGCTTTCATTACAATTGCTCCTTACCAATATTTGTCGCCAATATGAACTACCGACGTTCCATCATGTTCAAACTTAAAAGGGAATCGTTTGAGTCCCAGAGCTTCCTCTAATTTTTTCTGTTTATACCTTTCGCAGTAAAAAAGCAAAAAACCTCCACCTCCTGCTCCAAGAAGTTTACCTCCTGAAGCGCCATGCTCAATCGCACACTCATAGAATTCATTTATTTTTAAATTCGTCACTCCACTGGCCAATTCTCGTTTGCGAATCCATCCTTCATGCAGAATTTTCCCAAAATCTGACAACTCATTCTGTTCCAACGCGGCCTTCATATCCCGTGCAAGCCTGCACATTTGAAGAAGATTTTCCGTTTTATCTTTTGCGGATATATTTTTCTTTTGTTCCGCTAATATAGTGTTAGCATCATGAGTAAGTCCTGTATAAAACATAATCAGGTTCTCCTGCAAAGCTTCCTTCGTTTCATAGTCCATAATCACAGGCGACACCGTAACCGATTCATCCTGATGAAATTCTATAAAATTTAGTCCACCGCAGGCAGCCGCATATTGATCCTGTTTCCCAATCGGATTCCCCAACTCTTCAATTTCTACATGGCACGCCTTCGCCGCTATACTCTCTTTGGAAACATATTTTCCCAAATAACAATTTAATGTATGTAAAAGACCAACCGTGAAAGAAGATGACGAACCTAACCCTGTACCGCTCGGCACATCCGCCGTACTACTAATCTCCACGCCGCTGATATTCATATCTGTCAATACCTGCCGATAAATTGAATGTTTCACTTCCCGCACATCATCAACAATCTCAATGCCAGAATATCGCAACGCCGTTTTCGTTTCATCAAAATAAGGGTGGATCGTCAGATACATATATCTGTTAATAGAAGCACTCACAACGCAGCCGCCATATTCCCTGTAAAAGGCTGCCATATCACTTCCGCCTCCGCAAAAACTGATTCTAAACGGCGTTTTGGTAATAATCATTTTCTATTACATTCCTTCCTGCTCATACGAATGGCAAATCGCATAAAGTACCGTTTCATTAGTTGCATTCCCATGGTGCCGCATATACAATTGATATTCCGGAACCAGGCTTTTAATATATAACGGCAATGTAATCATATCCTCTGGTTTATGGTATATACATATCGCTAACTTTGGTCGATTCTTTTGAATTGTATGTTTTGCCCCTTCCAGAGATTTCAGTTCCGCCCCTTCCACATCCATTTTAATAAATGTAACTCTGTCCGATTCATCAACTATCTCATCAATTGCGACAGCATCTATGCTGGTTTTCCCATTGTTGCTTATACAAGATGTCCCATCTCCATTTGCTGCAAAGGCCAATCGCTCACTTTTATTCCATGTTCCATACGGATATATATTGACTTGCGATAATCCTTCCTTTTCTTTTCTTCTTAAACAATCTTGATAGTTTGACGGATCCGGTTCAAATGCGTAAACCTTTTCCAATCGTTTACATTTACGAAGAAGTCCCATGGTAGATCCTAAATTCTTACAACCTGCATCAACAAATATTTCCGAATCCTCATATGATATAAAATTCACTCCAAAATACAATGCATCATCTCCACGAAATACGTATGGTTCCATATCAAAAATGTGTTCTTCAGGTATTCCCGCCTCAATCATGCTCTTCCTGATTTCCGATTCAGAATGATCTACAGAAATTACAATTGTTTCATTCCGATATTTATCAAAAAGCACCGTCGGTGCTATAACCGGGAAACCATCAAGTCCTTCTAATTGCTTTTGTTCGTCTCTATCACAGAAGCCTATAAATCTGGCATCATTTCTCCAAAACTTTATCGTTTTTTTTGCATTAGCACCAGCACCGTACACAATAATTTTTTTCTCTTCGGGCAGTTCTTTAAGAAGCGAGGATATCCCCCCCCCTTTCATTACAGTGAGATTTGGGAGATATTTTTCTACTATATTGGCCATGTAATGATAATTACCTGTAACCAAATAATTTAATCTGTTTATATAAACATATTTTGATTCTTCATCCATCATCATAGAATAGATTTTTTTTAAGTCTGTCATAGCTGTTATTGCGGTTGCTTCCATAAATCTAATATCCTCCATTTCTCAAATATTATGACATACAAGTCCCATGCAGATTTCTAATATTGATTTTCCATAATTCCAACCACTTTACCGCCTAAGCAAGCGCATTTTATAGAAGTCTGCCGTATCGCTTCCGTCTCCGTATAACTGGTTCTAAACGGCGTTTTTGCAATAATTATTCCTTAAATATTTCTCTCTTTACCATGAAAATGGCAAATTGCATACTTTTCATCATCGTTATTGCATATCTCCATATCAAACGGAGGATACATTGGTCTTTTTTCAATCACAACAACTCCCGGATAATAGTGAACAGAATGCATTGATCTAGTGTATTCATTTACTTGTAAATCCTCATCCATAGAAAACCAGGCATGCAAATAATCTATAAAGTTTTTTGAGTACTCTATATAAGTATTCGGGTTTTTATATCCGGATTGATATTTATCTTTATTATATGAAGTAAATGTATCCTCACAAATATACACACCATCTGCCTTGATATGGGAAAACATTTCTTCAAAAGTTACTATTTGTTGATTCATATAATGTCCGCCGTCATCTATCAAAATATCAAGTTTGGGAATTTCCTGCTTGATTTTTCTCCAAAAATTTCTATCCTCCTGATTGCCAATATAAATCTCAATCTGCTCTTCTTCTAGCTGTTTGCAACTTGGCGATATGTCAACACCGATAATCCTGGCTTTAGGTCCTAATACTCGCTTCCACAACTGCAGAGAACCGCCCTTATTCACCCCAATCTCCATAATAGTTACTTCTTGATCAATGTACTTGTTAAAATAACGATTATATATTTCAAAATAATGCAGCCATTTAAAAGAGCGATTGTGTTTTCCAACTAAGAACTCCTTCTCCAACTCACTCAAATCGTCTGCATGACTGCACAATTCATCATACAGCGTATCGTTAGTAAGATCTTTTCTCCAGTCCGCGATCATCGTTCCTATGTTTTTAGGAGTCAATGACAGATTCAACTCGGTGTAATGCATGATTTTTTCCTTTTTTACTCCAAGTTGTATCAGAAACTCTTTAATATGAAGGAAATTTTCTACCACACTTACTATAATTTTATCGTAGTCATATACAAGGATTGCTTCAGGCGGTACAATCAATATACCCCCCCCCTTATATTTAGCGCCTTCCGGATTCTGATCCGCAATACACAGAACATCATCGGAACTCAGCCCATTTAATACGTTTTGGCAATTTCGCCCTGCACCGTAAACAATAATTCTCATTTTACTTCCTCCCATGCACTTTTTTATCATGAATCTCTATCATTTCCCTGCCAACACATTAAATTACCTATTGCCAGATTCCTATTATCGGCTTTTCGCAATTCCATCCATTTCTCTCTATCTCCCCTTTAGCATCTTCATAAATAGACCTATCAGATATGCCTATCAAAACATAATCGAAATTCATCGTTGCCATGGTCTCCGGTGCCGTTACCATTTCATTCGCAATATTTTGATAACTTCTATCCACCCATCCAACCAATTCACAGTATTGTGTCAGCTTTATCGTATTATAAAATTCTCTGCCACAATTCCCAGCCCCGTACAGGCAGACTCTAACTCCCGGCGATATACCGGAATAAGGAAAGGGAAATCTGCATCTTGACAATAATTTTGTGGATATCTTTATACCCGATACCGCTGTAAGTATCTGCTCCTCGCCTGCTATTCCTTCATTCATCAGCCACTCTTTCTTTTTATTAATAATGGATTCGTCTTCATCCGATACAATGACAAATTCAAACTCGCTTTGTCGCAAAGCGTCCGGGCTTTGCACGTTTTCTCTCTCCCTCTCCAGCCACCGACCATCAGCGCAAGTATCGTCAACACAAATAACCAGTTCAAGATAATCCGTTATTAACGCAAGCATTCTCAAGGAGTCGGCTCTTTTACCGGAACCATAAATGGCAATTTTACTTCCGTAAGGGATACTGCCATATGGATAATTTGCAGATATATCGTCCAAACTATTTTTAAGCCTTGCCCATTCCATATTGCTATAAATCTTTCCATTTTCTTGGGCCGCTACATCAAAAAACTGCAGACACTCGGCCGCATAATGTTTCTCAAATATCCTGCGGTAATCCAAAAGCATTGATTTGCTGACTGTGTACCCCCATGTTGCCGACAACGCCACAAATAAATCCGCAACATTTTCCCGCGTTTGTTCATTTATCTCAATGGCTCCTATATTAGCGTATACTCCATTGATCACTTCAAGATATTTATTTCCTCTTGCTACTGTCAGCAAAAGTTTTGTAGCTATGCGTGAAGCTGCATTTTGCGCCAATTTCACATTAAAGGATCTACGGTAATTTAAATCAACATCATGCAGGATTACCCACCCCCCCCCATTTATGTAAGGAAGTACACAAAGGAAATCAAGAATTTCACCAGGCAGTCTGTGGGTTGTATCTATAATTACAAGATCAATATCTGCGCCGATCTCCTCAATTCTTTCCGCGATCGTTTTCCCCAGTAAAAATATATGATTCAGCGAACATTCCGAAAAATCAATGTATCTCTTCATCTTTTCGTATTGATAACCTGTCGTATAATTAGAATCCAGATAAAATTTTTCATTCAAATCTACAGATATGACATCGCATTGATCCACGCACATGCTGAGTGCATTCATAAGTACACTGGTAGTTCCTCCCTCCGCCACACCGATTTCAACTACCTTATGCGGGCGAAGGGTTTTAACGGCTCCGCACAGGAAGCCATGATCATCACGGCTCATTTCGCATAGAAATTCAGATTTATTTCTAAGCATATCTGCAGGCTCATACCATTTTTCAACAGTTTTGTATTGCATCACCCTCACCTCGTATCATTTCTTTATGTAACGCTTTTAACCAGAATAACTGTTCCATACTGATCAGGAATCGGCACTTTAATCATTGTGCCGTTTATGATTTCAAACTCTTCCAACGCCGTCATCACACCTTTATGTTCTACGGCGTTATAATCATGCAAAAAAATGATTCCTCCCTCTACTAATCTAGGCCAAAAAAATTCCAAGCCGTCCCTGGTAGGTCTGTACAGATCCATGTCCAAACTTACAAAACAAAAATTTGTATCCTGCTCCTGCACAGCGCTTTCTGGGAAATTGCCTTTCCTTATATTTACTTTTGCCCCCCCCCTTCTAAGTTTTTTCTTAATATGCTCTATTTGCTGCTCAGAGGTCATATCCTCTCTTGCAAATATATCTTTTCCTGTAAAACTGCCAAATCTCCTTTCAGATGTAAAACCTCTCTCCACATCTGCATCCATATCCCTTTTGTCAAATCCGGAAAAAGTGTCATATAAATACAACTCTTTATCCGGGAAACAATAACTTAATGCTTTAGCAAAATTACCCATATAAACGCCGGCTTCTGCCACGGCTCCATTTAAGTTTTTGCGATATATCTCTTTACATATCAATTCCAGTGTCCTATATCGTACATACTCTCCAAAATTCTCAGCATGGCTTTCTTCTACCTTATCAATTTCCATCACCGGTACATCATTTCGCTCCCAAATAATTCTATCCTCTTCTTGCAAAAACAATATTTTGCATTTTTCAACGCCAATATCTGATAAAGTTTTGTAAATTTCATGCTCATATACTTTACTCGTAATCAATATGTAATCATATCCTGCATTTTCTATATTATATAAATCCCAAAATGCTATGCCTGGCGGAAGTTCTTTCGGATCAACATTCCTGTCAACAATTCCAACTAATTCACAGTATTCTTCGTTGAGTATTCTGCTCGCCACATACTTTCCGATCTCCCCGTATCCATACAAGATAACTTTCGCGCCTTTGGGAAGCAGCTGTTTTGGGTATGTATATTTTTTCATAGATACTCGCTCCTTATCATACGCTCTATTTGAGCAGCCAAATAAGCCTCCGCACGAGGATTTAAATGTTCAGGCGCCTTCCCCCATTTATGCCCTGACTGCGTATATAGAAACACTTCGGGAACATCTATCACATTGACCTGACAACCATTCTTATCACACTCTGTAAGGAACAAATCATACATATCTTCTAAGGCATGATTTACCTGTTCTATCTCTCTGATATTGGCATATTTGTTTCCCATTTCATCTGCTGCGGATAACAGCATACGTACTAAAATCATTTTTGTGTGCCCCATATAAGCACAAAGCAAGGACACAAATTGCATACATGCCCGCTTCCATATATTCAAAAATCTCTCCGTAGAGCAGTTCGTCATATCCTTCAAATCAATTCCGGTGTCGTTCCATGCGTCGCTGACCGTCAAATAATGATCCTCATCTGGTTTCCATACACCAAATCTTTCTTCGAGAAAATCGATCAACATATAATCTATATTTTCCAAATACGCCCCACACTCACTGGCAAAAATTTTTTTAAGATCATGGATAAGCATTTGCTTTCTATGCGAATTGGAGGTGGTTATCTGAGGATATTCTTCCAACTTTCTCGAAAACAAACTGACAATACTGTTATTGCTAATATGAAATACCAATTCCCCGCTTCTTAAAGCTGTTCCCCGCAAGTTAAAACTCCCCCAAACTCCATAGCGAATTTTTCTGCAATTCTGCCATGCGTCCGATAAAGATACATATTTAATCTGTTCAAGAAATCTCGCGCGGGTCACAGGTTCCTCCACACTGGTGACAGTCATCGTCTCGGAACGAGTCACTGAATTGGCTTCCATTCTTTCATAACACATTTCATTTTTGATATTCTCAAACAGTTTTAATCCTTTTAGACTATTAACCATTACTAAAGAAGTTCCCGATGGATGAAAAGTCCCTGGACTATTTTTGTATATACTCCAAAAATCAGCCAGTGTAATATCGCTTTTCCTGTTTGTAATTCCTCTAAATACACAAGTATAACACGACTTTTTCAATGCTAAATTACTTAAGAAAATCTGCATATATAGATCATGATCTTTGTCGCAAAAATATGTCTTTCCGTTTTCAAAGTCTATTTTTATACCAAAATTAAACCAACCATATTTTTTATCTCTAAAAGAAACAGATTTTATTTTTGAATCGTATTCTTCACACTTTTCTTTCAAATACTTTTCCCAGACTTCCGGCATCACCGTCCCATGACATACAAGATCCTGCGTATATAGGCGATCCGTATTGATACCTTCACAGTTTAAATAAGCCAAAAGTCCTTCCACCTGACAACTCGTTCCGCTAAACAACACCGTCCTTCCTTCGTTCAAATATCCTTTTACATCGCAATATGTATTTCCAACATTACTATGCACATATTTGGATCTGCGGATTTTGTCTAAGCTATGTATATCGGTAACTCCTATATGCCTGACGTGAAACTCCGCGTCAAATCCTGCTCCAAACACCACGCCATTCTTTTTCAAAATCTCTTCCGCAATTAACGAAAAAATTCCTCCCGAAGAACTTTGGCGCACAAGATCCTCTTTTTTTGCATACGCAGCATATATATTTATTTCCTTCAAATGCTTCTGCACAGGGCAGACTCGTATACAATTTCCACAGGCAATACATTCGTCTTCTCTGATATAAGGCATGTTAGCTTTATTATCATATTCCATACATTGCCGCGGACAAATATTCACACACGCCAAGCACGCGGTGCAAGAAGCTTCAGCAATCCGTGCCGCAGCCCTTTCCTTATCCATTTGCCCCGCTCCTTACCACTTGCAAAAAAGTATTTAAGTCTGCACATAGTTTATTCTCATAGACAATTCCCTCTACATTTACAGTTTGTCTGATATATTGGTCAGAATTGAGTAATCGTATGCTAATCTCACTGCACAAATTTGTCTTTAAATCCCAGCTTACCAAATTGTCGCTATCCATCGTATTAAGATATAAAACAGAATTTTCTAATTCCACCCATCTTATGCGCATAACTTTACCGTCAAAGTGAGCATCTGGCAGTATGCCTTCTACTTTCCTGAACACTGTTTTCTCAACATCGAGCACATAGATATCCCCATTAAGGTAATTTATAATAATCGTATCGTTTTTTGCGCAAAACAGGTGAAAGTAACCATCCAGTTCAACTTGACCTGTTTCGAATCCCGCTGTAGTTCCACATCTCCGTTTCGGAACATATACAAGTTTTCCGCTTCTCGGCAATCCATATACTCCCGCATCTGTAATAACCAAATCACTAAGCGGTCTGTCAATCAAATCTATTTTTTTAAACTCTCCCTCTTTTGTGCATATATCCCAATAATATATGTTGGAACTTATCGCATTAGGAAGTATAAGTTTCCCATTGTGTATCCAAGCTTTCCCACGGCTCCAAATTCCATTTGATGCTTTATCGTTCAACACAATATCAAACAGTTCAATGCTATATGTTTCCGGATTGACTTTTGCAATTACAGGCTGTGTGCCTGTAAAATACGCGCAGTTCTGATATTGATATCCATAAGAAAAATCGTACGTTCTGTTTTTATTCAATTCTACGATTTTGAAGTTTTTTCCCTGCAAATGATAAAAGTAAAAACAGTTCCCTGCATACGGCGCAAGAATTATGCAGTCTCCAATTTTTATCATCGCCTTAAACAAATCAGAAGCATATCGCGGAACAGTAATAGATGTGTAATACATTAATCCCCCGCTTGCAAGGTCCAACGCATATAAACTTCTGGTGTTGTAAGGTACAAACCAAAGCTTGCCCTGTTCAAGACAAGCCATATTTATTTTTAGAAATCCAACCTCTGATTTCATTTTATATCCTCTTCTATACCCGGAAAAATTTTATAATATGTATCATACAATATATCCGGATTTGCGTAGATTTTATATTCACCTTTCAGAATATTTTTTGTGAAATTCAAAGCTTCATCAATATCCTTGGCAAAATAAATATTTTTAAACATACTGTTATCAAACCACTTTATTCCTTCTGACAGCTTATGATCCGTCGATGGCAAGACCACCACAGGCGTATTCGCAATAAGCGAAAATATCATTCCGTGAAAACGGTCAGTAATCACCACACGATATTTGGCAAATGTTTCAAATGTAGTTTCTATGACTTCCTTTCGCCTTTTCCGTATTTCTGTCCACGGCATATCTGAATCGGTATCGCCCACCTCCGTATCCTCCAATACAGATAACTTTTTGGCAAACTCTGCCTGCGTGTTTGCATCAAATGCCGACTCTGCATAAATACTTCCTCGGAGACAAAGCAAGATACCATGTCTGTCGAAAGCATATGTTCTGCGTCCAATCAGAGCTGTAACAACATCTGGATACAGAACAACCGTACAATTCGTATAATATTTTTGGGCCAGTTCATATGACTTCCCATCTCTGCACATTATTGTCAGATTTCCATGTGCATTATATATTTTTTGCGAGCGTTTTCTCGCCGCAATTTTCTGAAAAAATACCGTTTGTGGTAAAAACAGCAACTTTCTTTCGGGAAACAAAAGCACTATTTTTTCGTTTAAATCCTCTTCCTTCTGAAATAGATCCGTGCAATGGTACCCACTATGTACAAGAATCGTATCATCCTTACATACAGCGAATTTAATCAGGTATAGTAAAAAATAGTAATCCCTGCGTAATGTGTTGCCTTCAAAAACAAAAACTTCACAATTCGCAAATTCTTCTTCTATCAATGATTTGATACAGTAAGTCTGTGCCTGATCTCCCAGATTCCGATGTGCCGGAGCGCCCAACAGTAATACTCTTTTCTTTTTGGAATGCAAAAAATTCAAGAGTTCATCGTGCTCTATTTCACATTTTTGCTTCATCCACTCTTCACATAAAATTTCATTTATATGTACATGCTTCACCTTCAGGACACGCAGTTGTTCCGCTATACTATCATACATGTCCTGATTTTGAACCGAGATCAGAACAATATACTCTCTGTCATTTTCCAATTCTTCCGGCGATATGCAAAAATACTTATTTTTCCATAATTTTCCCTGTAAATCCGGATTATTATCGCAAACTGCTTCTATCTCAAGCAACTTTTCAATCATGCTAAAATATCGCTCAGAATATTTTCCGCATCCAAACAAAATATATTTTCTCAATCTTTTCACCTTTTCAGCATTGAATCATCCGAGCAGCACAGATCACTTGATCTAAAAGAGCAATTCTTCCTTCGGGAACTTGAAATTCTTCCATTAATCTCTTCTTAATATCAAAATAATATTGCCCTGATGAAATCAAAACCAGATCATATCCCATATCACAAATCTGAGAGGGATAAATCCGTTTGCGTTCTGATTGCATATTCGCATCATCGCTGTCTGTCAATGCAACAATTTCCATCCCCATTTCACGCCAAACTTTCCCATGTCTTTTTGTAAATTCTCTGTAAGCCTGTCCAAGTCCATAGATAATGATCCTTTTTGCAAGACCAAGAGTCAAAAAATTGTTCCATGCCCCCACACAATCATCATTAGAAATCCCACCCGGATAGATACTATATAACATTTCTTTAAGCTTCTCTGAAAATGGTCTTGCGTCATTTACTTTTATGCCGTTTAATATAACTGACAATTCTCGAATATAAAGTCTTTTGGCGATATTACTAAAAATCCACAAAAATCTTCTCGTAAGAACTTGTGCAAATACATCCGGTTTTATAAAACACAATTTCTGATTAATCTGTTCCAAATATGATGTGAAAGCAATATTCTCTTTCAATAATTCCCATAGTTTTTTTTCTGGCAGACTATCTGGAAAATTTCTCCAAGGACAAAATAATTCTTGGTGCCACGCCTTGCTGTCGATTCCCAAATAATGTTCCAATGCACATTGAATCGTTTTCACATTCTCGTCATACAGCGCTTTCCCTTTTTGCTCAGATATATTGCCATAGCCATAACGATGTTTTACTAATACCTCATTCACATTAGCCATTCTGACCTTATCTAGTATGCGAATCCACAAGTCATAGTCTTCTGCCAATTTATTTCCATCATAGAACCATTTATTCTGTATAAATAATGCCCTGCGGAACATAACAGATGTATGACTCAACTGACATCCAAACAACATTTCCGCTTTCAGAGTTTCACTGTCGGAGGCACACTGTAATATATTCTCTGTATCGCATTTTAAAGTTACTTGCAATCCGCCGCAGATTCCAATATCCGGCTCATTTTCCAACAGTTCTCTTTGTCTTAAGAATCGGCAAGGCAAAGAAATGTCATCATCGTCCATACGCGCTATATATTTTCCTTTTGCCCTCCTAATACCTTCATTTAGCGATTCCGCTAACCCAAGTCGTTTCTCATTCCAAACAAGGCAAATTCTTTTATCTAATTTAGAATATTTTTGTACAAGATCCACCGTCGTCTTGTCTGCTCCATATTCAATGACAATTATGAATTCAAAATTCTCATACGTTTGTTTTAAAACGGATAAAATTGCCTCTTCCAGAAAGCTTTCATCAGCATAAACCGTCATTACAACAGATATGTCAATTTCATTCATAACCCGCTTACTCCTATGAACTAAAACTTTATAAGTACAAGGAATTGATCGTAGTTTATAATCTTATTCTTGGGCCAGTTTATTTGTGCGGTTAATTGAAAATAAATATCTGTATAATACTTATCTGAAGCAATCACTACATAGTCGATTTGTTGTGATTTTAATTTTTCAGGTGCAAGTACAGCCTTGCCTTCATACAAGCTTTCTTGCTTTTTCTTATTATTATCAACAAAAAAAGCAATCTGCATATTTCTATTTGGATTTTCCTTTAATACGTCCATGCAGTAGGCCGCCAGATCCCCTGTTCCAAAAATTGCAATCCGATCTTCATCCTTAAGCGCATACGGCATATCCACACTAATATTTTGGTGTGCATCCTGCCATATATCTTCTTTGATTCTATCCGCACAGTTACCATCGCAAAATGGAACACATTCCGCAAATGCCCTGTGACGAATTTGCTTTTTTTCATCTTCTCCCCGCCTGACCATGTCACAGAATCGTATCATCATTTCTGAATCCGTTCCCTGATAGTAACTATCTAATAATTTTTGTATTGGCTCCGGAACTGGTTCATGATATTTAGGATTACTCATAAATAACACAGGAACCCCTGTTGCCCCTGCCTCTACCATAATTGCGCTTCTGTCTACTATAATGGCATCCGCGTTTGTCAGGGAAACCCGATAATCGTCATTTTTATCAATAAATACATTTGCCATCGCTGCCAAGCGCTGTATAAGTTGTATCGCTTTTACCCTCAATTCCGGCGCAATCGTATTATCTGTAAATTTAGGATGCGGCATAAAAACAAAAAATAAATCCTGCGATTTCTCTATATATTCGGCAAATTGCAGATACTCATCTAAATCAGGGGTCGTCTGACATTTTTCACCATTTTCAATAAAAATTTTAGGAAAATGGGATTTCCACAATATCACCCTTCTTCCAGCAATGCGATTCAACAGTTCATCCAGCCAAACATATTTTTTCTTTAAAGTGTCAAACCGCGGCAATCCTAAGGCTCTTACAGCCTGCCAGTTCATACAATGCTTTTTGTATTCATTCCTGATACTCTCAGACAATACATATACTATATGCGCATTCAAAACGACCGACAAAGAGAAGTGTTTATAACGTGATTCCAACGTATCTGATATTTCAATTCCATATGGAATATAAACAATGCGAATCCCTTCCCGTTTGTATCTCGCTGTCCACGTATCTATCTTTCTATGTCCTTTATCATATGGAGTTTGATAGATCATATAATCCGGTTTAAACTGCATGACCCGATCATATGAAAATGGCTCATATGGTATCTGCATATTCTGTAAAAATTCTTCTGCATGCTCCATCTGCGCCTGATCACCTGCAGAACCGTCGATCCATAACAACTTTGTTTCAAATCGATCATCTTTAGCAACCCCCTCATATAAGGATTCCCACGAAGGCCAAAAAGACGGAACCTGAAATACATATAGGATTTTAACTTTTTTCATATTTCATTGTCCTTGTTCATTAAACATGTTATCATCATAAGAATTAGCTTGGCTTCCGCCTCTGCGCAAAAAACATTCCTCATGCTTTCACGCAGTTCGCTCCGCATAAAGCCGCGGTCCTGGCGTACAAGCAGAACCTCGAAGGCTCCTGATAACGCCGTCTGGACATTTGCTGTCCGCTTTTATCATAAACGCTGTTTCCTGCGATACGGCTGCGCCGTTCAAACAGTTTCCTGTTCATTCTCAGGTCATGCTGTTTTATCGTTGTTCCTTCACATTTCCCTTTATGCAGATCAGTCTGCATCTGCGGTCTGATCTGCTCCGCTTTTTTCGATCCTCTCTATATTCCTTGCCGAATTGACCGCTATCGTGCTGCGGTATCCGCAGGAATCACAGATAAAATCCGCTTTGACCCGCTTTCCTTCCTTTCCGCAGTTTGAACAGACGCTCCCTGTTCCTTTAGAACTGATCTCGATAAGCTCAACCATATTCAAACGGCACTTAAAAGCGATCTGGTCCCGGATATACCCCCGAAAACTCCTCGACATTTTGCGGTTCAGAACTTTGGAATAATTCTTTGCCCGGTTTTTCGTGACCGGCTTCGTGACCACGATCTTTTCCGGTTTCTCCTCGCGGAACATGCGGTTTAATTCCGCATTGATAAAATTCTGTGTCTTTTCCCGCATCCGGCGTTTCTGTGCATCATATTTTTTGCTGCCGAGGTTGTTTTCTTCCAGTTTCTTTTTCAGGCTTTCGTTTCCTGCTTTCTGTCCTGCCGCGGCAATGACGTTTTCCGGAATTTCTTCCCTGTTTCTGCCTTTATCTGCTGCATATGTTGCATAAATCCTGCCGCGCGCCTTATTTTTTTCCGAAAGTCTTTCCGTTTCCGGCGTGACCAGGCTGCCCAGATCTTTTCCATAAACGTTTCCGTTGGAAAGCGTCAGCATATCGCTGTAGCCGATATAGGCATAAACGGTATTGGTGTAATCCTTCCTTTTTCTTGCTTCTACATCTACGGGAAACACGATTTTTACACTGTTTTCCCTGATGATGATCCGCAGCTGCCTGTTTCCGTCCGCAATTCCTTTTACGGCGATAAAAACGCGTCTGCGCGGAGTCCGGCTTGTAAGATACAGGCCGTTTTCATCCGTCCGGTAGCCGTTCGGCGATACCAGAAAGCTGTCGGCCTTCTGCTGTTTCGGCGTTTTCAGATGCCGCCTTGCCAGCCTGCAAAGCAGATTGTTCAGCCTTTTGACGTCAAGTTCTATATCTTTCACTTTGTCAGGCATGTCATATTCCTGACGGTTCAGCACCGCCGCAAATGTGCTGTTTATCTTCAAAACTGTCCTGAGATACAGCCGGTCGTCTTCACTTAAATTTTCATTTTCATTGATCAGGGTGCGGATCTTATTTTTCAGCATCCCCCACATTCCCTTGATGTCCCCCACCGCTTCTGCAATGGCGAGTTCATAGTATACGGCCGGCATGTTGAGCTGCTGTCTGAGCCCGCAGCAGCGCATCTCATTTAAAATGCTGTAAACCGGCGTCAGGCGGTTTACGTTTGCAATGCCGGAGTAACGCCCGTACACATAATTTTTTACTTTGCAGTAATCCCGCGCGATGCCGCGCAGGAACTCCATCGTTTCATCCGTCAGCGGCCCGCTGTAAAGCGCTGCGGTCTTGGTAATGATCTCTTCTGTTTTCATACATCTATGTTCTGAATCATGACGGGCATTTCCCTTTCCCTGCAAAGCTGCACTACGCTGCTCCCATCGCCGTAATAGGCGTCGCTTATAACGACCGCTCTGTCAATATCCGCGCTGTCGTCGTAGATGCCCCATCCTTCCTGTCTGTACGTTTCAACGATCCTGCTGTATCCTTCCCATAAATATGGGCGCATGGCGCGTATCGTAGACGGAATCAGCGGATGCGGTCTCCACAAAAGCGCGATATCGTCCCGGTGTTCCTTAAATATTTCAAATACGCGGCTCATTTTTTCAAGCATCTTTTCTCCATGCTCCAACAGTGCCGTAATGCTTGTATTGTAAAAAACGATCTTTTTGTCCGTGCCGTCGGCTTTCCGGATAACCGTAAACCAGTCCGGCGGTATTTCCAGATCCTCTTTCCGGATCCTCTGCACTCTGTCCAGTTTCGGCGAACCGGCGCCGCTTATTTTCTGTTCCACATATTTTCTGTCAATATGCTCCCCTTTGAAACCGCTTTCCTTCGCCGCCTTCAGGTACTCATTCACATAGATCTGCTTCATCTTTTCCGACTGGACGATCACCTTATCGGCGCAGATAACGCCCGGCAGAAAGATAAAATGTTTCATGGAGTCCACCGCGGCCTGATCGTCCGGATCGATCTCGCCCAAAACAAAATAGGGGATGTATACCAGCTTGTCCGTGTATTTTCTCAAATTGCGCGCATAAAACCGCGGATGAACGCTTGTAACAAGATTGCAGTCGTCATACGCGTTGTGGATATAGATCTCATCCGGCATACGCTCTTCAAAGTTGTATGTCTGCCAATCCGTGATCTCAATGTCTTTAGGATAATCCCCGCCCTCATAGTGCATCTCTCCGAAGCTGCGGTCGGGATTGAGATCAAAATAAGGGATCGGCACGCAGTAGGCGTCGCATTGCGGATCGGCTTTTGCCTCCAGATATACGCTTTCCAACGAGTCCCACATGCTTGCCTTATACGGGAAGAAAACCGCCTCTTTTTTGACATCAACGTCATTTTTCACGATGTTTTCAATTTTTATAAGCTGCTTATGCAGTACCTTGTATGTCTTATTGGGGCTGCAGTCGCCCGACTCTAACGCTTCATATATGCTATATAATGTCTCGCAGTATTCCTCAAGACAGGCGACCGCCGCATGACCCTCTCCTTCGGTCTGCTCAATGCTCGTGCCCACTGCGACGGCAGCCTGCTGACATTCCGCCAGAATATCACATGCCTCCCGGATGCTCCCTTTATCAGCGGTGTCTTTCACCGCTCCATGCGCTGTGTCTAGTGTATGCAGGATTCCTAATATCTCCTGTTTCTGTTTGTTTCTCATAATGATCCCATTTCCTGATAACAGGCAGACACCCTCTTTATTTTCTTGTGCATATTTCTTGATAAGATGACCCATTCTGCTGATAATGGTATCTGTACAGCTTTTTCTCAAAACGGATTTCTTGGGAAAGCGGACAAATATCAGAAATATCGTTCGCAGATTACGCAAATCTGTGAAAATGTGCCGTAATCCCCATTATGAGGTAATTCATTTAACCTGTTCTACCCAGAATCTGACCATGAAGCCTTATGTAAAACGCGCATAGACTGTCCGCATACATACGCTTGGTGTCCATAGACGGATGCACATAATAATTTAGGGTGATCTTCACGTTGGAATGTCCCAGCATTTCGCTCAAAGATTTGACATCTGTTCCGCCTTCAATGCAGTTTGTGGCATATGTGTGACGCAATGTGTGGAAATTTTTATAAGCTATGCCCGCTTCTTTTAAAATCTTTTTGTAATGGTTCTGCATAGTCTTTGGATCAAGCGGCTTATCGCCGCCAAATACATATTCCTTTGCGTTTCTAAAATCATTCAACAGAGTAACGATGGTGTCCTGCAATGGGAGTTTGCGTTTTGAATTTCTGCTTTTCGGGGCTGTTTCCACCAAAGCCGTTTTTTTCGCTGCGGTTTCCACATAAAGCCTCTGGACAGTCCTTCTTACCGTGATCGTTTTGTTTGCAAAATCAATGTCGGACCATTTCAGGGCGCACAACTCCCCAAGACGCAGACCGGTAAAAAGGCATAAGAGTACGCCCAGTCTGAACCGATCCGTATCGCTGCAGAGAACGGACAGGAGTTTCGCCTGCTCGGATTTGGTAAATGTCCCCACTTCTTTCCTGTTTGCCTTCACAGACGGCCTTTTTACTTCCGAAAGCGCCATATGGTATTGGCATGCAGCATATCGCAGGATGCCGTTTAATACACCGTAAATACTTTTCAGCAGGCTTTCCGATGCCGCCCCGCAGGATGCAAGGCTATCGTGGGCGAAGTTTTCTGTAATCTGCAAAAGCGGCATGTCCCTGAACGCTTTTTCAAGATAACTATGATATATAAAGTTGTACTTCTCATAGGTGGACGGTTTCTGGGCGGATTTCACGGCAGCCAGCCATTCTTGCGCCGCTGTCGCAAAATCAATGTCCCTCGGCGCGTCAATTCCCTGCCCCAAAGTATTTTCTGTTCTAGTTGACGCTGCAGGCAGCCTTGATGCCGCTGCACGTTTTTTCTTGGCTTCCTCATATGTATATCCATATACGGAACGACAGACTGTTTTTCTTTTCCCCTCATCATATACCATATAGCGCGCTTCCCAGCGCCCGTCGCTGCGTTTCCTTATATTCTCACCGTGTCTTCCCATTCCATTAACCCTCCGTTTGCCGCTGATTTTTGACCACATATCTGACCACAAAAGATGCTGTTTCCCATGAAATTAAAAATTCTTCCTGTTTTATCTTTTTTAATGTTTATCCTCCCGTGCTTATTGATGCGAATTTTAGTTAAATAATCTGCGTAAATTTGAATAAAATCGAGAAAAAAACTATTGTAATGACAAAAAAACTATGCTATACTAAAACAAAATTGTGCATAATTGACATACAGATGCCGTACTTCCTTTTCACAGATTTGCGTAATCTGCGAAGCCGCCGTCACCAGTAAAACGGGCGGCTCGGCCTGTTGGGTATAACCCTTTGACACCGGACAGCATTTCAAGGCGCCCTTGACTTTCTCTCCGTTCAAGTCACTTGCACTTGACGCGTTGCTTATACCCCTGATGGAGGTACTGCTCCACTCAACCCTTAAAAGGGCCTTCATACTCCTTTACGCTGAGCATATCCTGTATGATATCGTACTTCTCTTGGTCTACGGTGTATTTTCTGATTGTTGCTTCATTAAAACCCGCTGTGCTGACATAATATCCTTCTGACCCCAATACCGGTTTCCGAACTTGTACTTCAAAATTGATTATATATAACTTTTCGCTTATACTTAGGAATGAATACGATATGATATCTGCACATCCACTTTTTATGTGCCAGATCATAGTTCTTACTCGCCAAATCCCATAAAAAAACAGAGCCATGTTTTAGTCACATGACCCTGTCTGCTGCTTAATGCATATTATACAATTTTTAATGTCCTGAAAGCCTTCAAAACATCATGATTATTCTTCACCATCACCGGATTCCCGCATAGGTAAATGAATAACCGTTGGAAAACAACACCTCGACATCACACCCCAATGTATTAAATATAATGCCAAACTCATGTTTCAATACCGCAATACTGCGGATTTGGACGGTGTTCAACCGTTCGTGCTGTAGTGAACCACTGGGGATTCGAACCCCAGACAACTTGATTAAAAGTCAAGTGCTCTACCGCCTGAGCTAGTGGTCCATAACTGGGCTAGCTGGATTTGAACCAGCGAATGCAGGAGTCAAAGTCCTGTGCCTTACCGCTTGGCGATAGCCCATCATTCCAATAATAATGAAACCAAACAATTACGGGCTTTGGCGACTGCATCTTCCCTGTAGGGTGGATAGAGGGACTCGAACCCTCGGCCTCCAGAGCCACAATCTGGCGCGCTAGCCAACTGCGCCATACCCACCATAAAAACGTGCTCGAAGGGATTCGAACCCCCGACCCACGGCTTAGAAGGCCGTTGCTCTATCCAGCTGAGCTACGAACACATATCGAATCGGACAGCAGACAAAACCACTACAACAAAAAGGTCTGCCAGTAGTCACAGGTTATATGGTAGCACAGCAATCTGTAATCTGTCAAGGAATATTTGCCCAAAAATCACCCTAAAATTCAAAAAACAGATTATTTGCAGACTTTTTTGAACAACAGCCAAACCGCCTCTGGCACACGCAAACATTCTCAGCTGCTTTTTTCAATTTTATTTTTGATAATTGTTAAATCGCCTGTCTTATGTTACGATACTTTTAGGAACAACCGTGTTGCAGGGTGGGCTGACCTTTCATTCTCTTAGAATGGAGGTGATGCCTATGGGAAATCGCTTTGATTTCAAGGATATGCTGACCTTTGGCATATTCCTTCTGGCATTACTTACTTTCGTTTTTACGTTTGCTAAGTAAAGCTACATAGAAAAACCACCCCTAAACTTTGGCAGGTGGCAGGGTGGCATTTCTACTTTGTCAATCAGTCAACCCACCCTTGTGGGCGGTTGTTTCCTTTAATTTCAGTATAGCCGTTCCGACGGAAATGTCAAGTTTTTTATATTCGGAAACGGCAGCTTTCATACAGTCGTCACGCCCCGGTTTTCTTATGGGTGCAGGGATCGGATCGCCCCCCCCCAGTTAAAAGCGGTTAAAGCCTCTGCACCGAAACAAAAATAGCGGGAAACCCGATAAACTCAGGGTTTCCCACTAAAATGAACAGAGCGGGTGATGGGAATCGAACCCACGTATCCAGCTTGGAAGGCTGGTGTTCTACCATTGAACTACACCCGCATAATCTTACTTATTCTGTTTATCCTGATCTGTTTGCCAACATGCATCGGGGTGACAGGATTCGAACCTGCGACCTCTTGGTCCCAAACCAAGCGCTCTAGCCAAGCTGAGCCACACCCCGCAATCAGCGCCTGTGCCATCCCATCCGCAACGCAAGTTACATTATATAATATAGCTATTTTGCTGTCAACTTATTTTTCAATTCTATGACCCTATTTTTTTATACTCTTCCTTTTATATGTAGTTGACCGTATAGTGCGCTTCCCCTTCGCGGTCGATCTCCATCACGATATAACTGGGGCGGCGGTTCTCCTGTCTGGGATAACTGATGCTGCCGGGATTGATCAGGGTCAGATCGTTTTCAATGTCCACCAGCGGCTTATGGGTATGTCCGCACATCACGATATCCACTTCCCGCGACCGGGCCTCCTGTTTGATTATCTCGTTATTCATGGAAATATAGTAATTGTGTCCGTGGGTCAGCCACACTTTGTACGATCCGACCATAAATTCCTTTTCCTTCGGAAGATCCGTGAAGAAATCATTGTTTCCTTGGACCATTTCCACCGGACAGTCCACCGCCTTGGAAATGACAAGCTCGCTTCCTTCCACGTCACCGCAATGTATCACCATGTCCAACGGGCCCGTCTTCTCGACTGCTTTCAGGAAATTTGTATTGTTGCGATGGGTATCACTGACGATCAGTATCTTCATAATATTCAGACATCCTTTTCTTTAGTTCCTCTTTCATTGCTTCCAAAGCTCTGCCGCGGTGGCTGATCCTGTTTTTCTGTTCTTCGGTAAGCTGCGCCATCGTGCATCCGTATTCCGGCACATAAAATATCGGATCGTATCCGAAACCGTTATCGCCTTTTTCCTCGTGATCGATCTTTCCTTCTATCGTCCCGTGCGTTGCAAAAGTTTCCCCGTCCGGCATAACGGCCGCGATCGCGCATACAAACCGCGCCGTGCGTTTTTCATCCGGCACGCCTTCAAGCCGCTCGATCAGATTACGGCACTTGACGTCATAGGGCGTATCGGCTCCCATATATCTTGCCGAATAAACTCCCGGTTCCTTATGCAGATAGTCGATCTCCAGACCGGAATCATCCGCCAGCACGACCGCGCCGCCGTATTCCGCGCCGTCTGCCGCAAGCGCGCGCGCTATGGTTTCCGCCTTAATATATGCGTTCTCCTCAAAAGTGGTTCCGTCCTCCACGATATCCGCGTGGATCCCCGCTTCCTTCATGGACAGGATCTCCATGCCGGTATCGCTCAGTATCTCTTTGATTTCGCGCAGTTTCCCTGCATTTCCGGTGGCGAATATGATCTTTGGTTTCATCTTCCCTGCTCCTCATATGCTTTGACGATCGTCTGGTAGATCCCTTCCGCGATACGATCTATATAATCCTCCCTCCGCAGCAGGATCTGCTCCTGCCCGTTGGTAAGGTATCCTACTTTGACCGCCGCCGCCGGAACCGTGGCGTCACGGATCACAGCGTCTTCCTCTCCGGCTTCAAGAAGCCCGTTCGCCTTGCCGCTTATCGCCGTCACCACTTCTCTTTCCAACAGATCCGCCAGTTCTATGCTTCCGAACCCCGGTATAAAAAACCTGCTGTTATAAACCGCTTCCGTGCCGTACTGCTTGCTGTTGTCGTCCCCGCCCACTTCTATGCGGATCAGCATATCCGCCTTGGTAGCCGCAGCAAGTTTCACACGCTCCGAAGCGTCGGGATCCGTATCGTCCATTCTCGTATAATAAACTTTGATATCCGTTTCATCCAATCTGGCTTTCAGCGCCTTGGCGATCTCCAGCGTGATGTCTTTCCCGTTCACGCCGTCAGCCGTAACGCCCATATCGAGATCTCCGTAGGCCGGATCGACCACCACGATCTTGTCGTACACTTCTTTGGGTGCAGCAAATTCCACATACAAGGTATTATCTTCAAAAATGCTGTGATATTCATATACGTCCGTCACTTCAAACCGCAGGCACATTCTGTGGTCTTCCAGATCATAATGACCGTCCAGCACATTTTCGCAGTTGCCGTAAGCGCTGTTTTCCGCATAAAAATCTTCCAGTCGGCTCGGTTTCTGGCTCTCGATGCTCACCCACAGCTCCCTGTCCATATAGTGGTTCTCAATGACCACTTCCTCCGCGCGCACATCAGCCGGGAGCGGGATACAGAAATAATTTGTATTCTGGTTTGAACGGTCGATGTTCAGCCGGTCGGTATCTTCGACAGCCGCTTCATTCCCGGCCGCAGCGTTTCCGCCTGTGCTCCCTGCGGCCGCGGCCTCTCCGGCAGGAACGCCGCTTTCAAAGGATGCGGCGACTTCGTCCTGAGCCACATCGGCCACCACGATAACTTTATTGGCGCTGTAATAGAGCATGGCGCCCATAGCCGACGCCACGAACACCAAACAATATACTGCCATTCTTATCATTACTATTTTATTCTGCTGCATATCTCTTCTCCGGCTTCGGCCCCTGAAACTGATAAAAATAAGTTTTCATCATGCCGTTGTATATTTTCCGGTTTCTGTCCGCTTTTCTCCCGATCGCCTGCTCTGCCTTTTCATAAGCGGTGATCAGATACATGGACCAGCTGTCGAGCATACGATACCGTTCACCGAGCGTTCCGTACAGCGCCGCCAGATTCTCTTTATCCTCCAATCTCTCCCCATAGGGCGGATTGGTAATGATAAACCCGTACTTTTTGGCGTGGCTGAGCGCGCTGATGTCCCGCTTTTGAAAATGGATCAGGTTCTCTACACCGGCCAGCTTCGCGTTGGCCCTCGCGATCGAAACCATATCGTCGTCCACGTCGTACCCTTGGATATCCGCCGCCGCGTTCCTGTCGATCAGCGACTCCGCCTCATCCACCGCCCGGTACCAGTCTTTTTTTTCGATGATCTGCGTCCAATTCTCCGCCGTAAAACTGCGGTTCATCCCCGGCGCAATACCGGCCGCCATCATAGCCGCTTCGATCGGGATCGTACCGCTGCCGCAGAACGGATCTACCAGAATACGATCTTTCTTCCACGGCGTCAGCATAATGAGGGCCGCGGCCAGATTCTCCGCTATGGGCGCTTTCGCCGTCAGTTTTCTGTAACCGCGTTTATGTAGAGATTCTCCGGTGGTATCAAGTCCCACCGTCACTTCATCCTTCATCAGGAAGACCCGCACGGGATACGGATCCCCGCTCTCCGAAAACCAGTCTGCATGATATGATCTCTTCATGCTTTCCACCATAGCTTTCTTCATGACCGACTGGATGTCGGACGGGCTGAAAAGTCTGCTTTTTACGCTTGCGGCCTTTGTTACCCAGAATTTGGCATTTTTCGGAAGATACTCTCCCCATGGGAGAGATTTTGTTCCCTGAAAAAGTTCTTCGTACGTTTCCGCATGAAAGCTGCCGACTTTTAACAGGATACGCTCTGCCGTACGCAGGAAAATATTGGCGCGGCACACCGCCTGTGCGTCGCCCTCAAAAGTGACTCTGCCGTCTTCCACGGAAACGACGTCATACCCAAGATGCGCGATCTCTCTTTTTAAAACCGCCTCCAAGCCAAAATGACAGGGCGCAATATATTCAAATCTGTCCATGATCCACCTTCCGGCATCCGCCGCTCTTGCCTGCATACGCTCAACATCAAAGCCTTTGTTTCCACAATAGACATTGTATACTAAAGTTTCTAAAATAACAATCTGGAAGTGATTGTTTTTTATTTCCACTGTTTTTTATTTCCAACGCGTAAAAAGCGGTACTGCCATATGGCAATACCGCTTCTTGTTCCCGCCGCGCAGGAATCACGCAGAATGTCTTAGTAATTGCAATTCTTCTGGCTGTCCTGTGTGCTGTTGCTGGAGCTGTTCTTGGAACTGCTGTTGTTCTTCTGGCTGTTCTGGCTGCTCTGGCTGTTGGACTTGTCCTGCTGCTTATCATTCTGGGAATTCTGGTTATAATCATTCTTAGACATTTTCAAATACCTCCTGATTAATTTTTGTTACAGGAATAGTATTGCATGATCATAATCAAAGTATTCAGCGTCCGTCTAGTGCTTTAGTACCAAATTTTTATATAAAATCACCAAATATGGGTCTAGGACTTTAGTACTATTTTTAATTGCGTTTTTTTCAAATAGGTATATAATAATAAATGTAAATAGAGAAACCCTTCACTTTCTATTTACAGACCCTTATATAATTATTTATATACTCCCCTCAAGAGTTGGCTTAACCGCCAACTCTTTTGTTTACGTCAAAAAAACGCCGTTTCCGCTCAGCGGATATAATTTTGAAAGATTTTGACAATAAGGATCACCGCCAAGACCACAAAAATGGCGGGCGCGAAAAAGCTGAGCAGCGCGGTGGCGACCCCGATGATCAAAAGCACCACCACCGTTATGATGAGCATGATAAGCCATCCCGGCATCACGATCTTTCTTCCGGACGCTTCCGCGCCGTCCCATCCCGTATTCTGCGGACCCGCCGCGATCTCTTCATCGTATTCGAGATTGGAGCCGTAACTTGCGCCCGCGCGTTTATTTGCCTCAATGATGCTCTTGGCAAGCAGTCTGGGATCGCCGAGCTGATCTAAAACTTCCCGCTCGCTTCTTCCTCTGCGCACCTCCGAATCGATGTATTCCTGATAATACCGCACGTTCTCGGCCACCTGAGCGCTGTCTAAGCCGCCCGCAAGCACCCTTTGCAGTTTTTCTATAAATTCTGATTTGTTCATACTTTCATCCTAACCGCCGCGGACTTACGGCATTTTATCCATTCCGAAACCGTCCTGCCATTCGCGGGACCTCTTATCCGGATCTTTTTTCAGCTGTACCATCCTGTCAAAAGCATCCAGCACCATGGCCTCCTTATTGCAGGCCGCGGTGTGCTTGCCGGTATCCTGCCTCAGATTATACAGGTCCAGCTGCTGCACATACAGGTCCGACAGGGAGTATCCGCCTGCTTTTGCCTTATCTAAGAAGCCATGATGATTCATATAATATGCAAACTCTTCAAACAGCTCCGCGTCTTCAAGAAGAGCCGCCCACAGTCCGTCGCACCATGCCGGTGTTTTCCCGGCATACACGCACAGATCCTGCATACGCTCGTACATTACCACGCGATTCCCGTCATAGATCAACCAAGGTTCCGCCATACCGCCACCCCGCATTACATGTTTCCCACTTCACAGTGTATCACAAACCACATTCCATTACCATTGCTTCCGCCTTAAAATTTTATGAATGATGCCGTCTTAAATTTTTATGGATGATGCTATGGGACCGTCAGTCAGCATACAATATCCTGTATGTACTTTTTTTGTTGCCACTAGTTTTGTGAAAAGTCTTGTTTTTCCCGATAACTTGTGACAAAATATGACTTACCGAACTATAACCCTTGGTTAGAGTTTTATGTAAATCGCTTTATATTTAAAACCTATTCATATACAGTAAATCCCTTTAGGAGTATTCTCAGCATGAGTCAATATATGTCCATAGGAAAAGTATCCAAACTGAAAAACGTCAGTATCAAATCTCTGCGCTACTACGATCAGATTGGTATCCTGAAACCTGCTTTCGTAAACACGGAAACGAACTACCGTTATTATACCCAAGACCAACTATATCTTCTGGATGCGATCACCGTCTGCATCAAACTGGGGATCCCTTTGAAAGATCTGAACAATTACGTCGAGAAGGACTCCATCAATTTACAGAAACTGCTCTATGACGGCAAGATATTGGCCGAGCAGAAAATACTGGAGATCCATAACTGCCTTGGCACTTTGCAGGATACCCTGCAGAATATAGGCAGTTCCGTCACCGGTCTGGCCAAAATCCCCGCAAGCAGGAGCGGCATCCTGCTGCCCGACGGATTCTATCACAGCGTCATTGACAGGCGGCAGGTCCTTACCGTGCCGTTAGACGAAATGGATATCCCGAAGTATTACGGCCAGCATATCCTGAAATTATTTGTCACCGCACAGCAGCAGGGCATTACGGCTTCCTATCCGTCAGGCGTCCTGCACGAATATACAGACGGCGTTTACCGCCGCAGCATGTTCTTAACGGTCACGGACGCCTCCGCGGCTGCGCCGGACGATCCCGCCCAAAATGCGGATCATCATGTCCGCGATCTGCCGCAGGGTGACTACGCCTGTCGAAGGATCTCTACTCACATGTCAGACTTTAATGCCGTTCGTGAAGAAATGAAAGAAGTATTGAAGGGTGAAGATTTCTGCATCATAGAAACGGACACCTTGTCCGAGCAGAATAAAAAGGACGGGTATCCGTTTGAACTGGAATATCGTATCGAACGTTAAACCTCCCGCTCGGTTTCCACTATACCGTTTACGGTTTCGTCGATCTCGCGGAGCGCGTCGCGCGCCTGTTTCACTTCCAATATCTTGTGCATGATCGCCGTGATGTCCTCCGGAGAAAACATATCAAGGCACTTCATCAGGCTCTCCGTGTCGTTTAAGTCGATATTGACCGTTCCCACAGAAGTATTGACGTGGATCCAGTCCGGATCTGCACTTCCGCCGATGGTAATGCTGTTTCCGTGCATGGGATCCTTTGTCACTACCACTCTGACGCCGTTGTGATATACTTCCTGGCTGATCGGCGAACCCGCCTGCGGCTCGCCCATGCGGCGCAGAATGATCCCGATGGAATCCGTTGCGCCGCATTTCTGCCCCGACTCCAAATATTCGTCCGCCTGCTTCAGCTTGGCGGCAAAAGAACTGCCGTCCGTACCATCTCCGGAAAGTCCCATTTTCCCGCGCCGCGCCACAGTTTCCGCATACTCTCTGATCTGATCTGCGGTCTTGCCGTTACCGGCCGCGCCTGTATAAAATGTACCGAATCGATCGTTCCCTATCATATTTCCTCTCCTTGTCCGGAATTTTTCACCTGCTGCGTCGTCTGCAACGCGAAACGTTCTATCATATGCTGTGTGTGGTCCGAAACAGCGGCTATCTCCACATGAAAGGCCTCCGTTCTGCCGTCTTCGTATTTTGCTTCCACATAGACCTGCGGTCCTTCCATCTTTCCTTTCAGCGTGTAGCCTTCCGTTACTGCGATCTCGATGTTGTCGCTCTCTTCATAGCTCATGTGCCTGACCTCCGTCGGCTGCACAGCCTTACTTTGCGGCGCCGCGCTCACCCGCACGCCCGCCCTGCTCCCAAGCATACCGGCTGCCGGCGTTTCGCCGCTTTTTTGCATACCGTTTTCCTTCAAAGCCTTGCGCCCGGTCTTTTCCTCCGTCATGTCCTGCTGCCTGTGCGATTCCATATTTTGTATCAATCTGTCCTGAAATCTGTCGGACTGTACGCTGTGGCGCTTGTTCGGATACTCCTGTATGCCCTTTTTCCCTTTGATCTCCTGTACGCTCATAAACTCTACGGCCTCCTTTCCGTAAGAATCTTCTTTACCTCTTCCCTCCCGCGCCTCAGTCTTGTCTTGATGGTTCCTTCCTTCTCGTTCAAGACCCCCGCGATCTCCTGTATGGAGTAGTCTTCATAATAGAAAAGATAGATCGGGTTGCGATAGTGCACCGGCAGCTTAAGCACCGCTTCCAGCGTCCGGTCGTCTTTTATCTGGTAGGGCAGATAGACATTTCTTGTTTCCGCCGCCGCTTCCTCGAACGCCACCGTCCTGCGCCGCCATCCGCTTTTCAAGATGTCCGTGCAGATATGAATGGTGGTCCGTATCAGCCATGCCCGTTCATGCTCTTTGTTCTGAATCGGCTTTTCGTCCTTCATATAGCGCAGAAAGGCCTCCTGCACCGCATCCTCGGCGTCCGCTCGGTTCTTCAGATTGGAAAAGGCGATCCGGTACAACATCGTCTGGTATTCGTCCGCCAGATCACCCCACCGTTTCTCCCGTTCAAACTTGTGCTCCATCCCGGTCTAATCCCTTGCTTTATCACATAATAATGCCGTTTCTGTATATAACACGAATCAGAAGCGGCAAAAGTTTCATTTTTCGGACAATTTTTTAAAAATATATCTTCCGGAGCAGTCCTGCGCCGGTCCGCTCCGGCGCCGGCCCGATCCGTTCGACGCAGGCGGCCTTTCTCCGATCAAGCATAATCCCGCCTGCTGCATACCGCGGAAGCTATGAAGACAGCGATCACGGTAAATACCGCCGCAATCAAGAGCGCCCCGGCCGCACCCACGGACGGATGTTTCCCCAGCCAGACGACCGCATCCATGATCCACGCATACTGTATCCCTTCCTCCTCAATGACCGACAGAAGGCTCGTGGCGGCAAAATAGGCGGCCATCGGCAGGATCAGACGCAGCAGATTTAAAAGATACGCGCTGTTGATCCCGCTTCCCGTCAGATAACAGAGCAGATACTGCATATCTGTCAGCACTATCGTAACGCTCACCGCAAGAAACAGTATTAAAAACGTCTGGCTTACGCTCATGTCCGCTACGCCTGACACAAGTGTCACAATCGTATAGCATACGCCCAAGACTCCTATTTCCACGATGCCGTACAGGAACCTGCCGCTTACACGCTGCAGGGTGCTGCCCGGCAGCAACAGCGTAAACATCGACCGCACCGACATATTTTTGCCTGTACACTCGGCAAAAGCAGCTGAGGTGATCACACAGGCAAAAAACATCATATAGATCAGCCCCATCAGATAAGAATATACATTGCTCAGTCTGCTTCCCGCAAAAAGTCCTACGCCCAGCGCCAGCACCGAGCAGAGCAGGTCCATCTTTCTACCCTTGATAAAATCCAGTTTCATATATTTCAACGCTCTCATATCGTTCTCCTTTTCCCTTTTTACCGAAGCTGCGTTTATGCTCCTAAGCTCTGTTCTTGTTCTTAATAAAATGAATGACGATCTGGTCAATATCCGGCTTCTCGCACACAACGCCGCGGGGCAGCATATCCGCCCGGTCGCTGGGCGCCACCGCCTCGAAACCGTATGCATGTTCCTCGATACCGATCAGCTGCTCCCGCAGCGTATCATCCAGAAGCGCCAGTTCGCCTTTTACCAGCAGATAATTTTCCAACAGTTCATCCTTGGCGTCGTACATCACCGTCCTGCCGTCGTCGATAAAATAAATATAGTCCGCGATCTGCTCCAGATCGCGCAGGATATGGGTGGAAAAAAGGATGCTGTGCTCCCCGTCCGCGATGTATTCCTGCAAAAGGCCGAGCACCTCCTGCCGCGCCACCGGGTCCAGACCGTTGGTCGCTTCGTCTAAGATCAGCAGTTTCGTCTGTCTGGCAAACACCGCGGCGAACATCAGCTTGACGCTCATTCCCTGTGAAAAGGCGCTGACCCTCTTTTTCTCCGGCAGCCCGAATCGTCCGGCCAGTTCATTAAACCGCGGGATATCAAAATCCGGATAAAAGCTGCGCATAACGATCCGGATCTCCTTCAGCGTAAAATCCGACGGAAACTGGAATCCCTCGCCGATATAACCTATATTTTCCAGATAACGGACCGGATCGTCCTCATACCGCAGGCCGTCCACCCGCACTTCGCCTTCCGCCGCCTTGTATACATGAGTGATCAGGTTGAGCGTGGTCGTCTTGCCCGATCCGTTCTGCCCTACATATCCCATGATATAGCCTTTGGGCAGGGTAAACGATATATCCTCCAGACGGAAATCCTTATACTTCTTGCCCAGATTTTTTACCTCTAACAGTTCCATAACTTCCTCCGTTCCGAAGTCCCTTGCTTCTGTTTATTTTCGTTCCGCATGGAGCAGCTTCTCAAACATCCCGGTCAGTTCCGCATCCGTGATCCCCACCATCCGCGCCGTGCTGACGGCCGTAGCAAGTCCCTCTTCCACACGGGCGAGATACTGCCCGCGCACGATGCCGCTGTCCTTGGAGAGCACCACGCTTCCCTTGCCCTGCATAGTGGCGATAAACCCTTCCGCTTCCAGATCGCTGTAAGCCCTTGTGGTGGTGATCACGCTGACCCCCACTTCCTTCGCCAGCTGTCTGATGGATGGCAGCGTGCTTCCCTCCGGGATCTGCCCGTTTAATATCTGCTCCTTAAGCTGCTCCTTGATCTGCGCATAGATCGGCAGTTCAGATTGATTGGATATAATGATCTTCATCGGTCAACCTCCTCACGGCTCCTGTCGTCACAGCGGCCGCGATCATAAGTATATATACTGTATATAATAATTATATACAGTATAGTCAGTTTGTCAATAGGGAAAACTTAATTTTTGAAAACAGGTGTCTGGTATTGAAACGCAGCAGGAAATGAAGCAGACAAAAAAAGATGCGAACACTCCAAAGAGGGCTCGCATCCGGCTGTGAAAGCGTGCGTTAGAGGATTCGAACCCCCGGCCTTTTGGTCCGTAGCCAAACGCTCTATCCAGCTGAGCTAAACGCACATGTTATGAAATTCACAACAAAAGTTATTATATAGACATTCTGCATAATTGTCAAGAGTCTGCGCGTTCGTTTTTTGCATTGCCTTGTGCGCGGCCGTCTTTTGCATTGCGCATCCGCTTTTACAACCGCACACATCTTTCTCTGTGTCCGTCACAGAATCGTCTGCAGGACGATCATGATTGCAAAGAACACATAATAAAGTATCATCCCAACGTTGAGAAGCGCGGCTTTGGTCCGTTCTTTCTCCACCGCCGGACCATATCCCTCGTTTATCTTAAACTTGGACAGATTTACCAGGATCAGCACAAGCCCGGCTATGCAGATGCCATACACAAGGACTACATAAACCGCGGTAAAAACGATCATGCCGGGCGTTATGTTCTCCGGATCAAAATTCTGCAGGTACAGCCCGCCGACCACGCTGCCTAAGAAATTGACCATCATGTGCAGCCCTATGGTGTATAAGATGTTCCCTGTATTTACATAGATAAATGCGAAGAAACATCCTATGAAAAAGGCGTAGAAAAACTGATTGAAATTGCCGTGGAACAAGCCGAACAACAGACCGGAGAGCAGGATCGCCCTCTTGTACCCATACCGCGCCACCCGGTCGCAAAGGAACTTTCTGAACAGCAATTCCTCAAATATCGGCGCAAGAAGCACGGTAAAAACTGCTGTGCTCCAAATATTCGTACCGGCCACGATATCCTGAATGGAGTTTGCCACCGGCTCGCCTTTGAGAAAGCCGATCCCGTATGTGACGATCAGACCTATGATATTGCCCGCCATCAGAAACGCATAGGACATCAGGAACGCTATAAAAAAGTGTCCGATCTTCATCTTGCGCTTTCCGACCGCCGCCGCGCCGTTCTCCTCTTTCATGATCAGAAAAGAAACCGGGTAGCCCAGAACAAACATCGGGATCATGGACACCGCAAGCGCAGCGTTCATGTCGTTTTCCCATTTCACGCCGAAATAAGACAACAGGATCGGAACAACGATCTGGACGGCGTTGATAACGACCGCACACGCCAGCATCCTGAAACCCAGTCCCGAATATTTTTTCTGAAATTCTTTTGTATCCATTCAAACACCTCCCGCAAAAAAACAGCCGCCGCATCTTATGCCTTCTGTACCCATTCCAGATCTCTGGCCGGAACCACCGTATATTCATCCGCGCCCTCGCCCACACGCAGGTATACGTTCCGTATCCCCGCCTGTATGATCGTTCTGGCGCATACAGGACACGGCTTGGCGCTGTGGATCGAATTGTCCTCCGGATTGATGCTCACCAGATACAGATCCGCATCGATCGTCTGCTGTCTGGAACAGTTTAAAAGCGCGTTCGCCTCCGCATGAATCGCCCGGCAGATCCCATAGCCCTCTCCCTGATGCATATTGAGCGCCATCCGCGGACATGTCCCCAGATCGCAGCAGTTCTCGAATCCCCGCGGAGAACCGTTATATCCGGTGGAGATCACCACGTCGTCCTTCACTATGACGGCGCCGTATTTTCTCTTGATGCAGGTGCTCCGGTACGCAAATGTTTCCGCACAGTTCAGGTAGGTATCTGTTTTTGATATCCTTTCTCCGTTTTTCGGCTTAACCATAACGCTCCTCCCGCTTATTCTTACTTTTATTGTACCATATTCTCAGGGTGTCAGTGCTGTCGATCCTTCATTCTGCAGCACGACGCCGTCAAGACCATAAAAACGCGCAACGCCTCTGTTTGTCCAGTCGTCCGCATTTTCCGTGATATCAGAGAAAAACAGCAGTTCCGGTTTCTGTTCCAAAGGCGGCACTTCGATCTGCGCTCCCGCGCTTTCTTTGTACAGGACCGCACGCGCGTCCAAAGCCTCGCCGTACGCTTCTGCGCTGCCGTTGATACAGTCCACCGCCGCGCTGCCAAAAACAAATCTCCGAGGCGACGGTATCAGAGTCAGTATAATGCCAAACGCAAGAAAAAGCAGACATCCTGTGAGGCAGAGGCTCTCCGCCGCGCCATATCCGCTGCGGCCGCCTGTCTTACTCTCCGCCGCATCGTTTCCGCAGTACCCCCCCCCAGTCCTTTCAGCCGATGCGCCGTCATATCTTTTTCTCGCCCATCCGGCCACATACACCGTACACAGGACCGCCGTCAAAATAAACATGCCGTACACCGTGCCCTGCGCTCTGCCGCTGTCTATATTGCCGACCGCAAAAAGAGGCGGCGTCATCATTGCGGATACCAGACAATAACCGAATAATACCACAAGAAACGGAGCCGGAAAACGAAACGCCGTCCTGCCGACGCCACGCCATACCAATGCCGCCGTCATTACCAGGACCACCGCCACCGGCCATGTCAGCCATTCATTAAAGACCAGGTCCAGACAATAATAAAAAGAGATCAGGACCGCTTTGACCGGATTCATGCCCGATGTCGAAGCGGCACGCACATAATTTCCCGGCGCCGCAATGCCGAGCACAAAGCCCGCATAAAATACAAGGATCGGGATCAGCAGGCCCATTGTCCGCCCCTTTTCCTTCCGGCCAATGACATACAGCGCCAATACGGCCATCAAAACGGCGGCGTTTAACGCTGTCATTTGATTTGCGCCGCCAACCATAAAGCCAAGAACGGACGCGGCGGCAATCCGGCCGCGGTACCATCTGCCTCCGCCGTTCAGCAAGGACAGCATAACGCTGTAAAACAGCAGAGAAACGCCAAACATAAACGTATAATTGACAGCGCCGCTGTACCAGTAAAAAAGTTCCACCCCGCCCGGCGTACACTGAACCATCAGAAATAACGCCAACGCCGATGCACTCATGCTTGTCCATTTATCCATATCCAATATTTTGACCATGATCTTATGAAACAGGCAGAATACGGAAACTGTGATCATAATAAGGATCATCCATGTCGTGATCCCGTAAAAATTTTCCCCGAATATCTGCGGCGGCAGCGCCGAAAAAAAGGCGGACGTATAGCATCCTCTCCATGTGTGCCATTCCATGGCCGCCCTGCTGACCGCGGTGCACAGCAGCTTCCATGCGGAGTGGCTGTCTGTCCACACATGGTAACACATTTCCCCATTCGTATAATCATCCGCGCTTGCATGATTGTACCGGGCCAGTATCAGAAGCGGGACCAGACTGATAAAATAAGCCGCCGTCAGACCGACAGCAACTGTGCGCGGCGTACAGATCCGCTGTATAAATGACTGGATTTTCTCAGCAGCCGCCTGTCCGTTCTGCTTTTTTTCTTTTATGCTCATATCAAGTCTATCCTTTCAACCGCCAACAACATGAAGGGGTGCCGTGCTCCACGCATGAATCTGCGCTTATTATACCACAATTATTCCCAGAAAAAAATAAACAAGTTAAGTCGTCACACATATCTGTCAAAACTATGCTATAATAGATACCGGTCATACGGCCTGCACCCTTAAGTCCACCGGCGGCGGACGGCCGATGCAGGAAGACCGCCTTCACGAACGTGCATTAACAGATGCAGGGGATATCATTATGAAAAAAGGATTTCATCAGGGTTTATCCACAACGCGGACGATCATGCTCAGTTTTCTTCTCGCCATTTTGGTTGGAAGTCTGCTTCTTGTACTGCCCGTCAGTTCTTCGGACGGACAGCCGGTTCCCTATATCGACGCGCTGTTCACGGCCACAACCGCCATATGCGTAACGGGTCTGGTAACGGTGCCCACTTTTTCCACATGGAGTTTCTTCGGACAGGCAGTCATACTGGTCTTAATGCAGATCGGAGGACTGGGCGTGATCACGGTCCTGTCCGCCCTGCTGATCGGCCTGCACCGCAGGATAGGCATCGGCGACCGGATGCTGATACAGGACTCTTTCAACCTCAATACCCTGTCGGGGATCGTAAAATTTACCCGCAAAGTCCTGTTGGGCACTTTGGTGGTGGAAGGGACCGGCGCGCTGTTATACATGACGGTATGGATACCCGATCACGGCGTCCGGGGGATCTGGATCTCCGTATTCAACGCGGTATCGTCATTCTGCAACGCCGGAATGGACATCCTGTCCGAAGACAGCCTGTGCGCTTACGTCACAAACCCCGTTATCAATCTGGTGACATGCGCCCTGATCATCCTAGGCGGTATCGGCTATATTGTCTGGTGGGACGTGGTCAGAGTGGTGAAGGCAGGCAGACGTTTCGGCGCCCATGTTTTCCGCAGCCTGACGCTTCACAGCAAGATAGCGCTCTCGGTCACGGGTCTGTTGATCTTTACGGGGACCGTATCTTTCCTTTTGTTGGAATACCATAATCCGCTGACTCTGCAGCCGCTTTCTCTGCCTGACAAGATCATGGCAGCATTTTTCCAGTCAGTCACTACCAGAACCGCCGGTTTTGCAACGATACCTCAGCAGGATCTGACCAACGCATCCGCTTTCGTTTCCCTGCTTTTGATGTTTATCGGCGGATCGCCCGTAGGAACGGCGGGCGGCGTCAAGACCGTCACCGTCGCCGTACTGCTTGTTTCCGCATTTGCCGCTGTAAGGAGTCAGTCCGACGGAGCGTTTTTTCACCGGACGATCCCAAAACATGCCGTCAGCAAAGCTGTGGCGGTGGTATGCATGGCTTTTATCATCATGTTTACATCCACCTTGCTGCTGTCCGTCTGCACCGACGCCGACGCACTCGACATCGTATACGAAGCGGTCAGCGCCGCCGCGACCGTAGGTCTGACAAGAAACCTGACGCCCTCGTTAAACATATGGGGAAAACTGATCATCATCGTTACCATGTATCTGGGCAGGGTCGGTCCGCTCTCACTCGTGATCGCATTTCATACCAAGAAACAAAAAACCAGCATCATCAAAAACCCGACGGAAGAGGTCAGCGTCGGCTGACACATAATGGAGGAAGAAAAAAATGGGAGTCAACAGATCATATGCAGTATTCGGTCTTGGCAGATACGGCCGTGCCGTTGCCAAAGAACTGGTAAGAAACGGAGCGGAAGTTCTGGCCGTCGATATCGACGAAGAACTGGTCAATAATGCGATCGCCGACATTCCTTACTGCAAATGCGCAGATGTCACGGACGCGGAAGTCCTAAGACGCCTTGGCATCGCCAACATAGATGTTGTGATCGTTGCTATGGCAACCAATCTGGAAGCAAGCGTCATGGCCGTCATGCTCTGCAAAGAGATCGGCGTCAAGACCGTGATCGCCAAATGCTCCAGTGAAATGAACTGCCGGATCCTGAACAAAGTCGGCGCGGACAGGATCGTTTTCCCGGAAAGCGAATCCGGCATCCGCCTTGCCAAAAATCTGTTGAGTTCCGGTTTTGTTGATATCATGGATCTGTCAACGGATGTGTCTATGATCGAACTGGATATCAGGCAGGAATGGATCGGCAAAGATCTCATTGAATTAAATCTCCGGCAGAGATTCGGCGTCAATATCGTTGCCGTTATCCAAAACGGAGAAGTCAACACCAATATCGATCCCGCAAAACCTCTGGAAGCTTCCATGCGGCTGATCGTCATAGCCAATCCTGCAAAGCTGAAAAAACTGAAATGATTGTTTACGCGTCGTAAAAATTTTTCTATCTTTACATTCTATCTTTATTTTTATATAATTAACGCATAATAGTTTTGTGCAGGGAGATGGTAGAATGTCACCGCAAAAAGAAAAAAAAGTTGAAAAAATAAAAAATCTGGCTCAAAAAAATGGCGGCATGATCACTACCGCCCAGATTGAAAGCTGTGGCATCAGCCGGGCAATGATTCCGTCCCTCATAGGGGATGGACTGCTTACCAAAGAGGCTCATGGAATCTACTGCTATTCCGGCGAGCTGCCTGACGAAATGCAGATCTTACAGCAGCGGAGTCCAAAACTTATCTTTTCCTATGGTACGGCGCTCTTTCTCTGGGATATGTCCGACCGCATCCCGCACTTATGGGACATTACCGTACCACAGGGATTTAACGCATCCTTGATCAAAAGAGACAATCCCCATATCAGGCTTCATTATATTTCCGCCGATAAATGGAAAGTGGGAATCACACAGGCCAACACGCCGGAAGGAAATCCGGTCCGCCTATACAACAAAGAAAGATGCATCATTGATCTGGTAAAAAGACGGGATAAAATCGATCGGCAGCTCTATCTCCAAGCAATGCGCGAATATTTTTCCAGCAGGGATACCGACCGGAACCGCCTGTTGGAATATGCAAGAATCTTTCGGGTAGAGCGCTCCATACGCGAATATTCAGAACTGCTTTCATCATAAGAAAAAGGAAACTGCATACTATGAAAACACCTGAACAGCTGAAGGGAGCCATACGAAACATTGCCAGAGAAAAAAATCTGCGCGCACAGGAAGTATTGCAGATATTCTTCTTTGAACGCATACTGACGCGACTGTCAGCTTCTCCGTACAAGACAAACTTCATTCTCAAAGAAGGACTGCTTATCTCCTCCATGATCGGCATATCAGAGCGCACTACGATGGACATGGCTACCACCGTGCGCGGAATACCTATGGAAGAAGACGCCATAGAGCATATCGTCACAGAGATTCTGGATATTGATGCCGGTGACGGAATCACCTTTTCCTTTACCAAAATGGAACCCATCAGAGAAGATGATGTGTATAATAATTTCCGTGTACATTTCACAGCATCTTACGGCAAAATCCAAAACAAAATGAAAATAGACATTACCACCGGCGATCAGATCACTCCTGCCGCTGTCAGATACAATTTTCATTCCCTGTTTGGCGAAAAGGATATTCCTATCATGGCATACACGTTGGAAACAATCCTCGCCGAGAAATATGAAACCATACTCCGGCGGAATATCGGCAACACAAGGGCGAGAGATTTTTATGACCTTTATGTGCTGTTCCATTTATACCATGACCGCATCAATCCATCCTATTTTCAGTTGGCTGTAGAACATACCTCTGCTAAACGCGGTTCATCAGAACTGATGCCGCAGTTTGAAGAACTATGCAAAATAATCTCAGCCGAACCGGATCTGCTTGCACAGTGGAAAGCTTACACAGAAGATTTCAGCTACGCTGCATCTTTGTCGTTTCAGGAGGTAGTTCAGAACGTAATTGAGGTTGGAAATTATCTTTCCATCATTAAAAAAAGAGTTGACCTTCCCACCCGATTCTAATAATACTAAACCAATTCCAGAAGACACCAAAACTGCTGCATTTATGGCATACTCTCACACCTATGCTGTGGCAGTTTTTATTTTCTTCATCTTCCCCACAGCATAATAAGCAGACCAGAAGAGCCGCCGGGATACTGCGCTATACAAGACAGCAGCTGCCATTATCGGATTGCTGTCAGGCAAAGAAAAAGAACCCGCCCAAGCGACTAACTAAAGCGAGTTCCCAAGTTAATACATGCAGGTAGCCGGACTTGAACCGGCACGGAGTTGCCCCCGAAAGATTTTAAGTCTTTTGTGTCTGCCTATTCCACCATACCTGCTTAGTGGTTGAAAATCATCCCTTTTCCATTACATTCCAAACCGTTCCAAAACTTTTGGAGAGATGTTATAAGGGATGAAATTCAAAAAACGATATTCAATGTCTGCCATAATGGGACCTATAGGGCTCGAACCTATGACCCTCTGCTTGTAAGGCAGATGCTCTCCCAGCTGAGCTAAGATCCCTCGTGTATAAAGGAGTATGGCAACTGTTTACAGATTTGTATAAGCATTATGTGCTTGCACACTTAATGCTTATCAAAGCTGGAAACAGGCATCTGACTGCGAACGCGGGATGACGATTCACAGAATCGGCATACTGCGGGCGCAGCCGCCATACGGTATAGGCGCATATAACAGATCTGTAAGGCATTGTGTGCTTGCACACTTAATGCGCAACAGCGACCCGAATGGGACTCGAACCCACGACCTCCGCCGTGACAGGGCGGCGCTCTAACCAACTGAGCCATCGGGCCAACGCACATCACAGGTTTCCTGTGATGTTTCTGCTATTTTGAGAATTTCTCATAAAACAGCTTCTTAAATATGTTCGACTGTTCGTGCTGTAGTGGACCTTCGGGGACTCGAACCCAGGACCGACCGGTTATGAGCCGGTTGCTCTAACCAACTGAGCTAAAGGTCCATAAAATGACTCCAACGGGAATCGAACCCGTGTTACCGCCGTGAAAGGGCGATGTCTTAACCGCTTGACCATGGAGCCTTGTTGTTTCTGCCCCTCATATTCAACGGAAATCAGTGTACCATGAATAGACCCCTTACGTCAAGAGCAAACTTGCGTTTCTTTCCCGTTTTTCTCCCCATTTTTACAATCTTGGCCGCTACCACTCCTCAGTTTCCGGAATGATCTTATAGACCGCCGTGTTCTGGTATGCCTTTGGCTCTGCGTGAGCAAACAGAAGAGTGCCTTCCGCCGGTGAATAGATCTCATCCACGATCTGTCCTTTACAGCAGTCCACGATACAGGCCAAGATCTGCCCTTTTCTCACATGCTCTCCCGCGCTTACCTTTCCTTCAAAAAAGCCCGCCGTTCTGTTGCGGACTGTGATCATTTCCTCGGTGGATGCCACTTTTGACACATAGCCCGCGGCGCCGCCGTATTCTATGATGCCCATCCGCTGCAGAAAGCCAAGCACGGATTCCACCGCCCATCTTGCACTTGTCCGGTCAATTTCTTCCGTTGTCGTCGTGTAGATGGAAAACGCTTTTGTTTCCCAGATCTGCCAGTTATAGTTTAAGGTCGTGGTGTCAAAGGGTCTGGGCGTATGCAGGATCACATAAGGAAATCCGAACTTTTTTGCCAGTTCCACATCTTCAAACCCGGTTTTCATGATGCGGATATGCGGTACGAATCTGCCCGGCATATAAAAAGACGCGAACTGCAGGCCATAGACATAATCCTTGATCGCATCGAACACCCCGCCCGCGATTCTCTGCGTCGTTTCTCCCTCCTGATATCCGGGAAACATCCGGTTGATATCCGTATTGTCAATACTCCAGAAGCGTTTTTTGATATTCATGGAATAGGGATTGACGCAGGGTATCACCAGAATTTCTTTTCCGTTTTTGATCTTTCCCTTTTCTTCCAGTTCCTTTAACTTTCTGACCAGCTGGGAACAGCAGTACATCTGCTGGTTTTCATTGCCCCGCATACTTCCTACGATACATGCGGCCTTTTCGCCCTCGCCAAAGGAAAATCCCGTGACGCGGAAGTCGTCGCGGTACAGCGCTTTTATTTCAAACAAAGTTTTTTCAGTCATACAGGATCCTCCCTATCAGTGAGCCCTCATTTACGACCGGATATTCCCGGATCGTGAACAGCCAGCCGTCTACAGGTGATTTGATTTCATCTATGACCGTGCCGGACAGCGGATCAACGATCGCACCGATCTGTTCGCTTTTTTTCACATAAGCGCCGTGAACCGCATTTTTCAGAAAAATGCCTGACGCCGATGCATTTAAAAAACAGACGTCTTTGTGGTCGAAAGATTTTTCGGGTTTTCTGACCTCAGGATCTTCCCCGCTCCATATCCCCATCCGATGCATCAGATGAAGGATCCCTTTAAAAAGCTGATTGCCATACTCCTTCGTAATACGCATCCCCACGCCCATTTCCACCACAAGCGTAGGCGTTCCCATCGTATTCAGGCTGTGGGCAAAGGTAGATTCCAAAACGGTGCTCGCCCCATGCACCCAGATAAAATCCACATTGGCTTCCTCGGCAAAGGGGATCAGCGTCTTTTCATGCAGTTCATTGATCCGGATCTGCGGCACTTCCGTCAGAAAGATATTGCTGGCATGGATATCCAGAACAAGCGAAGAGCCCGCCACATCCCTGATGATCTGCGACGCCAGATATTCGTTCATGTCCCCTTCGCTGCTGCCGGGAAAGATCCTGTTCATATCCAGATCAAACGCAGGGATGCCTCTTGTGATGGAATCGATTCCAAAGGGATTCAAGGCGGGATAAATGTCCACCGTCCCTTTTAATAAACCGATATTTTTCTGCAGATAGTCGGACAGCTGATAACACACATACTGCCCCTCCAGCTCGTCGCCGTGGATGCCCGTCACGATGCTGATCCGTTTATCACATGACTTTACTTCCGGCTCCAGCCGCATTTTTTTGATCTCCAGCGATTCATTGACCGGAAGCTTCACTTTTACCACTGTTGTGATCATGGTACCCCATTCCTCCTATGAACTTATCGCTTCACACATACACCGGGCCGCTGTCCTGCATACGGACCGATATCCTTTAACGTGACCGCTCTATTCTTCTGACACCTCTGCCAGTATGCTCTGACTCTGCTTCCCCTGTCCGGTAAAGACCCCTCTGTTGATGGAGCAGTCGCTGTAGTCCCTGCCGTGGGAGATTTTAATATAGGAATCGTTGACCACCAGATCGTTGGTGGGATCATAGCCTTTCCATGTCGTGCCGTCATAGACCTCTACCCATGCATGGCTCTCTCCCTCGCCCATCAACATTCCGACCACATACCGCGCAGGCATCCTGTCCTCCCTGCACAGCGACAGCATGATATGAGCGTAGTCCTGACATACGCCCTGCCCCAGCGCCAGCGCTTCCTCCGCCGTCGTACGGATCGTGGTGATCCCTTTGCCATATTCCAGCCGCTCATGCACGGCCTGCATATAAAACCGCGCCTTTTCGTCCACAGACAGCGGCACGGTTTTCTCTTGTCCCCGGCAGTCCGCAAGCAGCTTACCGATCCTCTCCTGCGGCTTGGTGAGCACAGTCTGATATTTGTAGACGGAAATATCCGTCCTTTCGCCTGTCACATCCGCAGTACAGATGCCTGTCACCGCCCGGCCCGTCACGTCCACCTGAAACAGGGTATGTTCCTCCTCTGCGGTGCCGTAAAGCATCCGATTTCCAAAAGAATCATAGCTCTCCTGTATCCTGTCTGACGGGCAGACGGTATAGTTACATTCCGTTATCTGCTGCGTACCTGTTGTTACCGGCAGACACTTCAGCGTATAAATGTGGCTGTGTACCGGCTCGGAAAACGAAATTTCCATGTGATAATGAAAACGTAGTTTTTTCATAGGGTCAGTCCTTGCGCAGCGTATCTGCCAATGCGACGATCTCATCATAGTCGATCGGGTCCTGCTCTGCCAGCCCGCGCAGTTTGTCCAGTTTGTCCTCGTCATAGTGCAGATTGGTTTTGGCGATCCTGCCCGCCAGTCTGTGGATCTCCCTGTTGATGGATTCCCGATCCGCCTGCAGCCGTCCGTACAGATCCAGACGTTCGATCCTTTTTCCGGTCTTAATGATGTTTCTGATATTCTCGTTTTCTATCATATCATCCACAATGCCCCAGAACGCCAGAATATTGTCTACTATTTTCTGCAGTCCCACGATCGGCGCGCTGGCCGTCCGGTTTCTTTTCATTGCATATACGCAGAGCTGTATATACGCGATCGGCTCGCTTCCGATCTCGTTGCGGAGCACAACAGCGTTGTCGTACGCGCGCATCAGGTTGGAATAGATGGAATTCGGATCATTCTCGTCATGAATATACCGCCTGCAGAAATCCTCTTTGGAGCAGTATATGTTGGGAATGTCCAGCTGCGCGCAGAAAACCTCATAATTTTCAAGATCCATATCGATCATTTTGTCAAAACTGTCCGCAAACAGCCGGGCCGATGTATAGACCCTCTCGGAATACCTGCCGAGCCAGAATAACCTGTCTGAATTTTCTACCGAGATAATACCCATGTGTCTTTAAAACCTCCTCCCTGCGATGAATTGACGATGAACGAATCCGGATTTCTGGAAAACCGTGTCAGCCCGCTCTTCCACACCATCGGTTCGTCAGCCATCAGCACAAATGCCCGCAGATCCGCTTTTCTCGGCTTGCGGACGCCGTCCTCCAGAATATCGATATCCATAAAGTCGATGACCTCCTGCGCAATAAAACGACGCGGTTCCTTTTGCAGCAGGTTCAGGAAATCCTCTTTTTCCTGCGCCGTCATCTTGTTGGCAAACACGACGCCGTAACCGCCCGCTTCCGCCACATCCTTCAGCACCAGTTCGTCGAAATGCTCCAAAACATATTTTCTGTCTTCCTCGTAAAAAGGCAGATAGGTAGGCGCATTTTGCAAGATCGCATCCTCTCCCAGATAATAGGAGATCATCTTGGGCACAAAATAGTAGATCCCCTTATCGTCCGCGACCCCGTTTCCCGGCGCATTGATCAGCGCCACGTGCCCTTTCCGGTACACATCATATATGTTGGGGATACCGATCACCGACTCCTCGTTGAAGGTCATGGGATCCAAATATTCGTCTGAGATCCGCCTGTATACAGCGCCCACCTTTTCTTTTCTTCCGGAATAATCCACAAAATATAGATAATCATCCTCAACCGTAAGCTCACTTCCGGTCGCCAGATGAGCGCCCGTTTTTTCCGCAAAATAAGAATGTTCAAAGTAGGCGGCATTGTATCTGCCCGGCGTAAGGATCACCGTATGGCCTCCGGTATTGACGTAATCCATCATCCAGCGGAGCAGTTTGGTATAGTATCTGTTGTCCTCTATGCAGTTCGATTCAAAAGTATCGGGACTGCTCCTGCGGCAGATCTCTCTGGCGATCATCGGGTACGAAGCCCCGGACGGCACACGCAGATTATCCTCCAAAACATACCACTCTTTATTTTTTCCCTGCACCAGATCGATGCCCGCTATATGCGTATAGACCCCTTTGGGCGGCACAACGCCGTCGCAGGCTGCCAGATATCCCGACGAGATATATACAAATTCCTCCGGCACTACCTTATCCTTTATGATCTTCTTCTCGCCATAAATATCTTTGATAAAACAGTTGAGCGCCATCACGCGCTGCTTTAATCCCTTTTCCAGATAGGCGAACTCCTCTTTTTCGATCACGCGCGGAATCGTGTCAAAAGGGAACAACTGCTCTTTAAACTCATGATTCTTATATATTCCGAATTTCACACCGTATCGTGCCAAAAGTTCATTGACTGTTTCCGATTGTCTGGTCAGTTCAAAATCCTTCATTGCTCTTCCTCGCTTTCCCCGCGGCATTTCCATGTCCATTTTCGCGTAAAAAAAAGACGTCTGGATATTCCAAACGCCTTCGTTTCACTCTTCATCTTCTATTCCGGAAGCCGCCATCCAAAGCGACTGTCTGCCGACAGCCGTCTTCCGTATGCCGTCTTCACACTGTTCATTGCTGAATCTGCGTTCACTATACCACGGACTGTGCCTGCTTGTCAATGCGAATTTTCCGATGCACCTGATAAAAAAATCAAACAAAAATTACAGAGCAATATTTATACTATTATATCATCATCATTTATATTAAAATTATCAAAAAATTCTTTTCTTTTATCTTTCATTTGGTTTACTTGCTGGCACATAAACTCACAGCAGAAATCATAAAATGGTTTATTAGTTCCAACATCCTGCCTTTTTTCAAACTTTAAGGCAACATCATAATAGTTTACTAATGTTCCATCTTCAGATAAATCAGCAGCAAAAAGAAATGCATATTCGCAGCCTGCAATTTCTTGAACCTTAAAAAACTTTGGTACAATAAACTTCCAATATAAAGTTTCTCCCATTGTATGTCCGAAACCATATTTCTTCCATTTTTCCTGCATATTATCATTTGTACAAAAATGTACTAATTCCACTCCTGGGTGCGTATTCTGCACTCGTAAAATTTTATCATTATCCTCTTTTGCTTTATCTCCAAGCAATTGCTCTAAAAATGTCTTTTTCCCATGCATCTTCCTAAGCAATAATTTATTAAAATCTTCTATTGAAATTCGATCACCCACTTGATATTTTGTCAAAATCTCATTCGCTTCTTTTGCTTCGCTGCCATCCCCATTTGCATTTTCTACAGCTTGAAGAAGTATTAACAATCTTTGAAAATCCTGCTTGACTTTGCCTTCATCTTGTAATGGTTCAAATAAAGTTCCACACTTCAGCGAGAAAAACATCAACACTTCATTATCTTTCGTCTTTATGATATAGTATGTAGTCGAACCATCAGTATCTTCTCTTAAACCGAATTGCTTAAAATAGGAAACGAGAGCCGAACCTCTTTTGCTGAAAAATGATTGAATCAATTTTCCATTTATTGCATTTGACGACAGCCTCTCGCATTTAAAACTGTTAAGAATTTGCTCTTGTTCTTTTGTAATCTGCATGTTTCACACTTTCTGACATAATCCAAGTTGTGAAAGCATTTCTCTCCTCTCACGGATCCGATTTGCATCCATTCTTATGTCTTCTAGTTTCATTGGTAAATCACCGTTTTCTCCATCAGGAATACCAATACGAGAGTTTTTCCATGCATATTCTCCATGAGTCAATCTGCTCAGACTCCATGAATCTTTTCCGGCATATTCCTCAAAGACCTTATCCATTATAGGAGTAATCCTATCAACTACTTCGCTTGGAATGGACGTATAAAATGAATCATCTCTATAAGCTATTCTAATCTCTTTCAATATCGGACCAAATTTCCATCCATAAAAAACAGCATCGAAAAGAGGTTCCTGTCTTTGGATCAAAGACTCTCTTTGCGCAAAATACAATAACTTATGCAGTTTCATCTCATCAATTTTCAAACCAAACTCACCAAAGTATCTATTATACACATAAGAAGCAACGCACATTAAGTCTTCCATAATCCAAACCTCCTATCTCAAATTTTAAGAGAATGTGAATAGTATATCATACCATTAATGCGGACACCGTACATCATTCTAGGAGAATTACAAAGTAATTCTCTTAGCGCAGAGTGCTGACTCTGCGCTTAGTATATCACAAAATATATAAAAAAACACGCTTTTTCCCTTATTTATATTATATTCCACAGCAAGCAACAAGGCAATGATTAAGTGTCCAATGACTTGTACGGCCGCCTCTTTCCGTTTATTTCCATCTTATATCAAAATTTTTCCTTCTTTTTGATCGGAATCCGAATGACCGTCTTCAATTTGTCCGGTGCGCATCTTCTCGCATCGCTCAGATAGATCTCATGATGAAACCTTTGATCCGTAATGTCCGATACATACCCCTGCTCTTCTATGTACCGATGCATCGCTTCCACCGTCCCCGGACCGCGATAAAATTCATCTCAGGAACCGTGACGATGCCCGGCACAGCCTTCGGAAGATAAAATTCCTTATATTCTTTCTTATAATCAAACGCCATCTTTATCACCCTTTCAACCGCTTTACTCTGTCAGACACCGTCTGCATAAATTCCTCTTCCGACAGGCTCGGATCCCTCGTCCCCAAGATCAACTCACAGGGAAGTTTTCCGCACTCTCCGCAGGAAGAAAAACTATTTTGCAGCCTGCAGCAGTCGTAAATAGGACATTCTTTTCCCTCCGGCGCATGGAACACCCTGCCGCACACGGCATTGCACCCTTGGCACATTTCCCCGTAACAATAACAGGCAGCGCAGTCCGCACCGCAGCAGCTGATCGGATCGTCCTTTTTTGCCGTTTCCAGAATCTCTTTCTGCTTTTTCTTACTCAAGCCTCCAAGTACGATCCGGTAAGACTTATCCAACAGGTCTTTTAAAAGATCGTCCGGCACATTCCCGTCCGCTTTCACTGAGTTCCAGTGTGTTTTGTTCATATAGTAGCCGGGAATGATGTCTTCATATTGCCTGCGCAGGAAATCGCCTTCCAACGGTTCCAGTTTCAGCGTAATGTAATAAGGCTTGCCATTCCAATCCATGCATATGGCTGCAAACATTTTTCCGCCGATCTGATACCGCATCCAGTTCCAGTCCTTCTGCAGATCTCTGGTCACTCCCGCTTTTTTCATCAAATACTCGTCCACCCATTCATACTTCATTTGGCTGCATCCTCCCGTAAGTCCTGTTCATTGGTTTCTCGCATTGATTCCTTTCGCTGCTTTCCTCCATGGATTCTTTTCATTGATTGCTGCATTGGTTTCGCGCATTGATCCTTTTCTTTTCGCCGGTTCCCTTCATTGTTTCTTTTTACAGGTTTCTGATAGATCCTTCCCACGGCCTCCGCTATATGGCGGATCCTCTCCCGCACCTGCGCCGGTTCCAAAACCTCCGCTTTTTCTCCAAAGGTTAGGATCCATTCGATAAGATTTTCCATATCCGTATAATCTGCGTGAAAAAGCAGGCGCCCGTCGTCCGTTTCGGTAAAACAGTGCGGGCCGAACTCTTCCACCAGACGCCATTTCACATCCGGATCAAAAAGCGCCTTGACCCGGATACCTCCCGGAAATATCTTTTCATTGGAAAGGTCCGGCATCGGAACTTCCCGGCACACAAAGGTATGCTCGGAAACAGCAAGCTGATCCATACGATTCAGTTTAAACAGGCGGAAATCCCTGCGCATCATGCACCACGCCCAAACATACCAGCTTGTCCACTTAAACACAACGTAATAGGGTTCTACCGTTCTGGTGCTTTCACCCGACGGTGCGTAATACCTGAAAGAAAGCAGGCGCCTGTTCTCGATTGCATCCTGTATCATCTCGATTTTCGGGGCGAGCGTCCCTTTATACCAAGAAGACAGATCGATCAGCATGGAGTCCCTGCCGCTTACAAATTCCGAAGCGCCGGTCTGAAGCTTTTCCATCAGCCGGCTGTAATATCTGCTCCCGCTCACGCTGTCAAGACTGCGGAGTCCGGCAAGGATCCCCTGCATGTCCTTTGACGTCAGGATCGTCCTGTCCACCCGGTATCCGTCCATGATACAGATACCGCCGCCTGCCCCCTGCATCGTTCTGACAGGGATCCCCGCCCTGCAGAGATCTTCGATATCCCGATTTATCGTTCTTCTGGAAACTTCAAAATTTCTCGTGTATTTCTCCAACTTTCCAGTATTTACAGGCTTTCCCGCCCATCAACATCTATGTAAT
>CANRNJ010000008.1 GCA_947631955.1 uncultured Lachnospiraceae bacterium
GCATTTTTACGCTATTTGCCGGGTTTTTTTTATTCGACGGAAAACTTGAAATATTATGTAAATTACTTTTCATACTGATCGATCAAATCTTCTATCCGGTCCGCCAGCGCCTGTTCGGAAGAGATCTTGCAGATCCGCGCTATATCCGACAACCGCATGAGCATGTCCGTAACGATCTTCTCCACCTCTTTGCTGTATGCCTCCGGTCTGCATGCGCCAAGAGCGTCCGCAGACTCTTTGAGCGCCTGTATATCCTCTTCGTAGCTGCTGCCCTCTGCATAGTACTTGTCCGCCTTCTTCAATACCTTGGCGGCTCTTGTAAGCGCCGGAAGCTCCTGCGGGATCTCGCGCAGAGGCGACTTGACCCAATCCTTGTCTTTCTTTTCCTCTTTCTTGATCTCCTCCCAGTTCACGAGCACTTCATCCGGAGTTTCCGCGCTGCCTGTACCGAATACATGGGGATGTCTGCGCACCATTTTACGGCTGACTTCGTCCACCACATCCTCCATTGTAAAAAGACCTTCTTCCTCCGCGATCCGGGCATGCATGACCACTTGGAGAAGCACATCCCCAAGCTCTTCCACCATATTCTCAAAATTGCCGGTCTGCCCATAGATCCGGATGGCCGCAAGAAGTTCCGCCGCCTCCTCCGTCATGCAGGGCCTCAGGCTCTCATGGGTCTGTACTTTATCCCATGGACAGCCGTGTTCTCCCCGGAGCGTTTTTATGATCTCCAATAGATCTTCATATGTATATCTGCCGTTCTGCTTGTACAATTTCTCTTCTCTCTCTTACTATTTATTGTCAGTCCGTTTTATCTGCTTTCCGGATCCGGTTATGCACTCTTTGAAGAAGAGGAGCTGCCGGAAACGCTGCTCTCATTGCCGCTGACCGTTCCGGTGCTGCTCTGGGTGCTGCTGCCGGAACTGGTACTTGGACTGCTGTTGCCGCTGACCGTGCTGCTCTCTTTTTCCAGATCCGTAAAGGAGTAGGTGATGTCCTCTCCGTCATTGTACAGATAGATCGTGTAACTCTTTGTTGCATAACCGCTCTTTCGCAGCGTGACGGTATGGCTTCCCACCGTTTTCTTGAAGCTGGCCGGTGAGATCCCTATATAATTGCCGTCTACATAGACCTCCACGTCCTGAGGCGCGTCAATGTATACCCGGTTGCCCGTAAGAGGCGCCAGAGCGTTTTCACTGACGGTCTGGTCCGACTGCTGGTCTTCGTCTTCCGTCTGCGTTTCCAACTGATTTCCGCTTACGCTCTCGTCTTCCTCTTCATCCGTTTGTCTGGATTCTTCCAATGTAAAGGATATTTTTGCGTATTCCGAACCCACCTGTATATATTTGGTCAGCGAATCATATCCTTCCGCCTCCAGATGCACCTGATGGATACCATAGGGAAGTTCGATGGCATTTTCAATATTGACCTGCGTTCCGTCTATTTTGACCGCAGCGTCCGCCGGTGTAACAGACAGCAGGATCATTCCGGTCTTATCCTGTGCGACTTCGAGATCTCCCACATCCAGTACGATTTCTTTATTGCGCTCGATGGTAACGTCCTTGGCGGAATTTACGCCGTCCTTAGACAATACCACCTGATAACTGCCCTCCGGCACGACCAGAAGCATGTCCTCCGTGATCTCGCGGATCACGGTGCTGCCCACCTCGATCCATCCGCCGATCAGCGCCTGATCGTTCTTCAGCCGCAGATATCCGTGTCCTCTCTCCACATTGATGCTGTAGATCTGGTGATCGACCCCTCGCACCGAAATCACATCCTGCGACACAATGTCCATCACTTCCGCACGTTTTCCATCGGAAAGAACCACCACGTCATCCGGCAGGGAATAGGTGGACGATCCAATGACGGCCGTCTTGTTCACACCGCCCAGATCGTAATTATCGATGCTGTTGTACACCCACGCATCCGGGGATAACTGAATACTGGCGATCTGCCTTTTTCCCTTTAAGAAATTGACGTCTACGACATCTCCCGATTTGATCTGCGATATGGTCATGGGACTGCCGTACTTATCTTTGATATAGGTCGTTCCGTCATAATACAGGGTATACTGCCTGCCCGCTTTCATGTTCATGAATGTAATGCCGTTGTTCTGGGCATCGACAGACACGACCACCGCGGTATCCGCCGAATCATAACTGCCGACGGAACTGACACTGAAGCCGGTATCTACCGCATTATACTTTTTGTCTTTGGCCAATCCGACATTGCTTGCCTGCGATGTGCAGCCGGTGATAAGCATCGCCGCCGCCATCATGACGACCGCCGCAGTCTGTATAGTTCTTCTGTACATTCTGGCATGATCCTTTCTTTTCTCTCACAACGCTTACAGCTTAAAAATGCTTTCAAGGAAGAGCTGCTTCTCTCTTTCCTGCGCAAACAGTTTCTCGATCTTCTCCATATTCCTTCCGGGAATCCACGCTTTGCCTGAATTATAATAAAAATTGACGATTTTCCAGAACTTTTCAGGATACGCCAACCGATAATACAACTGCCTGTAATCCCTGTCTGTCATGGTTCTTTCTGTATTATAACTCTCCAGCAGCATATTACCAAGCGTCTGCGACCAGTTATTTTTTTCCAGAAGTTTTCGCATAAACAGGCACAGATCCCGTACCGGATAATCTCTTACGCATTTTTCAAAATTGATCAGGGAATTCCCGTTTTCCGTCTGTATGATATTGTGATACTGATAATCCCCGTGGCATACTACGGGAAACGTATAAGAGTCTTCCTCATAGGCATAATAACGCAATTCATCGGTAATTTGCAAGGCATTATTCATGAAATAGTCATAATGCTTCATCAGATATATCTCAAAATCGCTCTTCTGGCTTTTTTCCCACAGGAATTTCCTTACCTTTTTAAGTTCCCGGTTATGCTTCTCATACTCTTTCTCGATCCGGAATACCGGCTGTTTATCCCATTCCTCATAGGCCGACAGATCGGCTGTATTATGAAGTCTTGCAAGCGTTGCAGCGGCTTGGCGACATTCCTCCGCGCTCTTGTGGCTGCACTCCCTGCCTTCAAAATATGTTTTCAGCACATAGGGCATCCGGTCCTGATCGTAAACGATCATCTCTCCTTCTCTTGTCCGCAGAATAGATTCCGCATTGACCGCGCCGCTTTCCTGTATATGTTTTAAGTAAAAATCCTGAAATAATATTTTATCGGCAGGCCCGCAGTATTCTTTCAATATGAGCAATCCCTGATCGGAATCGCACAGAATCGCGCCACGACCTTTCCATGTGCGGTTTACCTCTATATCATACTGGTCCAGCAAACTCACCGCTCTGTCATTCACACGAATCCCCTCCGCTTTGTCGTCTATCCTATCTTATGTGCAGCGTCAGGAAAGTATGAATTTGTTTTAAGTTATTGCCGTTTCTCCCTGCATACGGCGAGCAGTTCTTCCCGCGTGTTGCGCCGGGGCTCTTCCAGTACCAGTTCCAAGAGTTCATTTAAAAGGACTCCGATCTCTTTTCCCGCAGGGATGCCGAGCGCGATCAGGTCGCTGCCCGTTACCGCCAGATCCTTCAGGCTCAGACATTCCTGCCTTTCAAGGATCCCCTCATATATCTTTTGTATATCCGCAAGATTTTGAAGCTTTTCTTCCCTGTGATAATCGCTCTGAGCGTATATGTCCGCATATTGGACGGCAGACAGCATCGGAAAGATATCGGTGCCGATGCGGTTGACCGCGTGTCTTACACCGCTCTCCGATGCACGGATCCTTTCATCATGATAACGCACGATACGCGACACCTTGTCGATCGTGTCGTTGTCGAATTTAAGACGTTTCAGGATCTGTACGGTCATTTTTTCACCGGCCGCGGCGTGCCCTTTGTTATGGGTGATCCCTTTCTCGTCGATCGTAAGGGTCTGCGGCTTGCCGATGTCATGAAACAACATTCCGAGGCGCAGCACTTTGTCCGGCGGGACCATCTGCATAGAATGTAATATATGCTCTCCCACGCTGTAACAGTGGTGCGGGTTATTTTGAGCCGTTTCCATACACAGGTCAAACTCCGGCAGGATCTGTTTCGTAATGCCTGTTTCATACGCTGTGCGCAGATGATCCGGGTGCTCTGACACTACCAGTTTGACCAGTTCGACTTGGATCCTCTCCGCGCTGATCCGCTGAAGATTAGGGGCCAGTGCGCGGATCGCCTCTCTTGTTCCGGCATCGATCCGGTATCCGAGCTGCGCCGAAAAACGGACCGCCCTCAGCATCCTCAGAGCGTCTTCAGAAAACCGCTCTTTTGGATCTCCGACACAGCGGACCACCCCTTCTTCCATGTCCTTCATTCCGTTGAAGATATCCACCAATCCCCTGTCCTCATTATAGGCCATGGCATTGATCGTAAAATCCCGGCGTTTCAGGTCTTCCTCCAGACTGGGGGTATATGTAACTTCTCTGGGGTGCCTTCCGTCTTCGTAAACCCCGTCTATGCGGTATGTTGTGACCTCAAACCCTTCTCCGCCCATAAGGACCATGACCGTTCCGTGTTTGATCCCGGTATCCGCCGTTCTCGGAAACAGGCTCTTCGTTTCCTCCGGTCTGGCAGATGTGGTGATATCCCAGTCGTCAGGGACCCTTCCCAGCACGGAATCCCTGACGCAGCCGCCCACCGCATACGCTTCGTAACCTGCCGCTGTCAGAGTTTCCATGATCTTCTTTACTTTATCAGGCAGCTGTATCTGCATACCAATTCCTCATTTCGATCAGCCGATGCTCGGTCCTTTGAAAAGATCCTTTACATTTTCCAGATGAACATCCGGCATCTCTTCCTCCTTGGCCAGCGAGTTGACCAGATCGTCTATCTCCTCTCTGGACATCATGCCGCGTCCCCGCTCAATAAACTCTTTTTTCTCGTCGTCGGTCATATCTACGAAGCGGTCCATCGCAAGGCGGTTTGAAGTGATTGCAAGGCCAAGATTCAAAGGCATATTGTTATAATCCATTTTCCGTCGCATCCTTCCTATACATAATTTTCGTTTTTATTATTATGTACGGAAGGAAGCCGCCGTATACCTGCAATAAGAAAATACCGGGTTTTCTCCGCAAGGCGCGGGACAGTTACGCCAGCGGCGCGATCCCTTTTAACCGGATGTCTGCACTGGACGCGGCGACAAGTATTTCATAATCGCCCGGATCGGTAACAAATTCATGCCGGTCTTCATCATAATATGCAAAATCTTCCCGCTTCAGTGTGACCGCCACTTTTCTGGTCTTCCCCGGAGCAAGCTCCACCTTGGAATAAGCCTTCAGTTCCTTGTCCGGCCGGTCGATCTTGGCCCCGATCGGCGCCACATAGACCTGCGCGGTTTCCGCGCCGACCCTTTTACCTGCATTTTTGACCGTAAATGAAAGCTTGATCTCCCCGCTTTTTTCCGTCTTAAGAGTCAGACCGCCATATGTAAAATGCGTATACGACAAACCGTGTCCGAAACAAAACGCCGGTGTAATGCGCTGTCTGTCAAAATACCTGTAGCCGCAGTACAGACCTTCTTCCAGTGTAATGGATCCCCACACGCCAAACTGCCCGTTCTTTGCAGTCACACAGTCCTCATATACATCCGGGAAGGTCTCCGCCAGTTTTCCGGAAGGATTGATATCTCCAAACAGGATCTTGGCAAAAGCGGTTCCCGTTTCCATGCCTGCATAATAACTCCACAGGATCGCCCGCGCTTTGTCCCGCCACGGCATCTCAACGGGGGAGCCTCCCACCAGTGTGACGATCATATCTTTTCTGACCTTCAAAAGCTCTTCGATCAGCATATCCTGTTCATAAGGCAGCTTCATATCGACTCTGTCGGCGCCCTCACTGTCAATATAATGATTCAGTCCGCCCACAAAGATAACCGCATCGGCATCCTTGGCCGCTTCGACCGCCTCCGCAAAAAGCGCCTTATTCTTCTCGTGGACCTCTTCCTGTTCTCTCTTTAACTGCGCCAGCCGTTCGTTCTCCTGTGCGCGATGGTTCTCCGGCACATCCTCTTCCCGGACAAGGATCCCCGCCGTCGAATCCTTAAGATCGTCCAGACTGTCCGCCTGCCAGTTGTGATCGAACGTCTTCGGCTTCTCCGGCACATGATAACCCTTTACATATTTTACCTGTGTGCCGCCGCCCAGATAACACTTCAATCCCATCAAGGGGCAGATCTCATACAGCGCCTTGATCTCGGCGCTTCCGCCGCCGTCTGAATGTATCGTAACGGCATTTTGCCCGATGACCACCAGTTTCTTGATCTTCGCTGCATCAAGAGGCAGGGCCTGCCGTTCGTTTTTCAGAAGGATCATCGACTCTTCCGCCGCGCGCAGGATCATATTCCGGTGATCCGGCGTATTGTATGTGCCCGTCTTCCGATCCGCTTTCTCCTTGCCGATCATCTTAAGCCGGAACATCATCCGCAGCAGATTGCGTACTTTGGCATCCACCGCTTCCTCGGAAACTTCGCCTTTTTGGATCAGTTCTTTTAACGGATTGGCCAGCATGTATTCATCGAAATCAGGAAATACCGACATTTCAAGATCCAGAGAACACTCGGCCGCCTCTTTGGTCAAATGCACGCCGCCCCAGTCGCTGATCACGGCGCCGTCAAAGCCCCACTCTTCACGCAGCACCTTATCCAACAGCTGTTTGTTTTCGCAACAGTGGTATCCGTTCACCTTATTGTACGCCCCCATGACAGAATATGCATGGCCTTCCTGTACTGCTGCCTTAAAAGCCGGAAAATAAATTTCATGGAGCGTTCTGTCGTCTATCTTTTCATCGACCATCAGCCGGTCCGTTTCCTGAACGTTGGCTGCAAAATGCTTTACGCACGCCGCCACATCGTTATCCTGTATCCCTTTGATGAACGGCACCGCAAGCGTTGCCGTCAGTTTCGGGTCCTCGCTCATATACTCGAAATTCCTTCCGCACAGCGGGCTCCTTTTGATATTTATGCCCGGAGCAAGGATCACATCTTTGCCGCGGCCTCTGGCCTCCGCTCCGAGGACCTTCCCGATCTCATACGCCCGGTAAGGATTCCACGTTGAAGCCAGCGCGCTGTTGCTTGGCAGATAAGATACTCTGTCGTCGTTATTGCCTGCCGGTATCCACCTGTCGCTCATGAACTCCTCCCGAACCCCCATCGGGCCGTCGGAAGTTTCGATACCCGGAATCCCAAGCCGCTCCACGCCGCCTGAACGGAAGAGAGATGCCGCGTGGATCATGGATATCTTCTCGTCAAGCGTCATTTTACGGATCAGACTTTCGATCTCTTTCTCTGTTCTCTTATGGTTCTTTTTGGTGTCCGTCCTCATGATATGGCTCCTTTCAATCTTTTTTGATGCTCTTAACAGCAATGATATGTTCGGGGCAGCTGCGTATCAGGCTCCGCTTTATCTGCGTTCGGGGATCCATACCCGCATCGGGTTAAGTCCCCGGTTGCCCCATGCATAATAAGGTATCATCGTGATCCGGCAGTCCGTGTGTTGAGGCGCTTTCTCACTATAGAGTCCTTCCTGCTCCTGCGTCCTGTACCCTTCCGCATATATTTCCCTTATCCCGCAGAGTTTGTCCGGCATAAAATCGCTTAACACAGCCGAACCGCCCTCTTTTAAGGAAAGCGTCAGGACGTCCCCTTCGTTGTCCGCTCCTTCGGCGCAGTATACCAGCGGCCCGCAGGCGACCGCGGCTTTGCCGGTATCCGCCGCCACCCTGCTGTCAGCATACACTCTCCGGACGGACATATCCAGTTCTACCGTCAGAACGTCCGCAGCGGTATAATCCCCGCTGACATCGGCGTAACCGCTGCGGATCTCACAGGGGATCTCTTCTCCGTTCCTGCGGATCACCGCACCGTGGCTCCACGCCGGAATATGTATCATAAGCGGAACGGACATGACACCGTCCTGCGGTGCAAAGCGGTATTCCACCAGACCGTCGTACGGATATGCCGTTTGAACGGTGACGGTGCCCTGGAAGGCTTCTCTTACATCCAGCGTTCCGCTGATAAACAGATTGTTGAACAGTTTCCCGTCCGTTTCATGCCACGCATAGTCGGCTATGGAAGATATCAGCCTTGCCGCATTGGGCGGGCAGCAGGCGCAGGCGAACCATTTAGGCCGCACCGGCAGCGCGTGCCTGTGGGTTTTGGCCTCTCCGGATATCCCCGGCAGCACCTCCAGCGGATTTACATAGAAAAACCGGGTTCCGTCCAGCTGCATACCCGCCAGCACACAGTTATACAGGGCCCGTTCCATCACATCGGCATACCGGCCATCTCTTTCCAGATACAGCATCCGGTTAGAAAAGAAGATCAGCCCAATCGCGGCACAGGTTTCCGCGTATGCCGTATCATTGGGCAGGTGGTAATCTTTGGTAAACGCCTCTCCCTCGTACGCGGAACCGATGGCGCCCGTCACATACATCTGGCATCCCGTGATGTTGTTCCACAGCGTCCTGCAGGCGTCTTTAAGGCTGGCGTCCTTTGTTTCGTACGCGGCATCCGCCATTCCGGTGTACAGATACACGGCCCTGACCGCATGTCCCACCGCTTTGGTCTGCATACGGACGGGCGCGCTGTTCTGGGCATACTCTTTATCATCGGCTAAGCTGCCCCATACGCTCCACTTGTTTTTCTGTTTTTCCTGTGCAAAATAATCGCTGTTGACGCCGCGCACGTTAATAAAATGAAGCGAGAGTTCCTTATATCTCTCCTCATTGGTGCAGCGGTACAGCCGCATGAGCGCCAGTTCTATCTCCGGATGGCCGGGGTATCCCTCGGCTCCCTCTTCAATAAAATGTTTGTAGATATGATCTGCCATCCGGCACATGATCGTCAGAAACTTCTTTTTCCCGGTACACTCCGCATAAGCCACCGCCGCTTCGATCATATGCCCCGCGCAGTATAATTCGTGGGCTTCGTGCAGATTCGTCCAGCGTCTGCCCGGTTCCTTGACCGTAAAATAGGTATTGAGATATCCGTCTTCATGCTGCGCTTCTCCGATTAGATCGATCAGCTCGTCGCAGCGTCTTTCCAGTTCCGGATCCGGCTTCTGCGCTAAGGAGTACGCCGCGCCTTCCAGCCATTTTGCGGCGTCGCTGTCCTGAAAGACCATTCCGTAAAATTCACCGCTGCACTTGCCCGTACGCAGTTTTTCCGCCGCCATGCGGAAATTTTCGATACAGTGGCTTTTCTCCGCCCCTTCGATCCGGTCGTTCAGCGCGTCTTCCTGATACGGAAGCACCACGTCTTTGACCAATCTCGAATATCTGCCCCAAAAGCCTTCCGCTATTTTAAATTTCCCGACAAATTTTAAATCTCCCATTTCCTTCTCTCCGTTATTGATCTTATGCGGTGTGAATGTAAATTCTGCGCCCGCCCGCGCAAACGGGCAGAAAATCCTGCTTTTATGAAAAAAATAAGCTTTACAGTCTTGTGATAAAAACCATAAAGCCTAACAAATCGAAGCGACAGGATTTGAACCTGCGACCTCTGCGTCCCGAACGCAGCGCTCTACCAAGCTGAGCCACGCTTCGATACTTGCGAACAATTAAGATAATACAATATCTTATAGACTTTTGTCAACGTTTCTGCAAGAATATTTACCAAGAATATTTTTATATGAGATCTTCGATCCGGCAGACAAATTATAAGTTGACAGCTTAATGCAAGGCGAGTATAACTGTTTTTAGAAAAAAAACGATCGAGAGTGAAGATTATGGAATCATATGAAATACTGAAGGATCTTGCTATCATCCTTCTGTCCGCCAAGTTCTTGGGCATTGTTGCAAGAAAATGTAAAGCTCCGCAGGTAGTCGGAGAGATCATCGCCGGACTCTTAGTGGGGCCATGCGTGTTCGGCTGGATCAGCCAGATGGATTTTATCGCGCAGATAGCGGAGATCGGTGTTATCATCCTGATGTTTGAGGTGGGTCTGGAATCGGATCTGAAAGAACTTTTAAAAACGGGGCCTATCGCTTTTCTGATCGCATGCGCGGGCGTTTTTGTACCGCTTGTACTGGGATCTCTTCTATATATGGGATTCTACGGTATGGCGCCGTGGGGAAGCGAGGCTTTCTACAAAGCGGTATTTATCGGTACGATCATGACCGCTACCAGCGTCAGCATAACGGTGGCATCACTTCAGGAACTGGGAAAGATCAAAACCAAGGTCGGGACGACCATTGTAAGCGCGGCGATCATAGACGATGTGCTTGGGATCATCGTGCTGACTTTTGTGATCGGATTCAAGAACCCTGACTCCAGACCGGGCACGGTGGTCATAAAGACCATATTGTTCTTTGCCGTGGCGGTCATCGGCGGTTTTATCGTCTACCGGGTATTTGCCAAACTGGACGAACGGTATCCCCATACAAGGCGTATTCCGATCGTCAGTCTTGCTTTCTGTTTCGCCCTGTCCTACATAGCGGAAAAATACTTCGGGATCGCGGACATCACCGGCGCATACATAGCGGGCGTGGTGCTGTGCAGCTTAAGCGATAACGAATATATCGAACGAAAGAGCGACGTGATCTCATATATGTTCTTCGGCCCTATCTTTTTCACCAGCATCGGGCTTAAGACGTCTTTCAATACCATGAACGGTAAACTGTTTGCGTTCTGCATCTGCTTTGTTGTCGTCGCCCTTGCCGCCAAGATCATCGGATGCGGACTGGTCGCAAAGGTATGCCGATTCAACATGGCGGATTCTCTTAAGATCGGCGTAGGCATGATGACCCGCGGGGAAGTCGCCCTGATCGTATCTCAGAAGGGCCTTGCTGCAGGACTTTTGGCTGCGGATTATTTCACCGCCGTCATTCTGCTGATCTTAGTTTCTTCTATCGCTACACCGATCATTCTGAAGCTTTTGTATACAAAAGACGCAAAGAAGTCAGGCGCTGCCGCCTGACTTTCTTTTTTCTGTCTGACTTCTTATTTATCCCCTGTTACCGGGCATCTGTTCCTACAGGGCCTGATCGATCTGGTCTGCCAGCGCTTCTTTTGACATGGCGCCCACCAGTGAGGCTTTCTCCTCGCCTTTAACGAAGATCTTCATCGTCGGGATCGACATAATGCGGTATTTCTCGGCGACCGCGGTTTCCTCGTCTATATTGCATTTACCTATCTTGACCCTGCCGTCGTATTCCTCCGACAGCTGCTCTACGACAGGCGCCATCATTTTGCACGGACCGCACCAGTCGGCATAGAAATCTACCAGCACCGGAATATCCGAATTCAATACTTCCTCGTCAAAATTTGCCGTTGTAAATCTGTGTTCCATAGTGTTCTCCTTTCTTATCTGGAAATAATATACTTAAAAATCGGGTTTCCCATGGAGGAAAAACGTTCCTCATATTCTGTCATTACATTGCCCTGCATCATCTCTTCATCGTGATGCAGGTCGCGGGTCATTCGGTCAAGATGCCATCCGGCGGGCTTAAGTTCATCCAGCGCAAACTGAAACAGATCTTCATTATCCGTCTTAAACTCTATGACGCCGTCTTTTACAAGTATTTCATCATAACGCCGCAAAAATTCACGCGAAGGCAATCTTCTTTTGGCGTGACGGTCCTTCGGCCACGGATCGGAAAAATTAAGATAGATCCGCTCCACTTCCCCGTGATCGAAAACTTCCGTGATCTCCTCCGCTTCCATGCGGATAAAAAAAAGATTCGGCAGCGGTTCCGCCTCCATTTTCTGAATACCCCGGATAAGCACACTGGAATATTTCTCGATCCCGACATAGTTGATATCCGGATTCATTTTTGCCAGATCCATGATAAATCTGCCTTTTCCCATGCCGATCTCCACCCGGATGGGATGATCGCTGCCAAAGATCTCTTTCCATCTTCCTTTACAGGTCTTTGGCTCGTGTATCACATAATCACTCTCGGTGATTGCTTCTCTGGAACCGGCTATATTTCGCAGTCGCATGCTCTTTCTCCGTCATATTTATGCAGGCACATCCGCAGACAACGCCTGTCTTTTTCTGTGCTTATACATTATAACAAAATGTGTATTTTTTGTAAATTAGCTATGGTTTTTCAATAAAATAGTGTATGATGGTAAAAGATGATATCATGGAAAGGTCTAATACTATGTTGTTTTATTATATAAAGGATCGGACAAAGAGGTCTGTCTGTGCCGTTCTTTCTGCGGCGCTTTTTGTCTGCGGCCTGAGTATGTCCGGTACGACGGCTCATGCCGCATCGCTGGACGAACTGGCTGCGGAGGCGGAAGCCCGGAAATCTCTGCCCATCCAGACGAACGAGATCGACAACTGGCCCGCCGGTCCCGCCATCAGCGCGGAGTCCGCTATCTTGATGGATGCCAATACCGGCGTTATCCTGTACGGAAAAAACATACATGAGAGATGTTATCCGGCGAGCACCACGAAAATCCTCACCTGTCTGATCGCAATGGAGCAGGGCAATCTGGACGATATGGTCACTTTCTCCCACGAGGCGGTGTTCAGCCTGCCCGCCGGATCTTCCAATATGGGAATGGACGAGGGGGAGGCCCTGACTTTGGAACAGTGCCTCTACGGTATTCTGGTCGCCTCCGCCAATGAAGTGGCGAACGCGGTGGGAGAATATGTGTCCGGTTCTATCGAGGACTTTATCGCCCTGATGAATGAGAGAGCTGAGGAACTGGGCTGCACCGACAGTCATTTTATGAACACGAACGGACTGCCCGACGACAATCATTACACTTCGGCTTATGATCTGGCGCTGATCTCCTGTGCTTTTTTTCAAAATGAAATGCTCTGCAAAATCGGCAATACGCCCCGCTATCATTTTGAGCCGAGCGATACGCAGCCCGACGACTTTTACGAGAAGAACAAACATCAGCTGATCACCGGGGAGATTCCTTACGAGGGCATACTCGGCGGAAAGACCGGCTATACCAACGCGGCAAGACAGACTCTTGTTACCTGTGCGGAGAGAAACGGGCTGAAACTTGTGTGCGTTGTTTTTAAGGAAGAATCTCCGGCGCAGTTTACAGATACCGTTGAATTGTTTGATTACGGGTTCAATAATTTTCAGACGGTGAATATCGCAGAAAATGAAAACAGATATCAGATAGAATCCTCCAGTTTTCTGGAAACGGGGAACGATATCTTCGGCAGTTCCAAGCCGATCCTGTCCTTGGATCCGGACAGCTATGTCATCATCCCGAATACTATCTCCTTCGATGAACTGGATTCAAGCATAAACTACGAAGTATCCAGAGAAAACAGTATCGCGCAGATCTCTTACACATATCACGACGCCTATGTCGGAAGCGCCTATCTCAACGCGGCATCCGCCAACGTATCTTCTTATGATTTCGCGTCGGATGCAATCGTGGCCGATCCGGTCGAGAGCGAGCCGGAGCCTCCGAAGGAAACGACGATCTTTGTAAACGTCAAAAACGTCCTGATCGGCGTTGTCACGTTTGCCGGCATTGTGATCCTGCTGTTCATCATCCGCGCATTTGCCAGAAACGGCAGAAATGCCCGGCGCCGGAAAAACCGCGTCAAGAGGAAGCAGAACCGCCGGGAGCGGATACGATCTCGTTTTGATGATTTCGACTTTTAGAAGAGCGTTTGATCTTCCTCTGCTGCCTTGCCTTTTCCTGTTTGTCCCGGATGCCCGCAACCTCTTCTTCCGGAATGAACTTTTCCGTTTTAACGACGTACACGGCTCCGTCTTCCGTTTTGCGGATACGGATCTTGGACTTCATATAGCCGTGTTTTTCACAATAGGATACGCTGTAATAATGTTTGCCGTTGGGTGAGAACCAGCGGATCTTTCTCCGCAGCGTCTTATGGCAAAGATAGCATTTCGCAGACATGACCGTCCGATCATCCAGCGCCTGCGCCTTATCTTCAAACTTGCGGGAGATGTATTTCGCGTAAGTGTCAAATATCACATGGATCTCGGAATCCTTGTCCTTCGGGAGATGAAATACATCAAAAGAATAGCTGCCCAGTACCTTTTCATCTAAAAGCGCCAGTATCTTGGCCGTGTAATAGGCATCGCTGAAAGCGCGGTGAAAGGGAATATCCTTTTCCACCGTCAAATAATCGATGGCATATTCCAGAGAACGTCTTGATTTCTTATCCTCATAGGCAATGCTGAACAGTTTCTGCACATCCAAAAACCGGATCGGTCCGTCTGACAGCGGCTCCAGATCATAATATCGGATATTTCTCTGCAATTCCGTCAGATCAAGCGGCCCCCATGTGCAGAAAATATAGTCTTCGCCGCACCATTCCCGAAACCGCGCCATCACCTCGCTAAAGGGACGGCCCTGTTCAAGCTGCTCCATCTGCAAATGGATCAGCCGTCTGGTCACGCGGTGCATTTCATGATATACCTGCGGTTTGATAAGCTCATTAAATTCGCCGATCATTTTTCTGTCGCTATTCAATTTGATGGCGCCGATCTCGATGACCTCAAAGGGAAGGATCTTGGCGTCTTTCTCTTTTCCGGTATTGCTCTGGTTCCATTCCAGATCCATTATGACATAATTCATACGCTTTCCTGCTGCTTCTTATGTATTTCTTATTAAAACATAAGCCGTAAGACTTTCCCTGCAAAATCCTACGGCTGTATAACGTCCCTGACTGGATTCGAACCAGCGGCCTTTCGCTTAGGAGGCGAACGCTCTATCCTGCTGAGCTACAGGGACAATATGAAAGCTATATGGCGGGATAATTAATATATCCCTGAAGCCATACGATTCCTTTAAACCTTCTGCCGATCTGCGGTTCCCCATACAGATCCTGTTTATTGATACAGATATCAAACTGCAGATCGTTGCTGCTCAGGCGCATCACATATATCTCCTCGCCCGTAACCCGGTTGACCCGCAAAGCGATATCCAGAATCTCTCCCATAACGGAATATTGGTCACACTCTACGCCATAAGGCATAAAATAGGTGTCTACCAGACTGAAAACATCTTCTGTCAGTATTTTCCGGGAAATCGCCGTATAGGTATCCATGTCCTCTAACGTCAGGCTTTCGATTGCATCTTCGTCGCCTTTTCTGGCGGCGTCGATCAACTGATTTCTGTTCATGGAAGCCTTCTGTACCTTTTTTTTCTGCTTTTCATCCTTACTGATCGGTAAGATGATCGTGCCTTTCAGTGAAAGTCCGGACAAAGTAAGCGTAGTCCCGCGGATGGGCAGCAGATTTTCATACTGCGCTTTCACATAGGGCACCATATTCTGTAAATAAAAGATCAGACTCACACCTACCTTGATGTCGTCGCAGACACCGGCATAGGATTCTTTGTCGGCATGCCGCTCCACAGACACATCTTCACAGGAACTAATGCCGGTACCTCTTAAGTAAGGATAAAAATAATCATAGGTAAATCTGTCGTTCTCGTCAAATTCGCCGCAAACGGCAATTCCCACATCCTTGGCAAAATCTTCACAAAATTCTGCAAGTATGGTTCCTTCGCCGTTGGATGTATAAGAGCGATTTGTCGCATTGAGGATAACATCCGTGATCAGTTTCTGCTGCGCTGATCTCTCGGTCAGACTGCTAAAACCAATAGCTCGCATAAATTTATGCAAAAATTCCACCTCCTTCTGCTTCTTATATATTCGTGACAACTATTGTATCTGTGTCATACCGCCCATATAAGGTTGAAGCACTTCCGGAATACGCACCGAACCGTCTGCCTGAAGATTATTTTCCAAAAAGGCGATCAACATTCTCGGCGGCGCGACTACCGTATTGTTTAACGTATGCGCAAAGTATTTCCCGTTTTTGCCGTTGATGCGGATCCGCAGTCTTCTCGCCTGCGCGTCGCCTAAATTGGAACAGCTTCCCACTTCAAAATATTTCTGCTGTCTGGGCGACCACGCCTCCACGTCGTAGGATTTCACCTTCAGATCAGCCAGATCGCCGGAGCAGCATTCGATCGTCCTGACCGGAATATCCAAGGTACGGAATAAGTCTACCGTATTCTGCCATAATTTGTCAAACCACATTGCAGAATCTTCCGGCTTACATACCACGATCATCTCCTGCTTCTCAAACTGATGGATGCGGTAAACGCCTCTCTCCTCGATGCCGTGCGCGCCTTTTTCCTTGCGGAAACACGGAGAATAGCTTGTCAGAGTCTGCGGAAGTTCTTCTTCCGGAATGATCGTATCAATAAACTTTCCGATCATGGAATGTTCGGAAGTTCCTATCAAATACAGATCCTCGCCCTCGATCTTGTACATCATGGCGTCCATTTCGGCAAAACTCATAACGCCGTCCACCACCGAACTTCTGATCATAAAAGGCGGGATACAATAAGTGAAACCTCTGTTGATCATAAAATCTCTCGCATATGCAAGAACGGCCGAGTGCAGTCTGGCGATATCGCCCATCAGATAATAGAAGCCGTTGCCTGCCACGCGCCCTGCGGCATCCATATCGATCCCGTGGAAACGCTCCATGATCTCCGTGTGATAAGGGATCTCAAAATCCGGTACGACAGGATCCCCATATCTCTTTATCTCTACGTTTTCCGAATCGTCTTTTCCAATAGGAACGGACGGATCGATGATATTCGGGATCAGCATCATGTCTTTTCTGATCTTCTCGCGCAGTTCATTCTCCTGCTCTTCCAATTTGTTAAGACGCTCGGCGTTGGCGGCTACTTCCGCTTTCTTGGCTTCCGCCTCTTCTTTTCTTCCCTGACCCATCAGGGCGCCGATCTCTTTTGAAATTTTATTTCTGCTTGCACGGATATCATCCGCTTCCTGCTGCGCTTTTCTGACCTGTGCATCCAGTTCGATGACTTCGTCTACCAGCGGAAGCTTGTCGTCCTGAAATTTTTTTCTGATGTTTTCCTTGACAAGATCCGGATTTTCCCGCAAAAATTTAATGTCTATCATAATAATCTCCATTCCGGAGCGTTCTTGCAGCGAAGCGGCACGAATCTTGAGTCCGCGTCCGCTGTCATAGGAATTTGTGACGCTCCGGCACAAATCCCCATAATTTAATCGATCACTTTTTCAATATATACATTATTGAACTCCAACAGATCCTTGACGGCGTCCACGCTCCGCCCGTCCTTGTCTTTGATGATGCGCAGAACCGGTCTGTTGGGAAAATCTTTGTTCTGATAAAGGACGATCCCTACTTCTTTCTCATTCGTCAGAACGGTTGTTCCGGCAGGATATACGGCTGTAAATTCCAAGAAAATATCGACTATTTTTCCGTCAAACTTTACATTTTTAAAACTTTTGAGGTATTCGACCGCCTCGTATACCTTGACCCGTCTGCATCCGATACCGCAGATCATTTCATCAAAAGCGTCACAGATCTGAATAATACGGCATCCGATCGAACTGTCCGTGGCTTTGAGCGGATACCCGGAGCCATCCAGCCTTTCATGATGATATAATATCATATTTTTGCTTTCATTGGAAATCCAATTTTCACCGCGCAGGGCGGTATACCCGTATATCGGATGTTTCTTAAATTCGGATGCCTCGAATCCGGACAGCTGGTCGATATTTTTGTTGAAAAAATCGATGGTCAAATAGCGCAGTCCCAAATCGTGGAGCAGGCAGCTTACGCCGATGTCGTGCGCGGTTTCATGCGGAAGATCCATTTTCAGGGCAACCAGCGTCGCCAGACTGCATATGCTGATGGAATGTTCATAAATATCGCTGCTGCGTTCTTTTATATCGTAAATCTGTTCCACCACGTTGTCTTCTTCAAGTATATTCGTAATAATGCGGTCAGCCATCTGGCATAGTTCTTCCAATTTTTCATTGTGGCTGTAGGTATGTTTTTCAAGAATGTTTTTTACCTTACGCTTAAAAGCCTGTTCCACATCTTCCCTGAGAATGGCAACGGTCTTAGTATGCGGTTCATCCTCCTGAATATACACTTCCGTGATATCCAGTTCTTTGAGTTTCTCGATATATTCCTGCTTCAGCGGCATCCCTTCGGAAAGAAGTACCTGATATTCCTGCGTAAAAACATCTTTAGCCAGAATCTCGGTTCCCGTTAGATCTTTGACTTCACATCGTTTCATGCTTTTACCCTGCTATGACACTATTTCTCTAAAGTAACATCCGTAACTCCCATTGCAATATCCAACGCTTTCTTTTCTTCATCACCCAGCGAGATCTGGCAGATCCCCTTTTTAATCTCTTTTGTATAGGAATAGCACCCCTCTGTGCTGTGTACGCAATTTAGTATAAATCCGTTGTAATTTTCGTCAAGCAATGCAAGGGAAAAACTGAGCTGCCCGCCCATCTGATTAAAAGCGTCGTACTTGACGATGCCGACTTTCTGGAACGCGCCTTCAAATTTTCTGTACAGTGCCTGGATATCCTTACGATTTTTCTCGGTGGATGTTTTAAGGAATTTATTATCTTCAAAAATACCCATGATGTCATTTTCCAGACTCTTGGCATTTTTCCCGGACATAAACTTTTTATACCGCTTTGAAAGCCTGCCGATCTTGACAGCCTGAACGATCACCGTGATGATCAATATAAGGATCAGCGCATATGCGGCAATAAAAAGATATGTCAGATCGAAACCGCCTATTCCCAACTTTTCCAACAAATTATAGTTCATCGGATCTGTACCTTTCTTTCATGCATCCATTGCTTATCTGCACACTACTTTGTCTTTTGATATATCGTTTTGTGTGCCGCTTCGTTTGAACAGCGGTCACTTGGACAGAAGATCTACGATCCTGTCCAGATCGTCGTGGTTATAAAATTCGATCTCGATCTTGCCGGCACCCTTTCCTTTAGATGCGATCTCTACTTTTGTGCCAAGGGATTGTTTTAATTTCTCCGCCACATCCTGATAGATGATCTCCAATCCGGTGTCATCCGGATCCTCCTTCTTCGGCTTCTCCGGTTTGTTCAGATTCTTGACCAGTTTCTCCACATCCCGCACGCTCAGCTTTTCATCAAATATTTTCTGGGCGATCGTATACTGCTGCTCAGGATCCTCAATGGAGATCAGCGCTCTGGCATGTCCGGTCGAAAGCATCTCGTCGATGATCATCTGCTGTACTTCATCACAAAGTTTCAGCAGACGCATTGAGTTCGTGACCGCCGTTCTGCTCTTGGATACCCTTTCGGCCACTTCATCCTGTTTCAGGTGAAACTCTGTCAGCAGCCTTTTATATGCCTGCGCCTCTTCGATCGGATTAAGGTCTTCCCTCTGGATATTCTCAATAAGGGAGATCTCTACGATCTCTTGCTCCGTGTAGCTGCGTATGATGACGGGAACTTCCTTAAGTCCCGCCATTTTAGCGGCGCGCCACCGGCGTTCACCGGCGATGATCTCATAATAGGTCTTTCGATCCTGTACAAGAATAGGCTGAAGCAGACCGAACTGTTTAATGGAATCGGCCAGTTCTTGGAGCGCGTCTTCGTCAAAATTCTTTCTGGGCTGCTCCCGGTTAGGCTCGACCTGTGTGATCCTGACCATCGACACCGGTTCCTTGCCCTCTTCCTTTTCCGTGGCTGCTTTTTCCGAAACCGGCTTCTCCTGTATCGGAATCATCGCATCCAATCCTTTTCCCAAACCTCTTTTTACTTTCGCCGCCATATCCTATACACCCTTTCTGTTGATTACTTCATCCGCCAACAGCCTGTATGCTTCGGCGCCTGCGGACTTCGGATCATACATGGCGATCGGCATCCCGTAACTTGGCGCTTCCGCCAATCGGATATTTCTTGGGATCACCGTATTAAAAACATTTTGTTTAAAATGATTCTTAACGTTCTCTACGACCTGCATAGAAAGATTTGTTCTGGAATCGTACATAGTAAAAACAACGCCTTCCATGTCCAGATCCGGATTCAGTCTTTCTTTGACCAGATTGACGGTGTGGATCAACTGGCTCAATCCTTCCAGTGCGTAATACTCGCACTGTATCGGTACAAGTACCGTGTCCGCGGTCGTCATGGCGTTGATCGTCAGAAGGTTCAATGACGGCGGACAATCGATGATGATAAAATCGTATTTATCCTTGACCCAGTCCACTTCATTTTTTAATATGTACTCCTTTTTATCGACGCCGATCAGTTCAATCTCGGCAGCCGCCAGATTGACGTTGGACGGAATGACCGACACGCCCGGAATCACATCGTTCAAAATGCACTCCCTGATCGAACATTCACCCAATATCAATTCGTAGACTGTGTTTTCCAATTCATTTTTCTCGACGCCAAAACCGCTGGTCGTATTGCCCTGCGGATCGGTATCGATCACCAGAATCTTCTTGCCTTTCTCCGCTAAAGATGCGGATAAATTGATGGAAGTTGTTGTTTTGCCAACTCCGCCTTTTTGATTTGCAATTGCAATCGTTCTTCCCATACTGTGTTTTCCTCTGCTTTCGTTTTGTATTTCGACAAAACGCTTCTCTCCAAAATCTGTTCTTTTTGTGTCCGTTTACGATTATAACACTAAACAGTATGAGAATCCACAGGAAAATTTTTGACTTTTGTATTATTTCATTTTCCGCAGGACTGTGTTGATTTGAATTATCGCCTTGCCGCAGCAAAAATTATGGCTTGACCCGTTTCATTACCTATTTTCTATCCGGTTGATTATGATAACGGATCATTGCAGATGATCTTATTCTTCCTCTGGAATATTCCGGATGATAGTGATATGGATGTTTCACGGTCGATTTTGCGTATTATTTAGAATGTTTCACGGGAAACACACTATATTTTGGGTGAAAATGTTTCATGTGAAACTTTATCTTGTGCCCGCGGTCTGAATGTCAAAAATGTTTCACGTGAAACAATTAAAAAAGTTTGATAATATTATTTTTAATTGCAAATACTGCTGCCTGTGTTCGATCGGAAACATCTATCTTTTTAAAAATATTGGATACATGATTCTTAACGGTACGTTCACTGATATTTAAGTTCGTAGCGATTTCTTTGTTGAGCATACCGTTCGCCACCTTAATCAATACTTCTAATTCTCTGCCGGTAAGAGATTCGATCTTGTCCTTATCAATATCTCTGTTTGCCAGACGATTATTTAATGCGGGAATCAAACTGGCTTGGATATAATTTTCACCGGACAGGACTGCCTGTATCGCTTTTTTCAGTTCAGCGGATTTTGAATCTTTCAAAATATAACCGTCTACACCCATATCAACTGCTTTCAATAAATACTCTACTTCATTATGTACAGTCAAAATCAGGACCCTGACGTTATATCTTTTTTCTTTTATTTCACTCAAAACATCCAATCCGTTCTTGCCCGGCATATTAATATCCAAGAGCAGAACATCCGGAATCTCTTCCCTCAATTTTTCAAGGCACTCTTTTCCATCCGACGCTTCTGAAATCACCTCAATGCTTCCGTCAAATTCCAACAGCTGTTTGATACCCTCACGCACTAAGCTGTGATCATCTGCAATCATAACCCTTATTTTCATATTCCCCTCCAACAAAACAAATTTCTGCACTTTCTATTTGTATGTCCCTTCACACACATTTAATCACAATCGGTCTTCGGAATTTTGATGTCGATGGAAGTCCCGCCGTTCATATCAAAACGAAGAGTTCCGTCTAAGAAATCCACCCGTTCTTTTATCACAGAAAGCCCAAAATGTTTGTCTTTTTTTAATGCCGTATGAATGTCAAAACCCGATCCGTCGTCACAGACACAAAGATGATAAAAGTCACCGTCTTCTTTTACCGCTACGCGGATCTCTGTTCCGCCGGAGTGCTTTATGGCATTTTGAACACACTCTTGAATGATGCGGTAAATCGACAGCAGCCGGATATAACTTGAAGGATTCGACTGGTCTAAGGCGATCGGGTCAATGTCCACGGAGATCTGAAACTGCATATCCTGATTTAAAACCGTAATCAGCTTTTCCATCGTTTCCTTGAATCCCAAATCGTCAAGAGATATCGGCCGTAATGCAAAAATACTGTTTCTTATCTCCTCAATGACAGTATGGATCAGCTTCTCCACCGTCGCCAGTTCCAACTTTGCTTTGACCGGATCTTCATCGATATACAGCGCGCTGAGTTCCACCTTATGAACAAGATGCGTCAGGTTCTGCAGCGACGTATCGTGAAGATCTCTGGCAATCCTCTGGCGTTCTTTTTCCTGTGCATCGAGAATCGATATTTGTTTCACATGTAACTCGGACGAGTCGGACAAAAAATTTTCCAACTGCACTATTCTGTTATCATCTAAATGAATCTGTTTTTCGATTTCATCGCAGTCCGCCGTCAGTTTCTGCTTTTCCCGTTTTCTTTTTTCTATATCATCATGATATACATCTTCCACCCTGCGCGGAAGAAAAACTTGAAGATCACTTTCTTCTTTATTTAAAAGTCCATTCAGATAACTATCGATTTCAGCTATTTGATTTCTTTTTTCCTCTAAATGAGAATACAGGATCGATTTCTCATTTTTCAATTCGTCATACATTGTCTGTATGATCTGGTAATTGGAAGAATTCATACTTTACACCTATAGACTGACAAGCGGTTTCAACAAAAATGAAAAAACACATATATTTTTATAATATAATAAATTTTCTAATTGTAAAGAATTTTATGCAATTTAAGTTAGGTAATTAATTTAGTCCCTTTTCTGAATTGTAAAATAGGATCTTATCCTATATAATAAAAATAAGATCCTTTTACTGAGATTGGGAGGTACACTTATGAATAAAAAACCGGCTACTGCGATTGTCTTATCAGGAGCTGCCGCTGCGGCAATGCATATCATAAACCGCGTGCACACTTCCATGTGTACTGCAAAAAGTTTACTGAATAATTGTGAAAACCGTTATTACGAATGGCGTTTTGGAAAAATAAGATACCAGAAAAAGGGACAGGGCGCGCCGCTTCTTTTGATCCATGACCTGACCGTCGGAAGCTCTAACTATGAATATCATAGACTGATCAATAACCTGACTGAAAATCATGAGATCTATTCACTGGACCTCCTCGGCTATGGCCTTTCCGACAAACCGTCTATGACATATACAAACAATATGTATGAACAGCTTATCAACGATTTCATAACAAATGTTATTAAAAAGAGGACTTCCGTCATTGTATCGGGGGAATCCGTTCCTTTTGTGATATTGGTATGTCACAACAATCCGGAGATCATCAACAAGCTGATCTGCATCAATCCGCAAAATTTATATTTACAGAATCAGATACCGTCGAAACAGACCGCATTGATGAAGTATTTTATAGAGATACCGGTTTTGGGTACGTTCGCCTATCATGTGCTCACAAACAAGTGGACGCTGGAAAAGATGTTCCGGGAGCAGTATTTCTATGACCACAGCAAGATCAAGGAAAAGTATATCTCGAATTATCTCGAAGCGGCGTACGACGGCGGATATAATTCCAAATATGCCTTTGCAAGTTATGTGGGAAAATACATGAATCTGAACATTCTGCGCGAGTTAAAAGACATCAACAACAGTATTCTGATCATTGGCGGCGAGAAAGAAGAGGACATAAAAAACACCGTCGACAATTACAAATATTACAATGCGGCGATCGAAGACGTCTATATTCCCAATACAAAACATCTTCCTCAGCTGGAGGCGCCGGATGAAATGCTGGAGCAGATCAGGGTTTTTCTTGGCGCATGATCACTAAGCGCGCTTTTCCGTTGTTCGTAAGCGGATCTCTTTCTTCATAGCAGAAAACCAGTGCGGCAGGTTCCCTAAAAAGATGTTCCAGAACTTCCACATGCAGGGCTTTTGTCAGCTCCCGATAGTTCCGGTCCGAAAGCACCGGGAAAAGCGCGTGCCTTTCCGCTTCTTCATGCAGTATCTCATGGATCTGGTCCTTCCATCGTTCCATGGAAAGGCAAAACGCGGGACGGTTTTTCATATTTTCACGAAGATACAGATCACAGGCAAGATGTTCTTTCCATACAGCGATCGGATCATCGGCCGGATGGCCGTCGGCCCCAACGCCTGCTGCCGCACTGTCATGATCCCGGATCCACCGGCTGATCCGCATCTCTCCGCATTTCATCAGCTCTTCATACTTCTGCACGCGCGATAACTGAATCCCGAACAGCTTATGTTCTTCATACCACGCCGCAATAAATTCATACATTTTGTACGGCGTTTCAAAAAAAAGATTCAAATACTCCAGTGAATCGTGAAATTGACTGCTGTTATAATAGATCTCAAGCACTTCCTCGATCTGTTTCAAATGACAGATATCCTGATAGGAAAGCCATTTCGTGGAAAGAACTTCATAGGGAGGCAGAGCCGTATGCCGGATCTCATATTCAGGAGCCTTCTTCTCCATCTCAGAACCTTTAAGAACTTTGAGAAAACCAAGCTGCAGCTGCTCCGGCCGCAGATCGTATACGTCGTTAAAGGATCCGGCAAAAGAACGCAGATCCTCATAGGGCAGTCCCGCAATCAGATCCAGATGGACATGGATCCTTCCAAGTTTTACGATCCGTCTGACGGCAGCGGCAGCTTTTTCAAAATCCATAGTCCGTCTGATCTCATGGAGCGTCCGTTCATTGGTAGACTGAACGCCTATTTCCAACTGCACCGCGCCGGGCCGCAGTTTTTCAAACAGGCAAAAGTAATCGTCGTCCAACAGATCCGCCGCGATCTCAAAATGAAAATTTGTGACACCATTGTCATATTTTAAGATATGTTCCAGTATCGGAAGCGCGTGATCCTTCTTACAGTTGAAGGTGCGGTCAACAAATTTTACCTGAGGCACTTTTTTCTCCAAGAAAAAATCCAGTTCACGGCACACCCGGTCCACCGACGCAAAATCCATAGTCTTCTCAATGGAAGAAAGACAATAACTGCAGGAAAACGGACACCCGCGGCTGCTTTCATAATAAATGATACGGTGGTCAAAATCCGTCACATCTTTATAATAAAAAGGAATCTCATCGAGAGTCAGCCGTGGAAGACGGCTGCCGTCGAGCACCATAGGAAGATCGGCGGATCTATTCTGCACATAAGAAGATACCAGACGGCGGAAAACGCCTTCTCCCGGACCGGCCATAACACCACGCAGCCGCCATCTGTCTATGATCTCTTCCGCATGGTAGGAAACTTCAGGTCCACCGGCCCAGATATCGGCTTCCGGCAGGATCGTATGAAGATCGAAAATAATGCTGTCGATCAGATGAAAATTCCAGATATAGCATGAAAAAGCGACAACATCGGGCTGCTTTCTGTATATTTTCTGCAAAATATATGAACCCTGCTGATTGATGGTAAATTCGATCACATCCACGCACGACTGATATTCACCGGCACAGGCCCGAAGGGAAAGCACCGCGGGATTGGAATGTATGTATTTCGCATTAACAGCGACAAGTAAGATTTTCATTCAACAGCCTTCCTCTCACAAACCGGCCCTGCAGTTTACTGATCTATAAAAAATCCTGTGCTTATTTTAACGGATCTTTACTGGCCATTCCCGCTTTCCGCGGATATTTAAGAGGCGTCTGCTTCCGTTTTGATATTTGTACAAAACTTCGCTTTATATCCGAGCCGGGCAGGGTAAATTCCTTATAATCATCAATCTTTCCGCCCAATATGCTGATCGCGCCCGACGCTTTACGGATCTCCTCGGCTGCTTTTTCGGATTTGTAGGAAATAAACTGTCCGCCCTTTTTTACATAAGGAAGGCAGTATTCCGCAAGCACGGAAAGATCGGCGACCGCCCTCGATACGCAGATATCGTATTTTTCCCTCAGTTTCCCCGGTTTCGCATAATCTTCCGCTCTTCCGTGAATCGCTTCGATCCCGCTAAGATCCAGAGCATCGATCACATCCTTTAAAAATTGGACTCTTTTGTTGAGCGAATCCAAAAGCGTTATCTTTACATGCGGAAAGGCGATCTTGATAGGGATTCCGGGAAATCCTGCTCCCGTACCGATATCTATCAGAGAAATCTTTCCCCCGGACTTTTCCGGATCAAAAACTTTTACGATCGAAAGACTGTCTATGAAATGTTTTTTCATGACTTCGTCAAAATCCGTGATCGCAGTCAGATTCATGACCTTGTTTTTTTCGATCAACATTTCATAATATGTAAGAAATTGATCGATCTGCCCTTGTGACAGCGCAATATGAAGTTCTGAAAGATCTTTGTGAAACTGTTCAAGATCAAATCGATCATGATCGATATTCACTGTTCTCTTCACCGCCGTTTATTTTTTTCCTTTATACTTTTCCAAATATATCATCAGAACCGCGATATCCGCAGGCGACACTCCAGAGATCCTCGAAGCCTGACCGATCGATAACGGTTTGTACATGGACAGCTTCTGTCTTGCTTCCAACCGCAGAGAACCGATATCATCATAATCAAGATCAGCCGGGATGCGCTTCTTCTCCATTTTCTTAAACTGTTCTATCTGATGGAGCTGTCTGGCAATGTAGCCTTCGTATTTTATCTCGATCTCCACCTGTTCGATCACATCGTCCGGCAGAGGAACGCGCTTATCGTCTATCGCCTTAAGCGTTTCATACGTCAGTTCCGGTCTGCACATCAGCTCAGCAAGAGCAGCCCCTGTCTTCAGCGCAGCGCTCCCGCAGGACTTTAGGAAATCCTGATTTTCCTTTGACGCGCCGATAACCGTGTTTTTCAACCGCTCGATCTCTTTGTCGATCATTTCCTGCTTATCGAGTGTGGCTTTGTACACTTGTTCAGATACAAGCCCGACCTCATATCCTATACGGCGGAGCCGCAGATCGGCGTTATCCTGACGAAGCAGCAGCCGGTATTCCGCCCTGGAAGTCATCATGCGGTAGGGTTCCTTGTTTTCTTTCGTCACAAGATCATCGATCAGGACGCCGATATATGCCTGCGATCTGTCCAGAATAACCGGTTCTTTTCCCATAACGTACCTTGCCGCGTTGATTCCCGCGATCAGTCCCTGCGCGGCCGCCTCTTCGTATCCGCTGCTTCCATTCAGCTGCCCGCCGCTGAAAAGTCCCTTGATATCCTTAAATTCAAGCGAGGGATAAAGCTGCCGCGGATCGATACAGTCATATTCGATCGCATAGGCGTTCCGGACGATCTTACAATGTTCCAGTCCCGGAACCGTGCGGTACATAGCAAGCTGCACATCCTCCGGAAGAGAAGAAGACATACCGCCGATATACATTTCATGCGTATGAAGTCCCTCCGGTTCGATAAAAACCTGATGCCTCTCCTTATCGGCAAATTTGACCACTTTGTCTTCAATGGAGGGACAGTATCTCGGTCCCGTCCCCTCTATAATGCCGGCGTATATCGGTGAACGGTCCAGATTGGCTCTTATGATCTCATGAGTCTTTTCGTTTGTATAAGTCAGCCAGCACGACGCTTGATCGATCTGTACATCTTTCGGATCGGTGGAAAAGGAAAAGGGGATGATCTTTTCATCTCCGAATTGTTCTTCCATCTTACTGTAATCAATGGTACGCCCATCCATCCTCGCGGGAGTGCCCGTCTTGAATCTCCTAAGTTCAATGCCGAGAGAACGCAGGGAATCCGACAGGTGATTGGCCGGCTGCAGTCCGTTGGGACCGGTATAAGTAATGGCTTCACCGCACAGGCATCTTGCTTTCAGATAAGTGCCGGTGCATAATATCAACGCCTTACACTCATAAACCGCACCCGTATATGTTTTGACGCCGAGGATCCGTTTGGCTGCGGCGCCGTTCTGTAAAGGATCGGATCCTTCGCAGTCCTGTGTCAGAATCTCGCACACTTCCGCCTGTTTGATCGTAAGATGTTCCTGATCTTCCAGAACCTTGCGCATCTGTCTGGAATATTCCGCCTTATCGGCCTGCGCTCTCAGCGAATGTACCGCCGGACCCTTTGATCTGTTCAGCATCTTGGACTGAATAAAGGTTTTGTCGATATTTTTTCCCATCTCGCCGCCCAAAGCGTCGATCTCTCTCACCAGATGGCCTTTTGAAGTGCCACCAATATTAGGATTGCAGGGCATCAACGCTATGCTGTCCACACTGACCGTAAAAATAACGGTTTCCAATCCCAGTCTTGCGCATGCCAGAGCGGCTTCACACCCTGAATGACCGGCGCCGACTACGCATATATCCACTTTTTCTCTTATCTCAGACATGGCAGACCATCTCCAATTTCCTATTTGCCCATACAAAATCTGCTGAATATCTCGTTGATCAGATCATCTTCCACGGCCTCGCCGATGATGGATCCAAGTTTTTCATAAGCGCTCATCAGATCGATCGTATAGAAATCTTCCGGCATATTTTCTTCTATACTCTTCTGGACCTGAACAAGACTGTCATATGTATTCTGAAGCGCTTCTTTGTGGCGCGCATTTGTAATAAAGACCTCGTCATTATACATAAGATCCCCATGAAAAAACATTTCCTTCACAGTCCTTATGAACAGATCGATTCCGGATCTATCCTTCATGGAAGTTCTGATGATCCTGTTTTTCTCTGACCCGTCAAAGTAAGAAGCAATAAACTGAATATTTTCTTCCGTCATAACGTTTGTCAAGTCGGACTTATTCAAAAGCACGATCGTATTTTTACCGGCTATCATTTCAAGAACGGCTTTGTCATTTTCATCAAACGAAACAGACGAATCGGCGACATATAAGATCAAATCGGCGTCTTCTACCGCGTTTTTCGCCTTATCCACTCCTATTTTCTCCACAATATCTTCGGTCGAGCGGATACCCGCCGTATCCAGAATACGAAAAACAATGCCGTCAATGGATATGTTTTCTTCCAGAATATCCCTCGTGGTCCCGGCGACATCGGTCACGATCGCTCTGTCTTCACCGACTAAGGCATTTAACAAAGATGATTTTCCCACATTCGGTTTCCCGACAATGACCGTTCGTATTCCTTCCGATAAGATCCTTCCGTCTTCTGCGGAATCGATAAGATTCTTGATCTTTTTCTTGATCGTTTTCACTTTTTTCAGAAGGATCTTATCATACCCTTCCGCTTCCAGATCAAAATGTTCAGGATCATCAAGAGTCGCCTCGATAAACGCGATCTCATGGATCATATCTTCTCTGATCTCCCTGATAAGAGAAGAAACGGAACCCTTTAACTGTTTGACGGAGGACTTAAGAGAAAAATCATTCTTTGCATGGATGATATCCATAACGGCTTCCGCTTCAGACAGATCGATCCTTCCGTTCAGAAAAGCGCGCTTTGTAAACTCGCCCGGATCGGCGATCCTTGCGCCCGCCTCAACGACCCGGTCCAAGATCCGGCGCATCATAAGGACACCGCCGTGGCAGTTGATCTCTACGGTATCTTCCATAGTATAGCTTTTCGGGCCTTTCATGACGGAAACCATGACTTCGTCTATCACCGTTTCGTCTTTGTCAACGATAAAACCGTAATGTATCGTGTGGGAATCATATTTTGTCAAAGTCCTGTTTCCCTCAGCGTTCCGGTATACCGCATCTACCAGTTCTATAGATTCATCCCCGCTGACGCGTATGATCCCTATTCCCGAATCGGACATAGCCGTTGCCACAGCGGCTATCGTATCTGTTCCGGCAGCATACATCTTAAAATGCCTCCATTATCAGAATCTTTGAAAAAAAGCGACAGAAACCCACGCTCCTGCCGCTCATAAAACACTTCCTCTTAATTGTTTCTCTCGTATTTCTTCAGAACGACCACTACATGCCGGAAAGGCTCTTCCCCTTCACTGTGAGTCGTAACATACTTATCATTCTGAAGGGCCGAATGAATGATCCTTCTTTCATAAGGATTCATAGGCTCCAGAGATACAGGCCGCTTTGTTCTCTTAACTTTATAAGAGATATTTTTTGCAAGATTCTCAAGCGTTTCTTTTCTTCTCTGACGGTAATTCTCCGTATCAACTTTGACTCTTATATAATTCTCTACATTCTTATTTACCACTAAGGATACAAGATACTGTAAGGAATCCAGAGTCTGTCCTCTTTTACCGATAAGGATACCCATATCGTCGCCGTTCAAGTCGATATCCATCGCGCTTTCCGTTTCATCATACTTTACGTTTATGACAACGGTCATGTTCATAGCTTCAAACACATCCTGAAGAAAATCTTTCGCGGTATCTTCTATGGAAGATTTGATCCTTGCCTTAATGACTGCAGGTTTTGAACCGATTCCCAGAAATCCTGAAGATCCTTCATCGATCACTTCATATTCCAGTTTATCACTTGTCACAGTCAGTTTCTGACATGCTTCCGTAATCGCGTCATTTACTGTTTTTGCCGATACTTCGATAAATTCCATAATAATTCCTCCATTTTACTTTTTATTGTTCTTTTCGTTAAATTGTTTTACCATATTGGCTTTCGACATCATGCTGCCCGGTTTTGCGTTTCGATTATAATATTCGGTAGATTTTTTGACTGCCTCTTCCTTTTCCTGCTGCGTCATATTGGATCTGGACGGATTCTTTGAAGCGGCGGACACATTTTTTGTGTTCATATTTGCGTAAGCGGACATCTGTTCCGCTCTGACGCTGGCCTTCTTCATTTTTTTCTTGGCTTTTTCTTCATTATTTTTAATTACTTCATCCAGATCGATCTTATCGATATGTTTGTTGATCACAACCTGCTGGATACTTCTTACGACGGAACCGGCCACCCAGTAAAGTCCCATACCTGCCGGCAGCGTAAAACAGAAAACAGCCGACATAACAGGCATCACCATATTCATGGCTTTCATAGACTGCATCATGGTATCCTGCTGCGCGTTGGAATTTTTACTGTCCTGCTGCGGCTGCTGAGGCATAAGTTTGACATTGATCCACTGTGTCACGGCCGACAGAACAGGAATGGAAATGGCTGCGATCGTCATAAGAAACGATTTTGACGCAACAGCTTCCCTCAAAATATAAGAAGGAGAATTTCCTATGTTTAAGCCTAAAAAATTATTATACTGATTTAACAGGCCCAGAGTATGTTCTACATCCGAAGACAAAGAGGGAAACTTGTCCGCAATACTGAGCCATTCCGCAGAAGACGCCTTATTCAATACGTCGATAAAAGTATTCTGTACATAAGTGGTCACACCGCCCGTAAAAGACTCGCTGGAAAACTGTTTGGAAAACATACCCGCTTGGGAAAAAGTCTGTATGAATTCCGCACTTCCGGCTTGGGCGATCAGATTATCGACCAACGGGAAAAATGCTTCCTTGATCTTTCCTACATATGCAGGCATACTGTAGATCACGCGGTATAAAGCAAACAAAATAGGCATCTGGATCAAAAGCTGTATACAGCTTCCGGAAGGGGAAACGCCGTATTTTGCATAAACGGCTTTTGTTTCCATCTGCATTGCCATCATGGATTCATTATCGTTTTTTCCTTTATATTTAGCCTGAATAGCCTGAAGTTCAGGGTTCATCCTGGCTGACAATTTGGAAAATTTCTGCTGCTTAATGGTAAGAGGCATCAGAATAAGGTAAATAACGATCGTAAATAAGATAATAGCAAGTCCGATATTCGGAATACCTATCTTGTCCAGAAGCAAGAAAATACCTTCCATGATATAACCCAGTAATTTTGCAATAGGACCTATGATCCTGCCGGAATTCTGGGTCAATAAAATATAAGACACTATGGAACTACCTCCTAATCTTTCTTCCCATCCCGCTAAGGAACAGGATCATAACCACCTTTAGAAAAAGGATTACATCTGCATATTCTCCAAAAAGCAAGAAGTCCTCCCTTCAAAGCGCCGTATTTCTCGACGGCTTCCAGTCCGTATTCCGAACAGGAAGGAAAATAGGGGCATTTTGTACTCTTCATCGGAGAAATATACTTTCTATAGAATTTAATAAGATAAATCAATAATTTTTTCATATCAATTTCTAATCTTCTTCATCATAATAAGGTTTTTTAACGATATGATGAAGCTTTGAAAGATGTAACACCGCTTTCTCGATCTCTTTATATCCGGCCGAGGAAGCGCTTTTTCTCGCAACGACTACTATATCTAAACCACTATTAAATATATTTTCATGTAGTCTGTAACTTTCTCTTACCAGTCGGGCAAATCTGTGTCTGACGACGCTGTTGCCTATTTTCTTACTGGCAGATATTCCCAGTCTGTTTTTATCTGTGTTGTTCTCCAATACATACATTACTAAATATCTGTTGACGTAACTTTTGCCGTATTTATAAACATTCTGGAAATCGTTGTTTTTTTTTAAGGATTCGGAAAATACCATTTTGACCGCACCTTTCCCACAGGTTATTTACACGGAGAAAAAAAGGCCACAAAACTGCGGCCTATGCGGATAATTTCTTTCTTCCTTTTGCACGTCTTGCTGCTAACACTTTTCTTCCGCTCGAAGTGCTCATTCTCTTTCTGAATCCGTGAACCTTTGATCTCTGTCTTTTCTTGGGCTGATAAGTCATTTTCATTTTAATGCACCTCCTTCTCTGAAACCTTAAACATATATATAAGGTAAACATTTTTTAAAGATCATATTGGAAAAACAACATTTTGATTATATATAATTAATACGAAAACGTCAAGTAAATACGGGGATTTTTTATTATTAAAAAGTTATTAAAAAATCACATAATGATACAAATTTTTTTTGATCAATATATTGTTATATGATAAAAAATTTTTTACTATATATTGTATGGCGTTTTTTTATCCACTTTACATAAATATATCCACACAATGTGTATAACTTGTGTATAAGTATTCCGGAGGATGTTAATAAACTATATTTTTACCAAAAAACTAATGTTTTGAAAAGTTGATAAAACTTTTTTAAGTTATGCACATAACATTTATTTTCAATTAGAATATGTAAACTTATCGATCAAACGGATCCTTAAGTGTGGACAACTTATCATTTGAAATTTTATGCTGTTTATATTAATATATATGGTAGGACAATTTCGATGTAAATCGTTCTTGCCGGAAACATATATGATTGATTTGTTGTCTTAAAGAGGTTTATTTATGGATTCTATAAAAGAAAACTGGGATTTGATCAAACAAACTTTACGGAAAGAATATGATCTTTCCGATATTTCCTATTCTACATGGATCGAACCTCTCAATTTCTTTCAGGTAAAAGATAATGTCGTCACGATACTTATTCCGTCCGACCAGGCTCATGCCCTGAATTATATTTCTTCAAAATATAAAAGCTTTTTTCAGGTTACCATATCGGAGATGATGAACCATACTTACGATATCTCTTTTATATTGGAAAAGGACGCCTTAGACCAATCGGACAGCAGCCGTCCTTCCAACGATTCGACCCATAATGTAAAATTTGAAAACGCAAACTTAAACCCTAAATACAAATTTGACACGTTTGTCGTAGGAAGCAACAATAAATTTGCCCACTCCGCTTCTTTGGCCGTAGCGGAATCGCCGGGCAAAGTATATAATCCCCTGTATATATACGGAGGAGCCGGTTTGGGCAAGACTCACCTGATGCACTCCATCGGCCATTTTATACTGGAACAGAATCCGAATATGAAAATCCTGTATGTGACTTCGGAAGCATTTACAAACGAAGTGATCGACTGCATCCGAAGCGGCGACGCCAACAAAATGAATAAATTAAGGGAAAAATACAGAACGGTGGACGTTCTTTTGATCGACGACGTACAGTTTATCATAGGTAAGGAAAGCACGCAGGAAGAGTTTTTCCACACTTTTAACGCTCTTCACTCCGAGGGCAAACAGGTCATCCTGTCTTCCGATAAGCCGCCGAGAGATATGGAAACTCTGGAAGAAAGGTTCCGTTCGAGATTTGAATGGGGTCTTATCGCAGATATACAGCCGCCGGACTATGAAACGAGAATGGCGATCCTTAAGAAAAATGCGGAAATATATCATAGAGAGATCGATGATGAAGTATTTAAGTATATAGCCGACAACATCAAATCGAATATCAGGGAACTGGAAGGGGCTTTCAATAAGATCATTGCTTATTCAAAATTAAACAAAGTGGATATCAATCTCACTTATGCGGAAGAAGCATTGAAGGACGTCATTTATCCCGATCAGCCGAAGAAAATAACTCCTTCCTTTATTATAGAAGTAGTTGCGGATCATTTCGGCGTCGATCCGGGAGATATTACATCCAAAAAAAGAAATTCCGAATTTGTCCTGCCCAGACAGATCGTAATGTATCTGTGCAGGAACATCATAGGGATGTCCCTTGCCGATATAGCCAAACTTCTTGAAAAGAAGGATCATACTACCGTTATACACGGCATTAAAAAGATAACGTCGGAAATCGATACGGATGAAGATCTGAAAGGAAAGATCGATATCATCAAAAAGAAGATCAATCCTTCCTGACATAGGATCTGTCAACATATTTTTTCACAAAATATGTTCAAACGATGTTGAAAGATCTTATAAAGGATCTTAAACCCGGTCCGTATTTTTATCTGCCTTGTTCATAATCTGAAGATTATTTTCAGGCTGCGGAAAGTTTTTAACATCTTAATCGTTTTCTTTTTTCTTGAAAAATAGTATAATGGATAGGGTTATACACATATCAACATCCTTTATTATTATTGTTACGATATATTTTATAAATAAATATCTTATAGCTGCCTGAAATTTTATTCACACAGCGGGAAAGGAAGTTATACACGAATGAAAATTGTATGCAGGAGATCAAACCTTTCAGAGGGTATCAACATTGTAACGAAAGCCGTTCCCAGTAAGACGACAATGTCGATTCTTGAATGTATCCTTATCGATACAAGGGACGGAGAGATAAAACTGATTGCAAACGATATGGAGATGGGCATAGAAACCGTTATTGACGGAGAGATCATTGAAAAAGGGATGATCGCGCTGGATGCCAAGATCCTTCATGAGATCGTCAGAAGTTTCACAGACGATGATATTACTATAGAAACGAATGAAACTTATATGACCGTCATAAAATGCGGAAAATCAAACTTTAAGATCATCGGAAAATCAGGGGAAGATTTTTCTTTCCTTCCTGAAATCGAGAAAAATGACAGTGTTGTCGTATCTCAGTTTACTTTGAAAGAGATCATAAGGCAGACGATCTTTTCTATAGCGGATAACGAAAACAATAAGCTTATGACGGGAGAATTGTTTGAGATCCGCAATGATACCCTGAAAGTGGTTTCTCTTGACGGGCACAGGATATCGATCAGAAAGATCGTTTTGAAAAATTCTTACAAAGATAAGAAAGTAGTCGTTCCGGGTAAGACTTTAAACGAGATCAGTAAGATTCTTTCCGGAGATACGGATAAAGACGTAAGTATCTATTTCACGGACAGACATATTTTGTTTGAGTTTAACAGGACGATCGTCGTATCCAGATTGATTGAGGGAGAGTATTTCAATATTGACCAGATGCTTTCCAATGACTATGAAACAAAAGTAAAGATCAATAAAAAAGATCTCTTGGACTGCATAAACAGAGCTACCCTTCTTGTAAAAGAAGGCGACAAGAAGCCTGTTATCATAAACATATCGGATACGGCTATGGAATTGAAAATGAATTCCACGGTCGGAAGCATGGATGAAGAGATCGATATATCGAAAGAGGGAAAGGATCTTATGATCGGATTTAATCCTAAGTTCCTGATTGATTCTCTCCGGGTCATTGAAGATGAAGAAGTCGATCTTTATATGGTCAATCCGAAAGCTCCCTGTTTTATCAGAAATGCTGAGGAAACCTATATTTATGTGATTCTTCCGGTTAATTTTACTACGGTAAGTTAGATTGAAAAATAAGCTCGATAGCTTATTTTTCAAACGGGAATTTGTGACGCTCCGGAATGGGGATTAGTGTAAAAATTCATATTCATAAAATATTTTAACAGTAAAGATATGGAAAGTATAAAAATAAAAGACGAATATATCAAACTTGGACAGGTTTTAAAACTTGCCGGATTTGTTCAGTCGGGCGTAGAAGCTAAGATTGAAATACAGGAAGGCGCTGTTAAAGTAAACGGTGAAACAGAATTGCAGCGCGGCAAGAAAATATTCCCCGGCGATGTGATAGAGTTTGATGGTCAACAGATTAAGGTAGAAAACTGATGATCATAAAATCATTGGAATTGGCTGATTTCAGAAATTATGATACGCTTCATATCGATTTCAGCAGCGGTACGAACATATTGTATGGCAACAACGCACAGGGCAAGACGAATATACTGGAAGCCATCTATCTGTCCGCTACTACAAAATCACATAAGGGAAGCAAAGATAAGGATATTGTAAATTTCTATAAAGAAGAATCCCATATCAGGACTTATTTGGAAAGAGATGGAGTGGAAACGCGGGTGGATATGCATCTTCGGAAAAATAAGTCCAAAGGAATAGCCATAGACGGACAAAAGATAAAAAAGGCAGCGGAGTTACTTGGTTTATTGAATGTGGTTTTCTTTTCTCCGGAAGATTTAAGTATCATAAAAAGCGGTCCCGCGGAGAGAAGAAGATTTGTAGATATGGAATTGTGTCAGCTGGATCAGTTTTATCTCTATAATCTCAATCATTATAATAAGATCGTAAATCAACGTAACAAACTTCTTAAAGATATGTATTTTAACCCTTCTCTCAGAGATACCTTGAATATATGGGATTCTCAGCTTATTTCCTTTGGAAGTAAGATCATAGAAAGAAGAAGACTTTTTGTAGAACAGCTTAACGAGATCATATGTGAAATACATAACAAACTATCGGGCGGTAGGGAAAATATTGTGATTCATTATGAACCTGACGTGGCGATCGAAGATTATGAGAAAAATCTGGCCTTTCATCAGGAAAGGGATATGAAATTAAAACAAACGACAACGGGTCCTCACAGGGATGATTTTTCTTTTATGGCGGACGATATCGATATCCGTAAGTTCGGATCCCAAGGGCAGCAGAGGACCGCCGCGTTATCTCTCAAACTGTCTGAGATAGAGTTAGTGAAAAAAATGACAAAAGATAATCCGGTCCTGCTTCTCGACGATGTATTATCCGAACTGGACAGCAGCAGACAGAATTATCTCTTAAGCACTATCGGCGGGATACAGACGATCATTACCTGTACCGGACTTGATGAATTTGTCAATAACCGGTTTGAGATCGATAAAATTTTTCATATTGAAAACGGGAGCATCATCGACAAAGAGCAGTAAGATTTCTTAAGACATTACGGTTTAGATGCAGTTTGGCAGGAAAAAGAAGGGCATGGTGGAAAAATGGCTAACGAATACGGCGCAGATCAGATCCAGATATTGGAAGGTCTTGAAGCGGTAAGAAAAAGACCGGGTATGTATATCGGAAGTACCTCTTTGAGAGGTCTTCATCATCTTGTTTATGAGATCGTTGACAATTCTGTGGACGAAGCGCTTGCAGGATTCTGTAATACGATCTATGTAACGATCAATCAGGACAATTCCATTACCGTTGAAGATAACGGACGCGGTATCCCTGTTGGGATCAATCACAAGGCCGGGATCCCGGCTGTAGAAGTGGTGTTTACGATCCTTCATGCAGGCGGTAAATTCGGCGGCGGGGGATATAAGGTATCCGGCGGACTTCACGGTGTCGGCGCTTCTGTGGTAAACGCGCTTTCCGATTGGCTGGAAGTTGAGATCTTTACCGAAGGAAAAGTATATAAACAGCGTTATGAGAGGGGTCATGTATGTTATCCCCTTAAAGTGGTGGGAGAATGTGAAGCGGATAAGACCGGCACAAGAGTCCATTTTCTGCCGGATTCCACGATCTTTGAAGAAACCGTGTTTGATTTTGATACGTTAAAAACACGGCTCCGCGAAACCGCATTTCTCACCAAGGGATTGAAAATCGTTTTAAGTGACGCAAGAGAAGGTCAGGAGCAGAAGAAAGAATTTCATTATGAAGGCGGTATCAAGGAGTTTGTTACGTATCTGAACAAGAGTAAAGAGCCTTTGTATAATGATGTTATGTATTTTGAAGGCACTAAGAACGGCGTTTATGTGGAAGTGGCGCTGCAGCATAATGATTCTTATAATGAGAGCGTATACAGTTTTGTCAATAATATCAACACGCCGGAGGGTGGTACGCATCTTGTAGGATTCCGCAATGCCCTTACAAAAACATTTAACGATTATGCGCGCAATAATAAACTGTTAAAAGACAGCGAGGCAAATCTGTCGGGTGAAGATATCAGAGAGGGACTTACGGCGATCATCAGCGTAAAGATCGAGGATCCCCAGTTTGAAGGACAGACAAAGCAAAAATTGGGCAACTCCGAGGCGAGAGGCGCCGTTGACAGCGTATTCAGCGAGCAGCTTACCTATTATCTGGAACAGAATCCGGCGGTTGCCAAGACGATCTGTGAAAAATCTATCCTGGCGCAGCGCGCCAGAGAGGCAGCCAGAAAGGCAAGAGATCTGACCCGCCGTAAGACGGCGCTTGAAGGAAGTTCCCTTCCCGGAAAGCTGGCTGACTGTTCCGATAAAGATCCGAAAAACTGCGAGATCTATATCGTGGAGGGAGATTCCGCGGGCGGTTCCGCGAAAAAGGCAAGAAGCCGTGCGACACAGGCGATTCTGCCGCTGCGGGGCAAGATACTGAATGTGGAGAAAGCAAGGCTTGATAAGATATACGCCAATGCCGAGATCAAGGCCATGATCACGGCTTTCGGAACCGGTATTCACGATGATTTTGATATTACGAAGCTTCGCTATGACAAGATCATTATTATGACCGATGCCGATGTGGACGGCGCGCATATCGCAACGCTGATGCTCACTTTCATCTACCGCTTTATGCCGGAACTGATCAAGCAGGGACATGTGTATCTGGCAAAGCCGCCTCTGTATAAGTTGGAGAAAAACAAACAGGTCTGGTATGCTTACAGCGATGAAGAACTGGATCATATCCTTGTGGAAGTCGGGCGCGATCAGAACAACAAGATACAGCGTTACAAAGGTCTGGGAGAAATGGATGCGGAACAGCTGTGGGAAACGACGATGGATCCTGAGAAACGTGTTTTGCTCCGTGTGAATATCAATGAGGAGGAAGAATCCGAAGTCGATCTGACATTTAACACGCTGATGGGGGACAAAGTAGAACCCAGACGTATCTTTATTGAAGAGAACGCCAAATTTGTAAAGAATCTGGATATCTGATGATAAAGCGCAGCGTCAGAGATCTTATGAAAGTAAAACAGAAAACGGTATTACAGTCGGAAATAAATGACATTTTAGAATGAGGATGAAAATGGACGACAAAATATTCGACAAGATTGAAGAAGTGGATCTTAAGAAAAAAATGGAAGATTCTTATATCGATTATGCCATGAGCGTTATCGCTGCCCGTGCGCTGCCCGATGTAAGAGATGGTCTGAAACCCGTACAGAGGCGTGTCCTGTATTCCATGATAGAATTGAATAACGGTCCGGACAAGCCGCACAGAAAGAGCGCCCGTATCGTCGGTGATACGATGGGTAAATATCATCCTCATGGCGACAGTTCGATCTATGGGGCTTTGGTAAATATGGCGCAGGAATGGTCCACCCGTTATCCTCTTGTGGACGGCCACGGTAACTTTGGCTCTGAGGACGGCGACGGCGCTGCGGCCATGCGTTATACGGAGGCAAGACTGAGCAAAATCTCCATGGAGCTTCTTGCCGATATCAACAAAGACACCGTGGACTTTGTTCCCAACTTCGACGATACGGAGAAGGAACCTGTCGTATTGCCGAGCCGTTATCCGAATCTTCTGGTAAACGGCACTTCCGGCATTGCCGTCGGTATGGCTACCAATATTCCGCCTCACAATCTGCGGGAAGTGGTCAATGCCGTGGTGAAGATCATCGATAACAGAGTCAATGAAGACAGACAGACGGAAATAGAAGAGATCCTTAAGATCGTTAAGGCGCCCGATTTTCCTACCGGCGGCATTATCCTTGGAACGAGAGGCGCGGAAGAGGCATACCGCACCGGACGCGGCAAGGTGCGCGTACGCGCCGTGACGGATATCGAAACGCTTCCCAACGGAAAGACCCAGATCATCGTCACAGAACTTCCTTATATGGTAAATAAAGCCAATCTGATCTTAAAGATTGCCGATCTGGTCAAGTTAAAAAAGATCGACGGCATCACCGATCTGAGAGATGAAACGAACCGTGAAGGTATGCGGATCGTGATCGAACTCAGAAGAGATGCCAACGCGAATGTAATCTTAAATCAATTATATAAACATACGCAGATGCAGGATTCTTTCGGCGTGATCATGCTGGCTTTGGTTAATAACGAACCGAAGGTCATGAATCTTCTGGATATGCTCACTCATTACCTTAAGCATCAGGAAGAAGTCGTTACCAGAAGAACAAAGTACGATCTGAATAAAGCCGAGGAAAGAGATCACATCTTACAGGGTCTGCTTATCGCGCTTGACCATATCGACGAAGTGATCCAGATCATCCGAAGCAGCCAGACGACCCAGATCGCAAAAGACAGGCTGATCGAGAGATTTGAACTGTCCGATGCACAGGCACAGGCGATCGTGGATATGCGTCTGCGCGCTCTGACAGGTCTGGAGAGAGAAAAGCTTGAAAATGAACATAAAGAATTAATGGCCAAAATCGCTGAGTTAAAGGCGATACTGGCAGATGAAAAGCTGCTCCTCGGCGTCATTAAAGAAGAAATGCTGATCACGGCTGAAAAATACGGTGACGACAGAAGGAGCCAGATCGGATTTGATGTCTATGATATCAACATGGAAGATCTGATTCCGAGAGAAAATACGGTGATCGCTATGACCAGCCTCGGTTATGTGAAGCGTATGACCGTAGATAATTTTAAGGCGCAGAACCGCGGCGGCAAGGGCATCAAAGGTATGCAGACCATTGAAGAAGATTATATCGAAGATCTTCTTATGACTACCACCCACCATTATTTGATGTTCTTTACCAATTTCGGGCGGGTATACAGGTTAAAAGCATACGAGATCCCGGAGGCGAGCCGTACTTCAAGAGGAATCGCTATCGTGAATATCTTACAGCTGAGTCCGGGAGAAAAGATATCCGCCATGATTCCAATCAAGGAATATGAAGAAGATAAGAATCTGTTCATGGTCACAAAGAAGGGTATCGTCAAGAAAACTTCCGTCATGGAGTACAATAACGTCCGCAAGAACGGACTGATTGCCATTAACCTGCGGGAGGACGATGAACTGATCGAAGTCAAGACCACATCCAAGGAAACGGAGATCTTCCTTGTTACGAAATTCGGTATGTGCATCCGCTTTAAAGAAACGGATGTGCGCCCCACCGGCAGAGCGTCCATGGGTGTGATCGGCATGAATTTATCGGACGGTGACGAGATCGTCGGTATGCAGCTCGATCATCAGGGAGATTCTCTGTTGATCGTGTCGGAAAACGGCCTCGGCAAGCGCACTTATCTGAATGAATTTACGGTGCAGAAGCGCGGCGGCAAAGGCGTAAAGTGCTATAAGATCACTGAAAAGACCGGAAACGTAGTGGGTGTGAAGGCTGTCAATGACGACCATGAGATCATGATGATCACTACGGAGGGCATTATCATACAGCTGCGCATGGAAGATATTTCCACACTTGGCAGGATCACATCCGGCGTCAAGATGATCAATCTGGACCATAACGTTAAGGTTGCAAAGATCGCCAAGGTGCGCGAGAAGATAAGCGACGGCAGCAAAGAGTTTGAAAATCTGGAGGATGCCATGGAGGATATTCCGGAAAATGAGAAGTATAACCTTCCCGACGACGACGGCAAGGAAGTGACGCTGCCAAAGGAAGAAACGGAAGAATAGACAGCAGGCATAACCGTTTTCAAACTTGAAAACAAAAACAAAATGAAAGAAAAATAAGAATAAAGCGAAAAAGAAAGAAAAAAAAGGAAGAAGAACAGGATATGAAAAAAAATATCATAGCGGCCTTGGCCGGTCTGCTTATCATCACTCTCATAGGATGCGGAAATGCAGAAAATAGTAACTCTGCCGCGGATACAGGAAATGATCCGGCCGGGCAGGCGGTGCAGACGGACGAAACCGTGTCAGAAAGTGAAGATCCGTCCAAAGAAACAGAGCAGTCCGCCGAAACAGAAGCGGCTGCGTCGGAAACGGAAGATGCCAAAACAGAAGAAAAAGAAGAAGATCCCTTGGCCGGTCTTTCCCTGAAAGATCTTTTTGCAGAGCACGGCATTAAGGCGGGCACCTGCATAAACACGCAGGTAATAAGCGGCGGACGCACCCAAAAATTGATCTTAAGCCAGTTCAACAGCGTTACCATGGAAAACGCTATGAAGCCGGACAGTATCCTTGATCAGAAGAAGAGTCAGGAAGAAGGCCGTCTTGTTGTAACCTTTAATCAGGACGCCGTTGAGATGATGGACTGGGCAAAAGAGAACGGTTATTCTATGAGGGGTCATACGTTAGTCTGGTACAGCCAGACGCCCGAATGGATCTTCCATGAAGGGTTTGATGATCAAAATGAATATGTAGACAGGGACGAGATGCTTGCCCGTATGGAAAGTATGATGCAGCAGGTATTTGAACAGCTTGCGGATATGGGATATCTGGATATGTTCTATGCCTACGACGTGGTAAACGAAGCATGGATGGAAGACGGAACTATGCGCCAGAATCACTGGTCGGAGATCATCGGTGACGATTATCTCTGGTATGCTTTCTACTATGCGGATAAATATGCGCCCGAAAGTATCGATCTGTATTATAATGATTACAACGAACAGTTCAAGACACAGGCTTTACTTGATTTTGTGGATACCCTCGTGGATGAAGACGGCAGACGCCTGATCGATGGCATCGGACTGCAGGCGCATCTGTATACCACGGACAGTCTGGACGACTATTTCAATACCGTAGACCAGTTAGGGGCGACCGGTTTAAAACTTCAGCTGACAGAACTGGATGTGTGCCTTGGAAAATATCAGGCTCCCCAAGCCGCTACGGATGAAAACCTGAAAGAACAGGGACGTTTTTATTATGACCTGATCGGCGGACTCTTGGAGCGTGCGGATGCGGGAGAGATCAATATAGATGCGATCACTTTCTGGGGTTTCAACGATGCCCTCTCGTGGAGAAAAGAATATAGTCCCGTGCTTTTCAGGGGCGCCATGGAACCCAAGTACGCTTATTACGGCGCTATGCAGATGAAAGAACAGGCGGGATTTTAAATATTTAAAATAAAGGGGTCTTCAATGTTTCATTTGGCAGTAATGGGAGATATACACAGCAATCATATTGCATGGGAAACTTGTATTCGTCACGCGCTCCGTGAGGGCGCGGACGAATTTCTTTTTCTGGGGGACTTTATCAGCGACTGCCCTTATCCGCAGAAGACTATGCGGATAGTCTATGAGATGCAGCGGCGTTATCCCTGCTATTTTATCCGCGGCAACAGAGAAGATTATATGTTGAACCACAGAGCGCACCCTGAAGAGCGGTGGACCTATTCTTCCGCCAGCGGCAATCTGCTCTATACCTATGACAATCTGACGGATCAGGATCTGGATTTCTATGAAAGTCTTGATATCCACGGCATCTATATGAAGGAAGGGTTTCCCCCTTTCCGCTTCTGTCATGGCTCGTTTACTTCCTCCAGCGAACTGCTGATCCCGGAAAACAAAAAAATGGAACAATATATGGATGCGTTGGACGTGGAGCTGCTTATCAGCGGTCATACCCACATACAGGAGAGCAGGACATACCAAGAAAAAAAGATCATACATCCCGGTTCGGTAGGACTTCCATGGTATCACGGCGGTAAGATACAGTACATGATGCTGCATGGCACCGGGCAGGGTTGGAAAGAAGAATTTTTTCAGCTTTCCTATGACGTGGAGGCGGCTGTCAGAGAGTTTGAAACCTCCGGAATCTATGAGAAAGCGCACTATTGGGCAAAACTTGCCGTGCATACGCTTAAGACGGGCGACGATTATTCCACGCCCTGCTTACAGCTTGCCATGAAACTGTGTGAGGAAGCCGAAGGGAGAGTCAGCTGGCCAGATATCGATGAAAAATATTGGCAGCAGGCGGCGGAAAAGTTCGGTATCACGGCATGCAACCCAAACTTTACATGAAAAAACCAAAAAGCAACAGAAAATGTATAGCCTTTACATGTGTTCATGGCTATGATAAAAGCATCATTTGACTGCGCAGAAGAATGAGAGTACAGAAGAGATGTCTTCATGCTGCGGACAGCGTTTCTAAGACGCGCCATAAGTATGCGGACAGAAAGACAGAAATGTAAAAGGAGGCTATCTTTTCATGAGTTTGGGTGAAAATCTACAGTTTTTACGGAAAAAACAAAATATTACACAGGAACAGTTTGCGGAACGGCTGGAGGTATCCCGTCAGTCCGTATCCAAATGGGAATCGGATCAGGCGTTTCCGGAGATGGAGAAGATCATGCAGATGTGCGAGCTGTTCCATGTCAGTATGGACGATCTGGTGCGGAACGATGTGAGCGCGCTCTATGTGGAGGATTCGACAGAATATGAGGCGCATTACAACAGTTTCAGCAAAATGATAACGGCAGGCGTAGGACTGATCCTGTTCGGATTGAGCATGATGTTTTTTCTGGAGGGGTTAAACGCGCGGTTTCTCTGGTTTTATGAATACGATGAATATCATGACAATCTTGGACAGGTGGTCAAGGTGGGGAAGGAAGGCGTTTTTGTGATCGTTCTCTTTGCATTTGTGACGATCGCGGTCGCTTTATTCATCGTGGCAGGTTTGCGGCATGGTAACTTCTGGGAAGAACATCCGTATCTTCCGCAGTTATACCGCAAAGAAGAAATAAAGGCGTTCAGAAATCGGTTTACCGCGATGATCGCCGCAGGTGTTACCATTATTCTGGTTGGCGTTATGATCCTGATCGGCGTGGAAGCGTTTTTTCCGATGCTCGAAGAAAGCGATGCCGGAGAATATCTGATGGGGTCCATCTTCTTTCTGTTTCTTACAGCGGCTGTATCTTTGATCGTCTATGCATCTATGCAGAGCGCAAAGTACCATATCGGTAACTGGAACGAGATGCACGACAAGACCTCGGAGGCCTACAAAAAAGATAAGCTGGCAAGCACAACGTGCGGCTGTATCATGATCGCTGCTACCATTATTTATATGATCGAAGGATTTTGTTTCGGAGAGTGGGGAATCGGCGCGGCGGTCACCTATTCCGTGGGCGGACTGCTGTGCGGGATCGTGTCGATCGTCATAAATCATTGCGACTTAAATAAGGGAAAGAAGAAAAGCAAAGAAAACGGCGGGGCCCTGATGCGGAATGAAGCGGAAGAGGAGAAAACCGGCGCAGAGGAAGAATAAAGCGGTTCCACAGAGTTGGCGTGGAGAAAAGGAAAGTCTGCAAAAGTTCTATTTGGGGCGATATTGGTAAACAGAACATATAATAATGCTAAGTCATCGTAAACGTAACGACTTAGCATTATTTTTTGTTACTTTTAGTGAGTAAAGAATAATTGGGGAGTTATATACAGAATCGTATTCCATTTAGACACCTCAGAGTATAAGAAACGAGGCTGACTGGCTGCAGCCAACCTCGTTAAGAATTCTTCGCCCGGTCAATTTATTATCCGATTTTCTCAAAATCCTCCGGGCCGTGTTTACAGAGAGGGCATACGAAATCGGCGGGCAGTTCCTCTCCTTCATAGACATAACCGCAGATTTTGCATCGCCAGCCTTTCTTCGGCGCATTGGCGTCAGCCTGTGGCTTCGGCTTTACGTTAGCGTGATAGTAAGCGTAGGTCATAGGCGCGTCGTTTGAGAGTACGTCGGCATCCACCACTTCGGCGATAAACATGATGTGGGTTCCCACATCGATGGTATTCACCACCTTGCAGTCCAGATACGCAGTTGTATTTTCCTTAAGATAAGGAAGTTCCTGTTTCGTCAGTCCGAAAGGTACGCCGACAAATTTATCCGTGTCCCGGCCGCTCTGGAAACCAAAATGTTGAAACAGGGAAAACGGCGCCTTTTCAGAGAGAACAGAAACCGAAACTATTCCCGATTCCCGGATTAGGTCGCAGGTCAGATTCTGTTTGTTAATAGTCATGGCGACCTGTAAGGGATTGCTTGTGATCTGCGTGACCGTATTGATGATACAGCCGTTCATCTTAGCGCCTGCTTTGGAAGCGGCAACGTATAGTCCGTAGGACAATTGAAAGATAGCCTTTTGATTCATAGTAGATCCTTTCCGCCTGTGGGCTTTTTTCTTTATCATACAACGTTTGGCCTAAAAATTGAAGCGTGAGTTTCCGTACTTTGCAATAAGAGGAAGATTTTTTATGAGATAGCTTATTAGTTGAATAAGATATTTCATGGGTTAAAATATTTATTACTGTTAATAAGACCTTAGTGATATAAATGACAATTTGGGCATTTTATAGTAAAATTAGCTTGGAATTATATACAAGGAAATTGTCTAATGTTTGCATGGAGAGAAAAGGTATATGGAAATATGGGATGCTTATGATAAAGATTTCAATAAAATCAGCAATATGATGTTGATAAGGGAAGAACCTATTCCCGATGGGCTTTTTCATTTAGTCAGCGATATCATCGTGAAACATAACGACGGAAGCTATTTGCTGATGCAGCGTGACAAACGCAAACATTTCGGCGGTATGTGGGAGGCTACCGCGGGAGGTTCGGCATTACGCGGAGAAACTCCTTTGGAATGTGCGGTGAGAGAGCTGCGGGAAGAAACCGGAATTGAATCCGATCATTTGACTGAAATAGGACGAGTGAGAGGCCATAATACATTGTATGTTGAATTTCTTTGTGTGACAGACTGTAAAAAAGACAGTATCATCTTGCAGGATGGGGAAACCATTGCGTATAAGTGGGTGAGCAGAAATGAACTCATCTCTATGAAAGAAAGCGAATTGGTAACCGAACGTATGCAGAAATTCATGGAGGAATTACGACCGTAATTGTGTTTATCTGTTTGTATCAAAATCTTAAAGAACACAGATCCGGCGTGCGGCAGCTATCGTATGTTTTTCGGGTGTCATGTACCGAGGCGGTGCAGAGCAGGAAGACTGAAGGACTGCGCAGCGCATTTTGATTGACAGCAAAAGCCGTCACGTCTTGAATCTAAGATGTGACGGCTTTTAAAATAACGTAGAATCACTTTTTCAGCGCTGCCGGGATTTTCCTACAGCACTTTGATCCCGCCCTGTTTTCTGATGGAGAGCACATGGCAGGTGCCTTCTCCGAGGATGTTTTCGATAAATTGTTTATAACCTGCAACCGCTTCTTTTTTTACAAAAGCCTGTATCGTTCCGGCAAAACCTCCGCCGTGCACGCGGCATACGCCGTTATCTTTCAGGTAGTATTCGCTGAGCATAAGCGTGGTGGGCACAGGCTGCGTCTGTTCGTATTTGTTGGAGTAGACGTTTTGCAGATATTTATAGGAAGAACTGCCCGACTCCCGGATCACTTCGAGGAAATCCGTAAAACGGCCCTGTTTCAGAGCGGCAGATGCGCGGCTTACCCGTTCTACCTCGGTCAGATAGTGGAAAGCGCGGAGTATGCAGCGGTCCCCCACTTTGCCGTAAAGTTCCGGCAGGGCGGAGAGAAATTGATCCAGCGTGATCTCGTTCAGATATTCTTTGCCGAAGAAAGCGGACACTTCTTTCATCTCTTCAGGGATCGCGGCGTAATCGTCCGTCAGGTTGGCGTGGGAGCCTTTCGTGTCCACGATACAAAGCTGATACCCTTCCGAGGTAATGTCAAAGTTTATTTTCGTGACAACAGGCTTGGCGGGATCGGCGAAGTCGATATGTACAAAGTCGCCCACGCTGCACGCGATCTGGTCCATCAGGCCGCTGGGTTTGCCGAAATATACGTTTTCCGCATACTGTCCGATGATCGCAATATCCACCGGAGAAACAGACATATCGTTGTAAAGACCGGACAGGATCGTGCCGATGATGGATTCCAACGCTGCGGAAGACGAAAGGCCGGAACCGCTCAGCACGTCACTGGTGACATAAGCCTTAAACGGACCGGTTTTGCCGCCGTGGTCCTGAATCCCTTTGATAACGCCTTTGATCAGCGCGGTCGTAGTCCCCTTCGCTTCCTCGGTGATGGCAAGATCCGTGACGCGGAAGCGGATCGGGTCGTAACCTTCGGACACAAACTCCACAAGGTCGTTGTCCGCCGGACCGACAACAGCGATGGCGTCAAGATCGATGGAGGCCGCCAATACCGTGCCGTGCTGATGATCCGTGTGATTTCCGCAGATCTCGGTCCTGCCGGGGGCGCTGTAGATCTCCACATCTCCTGAGCCGAACAATTCTTCATATTTAGCTATGGCTTTCCGGTATCTGCTGCGCTGTTTGGCCAGAATATCCTCTCCGCCGCCGTAAATATCTTTCAGCTTGGCGTCAAATGTTCCGTTTGCAATCTGTTCCTGTAATTTTGTTGAATGAATCATATAAACCTCCAATCCCATAAGACTTATAAAGATACATCTATTTTATCTGATTTTGTGCAAAACATAAAGAGGTTTCGGGAGAAAAATGCCGACGCCGCAAGGTCATTCCTCTTCCGGACCCGGCCGCCTCTCTGCCAGTACATTTCGGCTCAGACTGACGTAAGCTGACAGAATGTAGACCGCATAGATCAGAAAAAACACGCTCAACGCGATTGCAACAATGACCGCCGGACTGCTTATTCCCACCATTACTCCCGGTTCCGGTTCATGACATAGTTTCAGGATAAAGGGAACCGCGATCAGAACGGCCGGGACCGCAGGCATGGAGTAGTAGATGATAAACTGGTTCCGCAAAGCGCGCACCATGTCCTGCCGGGCCATGCCAAGTTTGCGCAGGAGTTCAAACTGGCGCCGATAACGCTCCGTTTCGCAAAGCTGCTGTATCGTCAGGATCGCGGCGGCGGTCATGGTGAGAGCAAGCGCTATATAGAATAGAGGGAAAACCACCAATAATATGAGCATGTTCGCCATATCTTCTTCGTTTTTTCTGGTATCGATAAATATATATTCCTGCTGGGGTTTTTGTTCGTCCCAGCCTGTTTCGGAAATATCGTCTAACGCCTTTAATTGTACGTCTGTCACCGGCTCCGCCGTTTTGGCGGCATAGGCCGTGTGGTGCACGGGCAGTCCGGCTGTCGTTTCGTCCGGAACTACCAGAATATAATCTCTTCCGTTGGTCATATCATAGAAACCCTGACTGAGGTGCTCGGTATAGATGCTTCCCGAAGACAGGGAGGTGCCGTTTAGCGTCAGTGTTTCGTCGCAGTCCCGCAGCGGTCCTTCAAGAAAGGATTTACAGTGGATCAGGTACTTTCCCGGCGCCGGTTCCACGGCCGGATAACCCGCTATGGCCCGCAGCATGGCATAATCGCTGAAACGAAGGACGGGGTCAGAATCATAATCATAGTTGTCATGAGCGGCGTGCTCACAGATATAGTCCATCACCTGAGTGCTGCCGGTTAAGTATATCCGGTACAAAACAGACTGTTCGACCGGAATGTTTTCCGCAATATAATCCAGATAAGGGCGAAAATCTTCTTTTTCCCATTCAGCGGAGAGATAGAGGTCGAAACAGGCGTTGTCTGCCGCTCTGCCTTTGGTCAATCCGTTTATCATAAAACCGCTGCCTTCCGTGAGGAGCGTGGCGGTAAAGATCAGGGAGATTACCGCCATAATGATGCCCATAGTGGCTGTTTTGGCCGTCAGGGTCCGAAACACCAACAGGTTCTGCCCCTTGTATTTCTTTGCGGAATGTCGGTCAAAAAAGGCGGGTACACCCGAAGCGAAGCTGAGAAAAAAGCCGAATAGGAAAAGGATGACGCATCCCGCGCCAACCATACCCAGCGCCACACCGCCGGCCATGAGCAGGCAGGTTCCGATCACTCCCAAGACAATGGACGCGATGAAGATCCCGCGCCGGTTCCGCTTGGTCTGAATGACCGCGTTTTCATTCTGTTTGTCATAGTAGATTAGGTCATAGATTTTCATTCGACGGATACGTTTACGGTTCCTGTTGAGAGCGTATAGATAGATGGCGGTAAGATAGATCATGGTCAGCAGGGCGGCGGGGACGGAAAGCGTCACGGCAAAGCGGTACGGAAGCCCAAACAAGGACATCACGACGGCCCGTATCGCCTGATAGAGCAATCCGCCCAAGGCGATGCCGCAAAATAGGCTGACAACACCTACCGCCAGATTTTCCAGAAAGAAAAGCCGGGCTGTTTGATCGTTTGTGATGCCGCTCAGAATGTATAATCCCAGCTCCCGGCTGCGCCTTGTCAGTATGAACCGGGTGGAATAAGACACTAGCCATCCGAAGATGCAGACGACCACAATGCTGACAAAGACTATTACCAGAGGCAGAGAATCGAGGCTCTGGGACAGATTCCGCACTTCATTGGAAAATGCAAGCCCGTTAAAAGCATACAGCAGCGCGGCGGCCATCACCATGGTGACAAAATAGACGAGATAATCCTGCGCCTGCCGTCTGGCGCTGCGCAGAGAGAGTTTAAATAACGTCACTGACATCACCTCCCAACGCGGCCAGCACATCCAGAATCTCGTGGTAAAATACGCTTCGTCCCCGATTTCCCCGGAGCAGCTCGTTAAAGACCCGGCCGTCTTTGAGAAACAGCACCCGACCTGCATAACTGGCGCTGTAGGCATCATGCGTGACCATGAGGATGGTGGCTTTCAGATCCCGGTTCATCGTGGTCATGATCTCCAACAGATTTTTGGCTGCTTTAGAATCCAGCGCGCCGGTCGGTTCGTCGGCCAAAAGCAGGGACTGCCCTGCTGCGATGGCGCGCGCGCAGGCTGTTCTCTGTTTCTGTCCGCCGGAGATCTGATAAGGAAATTTTGAGAGAATATCTGTGATGCCCAGTTTCCCGGCCACCTCACGCACCCGGTCCTGTACTGTATCCGCGTCCATGTGGTTTAAAGAGAGAGCCAGACCGATATTTTCTTCAACCGTCAGGATGTCCAGCAGATTAAAATCCTGAAACACAAACCCTAGCCGCTCCCGGCGAAACTTTGCAAGTTTATCTTCGGACAGATCGGCGATATTCTCGCCGTCCATCAGGATTTTTCCCGCGCTGACTGTATCGATGGTAGAGATGCAGTTGAGCAGAGTGGTCTTGCCGCTGCCTGATGCGCCCATAATGACCAGAAACTCACCGTCATCCACCTCAAAGCTTACCCGGTCCAAAGCCTTGGTGACGTTGTTTTTGCTGCCGTAATATTTTTCGATATTCTGTACCTGCAGCATCATAAAGCCTCCTTTCTGATAGAGTATAATAACTCCAGAATCCGTCTGCTTTGCAGCCGTCGTGCTGACGCACTTTAAGATTCATTTACGTACTGACATCTGAGAATATGGTACAATAAAAGGGGCAGCGTTTGTATCGAATTACTATTGATTTTCCTTACGTTTTTGTAAGGTTTTCCCGGACGGGAAAAAGAAGCGTCACACAGGTTCCCTCTCCTTCCTGCGAGGTCAGGCTGATGTCCAGATCCAGAAATGTTGACAATCTTTTACACAGGTACAGCCCCATACCGGTAGCTCCGCCCCGCGTCCGTCCGTTTGTACCGGTGAAACCCCGGTCAAAAACGCGGGGAAGTTCATGAGCCGGAATACCGATTCCGTTATCCCGGACGGTAAGCCGTATCTGTTTTCCGTAAGACTCGGCGGCGATAGTTATGACCGGATCCCCGCTTCGGTAACGGGCGGAATTTTGGAGCAGTTGTCCGAGAATAAAAACGGCCCATTTTTTGTCCGTGAAGACCTGACGATCCAGTTCTCGCGTTTCGATTCGGATACCGCTCTGGATCAGCAAAGACCGATGATTTTCCACCGCCTGCGAAACGATTTCGGATAAGCCGGTCTGTCGGATCACGCAGTCGCGCTCCGGACTTTCGGCGCGGGCATAAAACAAGGCCCGTTCAATATGGGCTTCGATCTGCGCCAGTTCAAAATCCAGTTTTCGCCGGGAGCTGTCGTCCAATTGTCGGCAGATCAGACGGGCGGCGGTGAGGGGCGCTTTGATCTCATGAACCCAGCTTTCCACATATTCCCGATATTCCCGCTGCGCCGCCTCAGCGTCGGATACTGCGCCGATCATCGCCCGGCCCGCGCGGCGCATCAGGTCAAAAAGGCAGCGCTCATAGAGTCTGTCCGCCGCGGGAACACATTCGGCAAACAAATATTTTTTATCGAGATTTTCCAAAATGTTTTCCAGTTCCGTCATACGGGAACGAAGGCGCAGATAATCCGTTATATGCACTGTCAGGAAGACCGGAAGCAGGACTAAAAACAGGATCGCAATGATCCCGGTCTGTGTGCCGGATGAGGCAAGGAAAAGAGCCGCCGCCGCAAAACAGATAAGCTGCAGCAGGATCCTGCCCAGCCGGTCAGATAAGAATTTGCCAAATGTCATAACTGATACCCCATTCCCCGGCGGGTCTTGATCAGATCGGGCAGACCCAGTCCGGTGAGTTTTCCGCGCAGCCGCGTCATATTGACGCTGAGAGTATTGTCGTCAATATAGATCTGATTGTCCCACAGCGCATCGATCAGATCGGCGCGGGAAACGATCTGCCCGGCATGTTCCATCAGGCAGGCCAGAATCTGTATTTCGTTCCGGGTCAGTTCTACCGTCTGTCCCTGCGCCGTCAGAGTTCCCTTTGTCAGACTGAGATGCAGTCCCGCCGCATCCAGTGCGTCCGCCGGTTCCGAAGCGCCGCCGCTCCGGCGTAAGACTGACTTGATCCTGGCCAGAAGGACCGGCACGCTGTACGGTTTGGTGATATAATCGTCACCGCCCAGACTCAGTGCCCGCACTTCGTCCGATCCCGAATCCCGGCTTGTGATAAAGATGATCGGCGCGGGAACGGTCTTACGCAGGGCGGCACACAGCATAAAGCCGTCGCGTCCGGGCAGGCCGATGTCCAGAAGGATGAGATCCGGGCGTTCCTTTGCTGCCTGCTCGGTGATGGTGTCAAAATCCGTGGCCGGGAGCGGCCGGTATCCCTCGTTGTCCAGCAGCAGCGTCAGTTCGCTGCGGACGGCGGGGTCGTCTTCAATGATCATGATTTTCTGCATTTTGCGATACCATCCTATAGATTTCTGTCATAACAATTATAGTGGTCCGGCCGCATGAAAACAATAGGCATACGGCAGCAAATTCTCCCCTTTGATAATTCTATGGGATAGTGCTACAATGAAAATATGTCTGCCCGGCAAAAAACGCCGGAAAGACTGCTTAGCAATGTTTTATCATACAGAGGTTTTATATGAAGAAACAGATCGACGGGCAGATCAGTCTATTTGATTATATTGCGGAGGAAGAGAAGAAGCGGGAACGGGAGCGGCAGGAGCCGGTCCGGAAGACGGACACGGCGGCTTTGCGCATCGCGTTGTTTGAACAGTGCGCGGACTGTTGGTGCAGCGACTGTAAGCACAACGAGAAACGGGAAGCCGTGCCGCGGGATTTCTCCGGGGTGAAGAAAGCATGTCCTTCCTGCGGCTTCTGCGTCAGCAGCGGTCGGGCGGAGATATGCGAGATCGGATCTTACGACAATGGCTGCAGGCTGCGGGCCTCGGAGGAGGGCATAGGACCGTGACGGATCCTCAGAGGAGGGCTGTTTTTTAAGCGGAAAGTCATTGCGGCGGACGCGGCGTCATAGGAGTGTATTACAGGTATGCAGAGGGAAGTGCGGACATACAAAGCGGGAGAACTGCTGCGGCGGTTTCTTCCATATTATAAGAAATACTTACATATTGTCGCTATGGATCTGTTCTGTGCGGGGCTGACTACCATATGCGAACTGGTGCTGCCGATGATCATCCGGTTCATTACCAATGCGGGCATGAACGATCTGGCGTCCCTTACCGTATCGGTGATCTTACGCCTCGGCGCCCTGTATCTGTGTCTGCGTATCGTGGACACGATGGCGAATTTTTATATGGCGTACACGGGCCATGTAATGGGTACGCGCATTGAAACGGATATGCGGCGCGACGCTTATTCCCATTTACAGAAATTATCGGACACTTACTATAATAATACGAAAGTCGGACAGATCATGGGCCGTATTACCAATGATCTGTTTGACGTGACGGAGTTTTCGCATCATTGTCCGGAAGAGTTTTTTATCGCGGGCATCAAAGCGGTTATTTCTTTTATCATATTGGCGAGGATCAGTCTGGCGCTGACGCTCATTCTCTTTGCGGTAGTGCCTGTCATGGCGGTTACCTGCACGGTTATCAATCTGCGTATGCGCGAGGCTTTCCGCAGGCAGAGGGTCCAGATCGGCGAGTTGAATTCCCGGATCGAGGACAGTCTTTTGGGGCAGAAAGTAGTCAAGGCATTTACGAATGAGGAGAAGGAAAAGGAGAAATTTGAAAAGGACAACGTCAAATTTTTTGATCTGAAGCGGCAGACGTATAAATTTATGGCTTTTTTCCAGACGACTACGAGGGCGTTCGACGGACTGATGTATCTGGTGCTCCTGACAGCGGGCGGAATCTTTATGGTAAAAGGAAAGATCATGCCGGGTGATCTGGTGGCGTATGTGATGTATGTGAGCACGTTGATCGCAACGATACGCAGGATCATCGAGTTTGCGGAGCAGTTTCAGCGCGGTATGACGGGGATCGAGCGGTTTGTGCAGATCATGGACAGCGACATCGAGATCTTCGACGAACCGAACGCCATTCCCTGCAAGGATCCCAAGGGCAATATCGAGTTTCGGAATGTAAGCTTTGAATATCCGGACGATCATAACGTGGTATTTAAGGATCTTAACCTGAATATCCACGAAGGGGAGAAAATAGCAATCGTAGGGCCTTCGGGCGGCGGAAAGACGACGTTGTGTAATCTGATCCCGCGGTTTTATGATATCGATCAGGGCGAGATCCTGTTGGATGGGCAGAATATACGTCATTATACGCTTAAGAGCCTGCGGCAGAATATCGGTATGGTGCAGCAGGATGTTTATCTTTTCTCCGGAACCGTTTATGAAAACATTGCATACGGTAAGGAAAATGCCACGCGGGAGGAGATCGTAAATGCGGCGGTGCGCGCGGGCGCCCATGAATTTATTACCGCGCTCAAAGATGGATATGACACTTATGTCGGAGAACGGGGCGTGAAGCTTTCCGGGGGACAGAAGCAGCGTATCAGCATTGCCAGAGTCTTTCTGAAGAATCCGCCGATCCTTATTATGGATGAAGCGACTTCCGCACTGGATAATGAAAGTGAGTTTCAGGTGGCGAAATCGCTGGAAGCGCTTGCAAAGGGGAGAACGACGATCACGATCGCGCACCGGCTCTCCAGTATCCGCAATTCCGACAGGATATTGGTTTTGACGGAGGACGGTATCGTGGAGGAAGGCACGCATGACAGCCTGCTCGCGCTCGGCGGTATCTATCATAAATTCTATGTGACGGCGAATGAATTGAAATAAAGGTGGGATTTTGATGAAATTTGAGAGTATTGATGAAAAAAGGGTCTATATGACCGAACAGCCGGTGAAAAAACTGGTATGCAGGCTTGCCGTGCCGACGATTTTGAGTATGTTGGTAACGTCTTTCTATAATATGGCGGATACCTTTTTTGTGGGAAAACTGGATACCCAGTCTACGGCGGCAGTCGGCGTGGTCTTCTCCCTGATGGCGATCCTTCAGGCGGTCGGTTTTATGTTCGGCCACGGTTCGGGCAATTATATCTCCCGCAAACTCGGCGCCGGAGAGATCGAAGAGGCGGAGCAGATGTCTGCGGTGGGCTTTTTTTCTTCGTTCTTTGCGGGCATCGTTATCATGGTAAGCTGTATTTTTTTCATTAAACCGCTTGCCTATGCGCTTGGTTCCACGCCTACGATCTATCCCTATACGGTGGCGTATTTACGGATCATCCTGTTCGGCGCGCCTGCCATGACGGCGTCGCTGGTGCTGAATAATCAGATGCGTTTTCAGGGGAGCGCTTTTTATGCCATGATCGGTATCGTGTCGGGCGCAGTCATTAATATAGTCTTGGACCCGATCCTTATATTTGCGTGCGGCATGGGGGTTGCGGGCGCCGCCCTTGCGACTACGATCAGTCAGTATATCAGTTTCGGTTTTCTTCTGATCATGATGACAAAAGGCGGAAATATCCGGATTCGTTTCCGCAATTTTAAGCCGAGCGTATATCTCTATGAAGAGATCATACGCGGCGGAAGTCCCTCCCTGTTCCGGCAGGGACTCGCCAGTGTTGCCACCATATGCCTGAATCATGCCGCCGGAGGATTCGGCGATGCCGCGATTGCAGGCATGTCTATCGTAACCCGTATCATGATGTTCTCCAATTCCGCGTTGATCGGATTCGGTCAGGGTTTTCAGCCGGTCTGCGGATTCAATTTCGGCGCAGGCAGGTACAAAAGGGTGTTGGACGCTTACTGGTTCTGCGTGAAACTGGCGCTTGGCGTTCTGATCGGTCTGACAGTGATCGTCTATATCTTCGCGCCGCAGTTTGTGACTCTGTTCCGCAAGGACGATCCGGCTGTTATTGCGGTCGGGACAACGGCTCTGCGCTATTCGGTCTTTGCTTTTCCGTTGAGCGCATGGGTCGTAATGTGTAATATGATGCTTCAGGCCATCGGCAAGGGGCTCAAAGCGTCTGTCGTATCTTCCGCACGGCAGGGTATCTTCTTTCTGCCGCTTATCGCGGTGCTCCCGCACTTCTTCGGACTGACGGGCGTAGAAGTCTGTCAGGCCATATCGGATGTCTGCGCTTTCCTGCTGTCCGTTCCCATAGGAATGAGTGTGGTCCGTGAACTGCGGCGCCAGTCAGCGGACGAATGAATCCACGGTTTTGTTTTCACACATCTGCGCCGCGCGATGGACGGAAAAGTTGAAATTCCTTATGTGCATATCCTGTGAAAGTGCGTCTATTCTGCGGCAGTAACGATTGATCCATAAGGATTCCGGTTCTTCCTCTGCCGCGTCCCGGTTGGCAGGAAGAGCGTTTTGGCCGACGGCTTCTGTTCCGTGCAGGTACGGATTCTTCTCTTCATCGAGAAGGATCGGCGCGGCGTCGGAAGACAGGCGGGACAGATACCGCTGGCTGTCGTTGATATCGTATTCGTTCAGATAGCTCATATGCGCCGGGTCCAGATTGTATTTTGCGATCCAGTAATCCGGATGGGCAAACGACAGACCGATATAAAATACCGTGACCACCGCCATGCCGTAAGGAAAGAGCGGGAAACGGTCTATGTAGATAAAAGCCGTAACTCCCGTCATCAGCAGGAACAGGACCGCCAGTGTCCAGAGCACCAGTATCCGGAGGAACGTCAGGTTATAGCGGTTGATGTACATCAGCATCCGCAGGGCGCTGGAAAGGATCATGACAAAAGTGCATCCGCTGATCACGGTAAGAATGATCTTAAGCGCCAGATTTTCCCTGAAAAAGTACAGGCATACGAGCACGATCACCAGATTCAGGATACATACGGCAAGAAGCTGGAAGAAGCCCTGCCGCGCGTAGGATGAATAAGTATATCCTTCGGGAAGCTGCATTTTTCCGATAAAAAGGTATAAGATCTGGATCAGGCTGAACACCAGATACAGAGCGGACAGCGCCGCTGTGACGATGATCGCCGTGACCGGTTCCAGCGTGCGGAGGTCGGAGGCGTTTTCCCTGATATTTTTCATGCCCAGCGCCGCAATGACGGCGTAAGAACAGAAAAAAATAAACAGCGTCAAAAAAATGATCTGCAGAGTCGTCGTAAAGTTGATCGACCGCAGGAGTTTTTCAAGCATATCGGAAAATACCGCGTCGGCTCCGGCAAGAAGCATCGTCATTAAACCTAAGACCGGAATAGTGACCGCGATACCGATCAAAGCCGGTACGACATAATTCTTTTTGCCCGTTTTCTTCTTTTTTTCCACATCAAAATAAAAGGCCATGTCACGAAAAGGACGGAACGCGCAGGCGCAGACGGTCCCGGCCATTTCTCCTAATGCGCCAAGATATTTCGGGAGATTCCATCCTTTGTCAAGATAGAACGTATGGATCATCAGGATAAAAGCCAACAGGAAGATCCCCAGTTTATTGAAGATAAGGATCGGCTGGGAACCGGTCAGGCAGTTAGAGATCCCCATAAGGATCATGCTGACGATATAGAAGACGCTGTCTTTTTTGCATGGAACCCCTAACTTTTTCATAGAGAAGAAGAAATAGCAAAGGGTTCCTGCGACGAAAAAAGGGTAGGTGATCCCGGACGTATTCTTATACAGACAGAAGGTGTAAAAAAGCGCATACAGCGCGCTGCCGAGTCCGAAGAAGGGAAACTGGGCCCTGATCCGTCTGGTATAGATGCTGTCTTCGGGTTTTAGGACGGCGGCAGCCGGTCCTTGGGCCGTCGCCGTCTGAGGATAATTGGGATAGATATTGGGATCATATGGATTGGGCTGATTTTTTTGATTCATGGAAAACTCCTTTCTTTCCCCGGTATTTTGCCTGTGGGATTTTCTTTCAGGTGTCCGGGGCATCGCCGCTGTCTGCGGCGGGTTCCTCGTCCTCCACATACTGTAAGATATCGCCCGGCTGACATTCCAGCGCCCGGCAGATCTCGTTCAGCGTGGAAAGACGAACTGCTTTTGCTTTGTTATTTTTTAAGATGGACAGATTTGCAAGGGTAATGTCGATTTCGCCTGCCAGTTCGGTCAGTCCTTTCTTGCGCATCGCCATCATGACGTCCAGATTTATGATAATTGCCATAATTGCCTCCCGTAGGGACCCGCGTGGTCCGCTATATTGTCAGATCATTTTCCTGTTTGTATACGACCGCTTTGTCGAATACGCCTGCAAGCACTTTGCTGAACAGCCCCGCAATGACGAATACCAGTATGATGATAAGCACGGAGGGCGTCAGGTAGATAAACAGACGGCAGGCCGTGATCACCGCGATGAAGAAACTGTAGATACTCATGCGTTCAAGGCTTGTCACGTTTTCCCTGAGGAAACAATCGCCTGCAATGACCGTCGCGAACATCCTGCGCAGTTCCCGTATGATCAGGATCGCGAAGATCCCCGACAGAAACAGGATGACGCAGAGAGAATAATAATTGTCGTGAAAATAGGAATTGTACTTCCCATAGATCCGGATGCTTGCCGGAAGCGTCACGGTGACGATGATCCCGGAATAAAACATCACATCCAATAGAAATTTGGTAAATACGGTAAGTTTATCTTTCATATTCATTGTCCCTTCTGTTGAACAGCGTTATCTGTTAAGCACACAATAACACTATAAAAAGTGAATGTCAATAAAAATTTATCGTTTTACAATAAAAAATTATTTTATGGCAATAAAAAACCTGCGGGGGACCAGACAAGAGAAAACGCAGCCGCCCGCAGGGATCTTACAGATCGATCATAAGTCCTACGGGACAGTGGTCCGAACCCATGATATCCGCATAGATAACGGCGTCCCGAAGGCTGTCTTTCAAAGACTGCGAAACCAGAAAATAGTCGATGCGCCATCCGGCGTTTTTCTCTCTGGCATGAAAACGATAGGACCACCATGAGTAAGCGCCCTCCAGATCGGGATAAAAATAACGGAACGTATCGACAAATCCCGCCTCCGTCAAAGCGGTAAACTTCGCCCGCTCCTTGTCTGTAAAACCGGCGTTCATGCGGTTGGTCTTAGGATTTTTCAGATCGATCTCCCGATGCGCCACATTCAGGTCGCCGCAGAATATTACGGGTTTGTCCTGTTCCAGCCGCTGCAGATAAGCGAGAAAATCATCTTCCCATTTCATGCGGTAGTCAAGCCGTGCCAGTCCGTCCTGTGAGTTGGGCGTATAGACCGTGATCAGATAAAAGGCGGGATACTCCAGTGTGATAACGCGCCCTTCGTGGTCGTGCTCTTCGATACCGATGCCGTACGATACGCGCAAAGGCTCTTTTCTGGCAAAGACCGCGGTCCCCGAATATCCCTTCTTTTCCGCATAATTCCAATACTGGAAATAGCCCGGCAGATCCAGCGTGATCTGTCCTTCTTGGAGTTTGGTTTCCTGAATACAGAAAATGTCCGCATCCTGTCCCCGGACAAATTCGATAAATCCTTTTCCTACACAGGCGCGCAGCCCGTTTACATTCCATGAGATCAGTTTCATATGCATCCTCCGTTCCACTGTTTTTGTCTGTCACTATCATAAACCCAAAAGCCGGAATTTTAAACAAACTTAGATGTTTTTTCTATATATCTTAAGAAAAAATAGAGAGTTCTTAGAGAATGGAATGATACGATTTGAAAGAAAATTATCGGTATTCTTATTACAGGCGGTGATTCGTTATGGGCAGGAACTATCAAAACAGAGCGGGAGAACGTTATATAGGCGGAAGGGGGGGGGTATGAACAGGCGGCAGTTGGAGAAGAGGAAGAAACGGCAGTTTAGGAGAAAGATTTTTCGTCTGGCGGAATTGGTGATTCTGCTTGCCCTGATTTTCTGCATCCGGAACATCTGCGTACAGCTGGAGGAGATCCGCGGGGTGTTGAAGCTGACAGGAGCGGAGGGATTCCGGAACGAAGCGGATCCGGAGGAGCCGGAGGGGACGGAGATGGAAAGTCCGGCGGACCTTGTACAGAGCATAGATGACTGGGAGATCACAAAGCCTGTAGAACGCACGAAAGAAGAGGTCCTGATCCGGCTTGGTGAACTGGCGCAGGACAGTTCTGCGATCCGGCAGGTCTATGAAGATCATTCCGGCTATCCGGACGAGCTGCTTTCCGCGCTTGCCAATAACCCTGAGATGGCGGATTTTGCGGCAGGCTATCCGGACGCCAAGAAAGAGCCGGCCGGTGCGCTGACTGCCAGCGAACGGGAGCAGGAATATCCTCTTTTCCTTCAGTGGGACAAGCGGTGGGGTTATTGCCCATACGGAGATCACAGCTGTATCGGTCTTGCGGGCTGCGGGCCCACCTGTCTGTCGATGGTCCTTTTTTATCTCACAAAAGACGAAGATCTGACGCCGGACCGGATTGCAAAGTACGCCATGGATAACGGCTACTATGTGGAAGGAACGGGCACGGCTTGGGCGCTTATGGAGAATGTGCCGAAACGGTATGGCATACAGGTGGCGAACTTAAGCGCGGCTGCGGGCAATCTGACGGCGGTACTGGACAGAGGCGGCGTGATCATCTGTTCTCTGGGCCGGGGAGATTTCACCACTTCCGGCCATTACATCGTTATTTACGGATATGACGGGGAAGGATTTCTGGTGAACGATCCGAACTGTGTGGCGAGAAGCGGCAGAAAATGGACTTTCAGCGAACTAAAGCCCCAGATGAAAAATATCTGGGCGTACACGAAGGCATAGAACTGAGAAGCGGCCGCAGAGCGGCGGCGGAAAGATCCCGCGGAAACCGGAAAGATCCTATGGGGTCGTTTTCTGAAAAAGATCTATTCCGCATAGTATTCCCGGATATCCTCCCGGACGATCCGGTCTGACAGCGCGTACATCCGGTCGAGGACGGCTTCATAATTATCAAGGGTGAGCCGTCCCTCCCCTTTGGCCATACGGTCATAGATCTCATAGTTGATCTCTTTGGAAAAATGGATCGTATCCATATAGTTGTTGAGGTCGGTAACGATTTCCTCCGCATCCTGATAGAAATAGATCTCCACGTTGTCATATTGCAGAAGAGCGCCGACCGCCTGCCGCTCGTTGTAGATCACGGCGTCCCGTTCTCCGTTCCGGTATGCATTATCCCACCAGAGCATCGAATAGGGGGAGAAGAAGAACTTGAAGGCGGTTTCCGGGTGCTTTTCGATCTGCGCTTTCAGGATCGCAAGATTGCCGTCCAGTTCCTCAGCCTTGGCGGTTTCGGGCTGCATGGGTTTGACGGAAGGAACACGGGCGTACTGCCCCGTCGCCATGTCCGGTCCAAAGTGTTTCCACTGAGCCCAGTTGTAGGAATCTCCTTCGTCATAGTTTCCCAGAAAAGACTGAGCGAGCATATGCGGCAGTTTTTCCATCAGCACGTCTTTGTTCAATACATAAGGGTAGTCGTTGAGGATATTCCGGTCATACAGGTACATCGGGCAGCCGGCGGATTCGTAAGTCAGTTCCGTGCCTGCCCACAGGGAAGAAGGATCGATGTTATAGAACACATATTTAAGGTCATGCGACTCATAGGCGATGTCCAGCAGATAGTTAAGATCGGCCGTTGCCCCGTAAGAGCGGATGGCTTTGATCGTCTTACAGCCGAAGCCTTCGTCGAACCAGTGATTATTATAGTTTTCGCACACGGAGGACCCCACGATAAGGGCGTCATAGTCGAATGTGCGGAGCGTGCCGACGCATTGATATTCTTTGTCCGTAAGAACCGCTTTCAAACCCGGAAGCGGTTTATGATACTGATAGAACGGGTCAAAGATAACGGTTACGGCGGCTGCTGCAGCAAGAAGGAGCAGCGTCCGCACGGCGAATTGTCGTATGAAATTTTGATCTTTCGTCAAAGTTTTTTTCGTTTTCATTTCATGGATCTCCTTAATCCGGCCGGATGTATGTCCGGATCCGGCGTGGCCGCGGTCTGTCAAAAATTAAAGTAAAGGAATGTGCTCACCTGCGACAGGGACAGGATGCACCACACAAACAGGATACAGATGATCCAGCACCGTTTCGAGGTCAATTCTCCCCGCATGGTGCGTTCGTATGCATTGGGCCTGAAGACTAGGAAGAAGGACAGGGCAAACAGTGCGATCATGAAGATCAGGTACACATAGCCGGACAGGGCCGGTACCGCGAGTTCGACCGCCTGTTTCGCGATATAGATTTCCGCGATGTCAAGCCGCGCCGCCACATCAAATATTTTTCCCGTGTAATTTCCCGCAAACAGATTTTTAAACAGCTGCATGGCCCCTAGCATGTTCTGGCTTCGGAAGAAGAAGAGGGACATGTTAAAAAGGGTAAACGTAAAGATCCATCCCAGCCAGGGAGGGATATGGAAACGGGCCGGTCTTTTTTCCGCGCGCCCGGAAATGCCGACGATCCCCAGATTGTCCCATACGACCAGAAGGCCGTGGACAGCGCCCCATGCGATATAGGTCCATGCCGCGCCATGCCATAAACCGCTCAGCAGAAATATGATAAAGGTATTCAACAGCATACGCATACGTCCCTTTCTGCTGCCGCCCAGAGGAATGTATACATAGGTGATAAAGAACCGGGAGAGCGTGATATGCCATCTCTGCCAGAATTCCTTGATGCTGCATGAGCGGTACGGCGCGTCAAAGTTGACGGGAAGATCGATATTGAACATTTTGCCAAGTCCGATCGCCATGTCGGAGTAGCCGCTGAAATCAAAATACAGTTCAAAGGTGTAGGATAGGATCGTCGCGATCGTAGAAACCGTATCCAGTGAAAAAGTCTGCGCAAATCCGTAGTTTGCCATCAGGGCAAAAGTATCCGCGAGGAGGACTTTTTTGGCAAGTCCAAGCACAAACAGGTAAATGCCTCTGGAGAAAGACGCCGCGTCAAATCTTCGCTTGGCGATATCCTCAAACTGAGGGATCATTTCCTTATACAAAACGATCGGCCCCGCGATCAGCTGCGGGAAAAAGGTGACGAAAGTAAGGTAGTTTATAAAAGAGTAATGCCCGCATTTTCCAAGACATCTGTCAATGATAAAGGACAGCTGCTGGAACGTAAAGAAACTGATGCCGAGCGGGAGTAAGACATGTTTAAGCGTAAAGTCCGTATGAAAGACATGATTGATGTTTTCTATAAAAAAATCATAGTACTTAAAGTAAAACAGGATGCCGAGATTTATCAGGATGCCCGCAGCAAGCCCGATCCGGGTCCGCAGTTTTTCATGGGAATCCATGCGGGTGAGCAGATAACTCAGCAGATAATTCAGGCCGATGCTAGACAGTATGACGGCGAGATAATAGACGTTGAAATAGCCGTAAAACCATAAGGACATACCGGCCAGAAAAACATTGGCCAGCGTATGCCTGTGGAAATGATTCAATACATACCACCCGATCAAGACCAGCGGAAGGAACAGAAATATAAAAATATAGGAATTAAACAGCATAAGCGGTGAAAATCCTTTCTGCATACATATTTTTCTAATAAAGGCAGAAACTAGATATAGTATATCAAATAGAAACTGCTCCGACAACCGAAAAGCGCACGGGCGCCAACGGCAGGGCCGCGGTCAGGCAGAGGCAGCAGCGATCAGCAGCGGAGGGATCAATGAAAAAGACAAGGATAAGAACGGCCGGCGTTATATCGATCATAGGACTTTGTTTTCTTATGGGGTGCGGCAGCGACCTGCCGGAGGACGAACTGGTCAACAACGGGCAGGCGTTTGAACTTGAGCAGGTCACGGAGGATCTGCAGGCGGGTAATTTCCCGTTCCAAAGGGAAGAAAAGATCGTGGCGCTGACACAGCTCAAAGACAGCGTCAAAGAACTGATGGGAGATCAGTACTGGCCGGAGGTCAGCCTGTCCGGGCAGGAATTGGAGGATAAGACCGGCATTACCGAAGACATGTATGTGGATTTTCTGGCGGAAGAACAGTCCATGGATGCCCATATCGATACAATGATCATCATCCATGCCAGAGAAGCCCATATAGGAGATGTGGAACAGGCTTTGGAAAACTATCGCGCGCAGACGATTCGGCAGAATCAAAATTATCCGCAGAATCTTTGCAAAGCGGAGGCATCGCGGATGGAAACCATAGAGGATTACGTCTGTTTTGTACAGCTGGGCGCCGATACGACCGTCGTTGCCGATCAGGGGAAAGACGAGATCATCGCCTACTGCCAGGAAGAGAACGAACGGGCGCTGTATGTATTGGAAAAAGAGATTTTGGAGTAACGTCCGTCCGTTTAGGTGTCGGGGGATCCCGGCGGTTACCATTGCATAAGACTGCGGATCCTGTCCGTAACGATCCCGGACGCTTTGCGGTGCGTTGCGGCCCTCGGATGATAATCGACCACATATCCGTCGTCGTCTGTCTGTGTCGGCAGCGGCAGAAAGGAAATGCGTTCATCGCCGGACATCCGGCGGTAATCTTCGATCGCCTTTTCGATGGAGGCGGTCAGCCCATTGTTCATAAGCCCGTAAACGCACAAAATGCGGGAATCCGGGTTGTTTTCACGGATCGTTTTCAGAAATTCTATATAGCGGGAAAGAAAAACCGCTTCCCGGTCTGCGATACCGCGGCAATAGCTATTGTCGTTCGTGCCCAGATTCAGTACGATCAATTCCGGCCTATAGCTGCCGAAATCCCATTGCGTCATGGTAATGGCCCTGCCGCCGCAGGTGCCCCGTGAAAAACCGATCAGGTCATAATATGGGGGAACCAGTTCCGTTTCGTTGCGGGTATCTATGCTTTCGTCCACATATCCGGAATAAACGCCGTATCCGCTGTAACATACCATGCTGTAATCCGCGTCAAGCGCCTCGGCGGTAAGATAAGCGTACGCCTTGGTCACGTCTTCCGTGGCGGTGTTGAAAGTATGGGTCAGATCTTCATCATCGACGCCGTATCCGCAGGTAATGGAGTCACCGATAAACTCGATACGGTGCGCCTTGGCAGGAGCCGGATGAACGGAGGCGCCGTCGTCGGTGATCAATTCACAGATCCCCACGATCGACATAGGGGCTTCCGACAGTTTCAACACCCGGACCGTATGCTTTTGACATGTTTCGGCGTCTATCAGGACATGGCACGGCGAAGGCTCCGAAATCATTTCATCCAGAACTCTGGCATTATCTATGTACACGGCGATACGCGCAAGGTCTGCCGCCGCCGAGGTGTGATCGTCGCCCTGAAGGCGGACCGCCAGATACCGGCCCTCATAGAGAAATTCGATACCGCTGCCGGACAAAGCCAGCCAGAGGATATCTTCCTGATACAATGTACGTCCGATGCGCTTTACGTTTTGCGCTGTAGGTTGAAAAGACTGCATAACATATTCCTCCGTAGATCCAATCGTTTTTTCGTTCTGTATTTTATCTGCATTTTAACGGGATCAGTCCCTGCGCTTATTATAACGAATTTTGTACAAAATTGCTATCGGTTGTGAAAAATCTTGCAGGATCGTTGTTCGGAGGAAGGGTCTTTCTAGGTCAAAAACTCCTGGAGCAGCAGCTCCAGTTCTTCCATCTCCGGTGCGGAGAAAACGGGAGCGTTTTTTTGGCCGGTATCCGGGCCGGGCGTCTGCGGTTTTTCCGGCGTCTTGGCATCCGGCTGTATCAACTGCATGTCCAGCGCTGTCTGCTCCAGACGGCTGGAAAGATGGTTTTCCAGATAATCCACCAGATTGATGCGCAGGATATTCTGTCTTCCGGGCGCATCGATCAGGGAAGCCGCCGCGAAATAGCAGTATAAGCCCAGAAAGCTGATCACATAATAGGGCGCGACGGAAAGGAAACTTTCGTTATGTATGATGCTGAGGCAGGCGCCGATGCCCGCCACCAGAACGGACAGCATCACGAACTGTCCGGCTATGTGCTTTAACATGGCCAGCGGGATCCCGCGGTATCGGATATGGCTCAGATACTTGTCCACAAAGACAGGAACGTTCGTCACCTTCTCGTTTAATCTGCAGCAGCCGGTAAATTTCAGCTTTAGATGCTGCAGAGATTTGTCGGTAGTCGTGGACATATGTTCCGATTCCCAGATCAGGCGGTGATAGCTCACACCTATGATGATCTGGCATAGGATACTACAGAACTGTAACGCCAGAATCGCGATCATAAAATTTTTGTGCTGAAGAAAAAATACGGCCATAGTCGCTTGCATCCTCCCGGTAATCCATTACTAAAATCGGCATACCTATATTATATTGGAAAAAAGACCGGACAGGAGGTGTGATGCATCGTAAAATTTATGCAGTATCCGCGGTTATGCGACGCTTAGATCTTGTATCCGGTCAGGAAGCCGTCCGCCGTCTGCAGGCGGTGTCATATGCGGATCAGGGCGCCGTATGTCCGTCCCGGCATCTGGCGGCAAACTGAAAAGTGTGATATACTAACAGCATATCTATTTTAATCAGGAGGTTTCTTTGGTCATGAGCAAAAAGATCGTACTGACCGGCGGCGGCACGGCCGGACATGTCACGCCGAACATGGCGTTGATTCCAAAGCTGAGAGAATTGCAGTATGAGATAGCATATATGGGTTCCTATGACGGCATTGAGAAAAAGCTGATGGAGGATTTCGATCTGCCGTATTACGGGATCGCCACCGGAAAATTCCGGAGATATTTTGATCCCAAGAATTTTTCCGATCCGTTCCGCGTCTTAAAAGGAGTCCGTGAGGCGAAGAAATATTTAAAGCAGATCAAGCCGGATGTGGTGTTTTCCAAAGGGGGATTTGTCAGCGTGCCGGTGGTGCGTGCGGCGGCGGCCCTCAATATTCCCTGTATCCTGCATGAATCCGACATGACTCCGGGACTGGCCAATAAGCTGTGCATACCGGTGGCCAAAAAGGTATGCTGCAATTTTCCGGAAACCATGAATATGCTTCCGGCAGACAAGGCGGTCCTGACCGGTTCTCCGATCCGCAGAGAACTTACCACGGGCAGCAAAGAAGCCGGGTTGAAGCTGTGCGGATTTGATACCGCCAAGCCGGTCATCATGGTGGTCGGCGGCAGTCTTGGGTCGGCGGCGGTCAATCAGGCGGTAAGGGATGTGCTCCCCGAACTGTTAAAAGATTTTCAGGTAGTGCATCTGTGCGGCAGGGAGAAGATGGATAATCTGCTTCTCACGACGCCGGGATACAAGCAGTTTGAATATATCAAGTCGGAGATGAAAGACATCTTTGCAATGGCGGATCTTGTTATTTCCAGAGCCGGAGCAAATGCGATCAGCGAACTGCTGGCGTTGAAGAAACCGAATATCCTGATCCCGCTTCCGTCAGGCAGCAGCAGGGGCGACCAGATCCTCAACGCGGAATCTTTTGAGGCGCAGGGATTCAGTATTGTGATCAATGAGGATGATCTGACCAAAAAACTGTTTCTGGAGAAGATCCAAGAACTGTATTTCAACAGATTTTCCTATATCGACGCCATGAGCAAAAGCCATCAGCGGGATGCGATCGGTACGATCATCGGCCTGATCGAAGATACGGTGAACGAGAGAAACGGCGGCGGCAAAACATCTTGAAAAACCATGCCGGCAATGCTACACTTATCAGTAACGGCAGTAAGAGATAAAGGCAGGACACAGACGGTGTCTGTCAGAAAAGGAGAAAAACGATGGGAAAAGTGACATTTGATTATTCCAAAGCGGCTTCTTTTGTCGGTGATAACGAAGTGGAATCCATGAAGAAGCTGGCGCTTGACGCAAAAGAAGTTCTTGTAAACAAAACCGGGGCGGGCAACGATTTTCTGGGTTGGATCGATCTGCCGGTCGACTATGATAAAGAGGAATTTGCAAGGATCAAAAAAGCGGCGGCCAAGATTCAGAGCGATTCGGAGGTCCTTGTTGTGATCGGTATCGGCGGTTCCTATCTGGGCGCCAGAGCGGCGATCGAATTTCTGCGTCATAGTTTCTACAATATAGTGGACAAATCCATCCGGAAGACGCCGGAGATCTATTTTGTGGGCAATTCCATCAGTTCCACTTACATGAAGCATCTGATCGATGTGATCGGCGACAGGGATTTCTCTATCAATATGATCTCCAAATCCGGCACCACTACGGAGCCTGCGATCGCATTTCGTGTATTTAAAGAGATGGCTGAGAAGAAATACGGTAAAAAAGGCGCGGCGGAGAGGATCTACGCGACTACCGACAAAGCCAAAGGATCTTTGAAAAACCTTGCCACGGAAGAGGGTTACGAAAGTTTCGTAGTTCCCGACGACGTTGGCGGCCGGTTCTCCGTACTGACCGCGGTAGGGCTCCTTCCGATAGCGGTTTCCGGCGCGGATATCGACAAGCTGATGGAAGGCGCTGCGGAAGGCAGAAAGATTGCGCTGGAAGCTCCCTTTGAAGAAAACGACGCGCTGAAATATGCGGCGCTGCGCAATATCTTATTGAGAAAAGGCAAGTCGATCGAGATCCTTGCCAACTATGAACCGTGCGTGCACTATGTATCCGAGTGGTGGAAGCAGCTGTACGGCGAATCCGAAGGCAAAGATAAGAAGGGTATCTTCCCGGCGAGCGTCGATCTCACGACGGATCTGCACTCCATGGGACAGTTTATTCAGGACGGTTCCAGAAATCTGTTTGAAACGGTTATCAACATCGAGAAGAGCAGGGAAGAGATCATTATCGGCGAAGAGCCTGTGGATTTGGACGGCCTTAATTATCTGGCCGGAAAAAATGTGGATTTTGTCAATAAGAGTGCGATGAACGGAACGATCCTCGCGCATACCGACGGACAGGTCCCGAACCTTATGGTGAATGTTCCTGAAGTGAGTGAATTTTATCTTGGACAGCTGTTCTATTTCTTTGAGTTTGCCTGCGGTATCAGCGGGTATATCTTAGGGGTGAACCCGTTTAACCAGCCGGGAGTGGAGAGTTACAAGAAGAATATGTTCGCACTCCTTGGCAAGCCGGGTTACGAGGCGCAGAGAGAGGAACTGCTCAAGAGATTATAAAGATTTAAGAAAAAAGCGTTAGATTCAGATTAAAAAAGCGGCCCAAAATAGGGCTGCCATGTACACCGAAAGATAAGGAAATGCTCCTTCCTTCTGTGAGGGATCGGCATTTCCTTATTTTATGATCCAAATTTTTAGAAAAATTCTTGACATAAAAGTTAGTTAGTGCTAACCTATACAGTGCGGAGGTTAGATAATACTAACCAAATGCAGGATCTGACATATATTGTTGTAAGACCAATACATATCTGACACGATTGAGAAAAAGGAGATGAGCGTATGCCGTTGACATTTGCAAAAGAAGGAGAACCGGCGTCCATCAAAAAAATCGGCGGAAAAGAGGATACAAGACAGTTTTTGGAAAATCTCGGATTTGTGGTAGGCGCTGCGGTAACAGTGGTTTCTACGGTGGGCGGTAATCTGATCGTCAACATCAAGGATTCCAGAATTGCGATCGGCAAGGATATGGCCAGCCGCATCATGATCTGATTTTCTGCGCGTTTGAGTAAGTTACAACTAACTATATGGATGCAGAAGATCCGGAATGGAGGAGGAAAGGATGAAAACATTAAAAGATGTGTCCTGCGGCGAAACCGTAACGGTCAGGAAGCTGTCGGGAGAAGGACCTGTCAAAAGGCGTATCATGGACATGGGAATTACCAAAGGTGTAGCAATATTTGTGCGTAAAGTGGCGCCGCTTGGCGATCCGGTCGAAGTTACCGTGCGCGGGTATGAACTGTCTATACGCAAGGCGGACGCCGCAATGATAGAAGTTGAGTAACGCGGGTCGCAGCGGCAGCAGTTGAGTAACTACGGACTGCAGGAACGGAAGTTGATTAAATGCGGCCCGTAATTGACAGAAGTTGAGTACACATGAACTGTAAGAACAAAAGTTTATGATCAGGAGGAGGAAGAAAATGTCAGTAAGGATTGCACTAGCAGGAAACCCGAACTGCGGCAAGACAACGCTGTTCAACGCATTGACAGGATCCAATCAGTTTGTCGGAAACTGGCCCGGCGTTACGGTGGAAAAGAAAGAGGGTAAACTAAAAGGGAACAAAGACGTGGTCATCATGGACCTTCCGGGGATCTATTCTCTGTCGCCCTACACGCTAGAAGAAGTGGTGGCCAGAAATTATCTGATCAATGAGAAGCCGGATGTGATCATTAACATCATTGACGGTACAAATATCGAGAGAAATCTGTATCTGTCCACGCAGCTGATCGAACTTGGCATACCGGTTCTGATGGCGGTCAACATGATGGATGTCGTCAATAAGAACGGGGACAGCATTTCTCCGGAGAAACTGCGGAAAAATCTCGGATGCGAAGTCGTGGAGATATCCGCGTTGAAGGGAACCGGTATCCGCGAAGCAGCCGATAAGGCGGTGGCTTTGGCAGGCCGCAGGCCGCAGACGATCGTGCACAGATTCGATGAACGTGTGGAAAGCGCAATATCCGATGTCTGCGCGCAGCTGAAAGGAGTGCCCGAAAACCAGAAGAGATTTTTTGCCATAAAACTTTTGGAGAAAGATTCCAAGATTGCGGAGCAGATGAGCGACGTCCCCGATGTGAGCGGACAGATCAGGAATCTGGAAGAAATGTTTGACGACGATACGGAAAGCATCATCACCAACGAACGGTATATGTATGTTGCATCCGTTATCAAGGATTGCGTTGTCAAGAATAAGAAAAACGTGCTGACCACGTCCGATAAAATTGACAGGATCGTCACAAACAGATGGGCCGCGCTGCCGATCTTTGCGGTCGTGATGTTTATCGTATACTATGTATCCGTGACGACTGTGGGCGCGTTCCTGACGGATTGGACGAACGATGTGCTGTTTGGAGAGATTATACCGCCTGCCATTGAGAGCCTTCTTGTGAGCATCCATTGTGCCGATTGGCTGCAGGGACTGATCTTGGACGGTATCGTGGCCGGTGTGGGCGCGGTTATCGGATTTGTTCCGCAGATGCTTGTGCTGTTTCTTTTTCTGGCTTTTTTGGAGTCATGCGGCTATATGGCGAGGATTGCCTTTATTATGGACCGTATTTTCCGCAAGTTCGGATTGTCGGGAAAATCTTTTATCCCGATCCTGATCGGCACCGGCTGCGGCGTGCCCGGCATTATGGCTTCCCGGACGATCGAGAATGACAGGGACCGCAAGATGACGATCATGACCACGACGTTTATCCCGTGCGGGGCAAAACTTCCGATCATCGCGCTGATTGCGGGCGCGTTTTTTGACAACTCCGGCGTGATCGCGTGGAGCGCGTTCTTTGTCGGTATCGCGGCGATCATCTGCTCCGGTATCATCCTGAAAAAGACCAAAATGTTCGCAGGGGATCCGGCGCCGTTCGTGATGGAACTGCCGGCGTACCATATGCCGACTGTGGGAGCGGTCCTGAGAAGTATGTGGGAGCGCGGATGGTCTTTCATCAAAAAGGCTGGCACGATCATTCTGCTGTCGACTATCGTTTTATGGTTCTTGATGTCTTTCGGATGGACGGACGGCGGTTTCGGAATGTTGGAAGCGGAACAGCTTGATTCGAGTATTCTGGCGAAGATCGGAAGCGCTGTCGCATGGATCTTTACGCCGCTCGGATGGACACAGGCGGGAGAAGGCTGGAAAATGGCGGTTGCAGCCATTACCGGTTTGATTGCAAAAGAAAATGTTGTCGCAACTTTCGGCATGTTGTTTGGATTTGCGGAGGTAGCCGAGGACGGCACGGAAGTATGGGGAAGTCTGGCGGCGGTCATGACACCGGTTGCGGCTTACGGGTTCCTTACCTTCAATCTTCTGTGCGCACCGTGTTTTGCGGCGATGGGCGCCATTAAGAGAGAGATGAACAACCGGAAATGGTTTTGGTTTGCCATCGGATATCAATGTCTGCTTGCCTATGTGGCGGCAATGTGTATCTATCAGCTTGGCACATTCTTTACGGGCGGCGGTTTCGGGATCGGAACGGCGGCAGCCATACTGCTTGTGATCGGTTTCCTGTATCTGCTGTGCAGGCCGTACAAAGAGCCGGGTTCGCTGCGGACGGCTGCGGCCGGAGTTGCAAAAGCGGCAAATAAAGTATAAGATTTATGGCAGCTGCATCAGAGGATATGGTATAATAAGCGCAGACCCAGCGGTCTGCGCTAAGAGAATTGCTTTGCAATTCTCCCGGAATGGTTTACGGTACTGGCATCTGAGAATATGGTATAATAACTCCAGAATCTGTCTGCTGCGCAGCCGTCGTGCTGACGCACTTTAAGATTCTGTCGTTACCATATCAGGTGAAATCAAATGCTCGCTATGCTCGCGCTTGATTTCCTGCTGATATGATACAATAAATGCAGACCCTTAAAAGGAGTTGATGTTATGGGAACGGCAATCGTTCTTGCGATCGTGGCGGGAGCGGCGGCGCTCGCGCTGCGAAGCATCATAAAAGATAAAAAAGCGGGAAAATCCGTACAGTGCGGCGATTGTTCGCACTGTAACAGATGCCATTGACCGCGGCGCCGCTGTCATACCACATATGGCTCCCGGCGTCTTATGAGAGCACGGACAAACGGTATCCCGTCATTTATATTAACGGAGATATTCCGCTGCGGGAGACCGCGGCGGAAGTTGTCCGGTTGGCCGCGCAGAAGGGCCCGTTGGAAGACACCGCGGATGGGGCGCAGGCGGATCTGCCGGAAGACATCGGAGAGACCGCGCCGGAAGAGTTTATGATGGTCTGTGTGCAGCCCGAAAGTTGGAACGATGATTTTACACCGTGGCGCGCGCCGTCATTCCGAAAGGGAGAAACGGATCCTGCGGGCAGGGCGGATGCGTACCTCGACCGGCTGACACAGGAGGTAAAACCGTACATCGATACGCATTACCGGACTATGTCGGAAGCGGAAAACACGGCAATTTTCGGGTATTCTCTGGGCGGGCTGACGGCTGTTTATGCGGTTTACCGCACGGAAGTATTCGGTGCGGCGGCAAGTCTTTCGGGGTCGCTGTGGTACGACGGTTTCTGCGAGTATATGGAGAAACAGAAGCCTGTGCGCAATGACATGAGGATCTATCTGTCTTTGGGCGATAAAGAGAGCGCAAGCCGCAATCCGCGCATGAGCCGCGTGGCGGACTGTACGCAGAGGGCGGCTGCTGTTTTAAAAGATCAGGCGGCCTCGGTTTATTTTGAGTGGAACAAGGGCGGACATTTTCAGGATATACCGGAACGGTTCGCCAAAGCTGTCAAGTGGTGGCAGCAGGATAGGATGCTTAGATATCCGGGCCGATAGCGCGCGGGGCAAAAACACTAATTTTCCCGCCTGTAACGCGCTTCTTCATATGTCTGGTGGATCGTCCGACATTCTGCGCTGTCGTAGATGCCGGCCGCTTTTTCGATCTCGGAGGGGGACTCGTACCGCGCCGGATGTTCTTTGCGGTAACGCCGTATGAATCGACGGTATTCTTTGCGGATGCGTTCCCGCTCCGACAATTTATGGGGTATTGTTCTTACCCGTTTGATCTTGACCGCTTCATCGGTCGATTCCAGTTCTTCCACAATATCTCCGTTGTCGTCCGTCGCTGCCCGGAAAGTCCGAAAAGTGTCGTAGACGGTCTTTATCAACAAAGCGGCCGCGGCCGTCAGGACGATCACGGTCATGATATCAAATAAAGTGCCTAGCCATTCCGGGGGTTCAAGGGGCGCGGCCTGTTGGTCACCCATGATCAGCGCCGGGTCTATTGGGGCGGGATCCGGTTGATATTCTTTCATAAATTCCTCATAATCAAACTGAATACGGGCATTGGATTCCCGGATGTCACGGTAATGGCGGACGGAAGCGGTCAGTATCGACGGCAGTATGGCAATGGCAAACAGCAGAAGAAAAAGGGCCAGCATACCGGTTCCGATTGCGTAGATCCGCCGGGAAGGAATGTTGCAGGTCCGCTTGTTGAAGGCGAGATATTCTTCCGTTTCGGTTATATACCGGTGCAGCATGGCGATCACCGTATATACCGCCGCGCTGAACAGAGCCGCATTGCACACGGCCGGATTGTATAAGTTGACCGCGAAAAAATAAACGGCGGTAAAATACAAAAGCACGGCAAAAGACGGAGTGGACAGGCTGTCGTAACGGATATGCCGGTGGCTCTCATCTGCGGCCTGCGCATCTTTTGGCGCTTCGTCTTCTTTTAGTCTGGCCTGTGTCAGGCGTTCCGATATATGATACAGGATCATAAATATTGTTTCGCCTATCATCGTCCAAAAGTACAGCCAGAACAGAGCGCTTCCGCGAAGCGGTGTGCCCACATACCATCCCAGAGCGGCGGTGGCCGCCAGTATCGCAGCGCACACGGACAGATAAGCAGACAGTCCCCTGCACCTGCGGGCGGCAATGTCCGTTGCCGCTGCCGGAAAGAAAAGGATAAGACATTTGGAATACAGGTGCCGCCCGATCAGATCCGGCTGTTTTGCGCCAAGACAGTACAGGGCGGGCAGAACGATCGCCAGGATAAGGGTGGCATGAATCCATTCGGTTGTCCGTAGAATCGTTTTTCTCAACTTCTCTCAACCTCCCGCCGGATCAAGTGGATATTGGCCGGTGTTTTTACCTCGCAGGTTTCGTTTTTCGTGCAGGGGACGATCCAGATCGCCTGTCTGCTGCGGCCGATATAATTCTGGATCGCGGTCTGATTCCGATCGGCGTTTTTGGATATAAAGATCATAACGGCATCGTCGGACGTTTCCGAAGAAAAGAGAGCGGCATATTGGCTCCGTATGTTGTCGGGAACGTTGTATTTTCCGGTGAGAAGACGGGTAAAAGGAATCACTGTACCGGCTGTTTTGTGACGGGTAAGCGTCTGCTCGATCCGGTTGAGCTGCTTTCTGCCGCCGGCCGGTTCTATCAGGACGACCTGCGCTTCCGAACTGCCGGGCCATGACCTTTCGGGCCGTATGCTTATGTTTGCAAAGATACCGACTTCCATGCCGCGGGTAATGAGTTTCTGCGCAATAGAGGCGGCGAGAGAGATGGAAGCTTCCACAAGATATTCGTATTTGAGTATTGCGCTGTCTTCCAGATCCAGATAAAGCATCACTTTTTCGGTGAGGGTCGATTCAAAGGTGTTGACCATCAGTTCACCGGTGCGGGCGCTCGCTTTCCAGTTGATCGTTTTCATGGGATCCGTCACGGTGTATTCGCGTATGGAAGAGAACGCAAAGGGATCTTCGTACATTTTTTTTGCGCACTGAATATTGCCCATAAGCCGCTCGCATGCGACGATGATGTCCGACACATCCGTCCTTGCCGCATAGACATACAACTCCGCATCCGCCGGGAACTCCACGGAAAAGTGCCGGTCATGCAGCAGAGAGAAAGTGGTAAGCCATGACTCACTGACCCGGTAATGGCCTCTCTGCGTGCAGATCAAAGTGAGTTTCCTCGTGATGCGCTGATTGCCCAACAATGAGAAAATATCCCGTTTATAGACATAATCGCTTATCTGGGTATTTTCATAGTTGAGAAAAGACAAGTTTCGATCCGTGTGAAAAGAAACTTCCAGAATAGGAAGCACCAGTCTTTTCCGATTCTCGATCCGCTCCGTCATCTGCGCCTGTTCGCCCATATAGACATGATCCTGAAGAAAGTCCAGACAGACCGACAGGTCCCGGTGCCAGTGTCTGGCATAATACAGATTCCAGAGGAACGTAAGAAGAAACAGTCCGAGTATGAATAAACTGATCATGGTCTGGTCCAGTCCTCCGTAGGAAGCGGGATGCTGCCAAGCAGCTCCTGTATATAGATCTCTCTTTCTTCGGCATGTGCGGCGTCTGAGATCATCCGGTGCGCCAATACGGGAACGGCAACGGCTTTGACGTCCTCCGGGACCACAAAATCTCTTCCCTGAACCATGGCGAAACCCTGAGAGGCCCGCAGAAGAGCCAGCGTTCCTCTGGGGCTTACTCCCTCGGTGATGCTGCGGGAATCCCCGGATGCAGAACCGTATTTTCTCGTTCCGTGTACAAGATCCACGAGGTAATCCCGCAGGTCCGTATGAACATAGATATTTTTGCAATCCGCCTGTAAACGGATGATCTCCTCCCGCGTGCAGACCGGTTTGATCGTGTCCAAAGGCTGTTCGGTGATATAGCGGTCGATCATGCGCCGCTCTTCCGCTCTGCTTAAGCTTCCCATGCCGATCTTCATGAGGAAACGGTCCATCTGCGCCTCCGGAAGCGGATAACAGCCCAGCGTTTCCACAGGATTCTGCGTCGCCATAACGAAAAACGGCGAGCCTGCCGGTCTGGTCACGCCATCGACGGTGACTTGAGATTCTCCCATACATTCCAAAAGGCTTGACTGCGTCCGCGGCGTCGCGCGGTTGATCTCGTCCGCAAGAAGCAGATTGGTAAATACGGGGCCTTCTTTAAACACAAAATGTCCTTTTTCCTGATCAAAATAGGACAGGCCGGTCACGTCACTCGGCAGAAGGTCGGGTGTAAACTGGATCCGGCTGAAAGCAAGATCCATGGATCGGGCAAGCGATTTCGCAAGTACAGTCTTGCCCGTGCCCGGAATATCTTCCAAAAGCACATGCCCGCCGGCGGCGAGAGCGGCCAGAAGAAGTTCCGTCACAGCCTCTTTGCCGACGATCACTCTGGATACGTTTTCCTTGATGCGCAGCAGCAGATCGCTCATATTTTTTCTCCTCTAAGATAACAAATCCGTCAGCCATTCCATAGCGGCATTTTCTTTACAAGTTGATGATATCATTTTACCCAATAAATAGGAATATATTGTGAAAAATTTTTTTGAGAATGGTTGACACATGTAACCCATCGTGTTACAGTCAAATAAGGGTTACATATGTAAACTATATATGAGAAGCATTTTGGAAACAGATGCTCCGGAATGGAGATTAGTATGAAAGAAAAAGAAATCGGCCTGTCAAACAGTGAGTGGCACATTATGGAAAATCTGTGGGAGTCGTCCCCCAAGACGGCGACGCAGCTGATCAAGGCGATGGAAACAGAAACAGGATGGGCGAAGAGCACGACGAAGACGGTGCTGAAACGGATGGAAAAGAAAGGTTTTATCGGTTACAGGGAAGGGGAGAAGGCAAGAGAATACTATCCTCTCATCAACCGGGAGGAAGTCGTGGAATCGGAAACGAGCAGTTTTCTCAACCGCATCTACAACGGCAGTCTGGGGCTGCTGGTCAATACGCTCGTAAAGAAGCAGGATCTTTCGGAGAGCGAGATGGAGGAACTGTACAATATTATTAAAGAGGCAAGGGAGAGGAAACAGTCATGACGGGGATCATGTTGCAGGCGGCGGTTTTGATCGGCGCGGTATTGATCATACGGGCATTGCTCGGCGGCAGACTTCATGTATATGTACGGTATGGTTTGTGGCTGGCCGTGGCGCTGCGGCTGCTTGTGCCGGTAAATCTGTTTGACAGTCCGCTCAGCGTGCTTCGATTTACGGAAGAGTCTGCGGGATCGCAGAGCCGTTTCTCCGGGTATCGGGATAACGGACCGGCGTTAAAAGAGGTCGACGGCGTATCCGGGCAGGCGGATACGGACCCGGCGCAGACAGGGAGAAAAGACGAAGGCAGCGGTATATGGGCTGCCGGGGATCCGGATGCGCAAGCCCCCAAAAGCGGCGTGCCAATATACAACAAAATGTTGTATATCGTAACGGACACATTCCCTGTCATATGGATTTCGGGAAGTCTTCTGGCTGGTACGGTATTGGGTCTATCCCGATTCCGCTTCTATCGAAAACTGCGCAGGACGCGTGTATTGTGCAAAGACAGCGAGCCGCCGGTCTACCGCGTTAAAGGGTTGGGATCGCCGTGTCTTGCAGGGCTTTTGCGTCCGGCGATCTATATCGGTGACAATATTGCTGAGGATTCAGACTATTTTCGTTACGCGGTCACACACGAAAACGTACATTTTATGCACAGAGATCATATATGGGCGTTCGTAAGAGCCGTGCTGCTGACGGTCTACTGGTTTCATCCGCTGGTATGGGCGGCCGCTGTGTGTTCTGTTAGAGATGCAGAACTTGCCTGCGACTATGGAACCGTGCTGAGGATCGGAACAGACGAACGATTTGCATACGGAGAGATGCTTTTGGAACTGTCGCGAGCGCAGAAAGGGAAAAAAGCGTATTCCTTCGGTATGATGCTGAAACCGGGCAAAACAGAATTGAAAGGGAGGATCCAGAGATTGATGAAGACAGGAGCGAACAAAGCATGGGCGGGCGCCCTTGCGATATTACTTATGATGAGCATGGCGGGCTGCGCATTTACCGGGGCCTCACAAGAAACGGCGGCCGGTGGAGCGACGCTCCCTGAGGAAACGAAAAGCGCACTGGAAAAAGAAACAGAAGAAGCCGCAGAGGCAGTCAAGGCGCTGGAAGAAAAGGCAGAAGAAGCCGAGGCGCTGACGGAAGAGATGCAGACGGCGGAAGAAAAAATCAAAACACTGGCCCAAGAGAGAGAAGCGCTGGCGGAGGAAATGCAGATAGAAGAAGAAAAAATGGAAACGTTTGAAAAAGAGAGAAAAGTGTTGGAAGAAAAGGCAGAGGAAACCAAAGCGCTGGCAGAAAAGATGCAGACGGCGGAAGAAACAGGTGACGGGGGCGAGGTCAAAAATGATGCCGCATATGAGGATGTGGACATCCTCTATATGGAGCCCTGCGAATATACCCGTATATCCGATACCTTCAGCGAAAAAACGAATCCGGATACACAGGAGGCGGTCAGGCATGAGGGAATCGACTATGTATCAGAGAAGGGCACAGACATTGTGGCCGCTGCTGACGGCACGGTCGATGAAACAGGTTTTTCAGCGGATTATGGCAATTATGTGGTGATCCGGCACCAGAATGGCGAGAGGACGTATTACGGCTGCTGCGGTGAGATTTTTGTCGAAAAAGATATGCAGGTGAAGGGCGGCGACAGGATCGCTGCGGTGGGAAGCACGGGGCGCGCTACCGGCCCGCATCTGCATTTCGCGGTGATGAACAAAGACGGGGATTTTGTCGATCCGCAGGAGCATATGGAATAAGGTGCATCATTAAAACCGCGCCGCCGGAGAAAACGATTTGCCGCAGATAATAAGATATGTTATATTGGTCTGGTAAGCAGCAGATCGCGGCACCTGCCGGAAAAAGGAGCGGAGAAATGAGCGCTTTTGTGGAATTTAAGCATGTAGACAAGATCTATCATATGGGTGAGGTCGATATCGAGGCATTGAAGGATGTCAATTTCACGATAGAAAAAGGAGAGTTCTGCGTCGTCGTGGGCGCGTCCGGTGCGGGCAAAACGACGATCCTGAACATACTGGGCGGCATGGACAGTCTGACCGCGGGACAGGTGCTTCTGGACGGGGACGAGATCTCGTCCTACAACAGTAGGAAGCTGACAGCTTACAGACGCTATGACATTGGATTTGTCTTTCAGTTTTACAATCTGGTGCAGAACCTGACCGCACTGGAAAATGTGGAGCTTGCGGCGCAGATCTGCAAGGATCCGCTGGACGCAGCGCAGGTTCTGGAGCAGGTCGGTTTAAAAGACAGGGAGAACAATTTCCCCGCGCAGCTTTCCGGCGGCGAGCAGCAGAGAGTGGCGATCGCCAGAGCGCTTGCCAAGAATCCGAAGCTGCTTCTGTGCGACGAGCCTACCGGCGCGCTTGACTACAATACGGGCAAAGCCGTATTAAAGCTGCTTCAGGACACCTGCCGGAAAGAGGGCATGACGGTGGTGGTCATCACCCACAATCACGCTCTTACGGCTATGGCGGACCGGGTGATCACGGTGAAAAGCGGAACGGTGCAGAAGATAGAACGGAATCAGCACATAGTTCCTGTGGAAGAGATTGAATGGTAGGTCGTAATCGATGATGCTTAAGACTACATTGCGCGAAATAAAAGGAAGCCTTGGACGGTACATGGCGATCTTGGCGATCGTCATGCTTGGCGTCGGCTTTTTTTCCGGTCTGAAAGTGACAAAACCGGCCATGACGGAAACGATGGACAGCTATCTGCGCGATTGTGATTTTTTTGACTATCGGCTTTTGTCTACCATCGGATTTACGGAGGAAGACGTGGAGTCGCTGCGGGAATGGCAGCAGACGGAGGATGTGGAGGGAACGCTGAGCGTGGACGCGCTGGCGGTTGTGGGCAGCGACAACGCTGCGGTTCTGAAATTTCACGCTCTGCCGGAAAATATCAATAGGCTCACGCTGACGGCGGGGCGGATGCCGGAAGCGCCGGACGAGTGTATCCTCGACGCTTTTCAAGCCGGGACGGAGGCGATCGGTTCCGTTGTCCGTGTGACGGATGATAATTCCGACGATACGCTGGAAATGTTCAAAGAGCGGCAATATACGGTTGTCGGACTGGCTGATTCTCCGCTGTATTTGAATTTTGAGCGTGGAACGAGTTCCATCGGGGACGGCCGCGTCACGGCGTTTGTATACATACCGAAAGCATCTTTTGACTGCGATTACCTGTCGGAGATCTATCTGACGCTGCGCGGGGATCATATGATCTATTCCGATGCGTATAACGATATGATCGACGCGGCGCAGGACGAACTGGAAGATATGACCGGAGAACTTGTCCGGAAGCGGTACGACGGGCTGATTGCGGACGCGGAGGCTGAGTTGGCCGATGCGCAGAAGGAACTTGACGATAAGAAGGCGGAAGCGGAAAAAGAACTCGGCGACGCGCTCAAAGAGATCGAAGACGGCGAGAAAGAGATCGCGGATGGTGAGAAAGAGATCGAGGACGGCGAGAAGGCACTGGCGGACGCGGAAGCCGAGATAGCCGACAAAGAGAAGGAACTGGCCGACGGGCGGCGGGCGCTTGATCAGGCAAAAGAAGCGCTTCAGGCTCAGGCGCAGATGTTTCCGGCCAATGCAGCCGAAGAGCAGATCGCACAGGCAGGGGCGCAGTTGTCCGCGCAGGAGGCACAGCTGGACGCGGGAGAGGCGCAGCTTGCGGAGGCCAGAAAGCAGGCAGAGGCTTCCCGCCGGGAACTGGAAGAGGCCAAAGAGGAGATCGAGGACGCCAGAGCCGATCTGGCGGAAGGCAGGCAGGAATATGAGGATGCGAAGGCCGATTATGATAGAGAAACGGCGGACGCACAGCGTAAGATAGACGATGCGGGAGCGGAACTGGACGATATCGAGGAGCCGGACTATTATGTGCTCACCAGAAATACAAACATAGGCTATGTCTGTTTTGAGAGCGATTCCAATATCGTAGAGGCGGTTTCCGATGCTTTCCCTCTCTTTTTCTTTCTGGTGGCGGCGCTGATCTGTATGACCACCATGAACAGAATGGTGGAGGAGCAGAGGACCCAGATCGGTATCCTGAAGGCTCTTGGCTACGGTAACGCGGCAATCATGGGAAAGTATGCCTTCTATGCCGGAAGCGCGGCGATCGTGGGGGCGGCCGCAGGATTTATCGGCGGTACATGGATGTTCCCCAAGGCGATCTGGATGGGATATCAGATCATGTATTATCTGGATCATATCGATTATCATTTTGCGCCCGATATGGCGGTGATCTCCCTGACGGCGGCGCTTGTATGTTCCGTAGGCACGGCTTATCTGTCCTGCTATTACGAGCTGCACAGCGTTCCCGCCAATCTGATGCGCCCCAAAGCGCCCAAGAGCGGCAAGCGCATCTTTTTGGAGAAGATTACGTTTATCTGGCGGAGAATGAAGTTTTTGCATAAAGTTTCCATGCGTAATATCGTGCGGTACAAGAAACGCTTTGTTATGATGGTATTGGGGATCAGCGGCTGTACGGCGCTGTTGGTGACGGGCTTCGGGATAAAGGATTCCGTGGCGAATATCGCTGATCTGCAATATGATGAGATCCAAGTCTATGATATCGGGTTTACCCTGACCGATGACGCTGCGGAGAGCGACAGGGAGCGCCTGCGCACCGAAACAGCGGATGATCTGGAGCAGATTGCCTTTCATCAGGAAAAAAGCGTGGATATGGATTATAACGGCAGGACCAAGAGCATTACCCTGTTTGTTCCGGAAGACCCGGAGCAGACAGGCTGTTTCCTGAATCTGCACACCAAAGACGGAAAAGAAGTGGCTTATCCGCAGGAAGGAGAAGCGGTCGTTACCGCCAAGGCGGCTCAGAATATGGGGATCCGCGTCGGCGACGAGATCGAACTGCGGGACGCGGATATGCGGAGGCTCCGCGTCAGAGTCGTGGGTCTGTGTGAAAATTTTGTCTATAACTATGTCTATATCAGCAAAGAAACTTATACGGCGCAGATGGGAGAAGAACCCGAATATACAAGCGCCTTTGCGGTCGTTAAAGAAGGAACGGATATCCATAAAGCTGCCGCGGCCGCATCCAAACTGGATAAGGTCTTGGCGGTGAACGTGATACAGGATCTGCGGGAGAGGATCGCGTCCATGATGGACAGCATGGATTATATCGTGCTGCTCGTTATCGTATGCGCGGCGGCTCTTGCGCTGATCGTTCTATACAATCTTACCAATATTAATATCACCGAGAGAATACGGGAGATCGCCACGATCAAAGTGCTGGGTTTCTATGCCAGAGAAACGGCGGACTATGTATTCCGCGAAAATATCGTGCTGACAGCGATCGGCGGACTGGTCGGACTGGGTCTGGGAAAGGCGCTCCACTGGTTTGTCATGTATCATATCAACATCGATATGATCTCCTTCAAAACCTATGTAAAGCCGGTCAGCTATATGTACAGCCTGCTTCTGACGTTTGGCTTCGCCATGCTTGTGAATCTGCTCATGCAGGGCAAGATCGCGAAGATCAATATGACGGAGTCGCTTAAATCGATCGAGTAAACGATCATGTCTAAATAGAATCAGAGTTTCTTTCATTTATCTTTTTATCCCTTTATTTTCATGTCACCCTGTATGTTTTTCCTGCGTGTATATTATAGAAAGCAAGATATGAGTGCGCACGATGCTTTGGAAAGGAGAATTACATGACGGTAGAGGAACTCGTAGAAGAGTACAGCAATATGCTTTTCAGGATATGCCTTGTCGTTGCGGGCAACGAGTGGGATGCACAGGATGTGATACAGGATGTTTTCTGCCGCTATATAGAGCGTGCGCCGGATTTCTGTGACAGTGAACATGAGAAAGCATGGCTTATCAAAGTGGCGGTGAACAGGTGCAGGGATCTGCACAGGTTCCGCATACGACATCCGCAGACAGATCTCGATGAAATATCGGCGTACTGCGAACTGCCGGAACAGAGCGAGGTCCTGGCGGCGCTGATGGATCTGCCGGATTCCCTGAAATCCGTGATCTGCCTGCACTATATCGAAGGATATAAAACGGCGGAGATCGCAGATATACTGGGTATTTCTCTCAATGCGGTCAAAAAACGTCTGGAACGGGGAAGAAAAGCATTGAGGATAACCCTGTCGGATTAAAAAAATAAAAAGAAAAACGATAAACAAAAAAAGCAGGATCAGTGAAATGATGAGCAGGGAAACGATTCCGCACAGGAAGAACGTTTTCGGAGAGGAGCGGAAAATGAAATTACAGGATCTAAAGAACGCTGTGGAAAATATAGAGATCAGTGAAACCATGCAGCAGGAGATCGCACAGAACGTAATAGAGCGGACCCAAAAGCACAAGTGGGGGGGGGTGAAACCCGTATCCGCGCGCCGCACGGCACACCGCTTACCGCGTATCGCGGCTGCTGCCGCGGGACTTATTCTGGCAGTCGGTGTCGTCGGTATCCCCGCGAGGGCCATCGTTTCTTCCCTTGTAAAGGAACGTATGGAAAAAATTCCTGACGAGGAGCATCAGGCGAGGGTCGAGATGCTAGACAGCCAGCCGGTCGGCGCAGACACCTATACCAGAAGCCTGACGGAAAATGAGAAGGAACGTGAAAAAGAACTGTGGAGCCGGTATCAGCAGGGTTTGTTCCCGGAAGGCGAACTGCCCCAGACAGACAGCGAAAAAGAGGCGCAGACCTATGAACTGTACTATCTGACCACCGACAGCAGCTTTCATCTGCCGGACCGGGAACTTACCGACGAAGAGCTGTTAGAACTGATCGACTTCGAGGTGAAGCGCAACTACGCTCTGCAGAAGCGGTATGAGGAAGAATTTGCCGAAGAGATAGAAGCGCAGGAGCAGGAGAAACAAGAGGCGGCGGCGCAGGTTGTCGATGCAGGCGGAATCACCGAGCAGGAAGCGGTCGCGTCGGCCAAAGAATGGCTCCAGAAATTGTACGGCATCACCGGCGACGGACTGGAACTTCATTCTTATTTTGAAGAAGTGCAGGACGCGGGGTACGACGGCTCCGGGGAGAAAAATACGTACATGGTCAACTGGACGGATATGCCGGGCAGAAAGTATTACTATTTCTACATCAGCGCGCAGGACGGCAGCCTTGTGTGGGCTTCTTACAGCAGTTCCGATCTGGTGGATGCATCGCAGACGCCCGTAACCGTTCAGGAGGCGGAAACAAAACTGCCTGAATTGTCCGCGGATGCGGTCTCTTTCATGGAGGATAAGCTGGAACTGGATGCGGAGGCATATGTGGAGCGCTATGCAGATTATATGGTGATAGACGAACAGACGGCAGGCAGCAGGATAAACTTTGTCTTTTGTTCCGGCGGCCGGAATACGGATGTTCAGGGTGCGCAGGCGCAGGATGCGGAAGAGGCGCAGACAGGTTATAATTATGTGATCACCTATGCGTGGGACGGTACTTTTATCGAGTGCTGCCGTACGAAAGACATCAGCACTTACTGGGACAGCCGGGAGCGTGTGGCGCAGTCATACCGGCAGGCGCAGGGTGTTACGGTGCGTCAGGTCAAGAAGGAAGTATGACTTCTTTCATTAAAATCTCACTTTTCCATGAGATTATCTTGATATATTTATTGAACATATGCTATACTGATTTAAGTCAATAACAGGTATAGTATTGTTAGGAGAAATAATATGTCGGTATGTTATGATAAATTATGGAAAATGTTAATAGATAAAAGGATGAACCGAACGGACTTAAAAGATATGTCAGGAATTAGTTTTAATGTCTTAGCTAAGATGGGTAAAGGAGAAACGGTTTCTTTGGAGAGCCTGCATAAAGTTTGTAAGACATTAAATTGTAATATAGGAGATATTATGGAATTTGCAGATGATGAAGCCGATGCATAATAACGGTTAATGAAGGATTGAAATGAGGAGGATGTGTTATGAGAAGACCGTTAACATGTGTTGAAATTTGTGCAGGAGCTGGCGGTCAGGCTCTTGGACTTGCACTGGCCGGATTCACTCATGTTGCACTTGTTGAATATGAAGCAGATTATTGTAAAATCCTGAAATTAAATCGACCTGAATGGAATGTAATATGTGAAGACGTGCATGATTTTAATGGGAAACCTTATAAGGGAGTGGATCTGTTAGCGGGCGGTGTGCCTTGCCCTCCCTTTTCTATCGCGGGTAAGCAGTTAGGAAAAGATGATGAACGGGATTTGTTTCCCGAAGCGATTCGATTGATTAAAGAGATCGAACCCAGAGCCGTAATGTTGGAAAATGTAAAAGGTTTTTTGGATGCAGGCTTTGATGAATATCGAAAATATATTCTTAAATCCATTGAAGTGCTTGGGTATGACGTTAAGATTAAGTTATTAAACGCGTCAGATTTTGCTGTTCCGCAGCTTCGTCCTCGTGTAGTGATCGTTGCGATACGAAAGGATGAAAATATTTCTTTTTCATATCCAAAAGGAAAACCAGAATGTGCGCCTACTGTTGGTGAAACATTATATGATCTAATGGCAGAAAGAAAATGGAAAGATGCAGAGCGTTGGGCGAAAAATGCTGATAAGATTGCGCCGACTTTAGTTGGCGGTTCTAAAAAACATGGCGGCCCTGATCTTGGCCCGGTAAGGGCAAGAAAAGCATGGGGTGAACTCGGAGTAGATGGCCGGGGAGTAGCTGATGCAGCGCCAGAGCCGGATTTTGAGGGAACGCCCCGCCTGACCAGCCGTATGATGGCCAGAATACAGGGGTTTCCCGACACATGGACATTTGGAAAAAAGAAAACTGCTGCGTGCCGGATGATTGGAAATGCTTTTCCCCCGCCGGTGGCGCAGGCAGTAGGAGAGAAAATAAAGGAGTGTTTGGAAAATGAATGCTTTAATAGCGAATGCGAGATTTCATTTTCACGAGCGGTTGTTTGAAACGAATACATTGACATTGACGAAAGCTGGTGTGGCGTCTAATGCAGATACCAGCAGCAGAGGTTCAATAGCGATAGCGGGTAGAATTGTTGATATTTTAGTGGATGAGCAATATCATACGGTTAATACGGTTGACAAAATTTCCGGACAAACATTGGGAAAGCAATTCGAATTATTGACAATGGAATTTTTGCAGGAAACATTTCCCTATTTGCAGAATCTCCGTCCTGGTCAATGGTCGATATTACAGCTTGGCAATAATAACAGACTCAAAACGAGTGATTTTGAGCAATATGAACATTTAGCGTATTTGAGTGAATTAACAGCAGAAAATGCACAATTAGCGGCTGCATTGGGAAATGATTATCTTGTTGCGCCGGATGTGGTTATTTATCGCGGCCTTTATGAAGATGAAGAAATCAATGCCAAACAGTACATAGTTGATGATAAAATTAGCAAAATGGCAGATATTAGAAAGTCGAATGGCGGAAAGCCGTTACTTCATGCCAGCGTGTCGGCAAAATATACAATGCGGAGTGACCGGGCGCAGAACAGCCGTACAGAAGCGTTGAATCTGATTCGTAATAGAAAAGGACATTTGCCGCATATTGTTGTAGTGACAGCAGAACCGATGCCTAACCGATTAGCTTCATTGGCACTTGGAACTGGGGATATTGATTGTGTATATCACTTTGCGCTTTATGAATTGATTCGTGCGGTAAAAGAAGTTGGTTCGGAAGATGCTGTTGAAACTTTGGAAACACTTGTACAGGGGAAGAGGTTAAAAGATATTTCAGATTTGCCATTGGATTTGGCAGTATAATGATTAAGCAGAGCATAGGTATAAAATGCAGATGAAAAGTGTATTTATTACATTGGGGAATGGATTTACTATAGATTTTAGTTCTAAATATAAACTCTTGCCTAAAAATTATTTTTAAGGCAAGAGTTTAAAATATATTCTTTTTCTATCAATAAACAGTAAGTGTATCAGAAATAAATTGTTCATCACAATTTTCAAATGTTATTTCGCATACTATATTTTTATCTGCAAGAACTGCACTTGTGTATTCTGTATCGTCATAACCATTATAAGAAAAACATTGCCATATGGTTTCTTCTCCGATTTGATGAATATTATATATTTTAGATGTGTAATTTCTTCCAAATTCAAAATATTTATTATCGTCTTCTGATACTGTAAACACATGCACTTCTACTTTAGATGCCGGCGTTGAATATTTTGCCGTGACTGCATCACTATCAGATACAATAAAAGAAATATCATCAGCATACGCCTTTAGATAATCATTGTTTAACCAACACAGTTTATTCTCTTCTATAGATTCTTGTGCTTCATTCCATTGCAAAATCGTTTCTGCTTTTTCTTCTGCCGCACCTTCATCTCCCATTTCATTATTCAAAATATTTTTGTCATTGCTTGTTTTTATGCTGCTATCACTATTTCCGGCTATACTATATGTATATCCCCATTCATTAAATACGATTTCTGCCGTTTGTTCTGCGATCTCTCCTTCGGGTTTTGAATCGTCTTTGCTTTCTATCATGTTATTTATTGCAGCATTGTCCTGTTGTACGCTTTTAGTTCCTGATAATGCTGTCGCCGATACGGCACACCCCGTAACATTCATTATTACTGCTATTGTCCATATAATAAACAAAACTTTGAACTTCTTCATTACATTACCCCCACTTTGGTATGAGATATATTTTGAATTACATATTTGTGTTGGAAAGAGCCTTAATATGCCTGTATCCATCATAGCATATTCAAGGTTCGTTTTCACCATCTTTTTTGCTAAATTACGTCCATTGCGTCCATGACTTTTTCAAACTTGTTTTTGCATTTTCACACTCATACCTAAAGCTGCTTCTTATTTATAATTGGAATACTTGCAGAAATGCATATTATACACATGGAAACAGTAATAAGAATAGCTTTTATATATACGTCTATTTTTTCTACACCTATCAAAATCGAATTGGTATCCATTAGCAGGGCGGGCGAATATGCCTTTGCTTTTGGAATGACGCTCAACAGGTAGGCAGACACAGCAATTCCTCCGGTACACAAAGTAACGCTCGTATTACTTAGCAGTAGTGACGAAAATAGAACAATAAGGCTGATTATCCACACGCCAAACAGCCACCACGCAGCTGCCGCAAAAAATAAATGATTCACGATACTGTTATCCCAAAAATAAGCAGTATAGCCGCAGGTAATAGAAAAACAAAGGCCGTAGCCCAATGTCCACAGCGATAAAAGCAGTACGGTCTTCGCCAGTACGACTTTATATCTTGACAGACCTTTTGTGAGAGCGAGAAGTAATGTCCCGGATTTGTATTCTTTTGTAAAACTGTCGCTGAAAATCAGCACAAAGGCAATCAGCGCAATCGGAATATTCTTAAAAAACTGCGTCCATGAGGTAAACGCATCCACATGAACATTTGTGAAGGTCAATCCGCTTTCTGCCAAGGAGTCGGAAAACATTTCCATCATCCACGGAGTCAGTTTTGCGATTGCAGGATTCATTATGCCGAACAGGGAAAACAACAGCACAAGGATAATGAGCCTGCCCGTCCGTGCGGCTTCCAGATATTCCTTTTTCATAAACGCAGACAGTGGCTTCATTTCGTCACCTCCAAAAACAGTGATTCAAGTGTCGGTTCGATTCGCTCGATCCTCTGTATCGGTATTCTGTTCTCGGCAGCATATCGCATGATGTCAAAGAAACGCTCCTTGCTTCCATGAAAAGTGAGCGAATTTCCTTCTGTGGCTTTGAGGCCGCCAAATGCTTTTATCAATGTGCCGACAGTTTCTTTTTGCTCCGTTTCGATAATAAATCCGTCCGATGGCCGCATACTTCTTAGTTCCGCAATCGTTCCCTGCATAGCGATCCTGCCATTGTCCAGAAATGCGGCTTCGGTACAGATACGTTCCACATCGGAGAGGATGTGCGTGGAAAAAAGTATCGTAGTCTGCTCCTTTGCCGCAAGAAGTATATCCAATATTTCTTTGCGGCCGACAGGATCAAGAGCTGATGTAGGTTCATCGCAGATCAAGAGCTTCGGTCGGTTCAGCAGCGCCTGCGCGATCCCCAGACGCTGTTTCATGCCCCTTGAAAATCCTTTGATACGGCGCCGCTCCTGTCCAAGACCGACCAGCTCCAACAATTCATTACTTCTCGTCACAAGATCAGTTTTATCCATTCCGCTGATTTCTCCGCAAAAATGCAGATATTCAAGGGGCGTCATATATGAATAAAACTCCGGCACATCGGGCAGATAGCCGATATGCCGGTTTGTGCGTGTCTGCCCGAAACGCACCTTTTCTCCCATAACGCAAATCTGTCCGCTGTCCGTTTTCAGAAGCCCAAGGATCGCTTTCATCGTAGTTGTTTTTCCAACGCCGTTTCTGCCGATAAAACCGAAGATACTATGCTCCGGCACAGACAGGTCAAGCCCGCAAAGCACCTCTTTACTGCCAAAACTTTTTTTCAAACCTTGTATTGCAAGTATCTCCATGTTAATCTCCATTCCGAAGCGTTTTACGCGACGGGGCGGCGCGAATCTCAAATTCGCGTCTGCCATCAGGGGAATTTGTGACGCTCCGGCACAAATTCCCGTGTGAAAAATAAGCTATCGAGCTTATTTTTCACACTAATTGTCCTCCTTCCCAAACAGGAAGTACAGGACCGGGCCGATAAACTCCATGCCGATGACCGCCACTACAAGCCATAAAGTGCGGTTCCCTCTTTTGTATGTCTTGTGGGTCAGAATATGGTACAGCGTACAGCCCAGAAGGGCAAATTCCGCGATGGCAAGCGGAATGAGGAAGGGAAGAAATTCTGTGATCTTATCCATTTTGTTCGTTCTCCTTTTTGTAAATCTCTACGCAGAAGCCCTTATATCCACAATGCGTGCAGGTGAGCTTTCTGAGGGTGGGTGTGTGTTTTGCCCAAAACGCCTCTTTCAGATTCGGCCGGAATACTTCATGACATTGCGGGCAGATGTAGGCGACCCTTGAAAAATAGTACCTTGTTACCCACGCTGTATAAGGTATGACGAACAAGGCATAAAGCAGAAAAGGCCACCAGATTCCTGTCGTGATCCAGAGTATTATCGAGCCCCACTGAAAGATACTAAAGGGGATTCCTGTGATTAACAGGATAGCATGAAAGCGTTTCATTTCCTTTTTGTTTTCCAACTGATAAGCTATATCACCGATAGATTCGATGGAAAAATTGGAAACACTTTTTAACGCCCGCCGGATCCCGCCAAGCACTTCGAGCTTTGCCTGCCGTTCTTTGATCTCCTCGGAAAGCGCCTGCTCCTGCTGCTCCAAAAGGACAGAGATCACGCTTTCGGGATCGACCTCGGACAACAGTTCTCCAATGCTGTTTATGGAGAGCCCGGCGTCACGAAGGAAGCAGATGATCTTCATGCGCTTGAGGTCATCTTCCGAATAAAGCCGTCTGCCTCCCTCGGAGAGTCCGCTGGGCGTCAATATACCGCGGGTATCGTAATATTGAACGGTTCGGACAGATACGCCGCAGAGTTTCGCCATTTCTCCAGTCGTGTATTTTGACATAGCTTTAACCTCCTTTCGTTCTCATTATGTTTCATTACGCTGCGTCACAAGCAATACCTTACGCAGGGGGATTTTTAAAAATTTCAAAATTTTATTCAATTTTATCATGGAAAGTTCATTAACCATCTTACATAAATAACTGGTTTTAGAAAAAAGCGGATAATAATGCAGGCTGGAAGATATAGAGAGATGGAGTTTGACTATTCTGGTCAATGATGCTTGACCGGAAAGGCCGCGTAAAGGTCAGGAAGGATATCGCTGCCTGAATATTGACAAATTTTCCGCGCCATGCTAAAAAGATTGTATTCACAATGGAACTGTCAGGCAAAAATAACATTACCTCTGGCGAGTTTGGGTGTCCGCCTTTCTGGTTCTGACCTGAGCGAGAATATGCTGGCCCGGTGCGGCCAAAAGGCTGCGGCAGCAGGTGTCGATATCGACCTGAAGCAGAGTGACTTCAGAGAGGTCGCGCAAGTTCTGCCGGGAAAACAGTTTGACTGCGTGGCCAGTACCGGAAACAGTCTTGCTTTTCAACCTGCTCTACACATTTGAAAAGAATGAACGTATTTTCCAGAAAGAGCAATTTGAAGAGCACTATTTCCCGGTTTCTCGAAAGTTCCTTCTGGACACTTTAGCTGCTTTAAATTATCAAAAGATTGATATTTTTCCATATCCCGCTATGATGGATGCAAAAGATCCGGAAACAATGCCTTGGTATTGCATCCTTGCGCAGAAATAACATTTTTTATTGCGGCCATAGCGCCACATCATAGGTCGATCCGCTCAAAATTTTTTACCGCCTGACGAACGGAAATGACGGTCAACAGTACAAATGCAGCTGCACCTGTCATAAGTACGCTTACCTGCAGACCGATGTGGGCAAAGCCAAAGGCATTTAAAGCCGAAAAGGCGGGAATGTGAAAAAGTGATTCGCCGATGCCTGTGGTCAAAAAAGCAGCAATAATAAATATGACAAAAGGCTTGGCAAATTTATAGGCTGTCTTGAAAAAACCGCCGATGAAGATCCGGTTGAATAATCCTAAGATCAGCAGTACAAAGCCAAGGTACACAAGATTTGCGTTCATCAGCGCATTGTGCCGATATACGGAAACGTTGGATAATACGGTCATACGAATCAGCACCGGGACTGACGTCAGGATAAAATAGCAAAGTTCGATCACAGCGCAGAACATATATTTTGCCCTTACGATATCACTCTTGGCAACCGGTAAAAGGGCCGTATAGGTAATGTCGTTTGCCTCTCTTGCGCATTGAAATGACTGAAACGATCCAAGGCAGACGAAAAATGAGCCGATAAGTATAGGATAACCGGGCAGAAATGCCATCAGCCCAAATACAATGAACAGATAAGAAAGCGGCGAAGCCGTGAGTTTCATTTCTTTTTTGAGCAGTTTTGTCATATTTTGCCATCCCTTTCCATTCTCAATATGCTTTCTTCCAAAGTTTCGCCGCCTTTGCAGTAATTTTTGACAAATTCTTCTTTCGAGCAGTCTGCGGCGATTCTGCCATTCCGTATGTACATAATATCATCGGCGCATTTTTCTATATCGGATGTAATGTGCGTCGAAAACAGCACCGCGGCGCCTCTGTTTTTCAGTTCTATAAACAATTCGAGAAGTTCTTCTCTGGAAAACGGATCAAGTCCACTTGTCGGTTCGTCCAAAATCAAGATTTCCGCCCTGTGTGAAAGAGCAAGGAGCAGATTGAATTTTACTTTCATTCCCTCGGAGAGTTCGCAGGGCATCTTATTTTCATCAAGCGAAAACAGTTCCAGATATTCTCTGTAGGCATTTTCGTCCCAATTTTGATAGAAGGTCTTTGTTACGGCGGCAATATTTTTGATTTTCTTTTTCGGATAATAATTGACCGTTCCTGTAGAAAAACCGACGCGCTGTTTGATTTCTCTCTCGTTCTCTTCAAAAGGCAGACCAAAATAAAAGATTTCACCGTGGTCCGGGTGGACAAGTCCCAAGATGGATCGGATCGTCGTAGTTTTGCCTGCTCCGTTTCTGCCGATAAAGCCTGTAATTCGTCCGGCGTTTAATTCAAAAGATACGTCAGACAGCAAAAAAGAGTCATACGTTTTACTCAGATTTCTGATACTGCAAAGAGCCATCACTCCTCCTCCTTTGCGGTTTCAAATACGGCGGCTGCAAACTGCGAGAACATTGTTTTCGGTGGAATTGCAATTCCCCGCTTTTCATCGCCTAAGAGCACTAAGGTATCTCCCGGCTGGATGTCAAATATTTCTCTTGCCTGCTTTGGTATGACGATCTGTCCTTTTTCGCCCACGGTTGCGGTCCAAGCATATTTTCCTTTTGGTTTTGGCATAATGTCTTCTCCCTTTGGTATGATTTGTATAACTTATCATACTACAGCCCGGTTTCCGTGTCAACAAGCATACGTTAAAATTTATATTTTTATAAAATACCCTGTTGACAAAACAGAAGCGGGCGAGTATTATAATTTAAACATAGTTTTCATATGGAATTACTATGGATTATGGGAGGCTGAATTGGACTGGAATGTGATACAGGAATACCTGCCGCTGTATAAAGAGGCAGCAGTATTGACATTGAGAATAGGGTGGATCGGAATCCTCTTTGCCGTGATTCTGGGATTTATATGCGCGATGATACAGCATTACCGCGTTCCGATTCTGCGGCAGATTACGAAGGTCTATATTGAATTATTCCGCAACACGCCGTTGCTCGTGCAGTTATTTTTTATCTATTTCGGACTGCCAAAAGTGGGATTGCCCGTTTCGGCGGACGTATGCGGCGCAGCGGGACTGGCGCTTCTCGGCGGCAGTTATATGGCGGAAACGTTCAGGAGCGGTCTGGAGGCGGTGGAAACGGTTCAGATGGAGAGCGCATTAAGTCTGGGCATGAAATGGTTTCAGGCCATGCGTTATGTGGTCCTGCCGCAGGCGATCTCCATAAGTGTGCCTGCTTTTACGGCAAACGTCATTTTCTTATTGAAAGAAACCAGCGTTTTTTCTGCGATAAGCTTGATGGATCTGATGTTTACGGCAAAAGACCTGATCGGTCTGTACTATAAGACGACAGAGAGTTTGTTCCTGTTAGTGGTATTTTATCTGATCATTCTGCTCCCGGTGTCAATTGCGGCGAGTCTGATCGAAAGGAGGCTTCGCTATGCAGGATTTGGGAATTAGCGTTTTGTTTAAAGGCATCAATATGCAGAGGCTCCTGCTTGGCCTATGGGCGGCTCTGAGGATCAGTCTGATCTCCGTGCTGATCAGCATCCCGCTTGGCATACTGACGGGTATCGTCATGACCCTCAGGAATCCGGTCACGAAAGTGTTGACCAGAGTTTATCTGGAGATCGTGCGCATCATGCCGCAGATGGTATTGCTTTTTATTGTTTTTTTCGGTGTGACCCGTGTATTCGGGATCAATCTGCCAGCGGAACTGTCGTCGATCATTGTGTTCAGTTTCTGGGGAACGGCGGAGATGGGAGATCTGGTCAGAGGAGCCCTGATCAGTATTCCGAAGCATCAATATGAAAGTGCGGCGGCGCTTGCCATGTCGAAAGCACAGATCTATCTGTATATTATTATCCCGCAGACGCTGAGGCGGTTGGTGCCGCTGTCCATCAATCTGATCACCCGGATGATCAAAACGACCAGTCTTGTTATGATGATCGGAGTGGTGGAAGTGTTGAAAGTGGCGCAGCAGATCATAGAAGCCAACCGTAAGACATCTCCGAATGCGGCGTTTGGTATCTTTGCGGTGGTGTTTCTGCTGTATTTTACAGCCTGTTGGCCGATTAGTCTGCTGTCAAGATATCTGGAGAAAAAGTGGAGTTGATGAGGAGTGTCCATGGAAAGAGCGGAAGAACTATTGAAACTGGAACATGTTAAAAAAGCGTATGACGGACAGGAAGTGCTGAAAGATTTCAGTCTTACGGTACATAGAGGAGAGGTGATCGTCATTGTCGGGGCGTCCGGCTGCGGTAAAAGCACGCTCCTTCGATGTATTAACGGTCTGGAGCCCATTCAGGGCGGCAGGATATCGCTTCAGGGGCAGGTGATAGACGGCAGGGCAAAAAACATCGCGGATATTCGGCAGAAGATCGGCATGGTCTTTCAAAGTTATGATCTGTTTCCGCATAAAACGATTATGCAGAATACGACTTTGGCGCCGATCAAGGTGCAGAAGAGGATCCGCGCCGATGCCGAGAAAGAGGCGGAAGAGCTGCTGCAGAGGGTCGGTATACTGGATAAAAAGGACAATTATCCCAGACAGTTATCGGGCGGCCAGAAGCAGAGGGCGGCCATTGTACGGGCATTGATGATGCATCCGGAGATCATGCTGTTTGATGAGGTGACGGCGGCACTCGATCCGGAGATGGTCAGGGAAGTGCTCGACACTATGCTGGAATTGGCGAGGAGCGGTATGACGATGCTCATTGTAACGCATGAGATGTCCTTTGCAAAAGCGGTGGCGGACCGGGTCGTGTTTCTGGACGACGGTGTGACCGTGGAGGAAGGAACGCCGGAAGAATTTTTTGAACGGCCTAAAACGGAGCGTGCGAAAAGGTTTTTACATACCTTTGAGTTTGATTCCGTTAAAAAATAAAAATTGGCGCAAGCCGGAAAAGAGGAGATTATGAAGAGAAGATTTTTAAAGAAACTGTTGACTTTGGGAACTGCTTTGACGTTTACGGTATCGGTGATGGCAGGCTGCGGCAGCGGGGACGCGTCCGTCGAAGCGTCTGCGGATACGGGCAGCGAATCTGCCGGGGAAACTTCCAACGGCGGCGGTTTTCGCACCTTGGATGAGATCAAAGAGAGCGGCACGATCAATATCGGTGTATTCTCTGATAAAAGCCCGTTCGGATATGTGGATGAAAACGGCGAATATCAGGGGTATGATGTGTATTTTGCTAACAGGATCGGCGAAGATCTCGGCGTAGCAGTCAACTATGTATCGACAGAGGCCGCAAGCCGCATCGAGTATCTGCAGACCGGTAAAGTGGACATTATTTTGGCCAATTTTACCGTGACAGATGAAAGAAAAGAAGAGGTGGATTTTGCGCTGCCGTATATGAATGTGGCGTTGGGAGTGGTATCGCACGACGATAACGTGTTGACCAGTCTGGACGATGTGGGAACGGACGATCAGATCATTGTGATCTCCGGAACGACGGCGGAAACATATCTGACCAAGAATTATCCGGACATCAAACTTCAGAAGTTCGACGCATATGCGGAGGCGAAGACGGCGTTTGAGAACGGAACAGGCATCGCATGGGCGAACGACAACACCGAGGTCATTGCCTTTTCTCTGGAAAATGAGGGTTACACGGTAGGGATCCCCTCTCTGGGAAGTGCGGATACGATCGCACCTGCCGTGACCAAGGGCAATACGACGCTGTTGGATTGGCTTAACAGTGAGATCGAGAGTCTGGGAGAAGAGCAGTTCTTCCATACGGATTATGAAGCCACGCTTTTAGATACTTATGGTGCGGACTACGAGGATACGCTGGTAGTCGAAGGCGGCAAAACGGAGTAAAGATCCCCAAAAGAGGAAAGATCAGGAGGTGACAGCGTGGATATACCGAAACGAGGAGAATCAGGAGGGTCTGATTTCGCCGGAAAAAGCGTTGTTGTTACCGGCGCGGCTGCGGGCATGGGAAAACAGATCGCGGCAGGATTTCTTAGGCAGGGCGCGTCGGTCGTCGCCGTAGATATCAATGAACAGGCATTAAACGGGCTGAAAGAAGGTCTTGCTCCGGAACTGGCCGACAGATGCGTTTGTTATGCGGGCGACATTGCAGAGCAGTCGGTCAATGAAGGAATGATAGCGAGAGCCATAGAAGAAAACGGCAGACTTGACATACTGGTCAATAATGCCGGTACAGCCGGTCACAGCGAACCGATCACGGAAACGACGAACGATGACTGGAACAGGATTCTGGCAGTCAATTTAAACGGACCGATGTACGCGGTGCGGGAAGCTGTCGCCCGTATGCTGGAACAGGAAGGCGGCGGAAGCATTGTTACCATAGCTTCCGTCGCAGGGATCAAAGGATGCAGGTCCAGCGTGGCATACAGTGTGGCAAAACACGGTCTGGTCGGGCTGTGTCAGCATACAGCCTATGCATATATGCATCAGGGGATCCGAAGCAATATAATTTGTCCGGGCGCTGTCAGAACGGGAATGACCAGTGATCCCGGTCTGGAAAGTCCTTTCGGAAGAGCAAGGATCATGTCGGGCATGGATCCGGATCTTGTATTCGGAGATGCGTCGGACATAGCGGACGCGGTGCTGTTTTTGGCGGGAGAACATGCGAAGTTCATAAATGGCGCGGTACTTGTCGTGGATGGCGGAATGTCATGTAATTAAAGAATATAAGGAGAAAAGAACATGGCAAAAATATACGGTTCGATCACGGAATTGGTAGGACATACTCCGTTGGTAGAATTAAAAAATTACAACAGACAGAACGGCTTGAAAGCGGTGATCATCGGGAAACTGGAATACCTTAATCCGACGGGGAGCGTCAAAGACAGAGCGGCGCTGAATATGATCGAAAAAGCGGAAAAAGAAGGGAAATTAAAACCGGGAGGCACGATCGTCGAGAGCACCAGCGGCAATACAGGGATCTCGCTTGCGGCGTTCGCCGCCGCCAGAGGTTATCACCTGCATATTTTTATGGAGCCGGGATGTACGCCGGAAAGGGTACAGATATTAAAGGCATATGGGACGACGGTTCAGTATTACGAGGATATTCCGGGCTTTCATGAGATCATTGCAAACTACGGATTTGATAAGGAACGCATTATCGCAGCAATGCAGAAATTCGCGGATGATAACGGATACTATTATACCAGCCAGCTTACAAACGATGCAAACTGGCAGGCGCATATCAAATCGACCGGTCCGGAGATCGTTGAAGATACCGACGGGCAGGTAGACTATGTGGTTATGATGGCCGGAACCGCAGGCACCCTGACGGGTGTAGGGAAATACCTTCAGGAACATGTTCCGGGCGTCAAAATAGTCGGCGTGCAGCCTGATCTCGAATCTTTGTTTAAACCGGGAGAAGACAGGGATACGATTGATGGCGTCGTTCATTTCGATAACCACGGCCAGTCGGGCCATCCGTTTATTGTCAAAAACGATTTTCATTACGATGAAGTGATCGATGTGGACGGCACTCAGGTTTATGCGGCCGCAAGGGAAATAGCGCAGAGCGACGGGCTGTTTCTGGGAGCTTCCGCGGCAGCTGCCGTACTGGCGGCGAAGCAGATCGCGCTCAGGCTGGAAAACGAAGGCAGAAGGATCGTTGTGATCCTGCCGGACGACGGCGGGAAATATCTTTCGACAAGAATGTATAAGGAAGATTAAAATGCAGTTTCAAAGACGGACGATCACGGATCCGGCAGAGTTTCTGGACATTGCGGCGGAATCGGAACAATATGTGCGCTCTTTTATAAGGGAATCGGAGGACGGAATGTACTCCGCCGAACTGACGAATGTCAATAAGGATAATCTTTATGTCGGAACGGCAGGCATACTTCATATGTACATAGCGATGGACCGCGTTTTCCCGGACCGCGGATACAGGCATATGGTAAGTGGACTCACACGGTATCTGTGTCTTCACGCTTTTGACGGAACCCAGATCGCAAAAAGGGACGGCGAATTTGTTCCCGGCATGGCAGAGGCTTTCTACAGCGGGATCGGCGGGATCGGACTGATCCTGAATGAAGTCTATCGCTTCTATGGAGATGCCGATGCGAAGGCCGGTTCCGGCAGGATCATAAGACATTATCTTGATACCGCGGAAGAAACGGACAAAGGTGTGTGCTGGACCGATAATTCGCCAATTTTTTTTGACGGCGGGATCCTTCTTTTTCTGATCGATTCTATAAATACATACGGGGACTCCGGCGGTGAGTTAAAGTCTGTTGTCAAAAAAGGCGCGGATCACATCCTGTCCCACGGACAACGGCATGAAGACGGCGGATTGGAACTGGATCATCATCATGTGGACTTTAAACACAAAGAGCCGAATTTTGAGTTTGGAACAGCAGGCGTCGGGTATCTGTTTGCGAAAGTTTATGAGGTCCTGCAGGACGTAAGATATCTGGAGGCTGCCAGAGCCGCCGCGCGATACATAAAAAGCATTGCGGTCGAACAGAAAAAAGGATATTTGATACCCTATAAATTAGGAAAGTATGAGAATCTGTTTTACTTGGGAAACTGCCATGGACCGGTGGGAACGGCAAAGTTGTTTTACGAGTTGTTCCGGATTACGGGGGAGCGGTGTTTTTGGGAGGAAACGATCAAATTATATGACGGCGCCGAATCTCTGGGGGCTCCTTTCAGGCAGTCGGCGGGGTTCTGGAATACGACCTGCATATGCTGCGGCCCGGCGGGGTATATCCCGATGTGCGCCGGGATGTACCGGGCGGACGGGGATGATGTCTGGATCAAGAGGGCGCATTGCCTTGGTGAATTGTTGGCCGGTACCCGCAAGGGGCTCAGCTGGGAGATCGCGTTTGACCGGACAAAGCCGCATATTTTGTCGAGCCCTGCCGGTTATTTTACCGGGACAGCCGGAATGATTGAATCTCTGCTTCAGGTATATTGTCTGGAAAACGGAATCGATCTGGGGAACGGACTGATCGACGATCCGTATCTGACGACAGGATCGTTTTCGCCGCACAAATGAACCCATACAGATCTATGACACGATATTCCGGTCTTTTCCGTTAAGAAACGCTTCAATGTTCAGGTACACTTCCTGCACCAGTTTCGTTCTGGATTCGACGCTTGCCCATGACATATGGGGTGTGATCACGAGTTTGGTGCTGTCTTTGATCTGCGCCAGCGGATTATCTCTGGTCATAGGTTCTTTTTCCAGAACGTCGAGGCCCGCCGCCGCAATGCGGTTGTGAATGAGTGCGTCATAGAGCGCCTGCGTGTCCACGACCGGACCGCGGGCGACATTTATAAGGATCGCCGTTTCTTTCATCTTTTCCAGAGCTTCTTTGTTGATCAGCCCTCTCGTCCGGTCACTGAGCGGACAGTGCAGGGACAGGATATCGGACTCGGCAAGCAGGGTGTCAAGATCCACGCGCTGGTATTCGGTACAGGTACTTTTGCCGGACGCGGAGTAAAAAATGACTTTACAGCCAAATGCCTGCGCAAGTCCTGCCACTTTTCTGCCAATGTTTCCCATGCCGACGATGCCCCAGGTCTTCCCATTCAGATCGCAGAAAGCTCTGTCAAAATTGGAGAATCGGTCCTGAGCGCTGTAAGTTCCCGATTTGACATACTGGTCGTAGAAGGCGATCTTCTCCGTCAGCATGAGCGCAAGCAGCATGGTGTGCTGCGCTACGGCGGGAGTACAGTAATTGACTACGTTGGCAACTTTGATGCCGCGGCTTTTGCAATATGCGGTATCCACGTTATCAAAACCTGTCGCGAACAGGCAGATCAGTTTTATATTGGGAGCGTCTTTCATGGTCGTTTCGTTCAACGGCGCTTTGTTGGCGATAACGATGTCGGCGTCTTTGATCCTCTCGGCCGTATTTTCCGCAACTGTATTGGGATAGTAGGTCACTTCCCCGAATTTTTCAAAGCAGGAAACATCGATGTCAGTTCCTGCGCTGTTCCGTTCCAAGACAACTATTTTCATGTGCGTATTCCTCCGCGTTTGTGGTTTCGCCGTGTTCCGTTCCGGTTGAAATGTTCTGCACCGGCCGCCGCGTGCGCTTTCGTTTATTGTAACATAGCGGGAAATTTTTTCCTAGAGGATATTTGTCAAGAATAATACGATATGATATAATAAATGCAGACCCAGCGGTCTGCATTAAGAGAATTGCTTTGCAATTCTCCCGGAATGATTTACAGTACTGGCATCAGAGAATCGCGCAGCCGTCGTGCTGACGCACTGTGATATCCCGAAAGGAGATCATGATATGCTTGCAACACTGATACCTTTCTTTGATAAGGACATGAAAGTATGCGCCTATTCATTGTTTTCGCAGAAGGAAAACTATCTGCTCAATCCGGAACTTCAGGGTTCCGCCGTTTTGGACGGGTCGGGCAGAGTGAGCGGTCTGGAGATCATACAGAATATCGGCATCGATACGCTGTCGCCGGACACCAAGGTCTTTCTGCCGGTAGGGCCGATCAATATATTTGTGGATATTGAGGAGCAGTCCGCGTCCATGAAGGACAGGCTGATCCTTTTGTGCGACAATTCCATTACGAATACGGAAGCCTATCAGAATCGGTTAAAACAGCTGAAAGACAGCGGATACGAACTGGCGATCATGAAACTTCCTGTTTCGGCGCTAGAGAGTTACAAAGAGATCCTTGCCCTGATGGATTATATTATTTTGGACTGCAAGCATGTGGAGGTAAACAAGGCGAAGATCTATTTCTCGCACCTGTATCCGCATATCAGGATCTGTGTCGGCAATGTAGAGGATCAGGAGATGTTCAACCACCTGAAAGACGACGAAGAATTTTATCTGTTTGAGGGTAATTTCTACCGGATCCCCGTTACCAAAGGCGAAACGGTGATCGAGCCTTTGAAGGTCAATTATCTGGAATTGATGAATATCGTGAATGATTCGGATTACGAACTGACCAAAGCCGCGGATATCATCGGGCGTGATACGGCGCTTGTCCTGTCGCTTTTGGAGATGGTCAACCGTATCGCCGTCAATTCGGAGGTGACATCCATCCGCCACGCGGCGGCCATTCTCGGACAGAAAGAATTAAAGAAATGGATCAATACGGTCATCACAAAAGAATTATGCGCCGACAGGCCCAACGAGATCGCCAGAGTGTCCCTGCTTCGTGCAAAATTTGCGGAGTGTCTTGCACCGGCTTTCGGATTGGGACTGAAAGCTTCTGAGCTGTTCCTGATGGGACTGTTTTCCGTGCTGGATATCATTTTAAACGTACCGCTCTCGGAGGCGCTTGGCAAAGTCAACGTATCCAAGGACATCTCCGATGCCCTAATTAATCATAAAGGTGAACTGGCGGACGTGTACGATTTCATACTTGCTTATGAAAGCGCCGACTGGCAGGAAGTATGCCGCATATTGATCGTGAAGGATATAACTATTGACACGGTATATAAAGCATATACCGACGCGGTATGCTGGTACAAGGATATGTTTTTTTAAAAAATAAAAGCATAAAGTGATGATAGGACAGACGACCATCACTATAATAAAAATTCGGCTGATTAATAGTAAGGAGGAACTATCAATGAATAGCGAAATCAAAGACATTAATCTTGCCGAATCCGGTGAGAGAAAGATCGAGTGGGTCAAGAGAAACTGCGACCTGCTTCGTACCTTGGAGAAGGAATTTGCCGAGAGCAAGCCTTTTGCGGGGAAAAAGATAACCCTGTCCGTACATTTAGAGGCGAAGACGGCATATCTGTGTCTGGTGCTGGCGGCAGGCGGCGCGGAAATGTATGTGACCGGCTCCAACCCGCTGTCCACGCAGGACGATGTGGCGGCAGCGCTTGTCAAGGCGGGGCTTGAGGTCCATGCATGGTACGGCGCGACGCAGGAAGAATATGAGATGCATATCCGCCACGCACTGGAAGCCGGTCCGAATATCATCATTGACGACGGGGGCGATCTCGTTTCCATGGTACATAAAGAAATGAGGCATCTGATCCCGAATATCATCGGCGGATGTGAAGAAACGACGACCGGGATCATACGTCTGGAGGCCATGAACAGGGCGGGCGAACTGAAATTCCCGATGGTCCGCGTCAACAACGCATCCTGCAAACATTTCTTTGATAACAGATACGGCACGGGACAGTCCGTATGGGACGGCATCAACCGGACCACGAATCTGATCGTTGCAGGCAAGATCGTAGTCGTTGCAGGTTACGGCTGGTGCGGCAAGGGTACGGCCATGAGAGCCAAAGGTCTTGGCGCACGGGTTATCGTGACGGAGATCGACCCGATCAAGGCTATCGAGGCGGTCATGGACGGATTCGATGTCATGCCAATGAAGGAAGCGGCGAAAGTCGGCGATTTCTTTATCACGGTGACAGGCTGTGACGGCGTGATCGACAAGGAAGACTTCGCGGAGATGAAAGAGGGCGCGATCCTCTGTAACGCGGGACATTTTGACTGTGAGATCGATATGGCGTGGCTTAAGGCAAATTCCGTTGAGATGAAGGAACAGCGCAAGAATATCATGGGATACAAGCTTCCTACCGGCCAGTGGATCTTCGTACTGGCGGAAGGCCGTCTTGTAAATCTGGCGGCAGGCGACGGACATCCCGCAGAGATCATGGATATGAGTTTTGCGATCCAGGCGCTCTCCGCCAAATATCTGATAGAACATGGCAGCCAGCTCACCGAGAAACTGATCGATGTGCCGGTGGAAGTGGACAGAGATGTAGCCGAGCGGAAACTTGCTTTCCTCGGCAAACAGATCGATGTGCTGACGCCGGAGCAGGAGAGATATCTGAACAGTTATTCATTGTAAATACAGCGGATCCCGCGGAGGGATCCAATAGGAACTTTTCAACAAAAAAGCATCCTCGTTTTGTCAGAAATATGCCGAAAATCCTGATTATATTCGCAAAATATTTACTAGAAAGCGGATTTAGTGGTAAACTATTAGTAAGAGGGGATAATTGTCGGCATATACCGGGCTCATGAAATGGAGGGTGTCATGTTTGAGAAGAATGAATTGATCATGTGCGGCGGGCATGGTGTCTGTCGCGTTGTCAACGTTACGGGCAATCCTGTTGACAGGCGGGATAAAGTGCGTAAATACTATGTATTGGAACCGGTTTTTGAAAAGGGAAGCACAGTCTATACGCCGGTAGATAATGATAAAGTGGTCATGAGAAGGATCATGAACAAGAAAGAGGCGCAGGATCTGGTCGACCGCATCACACAGATCGACACGGTCTGGATACAGGAAGAGAAGAGCAGGGAGCAGATGTATAAAGATGCGATCCGCACCTATGACTGCCGCAGTCTTGTACAGATCATCAAGACGCTTTATCTGCGCAAGCAGGACCGCCTGAAAGAGGGTAAGAAAGTTCTTTCATCGGATGAACAGTATCTGCACAAGGCGGAGGAGCTGTTGTACAGCGAGATGTCGCTGGCGCTCTCTATTCCGAAAGAAGATGTGGAGGCGTACATCAGAGAAGCGGTGCACCGCCGGGAAAATATGGTTTCAAACCGGGAAAAAGTTTGAACGAAAGCGGTATGAGCAAATCAAAAAAGGAGCCGGATCGTGTTGTCCGGCTCTTTTATTTACCTTTTTATATCTTTTCTGACGCGTTACGAATCGTGTTTGGGGTGGGAACTGATAGTTTCGACGGCGGCGACAACGGTTGTGAGCACTTCCACTTCCGCCTGCTGTGAAGAATTATTCAGTTTCTGGTACAAAGCGCCGGCATCGGTTCTCACATACTGGGGTGACAGTCTGTTGAGTGCATAGGCAGCCATATCCAAACGACATTTCTCGCATGAACATACATTCGGCATCGTAGGCAGAATCTTACGAAGCTGGTATTCGACCGCATCTTCCATCATATTTTTTAAGCCTTCCATAAGAACCCCCTTATTTGCCGTAAAATCGACAAATAATATATAATAATGTTAGTACATTTTTACATAATAATCAAGGATTATTTTTGGCATATGTTTACAGCGGTTTTACAGCGGCCGCGGATACTTTTTCATATTTGACCTTGCATTTTGCAAACGGACACGTTATTCTAGTGTGTAAAGTGTTTTTGATGTACAGAGAGAAGTCTTAAAATGTTGGTGGATATTGTTGCAGACAGCTTCATAGACAGCGTAAAACTGCTCCCCTTTCTGTTCCTTACTTATCTTGCCATGGAATTTCTGGAGCATAAGGCGGGGGAGAAGATGCAGACGGTCATTCGCAGGGCGGGAAAAAGCGGTCCCTTTCTGGGAGGCGTTCTGGGCCTTTTCCCTCAGTGCGGTTTCTCAACGGCCGCATCGAACCTGTACGCCGGGCGCATCATCACGTTGGGAACGCTGCTTGCGGTGTATCTGTCTACTTCGGATGAAATGCTTCCTATTATGATATCGGCGAACGCCGGTGTGCGGACGATCGGCTTGATATTGGCGGTAAAGGTGGCCGCTGCCGTTCTGACCGGCTTTGCGGTCGACTGCATTTGCCGCAAGAACCGGGAAGAGATGCGGATAGAGCATCTGTGCGAGCATCATCATTGTCATTGTGAGGACGGTATATGGAGATCGGCCCTGCGCCACACGGCGGAGATCTTTTTCTATATCCTGCTTGTGACCCTTGTGCTGAACGGTTTGATCGCATGGATAGGCGAAGATGCGCTGAGCGGCGTGATCCTCGACCGGCCGGTCATCGGACCGCTGATCGCGGGTCTGGCGGGATTTATACCCAACTGCGCGGCTTCCGTAGTCATTACGCAGCTGTATCTGGATCACGTACTGGGTCCCGGAGCGTTGATGGCGGGACTTTTGACGGGGACAGGCGTGGGGTATTTGGTCCTGCTGCGCGTCAATGACGATCACAGGGAAAATATAAGAATAGCCGGGATACTGTATGCCGTGGGCGTGGCGGCCGGGATACTGACGGAGCTGAGCGGGATCGTATTCTAAGGCCGGTCCGGACAGCGGCACAGGCGGACGTTGGCGGTTCGCGGCAGGAGGATAAAACGAGTGAAAAACGATTACAAGAAGACGATCTATGCCTGTTTCATCGGATATATCGTGCAGGCCATCGTCAATAATTTTGTGCCGCTTTTGTTTCTGACGTTCCACAATACCTACAACATTCCCATGACACAGATCACTCTGCTGATCACGTTTAATTTTGGGCTTCAGCTTTTGATCGATCTGCTGTCTGTCACGTTTGTGGACAGGATCGGGTACCGTGCGTCCATGCTTATCGCGCATGGCTGTGCGGCGGCGGGCTTTCTGCTGTTGGCCGTCCTGCCCGATGTGTGCGCAGATCCGTTTGCCGGGCTATTGATTGCCGTCACCGTCTATGCGGTGGGCGGCGGTCTTCTGGAAGTTCTGGTAAGCCCCGTGATGGAAGCCTGTCCTACAGACAATAAGGAAAAGGCTATGAGCCTGTTACATTCCTTTTATTGCTGGGGACATGTGGCGGTAGTGCTGCTCTCAACGTTGTTTTTCGGCGTATTCGGCACCGGGCATTGGAAGATCCTTGCATGTTTGTGGGCGGTCGTGCCTTTGGCGAATATGATCCTTTTTGCCAGAGTGCCCATTGCTTCTCTTGTGGAAGAAGGGGAGCAGGGAATGACACCGGGAGAGTTGTTTGGAAATAAGCGATTCTGGGTCTTTATGCTGATGATGGTCTGCGCGGGAGCCAGCGAACAGGCGGTGAGCCAGTGGGCGTCTACGTTTGCGGAACTTGGGCTTGGCGTCAGCAAGACGATAGGGGATCTGGCCGGGCCTATGCTGTTTGCCGTCCTGATGGGAAGCGCCAGAGCTTTCTACGGAAAATACGGCGACCGGATCGATCTGGACACATTTATGACAGGCAGCTGCCTGTTGTGTACCGCGTCCTATCTGTGCATTGCTCTCGTGCCGGATCCGGTGGCGGGATTTGCAGGCTGTGCGCTGTGCGGTCTGTCCGTCGGGATCATGTGGCCGGGGACATTCAGCAAGGCGACTGCTTCCCTCGCGAGAGGAGGGACGGCCATGTTTGCGCTTCTTGCGCTTGCGGGTGATGTGGGGTGCTCCGGCGGACCGACGCTGGCGGGTATGGTGTCGGGCGCCTTTGGAGATGATCTGAAAATGGGTATTCTGGCAGGCACTGTTTTTCCGGTCCTGCTTCTGGCGGGAATCTTTGGGTGCCGGGTCATGAACGGGAAGCAGAAATAGCGCAAAAAAAGAACCGACCCCAGAACGTATTCGCTCCAAAATCAGTTCCCTCGTGCACCGCCAGGGGCTCGAACCCTGGACACCCTGATTAAGAGTCAGGTGCTCTACCAGCTGAGCTAGCGGTGCATGTCCGATAAATACTTATAAAATCCGCGTTTCTCAACACGCAACAGTTATTATAGCCTAATGTTTTAGGCATTGCAAGTATTTTTTGATATTTTTTTATTTTGTGCAGAAATGTATCCGCGGGGAGGGTCCGTCATATGATTTTTGAAAGCCATGCACACTATGATGATGAAGCGTTCGATGAAGACAGGGATGCGCTGCTGGCTTCTTTTGAAAAAAACGGTATCGGCAGGGTGATCAATGTGGGGGCGAGTCTGGAAAGCTGTAAAGCCACATTGCAGCTGCTTCGGCACTATTCGTTCATGTACGGCGCCATGGGTGTGCATCCAAGCGAAACGGGAGAACTTGACGAGAACGGTTTTGCATGGCTGCGCGAACAGTGTCTGGCCGACAAGATCGTGGCGGTAGGGGAGATCGGGTTGGATTATCACTGGAAAGAGCCGGAGGCTGCCGTGCAGAAAAAATGGTTCGCAAGACAGATCGAACTGGCGCAGGAAGTTGAGCTTCCGGTGATCATTCATTCCAGAGAGGCGGCCAAAGACACGTTGGATATGCTGCACGCCCTGCACGCCGAGAAGACCGGCGGAGTCATCCACTGTTTTACCTATACCAAGGAAACAGCGCGCGAGTATCTGCAGATGGGATATTTTTTCGGCATCGGCGGCGTGATCACTTTTCAGAATTCCAAGAAACTAAAAGAAGCGGTGAAGTATATTCCGATCGACAGGATCCTGCTGGAAACGGACAGTCCGTATCTGACGCCGGAACCAAACCGGGGCAGGCGCAACTCCTCGCTGAACCTGCCGTATGTGGCGCAGGAGATCGCGTCGTTAAAGGGCATTTCTTATGAAGAGGTCGTTGATGTGACAGAGCAGAACGCAGAGCGGCTGTTTTTTGGAAAATAACAGAGGTTCGATATGGCATCGTTAGGAAGCAGGAAAGCAACATCGGAGATCATACAGAAATACCGGTTTGATTTCCGTAAGAAATACGGACAGAATTTTCTGGTCGATAAGAATATATTGGATAAGATCGTGGCGGCGGCGGACATCTCCCGCGACGACTGCGTTCTGGAGATAGGACCGGGTATCGGGACAATGACACAGCGGCTCGCGGAGGAAGCGGGAGAAGTGGTGGCGGTGGAGATCGACGGCAATCTGATCCCGATCCTTGAAGAAACGCTGTCCGGATATGACAATGTGACGGTCATCCATGACGATATTCTTAAGGTGGATATAGAGGATATCGCGAAACGGCACGGCGGGCGGCCGATGAAAGTAGTGGCAAATCTTCCATATTATATCACCACGCCTATCATCATGGCGCTTTTTGAAAAGAGGCTGCCGCTGAAAAGCATAACCGTCATGGTGCAGCAGGAAGTGGCCGACCGGATGGGAGTGGGGCCCGGCACCAAAGAATACGGGGCGCTTTCGCTGGCAGTCCAGTATTATGCAAGACCGGAGATCATTACAAAAGTACCGGCGGCCTGTTTTATGCCCAAACCCAATGTTGACAGCGCCGTGGTCAGACTGACGCGGTATGATGAGCCGCCGGTGGAAGTCGAGGACGAGCGGTGGCTTTTTACGCTTATCCGGGCGTCTTTCAACCAGCGGAGAAAAACTTTGGCCAACGGGATCGCCAACGCCGGGATCGGGATCGGCAGGGGGCAGGTCGAGGATGCTCTGGCTGTTACGGGGCTTCCACCGACGACACGCGGAGAAACGTTAACATTAAAACAGTTTGCCGATCTGTCAAACGCGCTTTGCGGACAGAGGCGGTAAAGCCGGTTTTACTGCATAAATACAATATAGAGTGATTTTTTGCCATGGCATCTCCATATCTTGGTACATATTAACAGAATGTTTCCGAAATGGGGGTGCTATTTTTACGCATATTTTATTTACAATAACGCACGGCTATGGTAAACTAAAATCGTGAAAATAGGGTTACTATGTGGGAAAAACGTGGCGGTAAAGCGTAAAATGCCTAACGGTTGCGGGAAGACGACAATGAGGTGGTTACCTTGGATAAATATGAATATAAAGTACGCGCGGACGAGATCAAGGCGCTGATTGCAGAAGGAGAATTTGCCGAGGCTGTCAATATTGCGGATACCATTGACTGGCGCAGGGTCAAGAGCGTTATGATGCTCTGCACCATCAGCGATCTTTACAAGATCAACCGGAGGTATCAGGAGAGCAAAGACATCCTGCTGATGGCCTATGAGAAGCATCCGACCGGACGGTTGATCGTATATTCGCTGTGTGAACTTTCCATTAAGATGGAAGAATATGTACAGGCAATAGAATATTATAAAGAATTTGTGCAGATCGCGCCGCGGGATACGGGACGCTACATACTGCAGTATCGTTTATACGAAGCGCAGGACGTCAGTCTGGAGGAGCGGATCGCGGTTCTGGAAGAGTTTAAGAAGCGTGATTACCGGGAGAAATGGGCTTATGAACTGGCCTATCTGTATCACCGCATCGGACTGGCTACGAAGTGTGTCGAGGAATGTGACGAGATGTTCCTCTGGTTTGGAGAAGGCAAGTATGTCATTAAAGCGTTGGAGTTAAAAGCGCTGCACGAACCGCTGAATCCTGACCAGCAGGCGCGGTATGACGCGTGGATCAGGGAGCGCGACGGAGGACAGGATCCTCAGCAGGAGGAGGAAGCCCCCAAGATCGATGCAGTACAGGACGCCGTTTCGGACGACACGCGGACGGCCGGGCAGATCCGACATTCCGATATTTCTGATACGGACGGAAAAGGAGATGCGCCTGCGGTGCCGACGATGGAACTTCCGGAAGTAAAGACCGTCGATGTAGGGCAGTACAATACGATCAATCTGCAGATGGCGTTAGCCGAAAGCATGAAAGAGATCTTAGCGGACGATGACGGCGGAGCGGAGCCGTCAAAAGAAACGGCGCTGCCGGACGAGGAGGAGCCCGAAGAGGAGTTTGACGCCGGGGAAACAGAGGAGCCTGCCGATATCCGGGATAAAATGCCGGATGTACAGGATGAAGATCACGAACCGGAGCCGGAAGAAGACCATGAATCCGGATCGGAAGACGAAGAAGATCCGCGGACGTATGAAGAGGAACGCCGTGCGTCCATAACGGAGTCGATACTGGCGCCGTTGTTTCAGGAAACGGCAAAACTTCCCGGTGTAGAGGAAACTCTTAAGGAGGAACCGGCGGCAGAAGAGAAAGTCCCCGCAGAGAAGAAAGCCATCGATACGGATGATCTTCGGGAAGTCAGCCGTCAGATCGCCAAAGAGGACACCGTATCTTTTGACGCGCAGCAGATCGTGGAGAAGATAAAGAAGGACGCGCAGCAGGCGGCCGCGGCGGAAGGGAATGTTCTCACGCCGCTCAATGTCAAGCCGTCCCAATATGATAATTTTTTGTCGCAGGAGTATGACGGCCAGATCAGCCTTGTCGTACCGGAGACCGCCCGTGTGGAGAAACAGATCACCGGCCAGCTGAGTATTGAAGATATCATGGCTGAATGGGAAGAGATGAAGAAGACCAACGAACAGCGGCGCATGGAAGAAGTAAGGCAGCGTATCCTTGCCCATACGGGCAATCTGTTCGCGGATTTCGATGAAGCGACCAAAAACGGGCTGTTGGAAGAACTGGAGAGAGCTTTTGTCGCCGCCATTATGAAAGACGGCGATAAGAAACCGGCGATCAAGAAAGTGATCCTGCCGGATGATGAAGAGGAGATCAATTCCGCACTGGACGTTGTAAAGGCCGAGGCGGAACAGCTGGCGGCAAATGCCGCGTCCGGCAGATCGGAGAAGCCGGAGCCTGAGGATGAAGACGACGGCGTAGAGGAATTGGAAGAACTGGAAGAGCCCGAAGAAGACGGCGCGGAGGAAACCGGCGCCGCGGCATCGGAGAGCGGGGCGTCCGATATACAGGCGCAGCCGGAGGAAACGCCCGACAGCGGACAGACCGAACAGAAAGACGCGGATCCGGCGGACGACGGCGCTTTGGACAGCGCGCAGGGACGGGAACTGACTCCGGAAGAATTGGAGCTTTTCGGACAGTTTGTACATCACCGCAAGTCCAAAAGACAGCTTGTGCAGACGTTGGATAACATGAGCCTTGCATCTTATACGGGCAACGTGATCATTACCGGCGAGGAAGAGCTGACCACCTTGACACTGGCGAAAGCGCTGATCAAAGAGATGCAGTACAACGACAGCAATTTTTCCGGAAAAGTCGCGAAGATATCGGCCAATGTCCTGAACAGAAAAGACGTGGCGGATACGTTTACACGGTTGGATAACGGAGCGCTCATTATAGAAAAAGCATCCAAGCTGCAGCCTGCGACGATAGCCAAAATGACCAAGATACTGGAGAAGGACAACATGGGGCTCCTTCTTATCATGATCGACAAAAAAGACGCTGTGAATCAGCTTCTTGCGGATCATGGAACGCTCAACAGCAGTTTCAATCTCCGCGTGGATATAGAGCCTTTGAATGATGAAGCGTTAGTGGCGTATGCCAAGCAGTATGCGGAAGAAATGGAATATTCCATTGACGATTTCGGGATTCTTGCTTTACATACACGGATCGCGGACAGACAGACGAGCGATCATGAAGTGAGCATGGCGGAGATCCGGGAGTTGGTGGACGAGGCGATCCATTATGCCAATAAGAAGACGCCGAAGCATTTTATGGACATACTGCTGGCAAAACGTTATGATGAGGAGGATATGATAATACTTCGCGAGAAGGATTTCATGCATTATTAAATCAAAAAAAGAAATGATGGGGGAAGCTATGGCAGTCAAAAAAGAAAAAACAGAGCAGACAGCGGAAGCAGGACAGGTCTTTATCTCGGAAGCGGATCAGTATTTGTTCGGTCAGGGAACGCACTATGACATCTATAAAAAACTTGGTGCGCATCCATCTGTGGAGAATGGGCAGAAAGGCATGTTTTTTGCCGTATGGGCGCCTAACGCGGCAAGCGTAAATGTGATCGGTACGTTCAACGGCTGGAATGAAGACATACATGTAATGAACAAGATCGGGCCATCCGGCATCTATACATTGTTTATTCCGGGTGTGGGGATCAACGAACTGTATAAGTTCCTGATCCGTACGCCGCAGGGCGAGAAGCTGTACAAAGCGGATCCGTTCGCAAATTACGCCGAGATGCGTCCCGGCAATGCATCCAGAACCTATGACATCAGCAGATTCAAATGGACGGACGGCGCATGGATGGCGAGCCGTGACGGCAAGGACTATAATAAAGAGCCCGTGGCAATATACGAGTGCCATATCGGTTCGTGGATGAAACATCCCGACGGCACGCCGGACGGCTTCTATAATTATCGGGAATTTGCCGACAGGATCGTTGGATATCTGAAAGAGATGAAATATACGCATATTGAGCTCATGGGTATTGCGGAATATCCTTTTGACGGTTCATGGGGATATCAGGTGACCGGTTATTATGCGCCTACTTCCAGACACGGTACGCCGGACGACTTTATGTATCTGGTCAATACGCTTCACCGCAATAAGATCGGCATTATTCTGGACTGGGTACCGGCGCATTTCGCGACGGACGCACACGGACTGGGAAGATTCGACGGCCAGTGCATCTTTGAACATCCCGATCCGAGGATCGGCGAGCATCCGGACTGGGGGACCAAGATTTTTAATTACGGAAAAAACGAAGTCAAGAATTTCCTGATCGCCAATGCGCTGTTCTGGATCAAGGAATATCACATAGACGGTATCCGCGTGGATGCGGTGGCGTCCATGTTATATCTGGATTACGGCAAGCAGGACGGCCAGTGGGTGGCCAATAAATACGGCGGCAATGAGAATCTGGAAGCGATCGAATTTTTTAGACATCTGAATTCCGTTGTGCTCGGCACTTATCCGGGCTTTTTGACGATCGCCGAGGAATCCACCGCATGGCCGAAGGTAACAGGCCGGATAGAGGACGGCGGCCTCGGATTCAGCTTCAAATGGAATATGGGATGGATGCATGATTTCTGCAATTATATGAAATTGGATCCGTATTTCCGCAAAAACGACCATTACGGCATGACCTTTGCAATGTCTTATAACAACAGTGAAAACTATATCCTGCCTTTATCGCATGACGAAGTGGTTCATCTGAAGTGTTCGATGCTCAACAAGATGCCGGGGTATCCGGTCGATAAATACGCAAACCTTCGTCTGGGTTATGCTTATATGTTCGGACATTCCGGTAAGAAGCTTCTCTTTATGGGACAGGATTTCGGACAGGAAAGAGAGTGGAGCGAAGCGCGGGAACTGGACTGGTATCTGCTGGGAGAAGAATATAACAAAGGCGTACATGAGTATGTCAAAGAATTGTTAAACATCTATAATAAATATCCGGCAATGTATTCCATCGACAACGACTGGGGCGGATTTGAATGGATCGATGCGGACGACAGCGACCACAGCGTATACAGCTTTTACAGAAAAGACGAAACGGGCAAAAACAACATTCTGTTCGTGATCAATATGACGCCCATGATGTGGGAGAATTATATGGTCGGCGTTCCTAAGAAAAAGAAATACAAGCTGCTTTTGAACAGCGACGATAAGCGCTTCGGCGGAAACGGGCATGAGATCCCCGCGGAGATCAATGCCGTAAAAGGCGTATGCGATTACAGGGATTATCATATCGCGTTTGATCTTCCGCCGTTTACGGCCGCCGTCTTTATTTTCTAGCCAATATGCGTACAAAAGGTTAAGAAAGAACATAACTTTGCCGAAATAAAGGGTGAATGTAAAAAACATTCGCCCTTTTATCTTTATTTTTTTGCTGCATCGGAGATGGGTATGAAGATTACTTTTGATCATAACACCACAAATCAGAATGTAGACAGGGCGGCAACTGCATATAGAAATACCCGTTTACCGGCATCGGAACGGACGGGCAGCTATGCATTAGACATTTCTGGCAAAGTTATGGATAACAACGCTTACTCAGGTCACGGAAAGACCGCAGAAGAGGTTATGCAGGATGCAGGGCTTATTGATGTAGCCGTGCAGAGAAACTATATGACAGTTATGTCTAATACTATGTCAGAGGAAGATTTCAGCCGCCTCCAAAAGGAAGGCTATCATCCCGGCGACATGGATGTTGAAGAGGTTGTCACCATTGTCGATAAGATCAAGGCGGAGCTGCTGAAGGGCGGCACGCAGGTGGTCGGATACACGGATGATCTGGATGCGGAAACGCTCAGACAGATCACCGGAAGCGAAGCTTTTGCCAGAGAACTGTATAAACAGTTCCAGGTCCATGATGTCCCGGTCACAGAGGATAATGTGACGGCCGCCGTGCAGGCATTCGATAAAGCGCAGACGCTGAAGATGCCGGAGGACGGCGCCGTAAAATATATGGTGGAAAACGATGTGGAACCAACCATAGACGGCATGTATCTGGCGGGATACAGTTCCACGGCCGACAGCAGACAGAGCCATGGATATTACGCGGCGCAGCCGGGCGGTTATTACGCAAAAAAGGCGGAAGAATATCACTGGGAACAGTTGAAGCCGCAGATAGAAAAAGTGCTTGAAAAGGCGGGTCTGGAAACGACGGAGGAAAACCTTGAAGAAGCAAAATGGCTTATAGAAGAGGGGATCCCGTTGACGGAAGAAACGATCAGCAGACTGCATGAGATACGGCAGGTCGAACTGCCGCAGAGCATGGAGCAGATCTTGTCCGCTGTGGCGGCGGCGATTTCGGATGGCAGGGATGCCGGCAGCGCGGATCTCGCGGACGGGCGAAGCAATCTGGAGAAAGCCGTTGATTATATAGAAGCATACGCAGGCATAAGCGATGAAGCGGTGGATCAAACGGCAGCGGAAGGGAAAGCGTTAAACCTGCGTAATCTAAAGAAAGCGCAGGAACAGATAGACAGGAACGGATCTCTGGAGGGGACGCCGGAACAGATCAGCGCCAGACGCAGGCTTGAAGAAGTCAGGCTGATCATGACCATTGAGGCGAACCGAAAGCTTTTGGAAAGCGGGTACTCCATTGACACGTCCGAATTGGAAGATCTCGTAGAGGCATTAAAGCGGGCGGAGGAAGAACAGAACAAGACGCTGTTCGGCGGATCCGATGCAGCTGCCGGAAAGGCAGCGTTATTTGCGGAAACGCAGCAGAAGACAGCGGAGATCCCATTCCTGCCTGCGGCGGTCCTTGCCGGATTTGTTTCGGAAGAAAAAGCGTTTACACTGGATAATGTTCATGCAGACGGCGCCGCCCTTAGAACCGCTTATGAAACCGCGCGGGAATCCTATGAAACGCTTATGACGGCGCCCAGAGCGGATATGGGCGATTCCATCCGCAAGGCGTTTCGCAATGTGGATGATATTCTCACCGATATGGGGATGGACACAAACGAAGAAAACCGCAGGGCTGTCCGGATACTGGGATATAACAGCATGGATATCACCGATGATAACATAGATGCGGTCAAGAAATACGATATGGAATTACGGCAGGCGGTGCGCAGAATGACTCCGGCCGCTGCCCTTAAGGCCATCAGAGAGGGGAAAAATCCTCTCCGCATGTCCATAGAAGAGTTGAATAAGTATTTGGACGACAGCGGCGCGCAGAGCACGGCTAAGGAAGAAAAATTCAGCAGATATCTGTATAAACTGGAAAAGAACCACGGCATCAGCGCGCAGGAAAGAGAAGCGTATATCGGTATCTACCGCATGTTCCGACAGCTTGAAAAGACGGATGATGCGGCGATCGGAAGCCTGTTAAGAGAAGGCGCTCCGCTTACTTTCAGCAATCTGCTGACTGCCATGAGGAGCACGAAAAAGCAGGGGATGGATTACACGGTAGATGATGATTTTGCGGGCGCAGACAGCGTCTTCCTGAATAAGACCATTACAGAGCAGATATTGAGCGGGTTCCCGATGATAGACACGGGCGGCCTGAAAGGTTCGGGCGGGCAGCAGCGCCACAGCGGCACGCGGAATATGCCGGAGTATTACAGCCGTCTGGCAGGCGAGATCGCCGACGGCATGGAGCCAGAGATGTTCGGCGGGACGGAATGGAACCCGGACATGACGATAGAGGACATAGCCGACCTGATGTACCGCACGGTTCCGGATGAACAGGCGGAAGCGGATTATCTGCGGGAGCAGATGCGGCAGTATACGGATCTGAAACAGGCGGAAGATACGATACTCAGGGAACTGATGGCATATAAGCAGCCCGTAACGGCGGATAACGTCATGGCGGCAATGCGTCTTAGAAAGGATCCGGGCAGGTTATTCCGGAAACTCAACGAGATCGACGGGTCCGCCGGTAAGCATAAAGTAAAGGATGCGTCAGACCATCTGATTGAAAGTCTGACAGACCGGGACAGTGCGGTCGAAGCGTATGAAGATATGCAGACGGTCTTCGGGCAGATGCTGGAGGAAGAGCAGGACAGGAACATATCCTACCTCGATCTGCGGACCCTGCAGAGCTGTCACAGGCAGCTGGCTTTGGCAGGGCGGTTCGCTCAGGAAGAGAACTACCGGATCCCGTTGGAAGTGGACGGCGAGTGGACAGCGGTCAATCTGAGAGTCGTGCACGATAAAGACGAGGGAGGAAAAGTTACCGCAAGCCTGAACAATTCCGCCCACGGAGAGATCACCGCACAGTTTCTTGTGAGAAACCACACGGTATCCGGATATATCGCATGCGATACCGAAGAAGGGACCGACTGGCTTCAGGCAAAGGAACAGGATCTGCGCCAAGCTGTGGCAGGCGGGGCAGAAACAGCCGGACAGCCTCTCAAAGTCGGCAGTATCGGCATTGTATACAGTAAGGAAAGCAACGTGGAAGACTATGCGTTGGAAGAACAGAAAACGGATGCTCAGATCGAAACGGCGGATCTGTACAGGATCGCTAAAGCATTTATTGCTTCGGTAGCAGCATAAAGGAGGAAAATATATGAAGATCAGTTATAATGCGGCGGCAATGCGCGCGAATAATGCATTGAACATGTCGGATAACAAGGTTTCACAGTCATTGAAAAGATTATCGTCCGGTCTTAAGATCGTATCGGCAAAAGACAATCCGTCCGGTTATGCGGTCGGCCGCAGGATGGATGCGCAGATAGCGGGTGTGTCTGTGGCGACGCAGAATTCCAATCGGGGTATCTCCATTATTGAAACGGCGGACGGTGCGCTGACGGAAGTGCATGACATGCTCCAGAGAATGAACGAGCTGGCAGTCAAAGGCGCTCATGGGGTGCTCACTACGTCGGACCGCGAAATGCTCAATGCAGAGCTGAAACAGCTGAAAGAGGAAGTGACCAGAATCTCCACGGATACCGAATTTAACGGACAGCCTCTTCTGGACGGGACGTTTGATCTGAGAGGATATACGAGCAGCCAGATCGCCAAAGTGGATTATTACAGCGACGAGGTGCTGGCAAAAAATTATCAGATAGACGCTTTGACAGTGTATTATAACGACGACGGAACGATCGATCTGGAGCAGACGAAGAATAGTTTTATGGCGGGCGACGGGTTCCCGGAAGGCGTGGAGATCACCTCGGCAGGGCAGGACAAAGTGACCATCACCGGAGAGCAGGATTTTGAGATAACGCTTGCCGTCAGCCATGAGGAAGGTCAGACGGAAGTCGAAGTGGCAGCGGCGGGAAATCCGTTGACGCTTGACATTACCGGGATCGGTTCCATGGATATTCAGACCGGTGCGAATGAAGGGCAGCAGCTGGCGATCCGGATCCCTACGATCTCTCTTAACCGATTGGGTATCGAGAGGACGGAAGTGGATACGCAGGATAGCAGCAGCAGGGCAATCGATGAGATCAAGGGCGCCATTCAGTATGTGTCGGATGTGCGGAGCCGTCTGGGAGCGTACCAGAATCGGCTGGAGCATACCGTAAGCAATCTGGATGTCACGAACGAGAACATGACTTCCGCTTATTCGCGGATCATGGATGTGGATATGGCGCAGGAAATGACGGCGTATACAACACAGCAGGTCATTTCACAGGCAGCGACGTCAATGCTTGCACAGGCGAACGAAAGACCTTCCCAAGTGCTTCAGCTGCTGCAATAGGCGAAAAGGAGATAAAATATGACCACGGATTTGAAACAGGAATATACTCTGCGCATCTCACAGGCAAATAAGACCCAGCTGATCACGATTCTGTATGAGATGGTTCTGCTTTATATCGATGAGGCAAAAGACGCGCTGGCGCGTGACGAACGGATGGAATATAAGGGTGCGATCCGCAAGATACGCGGCTGTATGAATGAACTGACGGCGTCCCTGAATTTCGATTATGAACTGGCTCATAATCTGCTGCAGCTTTATCTCTATGTAAACAGAGAACTTGTCAAGGCGTCTACCCATTACGATGCGGAAAATCTGGAGCATGTCCGGATGATCATCGATCAGCTCCATGGCGCATACCGGCAGATCGAAGATCAGGACACTTCCGGTCCCGTTATGGCAAATACGCAGACGGTTTATGCAGGGCTTACCTACGGCAGGAATCATCTGACGGAGAATGTGGCGGGTTCTGATATAAACAGAGGTTTCTGCGTATAGATCACAGAATCATGTCTTCTTGGGGCAGCAGATCTTTATCTGCTGCCTGTTCTGTTAAATACTTATAGCGTTTCAACAAAGCATTTACTTCATAGATATAGCAGTCGATCAGATCGGGGTCGGTCACATTGTCGAAATTGGAGTAGGCGATCTCCAGAGCGTATCTTGTCTGCGCCAATTCTTCATGCAAAGACATCCTTTGAAAATCCACGATCACATCTGTGTCTTCGGAATTATTGGGACTCTGATGAAAAAATACTTTCATATAGTTACCATACCTTTCTGCCTGCAAAGGACATGCAAATGCTTGTCTGAAAGCGGTCATATGCCATCGACATAAAATATATCTTATTAAATTATAGGTAAAAATTGGATAAATATTCATGGAATATTTAAAAACCGGAGAACATATCCTATAGCAGACAAGGCTTTGGAAAATATTGCGGAGGATATTATCGTGGAAAACATGAGCGGTATGCTGGCGATCGCAGGAGTGTGTCTGATCGTTCTGCTGATTGGCGCGTTGGGAAGGAAAGTCGAATGGGTGGTCAACTTTATTCTGCGTGCAGTCATGGGAACGATCGGAATCTATTTTATGAATTATCTGTTGGCGGCAGGCCGGATCTCCGTTGCGGTGGGCATCAATCCGTTTACGATTTTGACATCCGGAATCCTTGGTTTTCCGGGCATTGCCGTTCTTTACGGGATTCACTTTTTTAAAATGTTGTAGAAAAGTACCAAAAAATATTTTTTTTCAAATTATGTCTGGACAAGACGAAATAATGTGTCTATAATTCAATTCACAACTCAAGAAATTCTATGTGAAACAAGGACCGTCGTCCGAAGTTTCACTCTATTGCCTTCATGGCATCGGGAAGATTCTCCCATTTGTTTCATTGAGTCGTATTTTTTAGATAAGGAGGTGGTCTTATTGGACTGAGTTACGATCAGATCTTACTGCTGCTGCTTCTTCTTGCGACATTGGCGGATCTTAAGACAGACCGTATTCCCAATGGATTTATCCTGTTGGGGATCTTCATCGGACTGGCTGGCAGTCTGTGGCAGGGAGCGGATCCGGGGCGTCCGGTCGTTTCCTTGTTCCTTGCGTTTCTGCTTTTATATCCTCTTTTTAAGATTGGCGCACTGGGCGCAGGCGATGTAAAAGTCTTTATGATGATCGGGTGTTTTCTTGGAATAAGCGGACTGATGAAAGTGATGGCCTCAACCTTTGTGATCGGGGCGGTATGCTCTCTGGTAAAGCTTGTGCTGGAACACAACGGCAGGGAGAGGGTGTATTATTTCCTGTCCTATATTCTGGAGATAGCGCGCACGCGGCACTGGAAGATCTATGGCGAACATGTGAAACAGGATTACGAACAGTATTGCAGGAACAAGATACATTTTACGGTTCCGGCGCTGTTCAGTGTGGCGCTGCGGATAGGAGGGATGATTTGAAACAAAAAATATTGGCGGTCTGCGATACGGAGGAAAGCTATGCCTACAAACTGACGGAATACCTGATCGAGAAAGTCCGGATTCCATACGCGGTGCATCTTTTTACGGAAGCGGATCGATTACGGGAGTTTATTGCGAAAACGAAGGTCGAGATCCTGTTGATTGCCGAGAGCGTTCTGAAACGATTTGAGGAAGAGGCCGTCCGGCAGCAGACGGCGCAGATCATCGTGCTGTCGGAAAGCGGTGTGTTTCCGGGAAACGACATGCCCTGTATCGATAAATTTCAGAGCCCTGACAAGATTCTGGAAGCGTTGACCGAAACGATCGCCGATCTGACGGATTGGACTTTGGAGGAAACCGCAGGCGGCATGGAGGCAAGATTGATCGGGATATATTCGCCGGTCAAAAGATGCCTGCAGACGACATTTGCGCTTACTCTGGGGCAGCTTATGGCAAGGGAGAGCAAGACTTTGTACATCAACTTTGAAAATTATTCCGGTTTCGGACAGATGCTTAAGAGGACTTTCGCCATGGATATGGCGGATCTGATGTACTATTACCGGAGCGCAAGAGAAAAGCTGCCGCTGCGGTTATCCGCAATCATACAGAATATCAACGGACTCGATTACATCCCGCCGCTGCAGTCCGGCGCGCAGGTGCGGGAGGCAGACGGGGATCAATGGCTTGAACTGTGCAGATATGTGGCCGGAATAGGACAATACGAGTACATTATCCTCGATCTTGACGACGGTATGGAAGGACTTTTTGATCTGCTTGGAAGCTGCTATCGGATCTATACGATCACAAAGGAAGATCGTTTTGCGGCGGCGAAGCTGAATCAGTATGAGCAGATCCTTAGATTTAACGAACTGGAAGAGATCGCAGGCAAGACCGTAAAATGCAGATTCCCGGTCTTCAAGGAGATACCGGCGGATCTGGAAATGATGACGCATGGCGAAATGGCCGGTTACGTCAAGGCGATCATAAAAGAGGATCTATATGGCGGATAAGGAACAGAGAAAAAGAGAGTTAAAGCAAAGATTATCGGAAAGCATCGACTATGCCGTGGAACATTCCGACGAAGAGATCATGGAATTGATCGATGAACTTTTGGTCAGGGAAAGCAAAGAAATTCCCATGACATTGTCGGAACGGGATCTTTTTCGCCGGGAACTGTTCCATGCCATCCGAAGACTGGACGTTCTTCAGGAACTGGTGGACGATCCGCATATAACGGAGATCATGATCAACGGGCCGGATTGCATTTTTATAGAGAAGGGCGGGCATTTGTATCAGAGTGATCTGAAGTTTGAAAGCCGGGAAAAACTCCAGAATGTGATCCAGCAGATCGTAGCGGATTGCAACCGGGTCGTAAACGAAGCCTCACCGATCGTAGACGCCAGACTGCAAAACGGCGCCCGCGTCAACGTAGTGCTTGATCCCGTGGCATTGAACGGACCGATCGTGACCATACGGCGGTTTCCGGATAAGCCGATCACAATGGACGATATGATCTCTTTTGGTTCCGTTACCAAAGAAGTGTGTGACTGGCTGAAAAAACTGGTGCGTGCCAAATACAATATCATGATCAGCGGCGGTACCGGATCGGGCAAGACGACTTTTTTAAATGCCCTGTCCGGATACATTCCCAAAGAAGAGCGGATCATTACGATAGAGGACAGCGCGGAATTGCAGATAATCGGGATTCCCAATCTGGTCCGTATGGAAACGCGCAACGCGAACGTGGAGGGCTGCGTGGAAATAACGATCCGGGATCTGATTCGGACTTCGCTGCGTATGCGGCCGGACCGCATTATTGTGGGAGAAGTCAGAGGACAGGAGGCATTTGACATGATGCAATGCCTGAATACCGGACATGACGGTTCCATGTCCACGGGACATGCCAACAGTTCCAGAGATATGTTAAGCCGTCTGGAAAATATGATCCTGATGGGAATAGATATACCGCTTATGGCCATCCGGCAGCAGATCGTGTCCGGCGTCGATATTATCATCCATCTGGGAAGGTTCGGCGACGGGACCCGCAAAGTGATGGAGATCATGGAAGTACAGGGTTTTCAGGGAGAAGATATCCGGCTGAATCCGCTGTATGTGTTTGAAGAATCGGGGAAGGATGAAAGCGGCAGAGTGATTGGAACTTTACGAAAAAAAGGAGAATTGACTTATGTCCAAAAATTACAGTTTGCCGGATTACAATAAGTATTGCTTCAGCGCGGGAGAGAGGGTCTTGTATACCGCGGAAGGGACCGCCATCGTGGCTGCGGCCGCCTATTTTTTCTACCGCTCATGGGCTGCGGGATTTCTTTTGACTCCGCTTCTGTTCCTTTTTCTGAAAGAAAAGCAAAAGGAGCTTGCCAAAAAGAAAAGACAGGAACTGAGTATGCAGTTTAAGGATCTGATCCTCACAGTGTCGGCTAACCAGAAGGCGGGATATTCCGTGGAAAATGCGTTTCGGGAATCTTACAGGGACATGGTGATGCTCTATGGGGACAACGGGGTCATATGCGGGGAACTGAGGCATATCATCGCGGGATTGAACAATCATATCGTTCTTGAAAAATTGTTGATCGATCTTGGCGTGCGGAGCAGTCTGCCGGATATCGTTCAGTTTGCCGATGTTTTCCTGATTGCGAAGAGAAGCGGCGGCAGCATGACGGACGTTCTTGCCAAAACGGCTGCGGTGATCGACCAGAAAATAGAAACTGACAAGGAGATACAGCTTATGATAAGCGCCAAAAAGATGGAGCAGAAGATCATGAATATGGTTCCCTTTTTGATTATTTTGTACATAGGAAGTACGTCCAAAGGGTTTTTTGACGTATTGTACCATAATCTGATCGGTGCAGCGGTCATGACGGTATGTCTGATATTTTACGGCGCCGCATATCTGTTGTCACGCCGGATCGTAAATATTGAAGTGTAGGAGGATGCCGGAGGATGATCTGCATTTACATATCGATATTGTGCGCCTATATGATGCTCTATCTTTTATCCCGCAGAGAAGAGGGGAAGAATCCCTTCCATAAAATGGCGGCATATATCCTGAGGCAAAAAAGGAGGCTGCTTCGCAAGACGCAGGGCAGAGGAAGAAGTCCGTCAAAAGATGTGCTGCGCCGGCAGCTGGAAGACAAGCTGAGGACGCTGCAGCCGGGAGTTTCCGCATCCCGGCAGGCCGACGAATTTTCTGTATCGCAATATGGCACGATGCTTGCTGTGGTATTTGCGGGGGTCTTGATATGCAGCGCCGTGTGGTGGAGCGCTCATGGCAGTCCGGTCCTGAAGGAAGGGGGATACATACAGAGAAATACATACGGAGGAGGAAGTATCCCGGTTGAACTGGCTGCCGAAGTAAACGGAGAGGAAGAACTGTTCCAATATGTTGTGGAAGAGCGGAAGTATACCGAAAGCCAAGCCGAAGAACTGTACCAGAAAGCAGCGGACAGTCTGCCGGAAATTATTCGAGGGACGAATGACAGCCTTGAAGACGTGAGGCACGATCTGGATCTGATAACCCATATAGACGGCTTCCCTTTTGAAGTGACATGGGAAAGCAGCAGTTATGCCATCGTTGATACAGACGGCAGGGTAAACAATGAAGACCTTGAAGAAAGCGTGATCGTGACGCTGACGGCCCGGTTTCAATATGATTCGTGGTCATGGGAACACCAGATATATGTGCAGGTTCGTCCGGTCGTCTATACCCGGAAAGAAGAGCTGCGAAGCCGTATCGAGGCATCTCTGGATCAACAGCAGGAGAATACCGGGAGCACAGAGATCATGAAGCTGCCGGACAGCGTGGATTCGCAGCCTATCGTGTGGCGGCAGATCATACAAGACAGCAGCAAATATCTTTTTTTGCTGGTATTGCTGGCGGCCGGGTGTATATATTGGAGTTCCGGAAGAGAACTGGACCGGCGGATCGAACAGCGTAAAAGGGAACTTTTACTGGATTATCCGGAAATCGTCAACAAGCTTGTGCTCTATATGAGCGCCGGAATGACGATCCGAAATTCATTTTTCAAAATGGGTGAAGATTACAAGAAACAGCAGGAAGAAAGGAAACGTTATGCGTATGAGGAAATATTGATAACGTGCAACGAACTGCAGAGCGGCCGGTCTGAAAATGAGGCCTACGACCATTTCGGCAAGCGGTGCCAAGTGTCCGCATATATGAAGTTAAGTACGCTTCTGTCGCAGAATCTCAGGAAAGGGAGCAGCGATCTGCTGTACATGCTGCGTCAGGAGGCGGAAAACGCCTTTGCGGAAAGAAAAAGTCTTGCGAAAAAACTGGGCGAAGAGGCAGGCACCAAACTGCTTCTTCCCATGATGATGATGTTGTGCATCGTCATGGTAATCATTATGATACCCGCATATTTTTCGTTTACCGTGTGATCGTGCGGATGGACGCCGGGCGTAAAAAGACATAGAAAAATGAGAATGAGTACAAACAATTTATTTGGAGGGTAAGAGAATATGAAGAGAAAGAAATCGGATTTAAAAGGATTAAGTACATTCTGGAAAGAAGAGGAAGGAATGGGCACTGTGGAAATTATATTGATCATCGTGGTTTTGATCGGTCTGGTGATCATATTTAAGACGCAGCTCCGCGGTCTGGTGGAATCTGTCTTTGAGAAGATAACCAAGGACAGCAAAACGATAATGTCATGAGGAAAGGGTACATAACCGTATTTCTGGCATTATCGCTTACCGTGATCCTGTCCCTTGTATTTACTTTGATAGAAGGAGCACGGATCAGCGCCATACGAATGAAATTTGAATGTGCTGCCGATATAGGCATGAATTCCGTGCTGGCGGAGTACCACAGAGAACTGTTAAAACAATATGATCTGTTGTTCGTCGATATGTCGTACGGAGGCCGGTATGCCGACATCGGTAACACAGAGGCGCATCTTAAGAGTTATATGCAAAAGAATCTGCGGCCGGAAACAGAAGGATTTTTATACGGGAACGTCAAAGATTTTCTGGCGATGGATGTGGGAAGCGTCCATATCGGCCGGTATTCGATCGCCTCCGACGACAGGGGCGCCGTACTGAAGCGCCAGGTCGCCGATTATATGGCCGACTATCCTTTGGGAGCGGTTTTGAATAAGGTCGGGCTGGATGCTTCGGAATTGGAAAGTTACGGGTTGGAAACAAAGAACGTTCAAGGAGAGAGGCAGAGTTATGAAGCGCAGATACAGGAGATCGGGCTGCCCGTACAGGAAGTTGAGGAAGGGGTGTTTGAGGAGGTGCCGTTGAACAACCCGGCGGATCTTGCCAATGCGACGCGAAGCAGCGGGGTGTTGAGTCTTGTACTGGACGACCCGTCGCGGGTATCAGCGGTGAAAGTATCTCTGGGGGATTATTTATCCCACCGCTCCCGGATGGAAGGGACCGGCATGTGCCGGGAGGCGGCAGAGGTATCGGCCCAGCCGGATGAACTGGTATTTCAGGCGTATCTGTTTGATAAATGCGGTTATTACGGAAAAGAAAAAGAAGGATCGCTTTTAAAATATCAAATCGAGTATATTTTGGGCGGACAGGATACCGATTGGAAAAATCTGGAATATACGGCCAAGCGGTTACTGCGCTGGCGGGAGGCGTCAAATATGCTGTATATTCTGACGGACAGCGTCAAGACCGCAGAGGCTGAGGCTATGGCGCTTGCGTTGACGGCAGTATGTCTATGCCCGGAGCTTGCGGAACCGGTGAAATATACCATCTTGTTTGCATGGGCGTATGTGGAAAGCCTTCAGGATGTAAAATCGCTCTTGGCGGGAGGAAGGGTGCCGATCTACAAGACCTCGGCGGACTGGAAGACCGGGATCGACAGTATCCGGAATGTCCGTGGCGCTCTTACCGAAGACGGCGGAGGGCGGGGGCTGAATTATGAGGAGTATCTGAGGATCATGCTGTTTCTTCAGGATCAGGATGCGAGAACGTTCCGGGCTATGGACATCATGGAAATGGATATCCGCAGGACCGCCGGTAATGCAGGATTCCGGATGGACGCATGTTTTGATACATATGAGGCGGATGTATCCGTTCAGAGCGATTTCGGATATTTTTACGAGCTAAGCAGATGTTATGGATTCTATTGAAGGCGGGAGGTGATGTAAGATGCCCTTTTTGCGATCGGAGCAGTCAAAATCTATTAAATCGACAGCACATTCTCTCCGGGCATATCTTGATACCAGTCAAGGCAGTCAGCTTGTTCTACCTTTCTGCAGATCGATAAAGAGGGCGTCTTACAGCATCTTGCGCCGGGTGATGATTCTGATACGAAAAAGACCGAGGCGCAGGGGGTCTATGACATTGGAGGCGTCGTTCGCCCTTCCCCTGTTCCTGTTTGCCGTTATCAATATCCTGTTCGCCGTCAATATCATCGGAACGCAGAGCAAGATCAATGCCGCTCTTCATCAGACCGGAAACAAAATAGCGTTTGCCGGATATGTATATGGGCATACGGTAGACAGCATTTTGCCGGATGGTCTGGCAGGCGTCGCCATGACGGAACTGTATGCGCGCGGACAGGTATTGGAATATGTGGGAAGAGATTATCTGGAGCAGTCCTGTGTCGCAGGCGGTGCGGCCGGGATATCCTTTGCGGGATCTTCGGTGATGGGCGACGGAGATATCATTGATCTTAAAGTTTCCTATCGGGTAAAGCCTTTTGCAAAACTCATGGGATTCAGCGGTTTTGCCGTGTCGCAGAGGTATTACGGGAGAGCATGGACGGGATATGATGTGTCGCGGTATGTCAGCGATATGACGCAGGAGGATCCGATGGTGTATGTGACCGAAACGGGGACCGTGTATCATACGGACCGTAATTGCAGCTATCTGAATCCTTCCGTAGAATCCGTGCCGGTGGTCAGCGTTCAGGATAAACGGAATGGTTCGGGCGGAAAATACCATGCCTGCGGGATATGCGGCGCGGATACGGCAGCAGGACAAGTCTACATTACAGATGAAGGAAGCCGTTATCACGGACGGATCGACTGTCCGGGACTGAAGAGAACGATCTATACCATACCGTTGTCGCAGGCGGGCGAAAGAGGGAGGTGTTCAAAATGTGGATAGATTTCTTTATGATCTTCTGTGTGGGACTATGCGCGATGTGCGATGCGGTGGAGCAAAAGATCCCTTTGGCGGTGGTGTGGACGGGAATGGTCGTGGCCGTCTGTCTGAAAGTGTGGAACGGGCCGGAGGGGCTGTCCCTCATGGCCTTGGGACTTTCGCTGCTGCCGGGTCTGGGGTTCTGGATGCTTGGGCGGATCACGGAAGAAAAGATCGGATACGGCGACGGATGGATGCTTCTTATGATCGGCCTGTATACCGACCTGCCGAGGTGTTTTTTGATCCTGCTGATCGGTTTATTGGCAGAGTCGTTTGCCGGTTTGGCGCTGTTGGCGTTTCACAGGATATCAAAAGACCAAAGGATCCCTTTTGCGCCGTTTTTGTTATTGGGAGCGGGGGTTGTGGTATGTATGTAAAGAAAAAGGCAGAGGGATATATGACGGTGGAAGCCGCTTTTATCGTTACATGGACACTGTTTCTTTTTGTCTTTCTGATCTATTTGTCGTTTTATTCCTATGACAAATGCGTGCTTTTTCAAGACGCCTATGCGGTATGTTTTCGGGGAAGCATACAGAAAGAGGAGGATCAGATCGTTCCGTACATCAGCGCGCACATGAAGGAACAGTTCGGGAAGAAATATTTTGCAGCAAGCATGGTACAGGGAAGCGTTGACCGGCAGGGAAACGTTACCGATGTCATCGGCGAATGTAAGGTTCAGGTCCCGATACGTTCAGTGTTTACTTTGTACGGCCGGGAGGGATGGCATATCCGCACGCGGGCGCGTGCGCAGATCATCAACCCGACGCATATAATACGAAAAAGCCGGCGATTGGAAAATGTGATCAGATCAGGGGAATGAACTATGGTAGAAGCAAAATATTATAAAGATTACGGACATAACTATATGATACTACAGTGCAAAGGTCAGGAGAAAGAGGGAAGTTATCAATATAAGATCCTTACATCCGGAAAGATCAGGGATATTCTGGCCTGCTCCGTGCGCTATATCAACGGTTTCGCATATTACTATTACGATATCAGTTCGAAAACCACGCTGGATGATATGTACCGGAGTAAAAAGATGTCATATACGGAAGTAAAAAACGTCTTGCTCAGCATTTGCCGGATATACGAAACGCTTTCGGGATATTTTATGGACGAAGCGGGGCTGGTACTGCTCCCGGAATATATCTATTATGATCTTACGGATAAGCGCTGTATAGGACTCTATTATCCGGACTATGCACCGGATGAACCGTCCATGTACAAACCGTTGATAGATTTTATATTGGATCATATAGACACCGAAGACCGCAGGCTTGTTCAGTGCGTGTATCAGATCTGTGAAATGGCGGAAGAAAAATATTTTCGTCTGGAAGATGCGCTTCAGATCTTGGAAGGAAAAGAGGAGGATAAAGAAAATAAAGAGAACATAGAGGGTATAGAAAACAAAGTATACAGAGATCAAGTACACGAAGGCAGCGCGGACAACGGCCAAGTATACAAAGATCAAGCCGATCTGTCAGAGCCCTATGACTATGCGCCGGAGAAACCGGAAGCGAAACAGACTTCCGGACAGATTTCTGCACAGGGGGCCCTTTTCTATACGGTGTTCGGGATATTGTCGGTTCTGGGCATGGCGGGCGCTGCTGCGGTCTACACCGTATATGAATTGACCGAGCGCGAGAAGATCATCCTCTGCGGAGCGCTGGCTGTGATGGGCGTCTGTCTGGTTCTGTGTCTGGCGAAGATATCTGCGTGTCTTAAGGGAAAAAGGAAAACGCCGGGGAGAGCAGACGGTAAGATCTTGGCAGACGGCAGAAAAGGATCGTTTGGCAGAGAATACGCCGACGCAGGAGCATCGTCGTTCCTGCCGTATGCGGAGAATGAGGAGCTGCCTTCTCTTGACCGGGTGGTAGACAGAGATATGACGTTAGAGATGGCGGAATACATCCCGTTTTCCGAACCGTATGGAAACGGAGCCGAAAGAGCGCGGGAGCGGTTTCAGGGCAGTCTGCCGCAGGATGCAGATTATGGCAATACGATCTTTTTTGATGCCGGGCCGGAGGCCGGATATAAGCTGTATGCAATGGATAAAAAAAATAAAAATCATATCGACCTGAAAAAATTCCCCTGTACGGTAGGAAAAATGGCGGGATGTGTCGATCATGTGCTTTCGGATGCCTCGATCAGCAGGATTCATGCCAGATTTGACAGACAGGGAGAGAAAATTCTGCTGACCGACATGAATTCCACAAACGGGACTTATAAGAACGGACTGCGTATGCAGCCGCAGGAGACCGTGGAAATAGAACCGGGCGACGAGATACGCTTCGGCAGTCTTAATTACTGTTATCGTTAGCATAAAAGATCAAAGCGGCTGCGGTGAAGCATCGGCAAAACAGCGTTTGAAGTATTGGTAAAAGTATTGGTAAAACAGCATTTTATTTGACATGACATATCGAAAATGATAACCTCAAATATATAATGCGTTGTACAGATCATTTGGAGTAAGTCATGGAATCAGACCAGCTTGAACAGCTGCTATATACAGCCGGTTACAATAAAGCGGCAACCAATCTTCCGGAATATGTCTTTTACTACCGCATTGAGAATCAGGCCGTCACGGTTCTGTTTATCATTGACTGCCGTAAAGGGATCTATATTTCCGAAGACCAGTATGAACATATGAAAAAGAAAGGCATGGAGTTTTTTCATGCGTCAGGGGCGGAGCATGTCCATATGCTTTCTCTGGTTCTTGGCGCGGATATGCAGACAGGGAGAAAACTGTGCGCCTGCGACCGCTTTTGCTGGGTGATCGATACGGACAATGACCGCTTGGTTATTTATGAGGATCAAACGCCGGATTTCTACGGTTGGAAAACGGTTCTGGAAGATTTTCTGGCACAGCAGTCCCTGCAGGGGAAAGATTGGGCGGCAGCCCCGGCGCGGGATGCGGACCATGGCGGATCCGGCCGGGATAAGAAGCGCCTTTCCGGGATCCCGTGGATGAATGTCGGACTGGCAGCAGTCAACGTAGTCATATTTCTGATATGTACATTTACAGGAGATTTGTTATATAATAAAGGTATGCTCAGCCTGTCGGAGATTCTGGAGCATAGAGCTTATTACCGTGTGCTCACTTCAATGTTCCTTCATGCCGATATACAGCACCTTTTCAGCAATATGATCGTCCTGTACTATATTGGTGAGATCGTGGAAAAGAAGATGGGGCACATCCCGTATGCCGTAATCTATTTTCTGTCCGGCATAATAGGAAATATCTTTTCTCTGGGATATGACCTTCTGGTCCGCGGGCATTTTGGCTATATGCAGTCCGGCGGGGAGATTTTCAGTTTGGGAGCCAGCGGCGCGGTTTTCGGGATAGAGGGCGCACTGTTTCTGCTGGTGGTCGTAAACCACGGCAGGTTGGAATATATGACGGCGGGAAGACTTGCTTTTGCGATCATATTTTCGCTCTACTGCGGGTTTACGTCGGCAAACGTCAATAACGCGGCGCATATCGGCGGTGTTCTTACGGGATTTGCGGCCGCCGCGGTCTTTTGGATCATACATCCGCGGGCAGGATCGGGAAAGGATAAAAATCTCAATGAAAATTAATATTTACTATGGTGGAAGAGGATTAATGGACGATCCGACGCTTTTTGTCATCAACAAGATGAAGGAAGTGTTGGAAGAACTGCGCGTTACGGTGGAACAGTTTCAGCTCTATGAATTGAAAAACAGCATTACTACGCTGCCGCAGAGTTTGAAAGACGCCGACGGAGTTATCCTTGCGACTACGGTAGAGTGGTATGGGATAGGCGGATATATGCAGCAGTTTTTGGATTCCTGCTGGCTATATGGCGATAAAGAGAAGATCAGCCGGATCTATATGCTGCCCGTTGTTATGTCAACCACATACGGTGAGCGTGACGGCGAGTTAAATCTGACAACGTCATGGGAAATCTTGGGCGGTCTGCCCTGTGAAGGGATCTGCGGATATATTGCGGATACCGCTGTCTTGGAAGAAAACGAAGAGTACATCCGCATCATAGAGAAAAAAGCGGAAAATCTGTACCGCGCGATCAACCAGAAGACGGCGTGCCTGCCGACGAGCAATCAGGCGGTCAAACAGAAGATCGCCATCACGAAGAATATTAATTTTACACCGCAGGAGTCCGAACAGCTGTCCCAATATGTATCCGATGATACTTATGTGCAGCGGCAGAAGGCGGATATCCAAGAACTTGCGAGCATGTTTCGGGATATGATGGGCAGCAGCGAGAAAGAAGACACAACCGAGTTTATCAAGGACATTCAGAATCATTTTAAACCGCAGCCCGGATTGGCGGGGGATTACAAACTGGTGATAGAAGAAAAGAAAACGCCTCTTATCATAGCGGTAAATGGGGGAAATCTACAGTGCTATTACGGCGAGGGAAGCCATGTGGATGTAGAGATGCAGCTGACAAGAGATGTTTTGAAGGATATCATTGAAGGAAAAAATACTTTTCAGTCGTCGTTTATGGCGGGTAATATGAAGATGAAAGGTGATTTCAAGGTCCTGCGGGCACTGGATCAGGTGCTTTTGTTTGGCGCAGGATCGGCCGGAGCATAAAATTTGATCGTACATTTTAATGGAGGAAGATATGAAAGAAGAAAATTGTATTTTTTGTAAGATCGCAAACGGGGAGATCCCTTCCAAGACAATCTATGAGGATGATACGTTCCGCGTTATCTTGGATCTGGGTCCGGCGACCAGAGGGCATGCGTTGATCCTTCCGAAAGAGCATTATGCAAATTTGTATGAACTGCCGGAAGATACTGCCGGAGCGGCTATGAAGCTGGCCAAGAAGATGGCGGAGCGGATGCGGGACGCCCTTGGCTGCCAGGGTTTGAACCTCGTGCAGAATAACGGGGATCTGGCGGGGCAGACTGTTTTTCATTTCCATATGCATATCATCCCAAGGTATTCCGCAGACGGACAGAAGATCGGGTGGAAACCCGGAGCCGTGACGCAGGAAGAACTGGAAGAGATCAAAAATTCGATCGTAGGATAAGGCATTTCTGAAAGGATATAAGAACGGATGCGGACGATAAATGCAGCGGATATCACACAGAATATCAAAGAGATGTGTATCGAAGCCAACCACTTTCTTGCGAACGATATGGATCGTGCCATGAAAACAGCTTTGGCGCAGGAAAAAGCGCCGTTAGGCAGACAGATCCTGGGTCAGCTTCAGGACAATCTGAAAATAGCGGGAGAGGATATGATACCGATCTGTCAGGATACCGGCATGGCGGTGATCTTCATGGAGATCGGACAGGACGTGCACATTGAAGGCGGATTATTGGAGGACGCCGTCAATGAAGGCGTAAGGCGCGGATACACGGAAGGATATCTTCGTAAATCCGTAGTTTCGGATCCTTTGATCCGAGAAAATACGGGAGATAATACGCCTGCCGTCATTCATTACGAGATGGCAGCAGGGGACCGTCTTAAGATCACCGTCGCGCCGAAGGGATTTGGGAGCGAAAATATGAGCCGGGTGTTTATGCTGAAGCCGGCCGATGGGATAGAGGGAGTCAAGAACTCGATCCTTACGGCGGTAAAAGATGCCGGACCCAATGCGTGCCCGCCTATGGTTGTCGGCGTAGGGATAGGCGGAACTTTTGAAAAGTGCGCCCTGCTGGCAAAAAAGGCGTTGACGAGGCCGGTGGATCAACATTCCGCCGTTCCCTATGTAAAAGAACTGGAAGAGGAAATGCTGAATCGGATCAATCAGACCGGCATAGGTCCGGGAGGGCTGGGCGGCACAACTACGGCTCTGGCGGTTAATATCAATACTTATCCGACGCATATCGCAGGGCTTCCCGTAGCGGTCAATATCTGCTGTCATGTGAATCGTCATGTGACGCGGGAAATATAAGAGAGAAAGGAGTTTCCTGCCGGATGGAAAGACATATTCAGACGCCTCTTGCAAGGGACGAGGTCAAAGAACTTCACGCGGGAGATTACGTTTATCTCACGGGGACGATATATACTGCCAGAGATGCGGCGCATAAGCGGATCCAAGAAGCGCTGGATAAAGGCGGAAGTCTTCCGATCCCGTTAGAAAACAATGTGATTTATTATATGGGGCCTTCTCCGGCGAGAGAGGGAAGGCCGATCGGATCTGCCGGACCGACGACGGCGAGCCGTATGGATAAATATACCCCCGGTCTGCTCGATCTGGGACTGACAGGTATGATCGGAAAAGGCAGGCGGTCGGCAGCGGTCAAAGAAGCGATAGTCAGAAACGGCGCCGTATACTTTGCGGCAGTCGGCGGTGCAGGGGCGCTGCTGTCCAAATCTATCATCCGATCGGAAGTGGTCGCATATGATGATCTTGGCACGGAGGCAGTCCGGCGTCTGGAGGTTCGGGATCTTCCCGTTATCGTAGTGATCGATTGCGAAGGGCGCGACCTGTATGAAACGGCGGTCCGGGAATACTGCACGGAATAGAGCAGGCGTCCGTATGCGCGAAAATTGACAGAAAATAGCTGTATAAAATACCGTGAAAACATTGACAAACCAAGACAGCTTAGGTATAATAGCAGTTGCGTTATTGTAAGGCGCTGAATTTCATATTGATAGAAAATGAGTTCAGACTATGGAGAAGTACTCAAGAGGCTGAAGAGGCGCCCCTGCTAAGGGTGTAGGTCGCTTACGCGGCGCGAGGGTTCAAATCCCTCCTTCTCCGTTTCATTTGCTGCTATGTATAAAAGGAAGTGTTGGTTTTCGACACTTTTTTTCGTATTGTTTCAGCAGAAAAGCGGATTTGTGCAGACAGGAGGTAGATTATGTTCTTATTATTGGCAGGCGGTTTGATCGTTGTGATCATTCCTGTGGTGATCGCGGTAGTGTCTTCTGTTGTTTCAGCGGTAGCTGCATCGCAGGATATAGGGGAAGATGAATGATCGGTTTTGACGCCTATTGGTTTTGAATCAATCAGTTTTAGGATGGAGGATTGTTATGAGGTTAGTTACAAGGTCGGATTTTGATGGGCTTGCATGCGGAGCGCTGTTAAAAGAAGCGGGTATCATCGACCATTGGAAGTTTGCACATCCCAAGGATCTTCAGGATGGCTTGATAGAGATCACGGAAGATGACTGTCTGGCAAATGTCCCCTATGTGGAAGGATGCGGTCTGTGGTTTGACCATCATTCCAGTGAGCATGAAAGACTGCAGCTGCAGGGCAAATATAAAGGGGAGAGCCGTATCACGCCTTCCTGCGCCAGAATCATTTATGAATATTACGGCGGCAGGGAACGGTTCCCGCAGTTTGACGATATGATGGAGGCAGTTGATAAGGTGGACTCCGGCAATCTGACGATCGACGAGATCCAGAATCCGCAGGGCTGGATCCTCGTAGGTTTCCTGATGGATCCCAGAACAGGGCTCGGCCGTTTCCGGAACTTTACGATCTCCAATTATCAGCTGATGGAGAAACTGATCGATGCGTGCCGGACCATGACGACGGAAGAAATTTTAAATCTGCCCGATGTTCAGGAACGTATTGAAGTCTATAATGAACAGACTGAGAAATTTAAAGAGATGGTGCGGGCGCACACGGAGGTCAAGGGAAATGTGATCATTACGGATCTGCGCGGCGTAGACATTATCTATACGGGAAATCGTTTTATGATCTACAGCATGTATCCGGAACAGAACATCTCCGCATGGATCGTCAACGGCAAAGGCGGTCTGGGATGCTCCGCAGCGGTCGGCTACAGCATTTTGAACAAAACGTGTGATGTCAATGTCGGAAGCCTGATGCTGAAATACGGCGGCGGCGGACACAAAAAAGTCGGAACATGCCAGTTCACCGACGACAATATGGCGACGGATCTGCCGAAAATGCTGGATGAACTCTGTGCGTTGGCGAACGGATAAAGGATGCGATAATATAGGATTGTGAATATACTCAGATGGGGGACCCAGGGTTTCCCATCTGATAGTCGTTATAGGATATTTTTGCAGACGGAGGGATACAATGACTTTTGATCTGAAGAAGGACGGAAAGCGGCTTATCGTTATTTGTCTGGCGTCGGTGATGATGGCGCTCAACATTAAAACTTTTGTCAATACAGGCGGTCTGTATCCGGGCGGCGTCACCGGCCTGACGATTCTGATCCAGAGCGTATTTGCGGATTTTCTGCAGATCTCGGTTCCCTTTACCCTGATCAATCTCTTGTTAAATCTGGGGCCTGTCTATATTGGATTCCGCTTTATCGGAAAGAAATTCACCATATATTCCTGCATTATGATCGTTCTTACCAGCGTGCTGACGGATGTTATTCCCAAGATCGCCGTAACATATGATATCCTGCTGATCAGCATCTTTGGCGGCATCATCAACGGATTTGTTATCAGCCTGTGTCTGTCCATGAACGCCACTACGGGAGGAACGGATTTTATTTCTATTTTCCTTTCCGAAAAAAAGGGCGTGGATTCGTGGAACTTTATTTTAGCATTTAATATCGTCATTATTATGATCGCCGGTATCCTGTTCGGCTTTGACAAGGCGCTGTACTCCATCATTTATCAGTATGCGTCTACGCAGATGCTCCACATGCTCTATACAAGATACCAGAAACAGACCCTTTTCATCGTCACCGATCATGCGGACGCCGTCTGTGAAGTGATCAATCAGGTAAGCCGTCACGGCGCCACGATCCTGAACGGCGAGGGCTCCTATGAACGCCGGAAAAGAGAAGTGGTCTATTCCGTAGTTTCCCGTCAGGAGAGCAGAGAAGTGATCGACGCCGTAAAAAGGACGGATGCCGAGGCGTTTGTGAACGCCATAAAGACCGAGGAGCTGTTCGGCCGCTTTTATTACCGGCCAAACGAATGAGGATCGGTTCCCGCCGGGCCGCGTAAGCCGCGGAAGCCGTCCTTTTGTCCGGGGGACCCGCCGCCTCTCATAGCGCCCATATTCATGGATCCCATATCGGAAATATCGATATCAGAAGCGTCCACGAAAGCGGAAGGATCCTGCGCCTGTCCGTCTGAAGTGGAAGGGATCGTACCGCTCAGCTGTCCGCTGACGCTCTCTGCGCGCAGTTCGCAGAATTCTTTTAAAACCGATACTCCCTTTTCAAATTCCTCATAACTGCAGAATTTAGTCGGATCGCTTTGCACATAAGGAGCGATCATCTCTGCGGTAGAACTTATCATATCGGCCGCATATCCGCTGTCAAAGTATTGCTCGATAAATTCCTCAAAGTACTGATGGTACAGATCCGTATATTCTTCGTCGGCAAATATCCATGCAAGCATCGGTCTGGAATCGATGGCGCCGCCGGATACCGGAGTATCGATAGGATAGTTTACGAGATCTGACGCATCGGACTGTGCTCCGAAACCGCCGAAAGCCAGATTGTAATCCCACGGTATCATGGAAAGCTGTCCGTCTTTTTCGTACAGATAATAATTGTGTATCATGTTTCCGGTATAACTGTCGAAGTTCAGTACAAAATTATGCACGACGAAATAACGGATCACTTCCTCGATATCGACAGTACTTTCCAGATTTTCTGCAAGATTCAACTGTTTCAATGACTGGATCAGGCGCGTTTTGTCCGCATCGGTAACGGTTGTCTTTGCGTTGTCAAAGATATTGGAATAACTGTCAGTATCGTCATCCGTATAGATCAGGGACACATCGCTGCTTCCCCGCATGTTTCCCGGCGCGTTTTCTGTCCTGTTCTCTGGTGCGTTTTCCGGCATGTTTTCCGGTGCACTCTCAGGCATGTTCTCCGGCGTATTTTCCGGTATATCCTCCGGCATGTTCCCCGGCATATCGTTTCCGGGATCAAAAGACCGGCCATCCGGCATATTCGGATCACTCGGTAAATCAGGTCGTTCCGTGTCAAAGGAGAAATCACTCATGGCAAAACCACGGCCGTTGCCGCGGCCGCCGCCCATATCCATACTGTCCGGTTTGTACAGCTGCCCGTAATCGTTCCCGTAATTTCTCTTTAAAAAGGATTCTTCAACGCCCTCGACGGCAAGATATAAGCCCCAGTCTTCGCCGTTTACCGTGATATAGCTGTAGCTGCACAGCGGCGCGTCGGCTCCGAATCCGCGCATCAGCTGATAGGTCAGATAATCCTTCATATAAGTATTGTCCTGAATGATGTTATTCAGACACAGCTTGTCAAGGCCATGGTAACTGCCGGCATCATCATAGTGGTCAAACTCTATTTTAAAACTGTACCGGTCATTTCCGTAGGATTCGACGGAGGTAAGAGATGTATTCCCCTTTGCCCGGATCGCGGCGTTCCGGAAGGCTTCGCCGTCAATTATGACCGTGCAGTCGGCATACTCTTCATCGGTGCAGTTTTCAATAAAAGAATCCCAGTCATCCATTACAATGTCGATACTGTGTACGACGGAAGTATCGAACAGTCCGGAAACATATCCTGCGGACGCGCTTACCGCTTGAATCCCCAGTTTGTTCCCGTTCATAAAAAGGATGGTCAAAAGCAGCGCCGCCGTAATGACAATGGCGCAGATGCGGTCCATATATTTACTCGTAGACATAAGAGATCACCCCATATAATCGCCGTTATAGCTGACTAACACGGCGTTGTTTACGCCTTCCATATCGGCAAGCGCATTGACGAAGTTCGTATTGCTGTCCTTCATCCGTATCTCCGCGTTCAGTTCAATGAAATTTTTTCTTACCGTTTTGCTTTTTATGACAAAGCGGCTCACCTGATTTTTTACATATTCCGTAACCCGCGTTTCACTGTCGTGGTCCGTACATTCGATCACGAGGATGTACGGGTTTACATGGGACTTCCTGTTGACAAAAATCAGTAAAAACACACCGATCAATATACTGCCGATCACGGCCAGCGGTATCAGTCCCGCGGCCAGAACGATACCCGCGGCGATCGACCAGAACAGGTATGCGATATCCAAAGGCTCCTTGATAGCGGTACGAAAACGGACAATGGATAAGGCGCCGACCATACCGAGAGAAAGCACTACATTGGATGTGACGGCAAGGATCACCAGTGTCGTGATCATGACGAGAGCCACTAATGTTACGCCAAAGCTTGAAGAGTACATAACGCCGGAGTATGTTTTCTTATAAATAAGAAAAATGAACATACCCACCGCAAAGGCAAGAACCAGTGCAAGCAGCATATCGAAAATATTTATGCTCGCAACGTTTTCCAAAAAACTGGATTTAAAGATGTCATTGAATGTCATGATTCATATCTCCTTTTTTATATTTAAAAATTTTTATCCGTATATGCGGCAGGCGGCGTATTTGGAAAAGGCGCACGGCCGTCTGCCGTTAAGCTGCACGGCATCTTTGATGATGTCAGGCAGATATGCGTCCCATTTGACTTCCAGAATGATCGGCGCGTTTCCGGCAGGGATCGTAACACATCCGGGATTCAGAAAATCGGTGCACAAAAGGCCGGTGCGTATGTCATAATCCATCGTAATGCGGACATTGCCCGCCTCAAATATGTAAGGTTCCCTTGTGTAATCCACGATCGTTTTTGGGCGGAGCCGCTGCGTTGTCATTTTATAATGAAGTTCTCTGATCAGCGGTTCCGGCCTGTCTGCCATCCATGCGCTTTTCCCGTCTGCGATCCACTGAGCTTCTTCGGCGGTCAGCACAGCGCTTTCCTTTGTTCCCAGACCGCCGTATTTGCTTTTTTTCTCCAAATGTATCAGTGAAGTATCGTTGTTATAGTATCGGATGCGGAATTTTTCACGCCGGTTTACGCCATCCAGTTTTTCGCGGAGCGCTTTGTCCGAGAGATTGTCGAAATACAGGCTTCGGATCTTATAAGTGCCGTCCAGCGCGTGTGCGTCGGACTGGGCAACTGCCTGCAGCCTGTGGCGGAGCGCGATCATATCCGACAGGTCGATCTCATGTTTCCACTCATGTCGATAGGTCATGTGTTTATCCCTCTTTTTCTTAGAATCATCTGCTGTCTTATAGAAAGACGGGCCGCAGCAAAACCATGACTTATCTTATCTGTTATATGAGTTTAAATTGTGTTCTAAATGCAAACATTTTGTGTCCTGATCCTGCAGGATATACTCTGCTTTAGATAAGCGGCGATGACAGTCATTTTAACCTATATGATATGAATTAGGAAACTTAATAGATGAAAAGAGGATCACTTGTAAAATAATAAAGACGGCTGTACAAAATAAAGGTAAAAAGCCGGATGTTCTTATTGTTGACAGTAACTACGCCTAAAGATAGTTTATATACTTTTGTTGGATTGGTTCTGTTTAAATACCTATCAGAAGATATATGCTGTCAGTGTGGGGTGTGGAAAGCACTCCGAAAGAAAGGAGCAGGATAGAATGAAGAACAAGGACAGCTTAAAAATCACAGCACTTTACGAGAGATTGTCAAAAGACGATGAGCAGAACGGGGAAAGCAACAGTATCACAAACCATGATGTAATATAGGCTCTCGGAATCTTGAGCCTGCCGACCAGATCCATCGGTCGGATGAACCTTGAAAAGTAGATATTGTCC